>JBDTNB010000038.1:0-46636 GCA_039933955.1 Chloroflexota bacterium
TGCTACTTTTCAGCTTTTGGCGCGCGCTTCTCCTTAACTTGATGCCTATGGGGCGTTACATGTAACGCCCCTACAGAAGCTTCGCGGTCTACAAATTCATTTCGAGCAGCCAATTTAAAAAAAGCATAAAGGCTGGGCAAGTCCCCTCTTAAAGAGAGGTGTGAGGCGGCGGGCATCCTGATACAGTGACTAAGGCACTCGATTCAGGATGTTCGGCGAATGGAAAGGCACAGCAACCATGCTCTCTCACAGCGTAGCGCACGCGGACGTGCATTTTAGCCCAGAACAACAGGATTCGGCGTTTCAAGCCTTCAAGCGGGCGTACCCGGCTTTTGAGTCTACATGGAAACTCGATGAACTACGGGCGACTGAATATTCCAGGCTGGATCGGCTAGGGCAGGTTTACCTGGATTATACGGGCGGCGGGTTGTACGCCGAGTCGCAACTGCGCGATCATATAGCGCTGCTCGACAACGCGGTATTCGGAAATCCCCATTCAAAAAATTTAACCTCGATGGCGATGACAGAATTAGTCGAGCGGGCGCGGGATGCGGTGCTGGACTATTTTCGGGCATCTGCGGATGAATATATGGTGATTTTCACGCCGAACGCGACGGGCGCGCTGAAATTGGTGGGCGAATCGTATCCCTTTGCGGCGGGTGACCGTTACTTACTGACGTTTGACAACCACAACTCGGTAAATGGGATTAGGGAATTCGCGCGGGCGAAAGGGGCCAGTGTGACCTATGTGCCGATTTTGCCGCCCGATTTGCGAGTCGATACCGATCAACTCATTCAGGAACTCAATACGCCGACACGAGCGCAACATAAGTTGTTCGCTTATCCAGCACAATCAAATTTTACGGGGGTGCAACATCCGCTGGAATGGATCGCCTATGCACAATCGCTCGGCTGGGATGTGCTGTTGGATGCAGCGGCTTTCGCGCCCACGAACCGGCTGGATTTAAGCCAATGGCATCCTGATTTTGTGGACATTTCGTTTTACAAAATTTTTGGCTACCCGACAGGCACAGGCTGTCTGTTAGTACGCAAAGCTGCGGCGCAAAAGTTCGTGCGTCCCTGGTATGCGGGCGGGACGATCACGTTTTCGTCGGTGGTGACTAGCGATCATTATCTAACGCCGGGGGCGGCGGGATTTGAAGATGGGACAGTCAATTATCTGAGCATCCCGGCGGTTGAGTTGGGACTACGGTTTATAGAGTCGGTTGGGATTGAGATGATCCATACGCGAGTCGCGTGCCTGACCGGATGGTTGATCGAACAGTTATTAACGCTCACCCACAGCAATGGCAACCCCGTGATTCAGTTATATGGGCCAGCCAACATGCATATGCGCGGTGGCACGGTGCAGGTGAATTTCTTTGATCCCGATGGCGCGTTAATTGACTGCACGATTGTAGAGCGGATGGCAAATACAGAACGCATTTCACTGCGGGCAGGCTGTCATTGTAATCCGGGGGCGCGGGAAACGGCACTCGGTTTCACCCAAGACGAACTAGCGGTATGTTTCAAGGACAAAGCAAGCCAGACATTCGAGCAATTTTTGCAGGTTATCGACGGCAAAACCACGGGGGCGCTGCGGGCGTCGGTTGGTATAGTGACGACTTTTGAGGATGTTTACCGGTATGTGGCGTTCGCGGAAGGGTTTGTGGATCGGTATGTGGGGTAAGCACTTTTTACCCCACCCCCAGCCCCTCCCCGCAAGCGATGAGTGGAGCTAATACAAAGAAATTTGTAAGCGGAAAAACATCTTTGTATTCAAAGTTTAGGAGAGCAAAACAAAGAATGGACGAGGCAGTGCCTCGTCCCTAAAAGTACGTGTGCGCTAGACGCGGGCTTCGTCGCGGAGTTGGATTTCGATGAGGCGTTTGATTTTGGCGCGGGTTTCGACCCAGGAAATGGGGCTGAGACCCAGTTTTTCGCGAACCAAATCCTCTTCCAGACCGTCGCGCGTATCGCGGACAGCGCATGTCCAGCGCAGCATTTCAAACGACAATTTGGTGGGAATGCCCGCCAAGTCGCCGACATCGGTCAGAATATATTCCAGGTTACGAGCGGTACAGTTAAAAATTTTCTCGGCCAGCGCGTACTGTCCCAGATAGGCATCGAGCAAGCGCAGCCAATCGGGATCGAGATCGATGCGGCGTTCCTTCCACACATTGCGGACTTTGTGGCGGATGGTCAGGACAGGATGGCGCAGATCGGAACGGTCAATGTCTTTAGGCTTAATCTCGATGGCCTCACTCTTTTTCATTCCCGTATCGAGAATCAGGCGAAAAAGCATTTCCGGGCGGGTATCGAAATCGTCACCGCGTTTCATAGTGCGTGCGGCGAGGGTCGCGGCATGGACTTCCGACGGCGAGAGCACGGTTGCCAACGGCGCGGGGCCGGAACGCTGCAAAATCGCTTTGGCGGGATCGTGGGGGATGGCATTGATCTCGAACAACCATTTGAAGATTACTTTTAGGGTCGTCACACGGCGGGCATAGGATTTGCGACTGCATGGCACACCACGCCCATATTCCAACCAATCGAGAAAATCATTCAGGGTCGTGGTCGTGTAAGCCTTCAGAGGCGTTTCGTCACCGGTATGTTCGGCCAGTAAGTGCAAGTCAGCCGTGAAGGCGTTGACAGTATGCCCGGATTTGCCCTCTTTGAGCAAATGTTTTTGAAACAAGGGAACCGCATAGCGGAGTTCGGTATGCGGATTTAAATCTTCGGGTGTTTCCGGTTGCAGGAGTGGGAGTTGGCGAACTTCGGACATTGGCACACCCGATCTATTCATTCAATCATGACTCAAACCAAGCGTAAACGGAAATAGAACATTTGTCAAGAATTCAAGGGAAAACACAACCCCTCCCTAAATCCCTCCCCGTGTACAGAGAGGGACTTATAAAGATGCGTAAACGGACTGGGCTTGCCCTGTCCCGAAGCGCATGAGGTACTTAGCGGCGGCGAGTCCAGTGGGGATTGGTGTAAATGTCGGTGGTGAGGTGAGCGGCGCGGGATTGTTCAATGGGCGTCAAGGATTCAGGGGAGAAAGTCACATCGAAGGTTTGGGAAAAGCCCTGGATGAGAGCAGCGGCGAGGGTGCGCCAGGAAATCGGGCGATTCAAGGCTTCGCTGAGGGTGATTGCGCGGGCGTGAACATGGAATTTGGCGGATTCGCGCGAAAGATCATCGGGATAAGCGAGGGCGTCACAGATGCGGGATAAATCGCCAGTAAGCGGAATCGAACCGTGCTGCAAAATCCCAGCATGGCGACGGAGTTGGGCGCTGCCGACGAGTTTGCGACCTTCTACAGTAATTTCATAATGGGAGGGGGTTTCAAAACAGACTGGGCCGGAAACGGAACGCTCGGCGCGGCGATCCGCCTGAGAAGTGAGTCCAAGCAGTGAAAAACCAGAAACAAGGGCGGCACTGATACGGCGATAGCTATCCACGACAGTGCCAGATGCGAGGTCATCATCGGCGGGAAGAGTCAGGCTGTAGGTCAGCTCGCCAGTGTGGAGAATGGCGCGCCCGCCAGTCGGACGGCGAACCACATCCCAACCTAAGGATGCGGCACGGGCGAAATCAACATCGGATGATTTTTGGCCGTAACCCAGGGAAAG
This sequence comes from Chloroflexota bacterium, assembly GCA_039933955.1. Lineage (GTDB taxonomy): Bacteria > Chloroflexota > Anaerolineae > Aggregatilineales > Phototrophicaceae > CFX2. Next base: position 3,636 of record JBDTNB010000038.1, read on the forward strand.
ACAAGGTGGATTCCAAGCATATATGCGCAGCGTGGGCAATGCAGCGCCAGATGAAACCGATTCGAAAATGGCCTCGTCAACAGCCATATTGTACGCCCCGATAGCAGGGCAATCGTCGATCAAGCGCCATTGACGCATTTTTGCACCCGACCTATACTGTTTCTCATATGCGAATTTTTTCGGCATATTTATGTGTAACAACAACGGCAAGGAATGCCATGCAAAATAATTGGACGCCGGATGAGCAACAGACCGCGACCCACAATCGTGCGGTTACGACGAACGATCAGGAAACGCTAACGAATATCCCGCCCGTGCCAATCGCACCGGCGTATGAACCGAGGCGTCCCGAACGTCCGCCGATGGTCGGAACTGCACGCTCCTCCAACAGCACGCCCACTTATTATACTGATGGCGTAGTGCCACCGCCGCCCCCTGCTCTATCCAATGGACGGGAATCGGCGGCGCGGGAACGGATGCGGAAACGGCGCGTCAGTGACCGGCGTGGTGGCGGCGAATGGGCGTGGGTGGTTATCGCGCTGACGATGTTGGGCGTGGTGGTTATCGTTAGCATGAGCGCATTTGTGATGCTCAAAGCATCGCAAAGCCAGACGGAAATTATGCCTACCGCCAATGCTGCCCTACCCACTCCGGTGGATGCACGCGGTCAATTCAGCGCGAACGGCACACCTGTGCAGCAGCTTACGCTGAACGATGGACGAAGCATCACGCTGGTTCCCTGGGATGGAAATTCGCGATTTACGGTGCTGGTGGTGGGATTAGACCGGCGTCCGGGCGAAACCGGATTGGCTTATCGCACGGACACTATGATGCTGGTAAGTCTTGATCCGGCCACGCACAGTCTGGGCATTTTGAGCATTCCACGCGATTTGTATGTGGAAGTGCCGGGATACAGTGATCTCCAGCGGGTGAATACGCCGATGGTGCTGGGCGAACTCCGGCAGCCGGGTTATGGGCCGCAATTGATGATGCAAACGGTACAGTACAACCTGGGCATCCGCGTGCATGATTACGTAGCTGTCGATTTCAATACGTTCATCAAAATCATCGATACGATTGGCGGCGTAGACGTTGATGTGCCATTTACCATCAATGACCCCCAGTACCCCGATATGTATTATGGTTATGATCCATTTTATATCAAAGCAGGTCAGCAACACCTGGACGGCACAACCGCTTTGAAGTATGCGCGCACACGGCATGGTGACAGTGATTTCCAGCGGGCACAGCGCCAGCAACAGGTTTTGTATGCGGTACGCGACAAAATCCTCAACCTGGATATGCTACCGCAATTGATTGTTCAAGCGCCGACGCTGTGGAATGATGTCAGTTCGGGCGTGAGCACGGGATTGACATTCGACCAGATTATCCAGCTTGTGCTGTATCTGAAAGATATTCCCAGTGAGAACATCAAGACTGGTGTGATCGACGAGAATTACACAATTGGGTATACGACTGCGCAGGGTGCAGCAGTGCTTGTGCCGGATCGGGCGCGGCTCGGCCCGTTGATGGTCGATGTGTTTGGGGCGAATTATTCGCAATGAAATAAGCTCATAGCCGTTAGCAATTAGCTGTTAGCAAAATGTAGAAGGCACAACCAACACATAGGTTGTCCACTACACCGTAAAAATGGACATGCAGTAAATTTAACGGACGGAACAGTGCCTCGTCCCTACTAAAGCCTTACTCCCTATCGTGGATCAAAACGAGTATTACCCGCCACGAGGAAATCCAAAAAAAGATAGAAATGAAAACAGCGTATCCAGATTGGATGCGCTGTTCATTTTCAAGGTTCCCGCCGTACCGTGTGCCACGATGTTTTTGAACCTGCTTTCGCAGGTGGGTCGTCTAACCAGTGCTTGGGTCTTGACCGGAGTCTATCACCGTTACACCAGACAGTGATGCCCTTCAGTTGGGTGTTGGCTCAAAACGCATTGCGCCATCACGGGCACGGCAGGTTGATAGCTGTTATACCAGACGTACTAGCCAGTGTAAAGACTAATCTTTGTTAACGGCGTTTCACAATAAGCCGTTTCAGACCATCTCCGTAGCGATTGTTGAGGGGAAAGTGTTATAGTCTGTGCGATTTGAGCATGTATTTTCGAGCGTATTGCACATAGGGGAGATCGTCGCATGAATGATGAAACGCTGCGTTCAGGATTAGCAGAATTGATTGGTACTTTTATCCTGGTGTTTGTGGGCGGGTTTGCGGTTGCATCGGCACAAGGCGTGGCGGTAGCAGCGCTGGCACATGGGTTGATCCTGGTCGCGATTATTTATATGTACGGGCACATTTCAGGGGCACACGTCAACCCAGCGGTAACAGCCGGTTTGCTGGTGGGCGGCAAAATCAGCATCATCAAAGCGGTGGTTTACTGGGTTGCACAGTTCGCGGGCGCGATCATCGCGGCGGTGGTGCTGAACATCCTCGTGCCGGGTGCGGCGGCGGCTGGACAAACAATTGGCAGTCTGACCACCTCAGCGCCCTGGAGCGCGGCACTATTTGAAGCAATCATGACATTTTTCCTGGTGAGCACCGTGTATCAGGCGGCGGTGTATGGAAAAGTGGGCAATGTAGCGGGAATCGCTATCGGCTTTACGCTGGCGGGGTCAATCCTGGCTGGCGGAACCTATACGGGCGCATCGCTCAATCCGGCGCGCACACTGGGGCCAGCGTTGGTCGCGGGCGATTTGAGCTATGCTGTACCGTACCTGGTTGGCATTTTCGCGGGTGGAGTTATCGCTGGATTGGTTCAGAGTTTTGTGTTCAAGCCGGGGAAAAGCTAGCAGTAAAGTCTATAGTCAAAAAGAAGGGAAGCAATAACCTCATGCAACCCAAAATAACCACTTTCGTAACGGATTACCAACGTTCTCCGGTTCCATCCAGCTTTTCAGGAAACCGGTAGTTAACAGCAAAGGGCTTGCCGACGGCAAGCCCCTACAGACACCAATTTTTAGATTCGTACAGGCATCATTGAAATGGTCGTTATGAAGTGGGTTCTTCTTCCTCTTCGATGACGGTGGCAATATGGACTTCTTCAAGCTGTGCAGGCGTGGCGGCTGATGGAGCACCAACCATTATGTCCGAACCGTTCTGGGTTTTGGGGAAGGCAATCACTTCACGAATGTTGGGTTCGCTGGCGAAAAGCATTGCCAGACGATCCAAGCCCCAGGCGATACCCCCATGCGGCGGAACCCCGTATTGAAATGCTTCCAAGAGATGACCGAATAATTTACGGGCATGTTCCAAATCCTGACCGATAAGCTTCAGGATTTGCTCCTGAAGTTCGGCTTTGTGGATTCGGATACTGCCCCCTGCAACCTCATAACCATTGCAGGCGAGATCGTACTGCTGACCGCGCACTTTACCAGGGTCGGTTTCGAGCAGCGGAAGGTCTTCGATCATGGGCGAGGTAAAAAGATGGTGAGACGGATCCCAGCGTTTTTCGTCTTCGTTCCACTCAACCAATGGGAAGTCAATCACCCAGGCTAAGGCCAGCACATCAGGATCGCCGAGGTTCTTTTCGGCAGCAATATGGCGGCGGAGCAAATCGACAGCGGTATAAACAATTTTGCGCGTATCGGAGAGGAACAATAGCAAGTCGCCAGGCTGTGCGCCGGTCTGATCAAATAAGGCAAGTTTTTGATCGACGGTGAAATATTTACCAATTGGGCCTTTGACTTCTTCGGCCTCGTTTTCGGGGAAGGCAATCCAGGCCAAGCCTTTCGCACCGCCGGAACGAGCAATGTCTTCGTAGGCAGCGGTGTCTTTACGCAACTGCGTACCGCTGACTTTGCCACCACCAGGAACGCGAATCACTTTCACGGGCTTGCCATCAGCGACATTGCTCACGAAAATGGGAAAGCCACTTTTGCCAGCAAGTTCACTGATGTCGATGGCTTGCAGGTCATAACGCAGATCAGGTTTATCCGAGCCGTATTTTTCCATCGCTTCGGTGAAGGTCAGGCGTTTGAAGGGCTTGAACAACAGCTTTTTGTCGCTGACGGTTTCGACCAACGCGGTCATTAAGCCTTCGATGAGATTCATCACATCTTCGCGCTCGACAAAGCTCATTTCGAGGTCAAGCTGGGTAAATTCCGGCTGGCGTTCACCGCGCAAGTCTTCGTCACGGAAACAGCGGGCAATCTGAAAATAGCGCTCGTAGCCGGAGACCATCAGCAATTGCTTGAACTGCTGGGGACTCTGAGCCAGGGCATAAAATTTACCAGGATGGTAGCGGCTGGGCACGAGAAATTCGCGTGCGCCTTCGGGCGTGGTCTTAAACAGGATGGGGGTTTCGATTTCGACGAAGCCCTTTTCATCCAGATAATCGCGGATGAATTTCATCATGCGATGGCGCAGGATGATGTTATGCTGCATCCGAGGACGGCGCAGATCAAGATAGCGATATTCCATGCGCCGGACTTCTTCGATTTTCTCGTCTTTGTTGATATAGAACGGCGGGGTCTTCGAAGCATTGAGCACCTTAATGTCGCTCGCCACAACCTCGATGTCGCCGGTTTCAAGTTCGGGATTGGCTGTCCCGTCGGGGCGGACACGGACGTTCCCAATCACCTGCAACACATATTCGTTGCGGGATTCATTGGCAACCCGGTGGGCTTCCGGCATTTTTTCCTGGTCAATGACGACCTGGGTAATACCCCAGCGATCCCGCAGGTCAATAAAAATTAAACCACCCTGATCGCGGCGTCGGTTGACCCACCCGGCCAGCGTGACGGGCTGTCCGGCGTGTTCGGCGCGAAGTTCACCGCAGTTATGTGTCTTCAACATGATTACTTGCTGCTCCTGAGCGCAAACGTTGGTTGTGATTCGGACATTGTTCGGGGCAAAGGATAGCACGTTCGGAGGTCAAAACAAATAGTTAGGTTGTCAGACAAATATTCAAGCAGGCCGCCTATCCGCGTTGATAATCATAAACCTGAATAACTTAACACTCATTTAATTAATTTAGAGTTAATATAATAGTTATAATAGCACAATAATCAACGAAAAGGATCTGTCATAAAATGGCCGCGCGACACCACAAAGTCAGCGATATTGAACGCCAAATAATGGAATTGTCTCCTAGCGAGTTGGATCAGGCTATTGCCAGCATATTTACGCATGATGCGACGGTCAACATTGAGGCGAAAACCGTAACTTCAAAATTCAAGTGGGGAGACGCAATCAACAGCAATTCGACGCGCCTCATGTTGAATATACGAGATGCAAAAACGCCGGTCATACTCCAGATTGAAGACGAACTTATATTAGGTCGCTTAACTGAATCCACCAAAGGGCAGCAATTACTCGATTTAACACCCTTCGGCGGCAATGAAAAAGGCGTTTCGCGCAAACACGCGGCGCTGCGGCGCATGAAAAGCAACCTGTATATCGTTGACCTGGGCAGTACAAACAAAACGTATTTGAACGGTGAGCGACTCGTCAGCAATGAACTTCATATCCTAATGAAGGGGGATGAGATTCGTTTGGGCAATTTGTCATTAACCATCACCTACGCTCCCGCTAAACCTGGGTCACCATAAATCCTCTGGGCACATGGTGATTTACGTTATGTTCACACGAATTAGAGTGTCGTGAGCAGACCCCCAGCAAGTTGACGGTCTACCCAGCGGGCGATGAAGGGGTAGCGATAGTCACGGCGGTTGTAGGTTTGTACGGCGGCAATCGTGCCAAACAGCAGCGAGGCAAAGGGCGTCACGAATATCACCAGTGCCAGGACAATGCCGATGATGCCCCAGAGCGGAACCAGAATAATTCCGGCTAAGACCGCGACCAATAAAACGGCGATAACCATACCGATTGCCCAGGCTGCGCCCCCGACCACTACTAAAGCCAATACCCCTACTGTACCAATCAATTGCAGCACAAATGCTTGCAATGCATGGAAAGCAATGTAATCTGACTGTTTGCGATAGAGGAAATAAATCCCTAAGGGGATGAAAATGCTCAGGGGAACGACAAATCCGGCTGTCAATAGTCCGCCGAGCAGTGTCACCCAAATACTGGCGTGGGCAACGGCAGCCCATAGGCGTTCATCGTCCGAAACATTCATTGTGCTGTAACTGCGGGGGGCGGCCTGTGTCCGACGCGGTTCGTTGTAGCGAATTTCATATTCCCGCACAATATCGTCGCCACGACGCGATGTACTGCCCGTCAAACGAGAGACCCGTTCCTGATCTTCGGGCATGTGCGGTGATTGGTCGGTCATAGATGCATCCTCATATAAGCATTGTGGAAAATCTCACATCCACCTGATTATCATTATGTGTATGTATACGCAAGGCGAAAGGGAGAGTTGCGGACGGGATAGCCGAGAACAATAAAGCAGCGGACGAGGCAATCTCTCATACAAAACAGATTTTCGGTGCCAATTTCAAAAGCGTCATCCCGCTGAAAAAATACGCCCTGGCAATCAAGGTATGTTATAATGCGCCGCTATGTTAAGCAACCATTTCACCTTCAGTAAACGCAGCCTGGGCTGGCTGCTGGTCATCAGCGGCGGATTGGGCGTCATCGCTATCGTGGGTGTCGATGTGTTGGACATCGGACGCGAAGGCGGCATTGGCCCGGCGCAGCGCATCGCCATTGAGCTGGCGGTTGTCATGCTTCTTATTGGCCTCACCTTAATCCCACTCGGAAAAGACCCTGCCTAATGAAAGTTATGAGCAACCAGTCAAAAACTGAACTTGTAATACCCTCAACTGTTTTGCTCTGAGAATGTACTAAAACATGCTGCGAACAATCAACCGCGCTTTACTCATCGCCGCCCTGCTCATCTTATGCGGCTACCTGGTCGTCTACATTGCTTATGCTGCAAACCTGATTCAATTCCCGTTCGATTACGACCAGGGCGAAGGATTTGAACTGGTCGATACGATGATGTTCAGCAAGGGAGAGTGGCCGTACCAGAGCACCGAAAATTATCCGTTTTATTCCAGCAATTATCCGCCGCTGTTTCATGTGATTGCCGCGCCATTCGTATGGCTTTTCGGGGATGCTTATTGGTACGGGCGGCTGTTGGGATTTCTGGGGACGTTGGTGACGGCGGCGGCGATTGGCTATGCGGTGTATCGCGATGGGCAGAACCGATGGGCAGCGGGCTTATCCGGTTTAGCATTTTTAGCGTCGAACACGATTTACCATATTGGGCCATTGTTCCGGCAGCATATGACGATGGTGATGTTTGAAATGCTGGCGGTGGTGATTCTGGCGCATGTCAATGAGATTCAGGATACCAGGCGGCGACGGTGGATGCTGGCGTTGGGTTTGGGGATGATCCTGGCGGCGGGCTATACCAAGCAGTTGGCTTATGCAACGGCGATTGCGGCGGGGGCGTTTTTGTTTATCCGGCAGCCACGCCGCGCGGTGGTCTGGGGCGCGATTTTCGCGGTCATCGGCGTGGGAATTTTCTGGTGGATCAACAAAGCGACTGATGGGCAATGGTGGTTACAAACTATCAGCGCAAACGTGAATGAGTTCATCCCGACCCAAACGGCAGGATTGTTCCGGTTGTGGTTCGGGCTGCATGGTTTTTTGATCGTGCCTGCGGTGCTCTATGTGCTGTATGAACTGTATTTCAGCCGGATTTCGATTTACAGCCTGTGGTTTCTGGCGGCAACAGCGAACAGCATTTTATCAGGCAAATGGGGCGCGGGTGACAGCTACTTCGCGACGGCGATTGCAGCGACATGCGTACTCAGCGGGTTGTTCGCCAGCAAAACACTCAATCGTAGCTGGACATTTTACGACAATATTTTGAGCCGCGTGGTCATTCGCCCATTTAAAAAATTCGCGCCGGTTTTGGCCGCAAGTGGCTTGATTGTGATTCCCCTGCTCTACATCGGTTATGGGCGGGCGGTGCTGCACCTGCCGACTGAAGGCGCAATTTTCGGCGAGGTTGCCCGCATATTGAATATTCAAGGTAACGCACACGGGGGAACTTTTTATGATTCGGCGGGGAGGATTGCCGGAGGTTACGCAGACATTGGACATTTGACGACGCAGGCAGATATTGATGCGGGCTGGCGGATCGTGGAGATGGTCAAGGCGACGGAGAAGCCGGTCATCACCGAAGACGCCGCTTTCAGCATCCTAGCGGGCAAAGATGTGGTCACGAATCCAACGCAACTGCTGAACCTCGCCAACAATGGACAGTTCGACGGAACGGCACTGATCCAAATGCTCCACGATCAAGCATTTGGCCTAATTGTCCTGCGGGCGCAATTTTACCCGTTTGAGATTTTGAAGGCTATGGGGGATGGGTATGACCGGACGGAGGTTGTATCTATGAACGGATTTGATTATTTGATTTTGCGACCTAAGCCGATCCCCTCCCCCTGACCCTATTCGCACTCCCGCATTGCTTCATGGCGGGACACTTATGCGAAAACGCGAATCTAAAAAGGTCAATCGTGTCGCTTTCACCCCAAACCCCTCCCCGAATTCAGGGAGGGGCTTAAGAACAGCCTATCTTGATCTTCTTTGTGCACGACTGAGATGCCGTAAAGAGAGTTTTTAAACACCCTCATGTCGTGCCCCTACTTTTTGAAAAGTGTCGTCCTCTGACCCGTCGATTATTGTGCAGGCGAGAGACCAGCGCTATCGTTCCATTGGCGCGGGAGGGTCGTCACCTGGGTGCGGCAAGTTTCGTTACCGTTGACGAGGGCGACCACATACCAGGAGAAGCGACTGCGTCCACCAACGACGTTATAACTGGTATCCCCGCTGATCCGTTGGGCTTGCGCAGCAGCGGAGAAGGTGGCTACACGCGCGCCTCGATCATCCAAAATCACGACCTGATAAATAGCAATAATGTCTGACGAAGCTGGTGAGTCCCAATAGAAGGTGTTCACGCCATCGACCAGACCATCCAGCGGCGAGGTAGCACGGAAACCGTCACAATCGACTGCGCCGTAGATAGGGGCGGCAATCACGCTCGAAGAATAGGGCGGATTGGTGTCCGTAACATAATTTGGCGCAGTGTTAGTGTAGGTATAGGATGAGCCATCGGGGACGATATAAAGTGGACTGGTGGGGTCGGTGTATTGAGCCTGATTGGCCGGGGGAGCTGTATATTGACCCTGTGTCTGCCCCTGAACGCCAACGCAGGGGATATAGAGACGCTGACCGGTAAAAATCAATTTCACGTCAGAAATGCCATTTACGACGGCAATGTCGTGCATACTCACCCCATAGCGGAGGGAGATACGGAACAGGTTTTGTCCAGACACAACCGTGTGATAGACGCCGCATTCGGCGAGAGTCACCTGCGGCGCAACAAAAAAGAAACTACCGACCAGGACAAAAAGTGTGATGAGCAGTGGAAGTGCTTTACGGAAACGCATGACCCAATCTCCTGAACAATCTATTCAAACTTTCTCTTATCTACAATGATATAAGGATTTGGCCGGAGGCATAGTTAGATAACACTAACACAAATAATCTATTGTTTGTAATATCAAACAATCATGCGAAAGCGAATTTGTATTTTCCAACCCAGGCGAAGGATGGTTAGATTATTCTAACGGGAGCGGCAGGTAAACGGCGGATTGGGGAATCAAGAGTCGGGAGGATAGGGAGTTTCAAGACGGACGAGGCAGTGCCTCGTCCCTACAACAGCATGTTATTTTATTAGCTGAAAGGGTTATGGGGGGTGCGGCCTGATTTTTTGGACTTGGAGCCACTGTTTACGAGACCGATGGGACGGCGCTCACGCAAGAAATCATTACCCGCGCGAATCTGGCGCAGGAGGCTATCAATCGACTGCTGCAAGAATTCCAGTGTCACTTCGGTACGGTGTTCGTGGGCGGCCAACATACGGGCATGGAGCGCAGCTTCGCGGACAAATGCGCCGGGTTGGTCGATCAAGTCCGACACAACCGATACATGCTCATCGCGCCACTGGTCAGCCATATAGTGTCGGAGCATTTGCTCGGCGTGAATGTCATCCTGAATGGTGGGGATCACAAAAATGCGATCCAGGCGTCCGGGACGTTTGGCAATGCGTTCGTCAATGACTTCGGGATAGTTGGTGGTCGCCAGCAGCAGCGCACCTTCTGGGTTATTGGGCGATTCAACCCCGTCGAGAACGTTCAAGACACGGGCTTTATCGTCACCCTGGAGATAGGCGTCGAGTTCTTCCACAATTAGCAAAACAGGGTAACGAGCAGCCGTCACGGCCTGGAGCGCGCGCTGAATTTTCTCGAAGGACGCGCCGTCACGATCCGAGCCGGAAACATACACCACAATGCGACCATGACTGATCGCCAATTTTGCCATCGCGGCGCAAAGCATGGTCTTGCCTGTGCCGGGAACTCCCGCCAACAGCAATTTACGGAAAGGCGCAAGTTTCAACTGGCGATAGATATGAACCCCTTTGGTGAAAAAGGCTTCCATATCGTCTTTGAGATCATCTTTGAGGGCATCGGGCAGAATGACATCTTCCCAATCGACGGTGGGATCGAAGAAGGCATCCGTGCCACCGATGATATAGACATCGCGGCGGCGGCGGATTCGAGGCCGCACCGCACGGGCACAGGCAAATTCAAAAGCAGCCCAGGTTTCCAGCTTATCGGCAGGAACAATGGCGACAGCAGTTAAGTCCTGCACATCGTCATCAAAATAGGAACTGGCGTACACCACTTCGAAGGGATTTTCATCTTCAACAGAAAATTTAAAAAGGTAGGCTCCAGCCGTCGCGGTCAGCACCATCTTTTTGCCGCGCGAGCCATAGTCACTGATGGGCACAATGACTGGACATTCGAGAGATTGGAGACCATCGTAGCGGGCTTTGCCCCGGAGTTTGCGCCCTGCCCTCACCTGATTTTGCGCGATCATGTTGCTGCATTCGGCAGACGCCCAGATTGTCACGTATTCACGCCCCGGCCAGCGTTTGTCCCATACTCCGCGCGCCCATTCAACCAGGCGTTCATACTGCATAGACAATCTCTTATTAACTCCTCAATAGCCCAGGTTCACTTATAACAATCAGGATTTAAATCAAATCGGGGGATCATATCAGGTCGTATTCGCCCGATAACGCAGCATTAGCTCAACATTTTCATTATAAAGTTGTTTTATGAAAATCGGAAGGGCACTTGCCGGATTGGTCATTTGCGGTCAGAATTCGGGGAAAGTCGTTAAGCCGATAGCTATTAGCGGTTAGCTTTTAGCCAAGAATGTGGGTTTATTGATGTTTGGATCATTTGTAGGAAACCAAGCGGACGAGATATATCTCGTCCCTACAAAAGATTTTCCAAGATAAACATATCACCGGTATGAAACATCCAGAATTGTTTTCGGCGATTTCGTCCGTACCGTAAGTGAAATTTTGAAATGTATTTTCCAGCCGCGCCATTGGAGTCGAACATGACCAGCGTATATGTCACCCACCCCCGTTATCCCGAACACAATTTACCCGGTCACCCGGAACATGCAGGCCGTATCCGCGCGGTGTGGGAACAAATGGATGCCACCGACCTGAGCACTCGCATGAAAAAAATCGAGGCGACACTGGTCAACGAGGGTGAAATATTAAGTGTCCATACGCCGGGATACTTGGCAACGCTCAGGTGGATCGACGAGACCAAGCAGCAGCGTGTGCATCTCGACCCGGACACATACGCAGGGCCAACCGCCTATGAGATTGCGCGATTGTCGGCGGGTGGCGTGGTGCTGGCAGTCGATGAAGTGATGAGCGGTTACGCAAAAAATGGATTGGCGGCGGTGCGTCCGCCAGGACACCACGCGATGGCAGGGTACGCGATGGGATTTTGCATCCTGGGGAACGTACCGATTGCGACGAAACACGCGCAAAAAGTCTATGGCATCGAACGGGTGATGATCGTGGATTATGACATACATCACGGCAACGGCACGGAAGCCATGTTTTACGAAGACGACAGCGTTTTGTTTGTGTCTTCGCATCAAGCGCCTTTTTATCCAGGCACAGGGGCGTTAACTGATACAGGCGAGGGAAAAGGTAAGGGTTTCACGGTCAATATGCCGCTGGCAGCAGGTCACGGTGACGCGAGTTTCGCAGCACTCTATGAAGCGATTTTATGGCCGATTGCGGAACGCTTTCAACCGCAGTTGATTCTGGTATCCGCCGGGTTCGACTCGCATTGGACAGACCCAATTGCAGGAATGCGTTTAAGCCTGACGGGGTATGCTCATCTGACCAACGAACTCATCAAGATGGCGGAAAAATATTGCGGCGGCAAAATCGTGTTTGCGATGGAAGGTGGCTATAACCTGGAAGCCCTGAGTCATGGAGTCGCGAATATTGGTTATGCGCTGCTGGGCGACAAGACTATCAGTGATCCGCTGGGACAACCAAAAGATGGACGGCCTGAACCGGATGTGATGCCGCTGATTGAACGGCTGAAGCAAATACATGGGATATAGTCTTTAGTCGCCAGCTTCTAGCTAAAAGACAAATACAAATCACAAAAATGTTAGTCAATCTGAGCGAATATGGAAGTCAGGAATCAGTGTTTTCTGATTCGTCGTTTTTGGCCGATATGCGATTGGTTTTGCTCCAGCGGCGCACGACAGCGAGAATAATCCAAATTAAGAGTGCCGCACCGAGTCCCAAAAACCACGCTCCCGTCCCTACCGCCATGCCAACCGCAGCCGTCGCCCAAATGCTGGCGGCGGTGGTCAGGTGATGCGTCTGACCATCGCGGTTAATGATTGTCCCAGCACCGAGGAAGCCAATCCCCACAACAACCTGAGCGGCGATGCGCGAGGGATCGCTACTCGGAAATGCATAAATCGAGAGTACCGTAAAGAGACATGAACCCAACCCTACCAGCATGTGAGTGCGGAGTCCGGCGGGTTGGTTGCGGTATTCGCGATCCAGGCCAATGACCATGCCGAGCAGTGCGGCGAGGATTAGTTGTACTAAAATTTCAGCTTGTAAAATGAGGGACATTTTGCCAGTTATCCCTCCCCCTAACCCCCTCCCCACTTCGTAGAGAGGGAAATAAAAACCAAGAATTTGAGGGAACATAAACCGCTATTTCAAAGGCCTATCCTCACCAGCTTTTTCTGGCGAGGGAATAATTCTCTAGCGGCTTTTTTCGATACCTTCGCGCAGGGTGGCGATCTGGACAAGATGGGCGCGCAGGGCGGCGCTCTGGGCAGCATAGCGCTGGGCAAGTATCTCCAGACGGCTAAACACCGGCGTCAAGACCTGTTTGCCATACTGAGTCAGACGATTGCGCTCTTTTTGCGTCAGGTCATTCAGGGCTTCATGATAGGTCTTTTCCAACTGGTCAATACGGGCGTGCAGGTCGCGCTTGGCTTCCTGGGTGGCGTTGCGATAATAGCGGTAAGTCAATGCGCCTCCGATCAGGGTTACACCAACAGCCAGCGGCGGCACAATAGGCGCAAGTGGCCCCGCAAATAATGCAGCTTTGGTCGCCAGTTCGAGCACTACGACGACTAAGCCAACTGTTGTAAAGGCCGCGCTTACGCCGAAAGCGGTCAAATTGGTCGAAAAATTCTCCTGCATATCGGCGACCAATTTACCCGTAGAGTAGGATTTTAGCTCCACCTCAGCGATACGGATAGCATCTTGCAGAGCCGTGCGCTGCTCGGCATAAACGCCAGCATCGAGGCCAGTCAGTTCCTGCTCCATGAGGTCTTTGAGTTGATTCAGGCGGTCAATGACACCGCGCCAGTAGGAACGACTGTTATCGACGACGGCATTGATATAGCCTCCAGTAGCCTCATTGATGTCGCGCATGGCTCGCCCAATTACCACTTCCTGAAATTCAGCCTGAAGTTTTTCACGGTTGGGGGCGCGTCCGAACAGGCGAATCGATAGATTGGTGTCAATGAAATTCATGCCACGCTGACGCATTCCCTCGAATACCTTATCAATTTCGGCGCGGGCTTCTTTCAACTGGGTGTCCAGGCCGACGGACTGCTGCTCAAGTTCGCGCTGCACCTCGCGGACTTTGGTAGTGTCGGCGGTCACAAGATCTGATTTTTTTTGAACGGCAGTTTGATACTCAGCTACCAAGTGATCGGCCATATCAAGCTGCGACAGTAGTTTTTGTTTAGCGGGTGGGGCTTCGTTGAATACGCCGCGCAAATGGGCGCGGACAGCCTCAACGCCGCCGGGATCGCCGATGACTGTCGCGCCATTTTTACTGGCAGCAAGAGCCTCTTTAGCGGAAACCATGAACAGGAGTGGGCGAATATCGAGCAGTTCTTCCACCTGACGTTCGATGAAACGGCGAACTTCGGTCTGTTCTTTAGGCTGCAAGAGGTCGATTTGATTGACCACAAGCAGAATCTTTTTGCCATAGTTTTTGGCGAGTTCCAGGTAAATGCGTTCGGTTTCGGCGAAGGCACGCTTGGCGGATACAACAAAAATCACCAGATCGCTGCGGTGCAAAAAGGACTTCGCGATTTGCTCGTGTTTCTGGAACACCGACCCGGTTCCTGGGGTATCGACGAGGGCGACACCGGGTGCGCCAGTTTTAGGGTGTGCCCATTCACGAATGCCATCGTCGCGCATCACGGGCTTAAAATTGGCTACATCGCCATAGCGAATTAACTCAATGGCTTCGGTGGTGGGCGTGATGCCTGTCGGGAGCAAATTATCACCCAAGAGGGCATTCACAAAAGATGATTTTCCGGCATTGAATTCGCCGATAATCACCACCAGGAAAAACATATCGCGCAAATCCTGGGCGACATCGAGCAGGCGATGCCGGTCTTCCTGGGCAACATCACCCATTTCCGCCAGCGAAGTACCCACGTCCGTCAGCAGACGAATCTCCGATTCACGAAGGGCCGCTAAGGTTCCATCTAATGTCGTTGTACTCAAGTCCAGTTCTCCAGTTTCGATCAACAGGACACATATCATTATGCCCTGCTATTATTTATTTATCTGCACCTCACCCCCTAGCCCCCTCTCCACAAGTGGAGGGGGGAATCAAACAGAGGGTATCGAGTCCTATTAGCCCAATAGACGGCGTTTGCCCATCGCAGAAAGCGCCGATTCGATGCTGACCATTTCCTGTTCGGCAGATTGCAGTTCACGTAACTGATCGGTTTGAATTTGAGTTTGTGCCTCAATCAAACGAGTTAGGGGTTGGATCGCGTCAGCGCGCAACCGCATCCCATACTCAACCTGTTTGTCCGCGGCTTTAGTCAACGTTTCGATATAGCGCGACTGAAGTTTAAGCATCCGGTTGGTGTAGGCCGTTTCGAGGAAACGCCCGCGCAGCGGCATAAAGAGCAAACCGAGCAGCCCCAACCCCAACAGTACGATCAAAATGATAATGGGCGCATTAGAATTCTGAGGCCAGAAATTATCCCCGCCTGCCAAAATCACGACGCCGAAAATCACCAGGAGCACTTCCCAGACGGCGAGATACAACATGGAATTACGCAGCGCTTGTTCGATACGCCCGGTTTCGACCTGACGCGCCTCATCTTCGATGACTTCAAGCGCGGGGCGTACTTCCTGGAAGGCGGTGCGGTCATATTGCAAGGGCTGTTGAACGGTTCCGATGACCTTACCACTAATGCCAGCAGGCAGCGCTTCAATTTCGCGGCGGGCATATTTAACAAGATCGTCAATATCCTGAATATCTTTGCCCTCTAAACGCGGCGGCAGTTTATCGACAGCGGCAGGCAGTTCGCCGATGGGTTCAAAGGCTTTGCGGCGCTCAAAAGCCGTTTTGGTATACGATCTGTCCGTCCCACGCCGCAGCACACCGGCAACACCAATCAATTCGAGCAAGCCGCCCGACAAGGAACGAAAAGCATTGCTAAAACGGAATGTGTCCTGAATGGCCTCACTACCCCGCATCCCTGCCGCGCCAAATTTATCGCTGATTTCCGCATGGGTATCGCGGATGATTTTTTCCTGATCGCGCTTTTGAGCGGCCAACTGCTGGCCGATGTTGCCGGAAATGCTCTGGTAAGTATCGAGGGCGGATTGATTCGAGCGGACTACATTGAGGGCAACCTGACTAACATTCTGAGTGATTTGCAGCGGTGTTTGCAGCTTCTGGCGCAGACGTGCGGTATCGCCCAATTGATCGTCGATGTAAGCTTCGATTTTGTTGAGGCCGCTGGCATTCCAGGCGGCCTTATCGAGTTCGAGACCCTGTTTCGCGGCCAAGCCCTGACGTGCGGAGACCATCCATACTTCAGGTTTATAGCCGAGATGTGATTGACTTTGATCGAGGACATACTCGCGAACGGATTCCGATTCTTCGGGCGTCAAGAGGTCGGCCTGATTAATCACCAGAATGACTTTTTTGCCGAATTCTTTCAGGGTTTGGAGATATTCGAGGTTACGGGCAGTCATGGCCTGGGTTGCCAGCATCACCAGCAGCACCACATCGGCGCGATGCAGGAATTTGCGCGTGGTTTCTTCGTGCTTCTGGAAAACCGATTCGAGTCCGGGGGTATCGACGAGACTCACTTTTTGCAGCAGCGGTGAAGGATAAAAAACGGTATCGACATCGCCCCCGGAACTCATGCTCTGCGGCTGCTCTCCCCAGCGCAAAATGCTGATGCGATCTGTGGTTGGGATGGGGCCAACGGTCAATAAATCAGGCTGACCCAACAAGGCGTTGAGGATGCTCGATTTGCCAGAGCTAAATGGCCCGACTAAAACGACCAGAAAAGGATGATCGGCATGGAACAGCGCATCGCGCACCTGCCCCAGACGATCCTCGCCGAGGTTATCGACTTTGGGAAGCACTTCTAATAAATGGGTTATAAGTTCGTATTCCCGGCGGCGGATGGTTTCGTAGTCCGTCGCCAGTTTCGTATCCAGGTTTTCAGTCGCCAACTGGTTCTACCTATCGTTAATGTTAGCCCTCAAGCCAAGCGCTACAATCTTTGCTATACTTAGCATTGAGACCAGAATACCACACTGCGCCTTGACAGACCAGACAACTCATCAACTGTCCGCCTTGTCAAAAATGTGTTGGATAACCCATTAAACCGGGAGACGCCATTTTATGTCAACAGATTTTCAGCGCGCGCTCATCCAGAAAGAACGCGAACTTCAACTTGTGACGGCTCTAGACCGTGTGCGCGACACCTTGCATGATGATGAAGACCCGCAAGGTATGTTCGACGCTATCGCCGCTTACCTGAAGGAAGAATTCCAGGCAGAAGCCTGCGCCATCATGCTGGTGGCTGAGACGAGCGACGATATTGATTCCATCTCTGCCGCCGGACTGCCACAAAATGTCGCCATTGATTTGTGCCGACAGGCCATGCAATACCCCGACGCCAGCAATTTGAAAGATGCACCCTGGCCGCACACGATTGGAATCCAGATTTTCCTGGAAGATTTCCCGTTGGGCGGATTGGTCGTCGCGCGTTCATCCGAACCGTTTCACGGCGACGAAATTGTGCTGCTGTCATTGGTGGAGAGCCAACTCGACTCGGCGGTTATCCAGGCGCGCATGGTGTGGAAGCTCACCCAACGCAACCGCGAATTAGAAGCGATATATGAAATAGACCGCCTTCGTGACAGAACTTCCAGTGAAGCTGACCTCATCAGCGGATTTACAACAATTCTGCTGGAGCACTTCGAAGCCGATTTGTGCATGATTTTGCTCACGCAGGCCGACAGTGGCGAAATGGTTGTGCGCGGCATTATCGACAAGCACGATGTCCCGGCCAGCGCGATTGATGCGATTCGGGAAAAAGCACGCCAACTCACTATTCCGCAGGTCATCCCTACACCAAATGGTATCGACGATTTGCTGCTGCTGGCTGCACCATTTATCGTCGCGGGAGCGCGTTTGGGGGCGGTGGTGATCGGCAGCAAAATCCCGTATACATTGGGCGATCACCGGCTGCTGCACGCGATGATGACGCAAATGGATTCGGCGGTGGTTTACAGCCGGATTTTGCAGCAGCTTTCCCAGCGCAAAAAAGAGCTGGAAATCATTTACCGGATAGACCGTATCCGCGACCAGGAAAAAGATTTCGACGCGATGCTGCAAGCCGTTTTGACAGAATTGTGTGAGGCAGTTTCGAGCGAGATGGGTTACATCATGCTCTATAAAGAAAATAATGAAAAGGAACTACAACTGCGCTCATTCACCAGCGACGGACTGTTGGCGTCGGGCGCGTATCAAGAAATCATCCAGCGCACATCGCGAAATGCGCTGGCCGCCGGGGAAATGATTTACTCAAATGAACCAGAAGGGCCAATCCGTTCAATTCTGGCGATGCCACTGATATTGAACGAACGGATTATTGGCGTGTTCGGCGTGGTGAACAGCACTTTCTCACGAGGATTCGATGCTGAGGATCGGCGGATGTTGAACGCGATTACCAGCCAGGTCGATACCGCAATTTTTGAGCGGTTGGAACAGCGGCGGATGCGCGCCCTCCTGAGCCGTTCGGTTGACCCCAAAGTGGTCGAGCATTTACTACAACGGGCAGACGCCGATATTCTAGCGGGTGAGCGGGTGATTTTGACGGTCATCTTCGCGGATTTGCGGGGATCAACAGAATGGGCTGAACGAACCCCAGCAGAAGAACTGGTATCCAGCCTGAACGCCTTCCTGGGACAAATGACCGAAGTCATTTTCAAGTATGGCGGCACATTGGATAAATTCGTGGGCGACGAGGTGATTGGTCTGTTTGGTACACCGCTACCGATGGAAGATCATGCTTACCGCGCCGCCTCAGCAGCACTGGAAATGCAGCGTGTCCACACTGAACTTCAAGAAACATTCCGGCAGCAAGGCCGCGAACTGCCCATGATGGGCGTGGGAGTGAGTTCAGGCGAAGCGATTGCGGGAGAGTTCGGCCATCCGATTCGAAGCGAATTTACGGCGCTGGGGCGTATTATCAACCTGGGATCGCGAATCTGTGGCGAGGCCAAAGGCGGACAAGTCCTGATTACCCACACGACATATGACATGATTCAACCTTTGGCAACGGCAAATGAACTCGCGCCGGTTATGCTCAAAGGGATTACCCAAGCGACACCAATTTATGAATTGGTATCGGTCAAAAGTTAAGACACATGCTGAACGATTCGATTCATTATCAAGATGGGGCACTGTACTCTGACGCGATTCCAATCAGCGAGATTGTGGCGCAGACCGGCACACCGGTTTATATCTACAGTCTAAAACGGGCACTCGGCAACTTCAGGCGCGTTCAAACGGCATTTGGAGACATTCAGCCGCATATCCATTACAGCGCGAAGGCTAACGCCAACCTGTCGATTCTGCGGGCGTTGGTGAGTGCGGGCGCGGGAATTGATGCAGTGAGTGCAGGCGAAATCCATAAAGCACTTTTGGCAGGCGCAGAAGCAAAAGACATCGTCTTCGCAGGTGTTGGAAAAACGGCGAGTGAATTGGCCTACGCCATCGAAAAAGGGGTTGGCTGGATCAATGTTGAGAATGTCGCAGAATGCGCCCTCATCAACGATATTGTCCGGCAACAGCGCGGAAAAGTGCAGCGAATCGCTCTACGACTGAACCCGGATGTCACAGCCAATACCCATCCGTATATCGCTACCGGGCATAGTGGCACGAAGTTCGGTTTGACAGCCGATACGGTGCGCGAATTACTGGCGAAACAAAGTGATTATCCACATATTTGTTTTGAAGGCATCCATATCCATATTGGGAGCCAACTCCACGACACTGAAGCTACACAGCGAGCGTTGGAAATCGCGCTGGAATTGATTGAGCCGTACCCCAATATTCGAACGGTAAATATCGGCGGCGGTCTGCCCGTCGCCTATCGACCTGATGAGGTCATTCCGTCCTGGGAAAATTTCGCGACTTCATTGCGAACGATGCTGGCGGGATATATGGTTTTACTGGAACCAGGGCGTTCGATTATTGCGGACGCGGGGATGCTGGTTGCATCGGTGTTGTATGTGAAAGAACAGGCTGGACAGACGATTCTCATCACGGACGGGAGCATGGCAGAGTTGATTCGTCCGGCGTTGTATCAGGCACATCACGAAATCGTGCCGGTCATAAAGCCCTCACCCAACCCTCTCCCTCATGGCGAGGGGGTTTTTACAACGCAGGTTGTGGGGCCGATTTGCGAAACAGCCGACATCATTGGGCGCGATATATCGCTGCCGCACTTACAAGCTGGTGATTTGCTGGCCGTTTTGACTGCCGGGGCTTATGGGATGGCAATGGCGAACAATTACAATCAGCGTCCCCGCCCACCAGAAGTCGTCGTCGCGGAAGATGGGCAGTCGTGGCACATCGCGCGCCGACGGGAAACGTGGGATGATTTGGTACGGTTGGAAGTGTAGATCATACCGGTTTCAATTATGTCCAGCATTGCTGGCAGACGGTGAAAAATAATTTGGATCGTTGCAAAAGGGCACGGCATGTCTTGCCCCTACAATGATGACAGCGGTTATAAATGATGTTTGAAAAGCAATGCCCATTAACAATCAATAGAATTTTGCGGACGAATGCTGAGGTAATGATATGGCTTATAATCAAACGCTTTTGACGACACCGGTTAATTTAACTTTCAAGCAGGAAGGTTCGGGAACGGCGCTTTTGCTGCTGCATGGTTTCCCGCTCGATCACACGATTTGGGATGCACAGATGGAAGACCTGAAAAGTGTGTGCCGGGTGATTACCCCGGATTTGCGCGGACATGGGCAGAGTCCTGCTCCAGAGGGCGCGTACAGCATGGATGTGATGGCGCAGGATGTATTGAACCTCCTCAATCGAATTGGCGTCTACAAAGCGATTTGGGTCGGGCATTCTATGGGTGGTTATGTGACAATGGCAGCATATCGACTCGCGCCGGAGCGATTCTGCGGGATTGGATTTGTTTGCAGCAATCACCGTGCCGATTCGCCGGAAGCCCAGGCGAAGCGCTACGAGACCGCCGAAAAAGTATCGAAAGAAGGGGCTGAAGCAGCGGTCAATCCCAAATTATTCAAGGTGGGAGCCGCAGCGGATTCGCTGGATGTTGAAAAAGTGAATCGGATCATGCGGGCTACGCCGCCAGCAGGCAGCATCGGCACATTGCAGGCGATGGCGACTCGCCCGGATTCAACCCATACGTTGAAAAGCGTCCATGTTCCAGCATTGGTTATTGGCGGCGAAGGCGACCAACTTTTCAAACCAGAAATTCCGCAGGAAATGGCGGAGTTGATGCCGGATGCGCGGCTAGTGATGGCTGATTCGGGACATATGGCGATGATGGAGCAAGCGGATGTCGTGACACAGGCGTTGGAAAGTCTGCTGGCACGGGCAAAATAGTATGAAGCAAAACGGCGGCTCAGAACAGCCAATCGGGATTCTCAAAGCCGCCATATTCCTGAATCGCGCCGAAGATGTGTTGGACGATTTTGCTCTTATAAACCCCGACACCACAAACCCCGTACTTAAGGACACTGTGCTGAATTTCACTACCTTTTTTGGTAAATGTTTTTCGGTGACAAGCTCGCGGCAACTTCAATAGTTGAAGCCAATGTTCTTCCAAAACATTCATCTGTTCAGGGTCATCCGTATGACAATGTATATAGATTGCCATTTCAGAATTCTCGACATGCATTTCTTCACGAAGAAATCGTATGAACAGTTGATGCATGTTGGAATCAGAGTTTGCAAAATATAAACTATTTCGACTTTTACCCCCTTCAGCCCAATAAAGCATACATCCTGCAAGATGCAGCGGTGACATTTCTTTGGCTTTGGCACGACCCGCTTCCTGAAATGCTAGACGCCGAATTCGCCCCTTCTCTTTATTTGAAGCAGCACCTTTATTTTGAGCACCATAAAGATATTGCTTCTGTTTCAAACTCTCGACTTGATCCGGCGTGAGTTCAATATCGCGAACCCAAGTGCTTGCCGAACTCAACGAGATATTCAGTGTTTTAGCAATTTGCCGCACTGACATACCATTCTGCCGAAGTTCTCTGGCTTGTAAACGCAACTGTTTTTTCAAGAACAAATCCTCGTCATACATATATGAAAAATAATATCACTGATTCAGTATTCAGACAAATAAAAAGACCCTTTGTAGGGTCTTCTATATGATGGTGATGGCTGGGGTCGAACCAGCGAACCTTTCGATTATGAGTCGAACGCTCTAACCAACTGAGCTACATCACCCAAAAAACGATTAGCGGGGACAGGACTCGAACCTGCGACCTCCGGGTTATGAGCCCGACGAGCTACCACTGCTCTACCCCGCATCATGTGGTGCATATTATCAGCCGATGAGGGGAGTGTCAATGGTGAGTTTAAGCGCAAGGGACGTTGACCAAAGCCTGTTATCGCTTCAAAGCTCGGCCATTTTTGTATATCTCCAACAGATTTCATGTGGGATTTTTATGCACCCAAATTATTATCAGTTTACGGTTTTTTAGTGAGGATGTGCCACTTGATAAACATCATCCAACAAATCCTATTTAGCGATTTTGTGGTTTTTGCACTCATGGCGCTGGTGGTTGCAATTATTTCTTCGTGGGCGTATTCGCTGCATGAAGGCCCAGGCTATTTGCTCGGCTGGCTGGTAGGTATATTTTTGGTCGTGGTGCTGGCGACCTTATTCCCATACGTCGCACCGCCCGTTGATTCACTGGGTCAGCCTGTGCCGAATCCACTGACATTCGGGCAATTAATTATCCCGTCCTTTTTTGGGCTAATTTTCGGCTTTGGAATCTTGTTGATTGTGCGTGTCGGAGGCGCAAGCGACTCGCGCATTCGGCGGGCACTCACGGTTGCAACCTTATTGAGTTTCACCCTCGTGACGGGCTATATAATCCTGCGATCCAGCATCGACCAACGCATGGGGTTGGCAGTTTTTATCCTCACTTTCGCCATTGGTGCGCTGATCAACTTCATCCTGACGCGCGGTATGAGCAGAAATTATCTCTCCAACACTCAGCCATAAAATCAACAACAGAAATGGTGATAAATGCAAGATCGGGACTACCTAAACGCCCCGATTTTTGCTATACTTACCTATCCCATCCGAACTGACGTTCTGATAAGGACACACTATGCCTCCCTTTCAGCTTGTCTCCGAATTCCAACCCACTGGCGACCAGCCTAAAGCGATTGAAGGATTGGTCGAAGGTCTCGGCGAAGGTCTCAAACATCAAACTTTATTGGGTGCTACGGGGACTGGAAAAACATTTTCTGTCGCCCAGGTTGTGCAAAAGACGCAGCGTCCAACACTGGTGCTAGCTCACAACAAAACCTTAGCGGCGCAACTGTACTCTGAGTTCAAAGAATTCTTCCCCAAGAATGCGGTGGAATACTTCGTCAGCTATTACGACTACTACCAGCCGGAAGCCTACGTCCCGCGCCGCGACCTGTATATCGAAAAAGAGAGCGACATCAACGAGCAGATTGACCGGCTGCGCTTGGCGGCAACGGCGGCGCTACTCTCTCGGCGCGATGTGCTGATTGTGGCGTCGGTGTCGTGTATTTATGGTATCGGCAGCCCGCAAGCCTGGGGACGTTCGATCCTGGAATTAACGGTTGGCGAGAGTATGCGGCGCGATACCGTGCTGCGTAAATTGGTGCAAATCCAATACAGCCGCAACGATATGGATTTGAAGCGCGGCACATTCCGGGCGCGGGGCGACACCCTGGAAATTGTCCCTGCATATGCCGAAATTGCGTATCGCATCTTTTTGTTCGGCGACGAAATTGAACGCATCACCGAATTCGATCCCCTGACGGGCGAAATCCTGGCGGAACATCCGAGCGTGAAAATCTTCCCGGCCAAGCAGTTTGTGGCTGATGAAGAAAAGATGAAGCAAGCGCTTACAGACATCGAGAAGGAATTGGATGAGCGGATCCATTTCTTCAAAGGCGAAGGAAAATTTCTGGAAGCCCAGCGTATTGAGCAGCGCACCCATTATGATCTGGAAATGCTGCGCGAAGTGGGCTACTCGTCGGGCATTGAAAATTACTCGCGGCATCTGGATCAACGACCCGCAGGCAGCCCTCCCTGGACGTTGGTCGATTACTTCCCAGACGATTACTTGCTGGTTATCGACGAAAGCCATATGACCATCCCGCAGCTACGGGGGATGTTTAACGGCGATCAGGCGCGCAAGATGTCGCTGATTGATTATGGATTCCGGCTGCCAAGTGCGTTGGACAACCGCCCATTGAGCTTCAATGAATTCGAGACGCGGATGGGACAGACGATTTATACCTCGGCGACACCGGGGCCATATGAACGTGAGATCAGCGAGAAAATCGTGCAGCAGGTCATCCGGCCAACGGGGGTTCTCGATCCAGAAGTCAGTGTGCGGCCTATTGAGGGGCAGATTGACGATTTGTTACAAGAGATCGCGAAGCGGGTGAAGAAAGGACAGCGCACGCTGGTAACGACCCTCACCCAGCGCATGTCCGAAGAATTGGCCGGATATATCAACGAAATGGGCATCCGAGCACAATATTTACATGCTGAGATTGAGACACTGGAACGCATCGAAATTTTGCGCGATCTGCGACTGGGTATATACGACGTGCTGGTCGGGATCAACCTGCTGCGCGAAGGTATCGACTTGCCGGAAGTTTCGTTGGTCGCGATCCTAGACGCGGACAAAGAAGGCTTCCTGCGTTCGGAACAGGCGCTCATCCAGAATATCGGACGCGCGGCACGGCATGTTGAGGGCAGTGTCATTATGTACGCCAACAAAATGACGGACTCGATGCGGCGGGCGATTGACGAGACGAACCGGCGGCGGGCGATTCAACACGCACACAATGAGGAACGCGGTATCGTTCCGACGAGCATCGTAAAGCAAGTGCGCGACCTGACGCAACGGGTCAAGGCGATGATGGAAGAAGAGCCAGAGGCCGAGGGCGCTGTGGCTGGCATCAGCATCACCGATATGCCGAAGGATGAACTGAACAAGATGATTAAGGAACTCGAAAAAGAGATGAAGAATGCGGCTCAGGCGCTCGAATTCGAGAAAGCTGCCCTGCTGCGCGATCAGATCACCGAGTTGCGCGGGGTGTTGGTAGATAAGAGCGTAGAGCTGATAGGGTAAAATACCCTCTCCATAACAAAAACAGCCTGCTTTGTGCGGGCTGTTTTTATTTTCCCAAGATTATTCAACCAAGTATGTAATTTTAGCCTTTGGAGTCATCAATGGTTTCGCTGCGCATACCGGGCGGGACAGTGGTTTCCATCGCTTGAGCGGGGATGCCGCGCGGATTTTCGGGGGCATCCATATCGGTGACGGGCAGTGTAAAAGCACCCATGTGGCCTAAGATACGATTGAGGTTATTGACAAAGGTTTCCGTTGCACCGTGTTCAAAGTCAGGGACGGGATAACCACCCAGTGTATCGGGAATGCCAGGGGTAGCGTGCAGCAGAACGGGGATAATGGGCTTATTTAGTTGGATGGCCTGAGCGCATTCCCAGCGACACCATTCTTTAACGGCAGAATGGGGCGACAGCGCATAAACCAGCGCATCGGAGTCGGTAATAGCGTGGTGCAAATCGTGCTGCCAATCATCCCCCGGCATGAGTTTTTCGCCGAACCAGGGTTCATGACCGCGCGAATGCAGTTCCTCGACGAGTTCGGTCACTTGATCGACATCCTCATGAGCATAGCTGATAAAGAGCCGCATGTATCGCTCTCCTGTGATTTGTGACGAGTCATTACGACTCAGTATAGCTTAAGTTAGGTGGGTTTGCGTACAAAAGAAAAAAGCGTAATCAAGAGATTCAGAGGAAAATTTAAAACAAAACTGGACAGGATTAGTCCTGTCCCTACGAAGTCAACATGAAAGTTTAGACCACGAATTCACCGTTTTTGTAGAAGAGTTCACCATCGACGTGAATGGTGCTGTCGTTACGCATGTCGCAGATCATATCCCAATGGACTGCGCTGCGGTTTTTGCTGCCAGTTTCGGGGTAGCCCATGCCGACGGCCATATGCACCGTGCCGCCAATTTTTTCATCAAAGAGGATGTTGCCAGTAAATTTATTGATGCCGAAATTCGTGCCGATGGCAAACTCGCCGAGATAACGCGCACCGGCATCGGTATTGAGTTGGGCTTGCAGCAAATCGTCGTTGGACTCGGCGGCAGCGGACACGACTTTTCCATTTTCAAATTTCAATTCGATACCAGCTACTGCCCGACCCGCGACGATACTGGGATAGCTGAAGCGCACCCAACCGTTTACCGAGTCCTCTACGGGGCCGGTAAAGATTTCGCCGCTGGGCATATTTTTGTGACCATCGCTGTTGACGAAAGTTCGTTCTTCAATCGAGAGTTCAAGTTCAGCATGAGGGCCTTGCAACCTGACGTGTTTTTTGCCCTTCAGCCAATCAACTTTTTTCTGCTGCAACATGGACAATTTGCGCCATTCGCCCGCCGGATCGTCATGGTCGCAGAAGGTCGCGCCGTAGACAAAATTTTCGTACTCTTCCAGGCTCATATTGGCTTCCTGGGCACTGGCTTCAGCAGGATACCATGTCCCTACCCACTCAAATTCGCCACGCGCAGCACGATTTAGGCGTGTATCGAGCCAGGGATGGCGGGCGGCGTTGCGCTTCTGAACCCGTTTCGGGTCAATATTGGTCATGGCGCGCGTGTTGGTGCTGCTGCCAATACGTATGTAAATGTCAGCTTTCTCATAGTAGAGCGACATGCTGGGATCGAGCCACGCCAGTTGATCGTCATTGGCATCACGCAGAAAAGCACGATCCATTGTTTCGTCGCTGATAAAAAGCGATGGATTGCCACCATAGCGCAGCACTTCTTTGTAAACGGCACGGAGAGCGGGCAATGTCACGACATCGCCCAGGATACCGACCCACATACCGGGTTTCACAGCACAAGCGTAATCGACCAACACGTTTGCCAGCCGTTCCAAGCGAATATCAGCCATATTTATCCTTTTTCGCGATTCGCGGAGCGATGAAAAGAGATCAGCACCACCAAACTGTTGTTCCTCAAGATCGGTTTAGATCAGATTTTGGACTTTTGACAATGCGCCGATGAAGTCAATTTCGTTGCCGATGACCGGCACATAATCGACATGCTGCACGACATCATTTTGATCGACAATGAAGCAAGCGCGCTGGCATATGCGCATATCGGTGACATGAACACCATAGGCATCGGAAAAGTTCATGTCTTTGTGGTCGGAGAGGGTTATCACGCGCTCGATGCCTTCTGCACCGCACCAACGGCGCTGGGCATAGGGTAAATCGGCGCTGATAGTGAGCACAACTATGTTATCGCCGAAAGCAGCCGCTTCCTGGTTAAAATAGCGGGTCTGCGCGGAGCAGACGCGAGTGTCGAGCGAGGGCACAATGCTGACAATTTTGACTTTGCCCTTATAATCGGCGAGAGTCTTAATCGTCCAATCGTTGGCGGTCAGCTTGAAGTCGGGCGCAGGATCGCCGACTTTCAACATTGGGCCTTCGACGGGATGTTCAAGTGGCCCGATCATCATGCCGGGACGATTAGTCATTCTATATCTCCTTCAATATTTGATTACAATAGATCGCGCAGCACGCGAGTAGGTTCAGCTTACATTCCGCGAATTATAGCAACCGATAGCAGGTTGTCGAAAAGGCAAAGGAGTCCGCTTTGAATAACCGTCTGCGTATCCTGGTGATTTTAATCGGCGCATTCATGGTGATTGCGACATTCACCTACCCCCGGTGGCAACCCTTCTTTGTAAGGCAAGTGGCTGAAGATCGCTTTCCTGGCCTGAGCGCCAGCCAGCAAACCGCATTTCTGGCATTGCCAACTGAACAGCAAGGGGCTTTCTACGAATTAATGTCCACTGCCGATGCAACAATGGTGGTCGGACTCGTGCGCGGCGCAATTGTACCTGTCACGATTGTCCCTACCGCTAATCAGGGCGCGCCGGAAATGACCGATCCGACAGTTGTCGCGGTGGGCACTTTCAAAGAAATTGACGCGATTCACAAAGCAAGCGGCAAAGTCACGGTTTTTCAACTGCCAGATAACAGCAAAGTCTTACGCATCGAGGATTTTCAGGTGACAAACGGCCCCGACCTCCATGTCATTTTGACACGCAAGGCCAATCCACTCACGGCAGCCGATGTGGGAACTGATTATTATGATCTGGGCAATCTACAAGGCACTGTCGGCAATCAGAATTACAACATGCCGTCAGAAGTGGATTTGAGCCAATATTTAGGGGTCGTGATTTACAGCAAACTGTTCCAGGTGGTTTTCAGCTCAGCGGCAATCGGGTGATGATCTAACCTAGTGTGCAAGTTTCAACTATTATCCCCTATCCCCCCAGCCCCCTTTCCCCACTTCGTAGAGAAAGGGGGAGTCAAACTCGCCGCTTGCAAGGCAGGCTGTTCAGCGCACAAAGCAAAACATGCACATGAGGTTAGCTATAGGCCGCCGTGTCGCCAGAGACCGCTGACCATCGTGGCGACGACTTTTACGTCGAGGAGTTCAGCGGATGGAATGGCGTAAGGGTCACGATCCAAGACGACTAAATCAGCCAGGAAACCAGGAGCCAATTTACCGAGTCGATTTTCCATGCCGGCGGTGTAGGCGGGGCCGAGGGTATAGCCGTGCAGAGCTTCGCCAAAAGTCAGGCGCGCGTCTGGATACCAACCGTCTTTCCCAGGCGATCCGTCGGCGCGCTGGCGGGTGACAGCGGCATGGATGCCTTTGAAGGGATCAAAAGTATCAACGGGCGAATCGGAGCCGAAAGCCACGACGACACCCTGATTTAGCTGCAAACGAGGGTTATAGGCCCATTTGGAGCGTTCCGCACCCCAATAGCTGTCCGCCATGTTCATGTCACTTGTGGCGTGGATTGGCTGCATAGAGGCGATGATATTCAACTGCGCCAGACGATGTGCGTCCGAGGGGTGAATAATCTGCACATGCTCGATGCGATGGCGACGCGAGGCTGGCGATTCGCCACGTTCAGCTTCTTCCTTACGGACAGACTCATAGACATCCAGAACATCATGAACAGCGCGATCTCCAATCGCGTGGATGGTGGATGGCAACCCTAAGAGGCTAGCGCGGCTGACCAGTTCAGCCATTTCTTCCTTGTCGATAGTGGAAATGCCGTAATTGTCCGGCTCACCTTCATAGGGGTCAATCATGTAGGCAGTGCGCGGGCCGAGCGCCCCATCAGCAAAAATTTTCAGGCCACCGATGCGAATCCAGTCGTCGCCAAAGCCCCAGCGCAAGCCAAGATCGAGAGCAGCAGGCAGCCATTGGCGATTGATATTTTTGACGACACGCAAACCCAATTCGCCCTGCTCACGCAATATCTGGAGCGCAGCAAAACAGGATGGCTGATCGAAGTCGTGAATGCCCGTCAGACCAGCGGCTAAGGCCAGTTTCTGAGCCGCTTTCATCTGCTCGGCAATTTGCTGAATCGAGAGTGACGGAATCTGGTCGGCAACCAAATCCATTGCCGACTCTAAGAGAATTCCGGTAGGCTGACCGTTGGCATCACGTTGAATCTGACCGCTATCAGGATCGGGTGTGCTGACCGTAATGCCACACAAGCGAAGTGCGACACTATTTGCCCATCCAGCGTGACCACTTTTAGCTGTCAGGTAAATGGGATGATGAGGCGACACGGCGTCGAGATCAGCAGCGGTTGGGAAGGCACGATCCGGCCAGAGGTCTTGAAACCAACCTGAACCGCACACCCATTGTCCAGCAGGGGTTTTGGATGTCCATTCGGCAACACGCTCGACGGCAACCGCTTTGTTGGGCACTTCAAACACATTGACCTGATGAAGCACACGGGCTGTCCATTCCCAATGGATATGGGCGTCGGTCAAACCAGGGACAACCGTTTTGCCTGCCAGATTTTCGCGAATTGTCCCCGCACCCGCTAAGGCCAGCATTTCATGGTTGCTCCCAAAGGCGACAACGCGCCCATCTTTGAGCGCTAACGCTGCTACGCGCGGCTGGGCGTTATCTAGCGTAACCATGCGGCCATTGTAAAGAATGCGATCAACGAGATTCATTATTGAGTGGCCGTGAGCGTCTGCTGAACTTCATCGGGCGTTGGGGCACTATCCAGACCAACGCGCGTGACAGAGATAGCAGCTAATTGGGCGGCGACACGAATGGCTGCGCTCATATCACCGTTGGTCACGTGCAGGCCGCATAAAAGGCTGGCGGCAAAAACATCGCCCGCACCCGTCGGATGTATAAGTTCAACCTGAGGAGTTGAATATGAGATTGGTTTACCCTCGTAATAGTAGGTTCCGCCATGTTCTGCGCGGGTGACAAAAAGATGTTTTACAACCCCTGCAAACTGGGCTTCCAGTTCAGGCGCTTCGGCAATGTCTTCTTCGCTAAAGACCACGATGTCGATGTCTTTCAGCACATCGGGATCGAACCAGGGTTTGAAGCGCACACGCCCATCGGCATCCCAGCGGCGTAACCAGCCTTGCAAGGTGAGCAGCGTGGTTGAGTTTTTGAATTGATGGGCAATTTGCGGATCAACTTCATCGGTCAGCGGGGCAAGATGTACCAGCGGTGCACTCAGCCAATGGGCGGGGATGTCTGATGGAATGATTTTGGAAGCGACTCCCCGAATGTATTGAATACGCCCAGTTGGGTTGTAAATATTTTCGAAGGTACTGGTCGCGCTGGCGGGCAGAACGACCATTTCCGAGACATAAGGGGTTAATTGCGCCAGCAATGGTTCGTCCTGTACGGCGCTGGTGAGCATCCCAACCTTCAGGCCGAAGGAATGGATGACACGCGCGGCATAGGAAACCGTCCCACCGAGCGCGCGACCTGTGGGTGTCAGGTCGGCGGTTAAATGTCCGATCAGCACATAGTCGGGTACAGGAAACATGTCACCCCGATTTTGGAATGATGGTCACTTTACGCGAATTGCCCTCACCCACACTTTTGGTCTGGACATCGGAGCGATTGCGTAACGCGAGATGGACAATGCGACGTTCGTAGGGCGGCATCGGCTCCAATGTCACGGTACGGTGGCTGCGCGCGGCCTGATCGGCCATGCGCAGAGCCAGGTCATGCAGCATTTTAGAACGGCGGGATTTGTAACCCGCAGCGTCAATGACGATATTGGCACGATGTTGGAGTTCACGACTAGCAATCAACCGTGTGACATATTGCAAAGCTGCCAATGTTTCGCCCCGGCGACCAATCAATGAACTCAAATCGGGGCCAGAAATATCCAGGAGCCAGGGGGAGCTATCGTGCTCATCGACAGCACCGGCGCGGCGCACAATGACCTCAGCTTTTTCAATTTCCATTTTGTCGAGGAGTTCAGTCAAAATATTTTTGCCGACGCGCGCATCATCATCCAAATCAGCATCATCGCTAATCTCACGCATTTCATCCATCAAGGTGAGGGCGTCCTGATCCTCAGATTCAGCATAAGCATCATCGAGGTTTTGTGAAGCGCTGGGCACAGCGGCCATCGTGTTGGTCGAGGTGGATGGCGTTGAAGCAGGGGTGCGAAATAACTTTAGGCGGACATGAGCGGGATGTGCGCCAATCCCAAAAACGCCCCGACTCGGCTCATCCAAGACTTCGACAATCACGTCACTGGGCGCGACACCTAATTCGGCCAGCCCTTTGGCAATGGCCTCTTCGACGGTCTCCCCCGTCGTCTCAATAGAATGTTCTGAACTCATGGAATAATCCTTATATTGAAATAGCAGCGGATAGGGGCAAGCCTTCTATCCGCATTGATCTTAATTCATCATTTCGTGCCACCAGGGCAGACACTTTTACCAACACGCCAATGTGGTGTTTTTTGCGAACCACAAGCAGGGAAAATTGCCCTACTTGTTGGTGGCTTTCTTAGCGCGCGGCGTTTTCGGCTTCGGCTCATTTGAACTTATGGAGCCGTTAGTCTTCTCGACCCGTGTCTTTTCAGCAGGGGTCTTTTCGACCTTTACCTCAGGCTCATCTTCAACCGACCTGGTTTTCATCAGTGACTCGGACGTTACCTTTTTCTCTTTCGGGCGATCCAAACGACCTGTCGTCATGCCTGATTCCAGCTTGGACTTCGGGGCAGCCTGCGCACTGGAACTATTGCCAAATTTCAATACATCTTTCCATTGGAAGTTTTTCTGGCGACTATATTGAATGATACTGACGAGATTGGAGACAATAAAATAAATCGACAACCCCACTGAAAACGACAGTGAGAACATACCCATCATAATGGGCATCACAGTTGTCATGGATTGCGTCATAGCCTGCGCCTGATTGGGTTTTCCGTCTTCGCTGGGCTGCGCGGGCGGCGTAATCATCTTCGATTGCAACCAGGATGTTGCCAACACCAAAACAGGCAGTATAAGTGCATAGGTTGGATTAGTGGTAGGAGCCTGGGTCAGGTCAATACCCAGAAAGACGTTATTCAACGGCACAAGCCGATCCAGGCCTGGAGCCAGGAAACGCCCCGACAAATCGATGAGCTGCAAAGGAGTCGCCGCAAGGGCATGATTAATGGCCTGATACAGGCCAATCCAGATGGGGAATTGAATGATTAAA
The DNA here is from genome assembly GCA_039933955.1 of Chloroflexota bacterium. Classification (GTDB taxonomy): domain Bacteria; phylum Chloroflexota; class Anaerolineae; order Aggregatilineales; family Phototrophicaceae; genus CFX2. The sequence continues at coordinate 36,180 of JBDTNB010000038.1, forward strand.
GGCAAACATCCACCGAGTGGATTCACACCATGTTCGCGATAAAGGCGCATTTGTTCCTGAGCCAATTTTTCGCGATCATTTTTGTACTTGTCCTGCATCTTTTTCATTTCGGGCTGCAACTCTTGCATGGCCTTCGACGAACGCATCTGCTGGGCGTTGAGCGGGTACATGATTAGCCGCACTAAAATCGTGAACAGAATGATCGCCACCACCGCGTTGTTTCCAAAAAAGGAATACAACAGCGTAATGACGGTGATAAATGGATTCAGGATCAAATCCCACATGGATCAAAGCTCCTCAAAGACCAACGGCAATACTTTACTGTAAAGCGTAAGTCCATTGCAGTTCAGCACGGCTTAATGAATAGGCAACCAGGATCTTGTCGTTAGCCAGGGTGCTCACGATTACAAACGGCTCTTTGATTTTCAAGGTATCAGATGGTTGGACAAGCAGCACATCCGACAAAATCTCGGCCTGAACGTCACGCACGAGGGGCTGCCCTTCGCTGTCATTCCTGACTGTGCCGTCAGTACGGTTTAGCCAATAAAGCTTCTGGTCACGCGAGGCAACAACTATAGTATCGCCGACAATGAGCGGCGTTCCCCGAATTGCGCGCGCGGCGATTTTCTGCTTCCATACTTCAGCTAGATTCCTGGTGGTATCGAGCGCATAAACGTAGCCGCCCAAGTCGGCGGCGTAGAGTGTGCCATCCACGATAACTGGCGTACCCCAGACCCAATCGGCTGTCTCATATTGATTGACAATCTGACCATCGAGTGAAACTTCAAAGATTTTACGCGAAAAACTACCGACAAAGAGATGACCGGTAGTGTCATCGTATAAGGGCGTGGAGGTCAACGCGCCTTCGAGGTCAAGTTTCCACTTCAGGTCGCCCGTTTGGGCATCGGCAGCGTATAAGAAATGATCCAGGGAGGTGAAATAGATCGTCGTATCATGTAAAAGTGGTTTCGACCATACACCATGTTCGGTCTGTACTGTCCAGGCTACACTGTAGTCATCAGCATGAAGCGCAACCAAATTTTTAGCATTCAGGCCGAGATACAACAGGTCGCCATTTTCAACCACTTCGGCAACAGTATGCCCCGTAAGATCAGGGATGGGTGATCCTGCCGCTACATCGGCCTCAGCACGCACCGAATCAATCTTATATATATGCTGGTTATAGGCAACTGTGAGAAGGGTCTGGTTATCGATTTGCAGGGGTGTGGTAAAAAACAGATTTTGCCCGCCACCGCGGAAATCCCAAACTTTGGCTTTGCCATCAGCATCGGAGGGACGCGGTTTACAATCTTGATTCAACAAAATTGCACCCTTGCCATCGACAGGATTCACGAGAACGATGCGATCATTGTATGCAAGAAGGACATTCTCGGTGGCGGTATCACCGCATTGGGTGGTCATCAAGCTGACAGCAGCCCAACCAGTACCGAGAGGCGCAGGGCCACAGCCTGCAATTAACAAGACACATAAAACCGCAGCACCCCAGAGGCGATGCCGCGAAATCGACTTCCAGATGTTCAATCAATTACTCCTCAAGATCGGGAACAGGGTCGTAGCCACCGACATGGAATGGATGGCAGCGCGCAATGCGTTTAGCCCCTAACCACGATCCCCGAATGACGCCATAACGTTCAATAGCCTGATAGGTATAAACTGAACAAGTCGGTTCATAAATACAGGCCGATGGCAAAACAGGCGATAGAAACCGTTTATAAAACCGGATCATCGCCAAAGCCAATGCTTTCATGATTCACCGCTTTCCACTAAGACTAACCCAGCTTTCCGACACAACTCTTCTACTATACGTTGAATCGTAGCAAAGGGTTCCTCAACTACGGCAAGTCGCGCGACAATCACCACATCGAAACCCACATTGAGGTGAGGATGGATGAAACGCACGGCCTCTCGTAAGAGACGCCGTACCCGATTGCGCGTGACCGCGTTACCTAGCTGCTTACTGGTGATGAAGCCATAGCGGTTATGTGCCAGCCCATTTGGCAGCACACTGATGAGCATATATCGGCTGGGATAGGCACGGCCATCGCGCCGCAACCGGGCGAAATCGCGTTCCTGCCGGAGCCGGAAACGCCCCTGCATTAGCCGTTAATGTGCTTTCCAGTTAATTTTCTTAACGTGGTTGGGCGTAACCGTCAGGACGTGACGTCCGCGTGTGCGGCGCGCCTGCAAGACCTTACGACCTTTGCTGGTTAGCATCCGCTGGCGGAAACCATGGACACGTTTACGGCGGCGAATTTTGGGTTGCCAAGTACGCTTGGTTGACATTCGCAGTGACCTCATTTCAAAACTTGATGGAATGAACAGAGGGTAAGTATATACTACGGAAAATCGGCGGTCAACCCAACGCTTGCATTGCCCTATGAACCTCAAGTATAATTATCATTCTGTTTAGAATTTATTGTGTTTTAATGCAGCCTTATTCCCCCGCACAACCATCTGGAGGCGTGTAACCTTGATGATGTCAAGCCATCACTGGGCGCGCAACTTTGTTATCGAACAACAAGACATTGAGCATTTAACTAGCCTGTTGCTGGAAAAAGAAACCCCTCTCGACAGCGAAGAACTTGCTCGCGCGCTCATCGAAGAACGATTAAACCAGGAGACCGCCAGTCTGCGTGAGCGGTATAAAGATGCCCGCTTATATAACCCGTCGCACAGCTATGAAAGCGGTCAGAAAATAATTTTCCCCGAATTCGATTATGAAACGGGGATTATTCAAAGTATTCGCCCTGGGAATAATGCGGATTATGGGGATTTCAAGGTTATCGCCGTCGAATTTGACGACGATGATATGAACAACCCTGGGAAGTATCGCGAATTCGCGATAGACCTGACCATACCCCATGAGTTAAGCCAGAGCGAAAATGAGGGCGACACCCTAAATGGTGCTGGCGAACTCTCCGCAGATGACGTATTAGATGCTGCCCACGATGAAATCATCAGCGATCTTGAAGAAAGCCTGCGCGATTCTGATGAACTCATCTACATGGCGAAAAAATGGTTCCCGCGTGATTTACTGTTAGAGGTAAACGTCGGACATCTGAACCTAGCCGAGGCGGTATTGGATATTGCAGGGGGTGGCCCGCTCACGACGATTGACATCCTCGACCAAATTGGCGGGCTGGGCAGTTCTCCAATGGCGCTGCAAGAGTTTTCGTTGAATTACGCGCTGAACCGGGACAGCCGATTTGACGAGGTTGGGCCTGCGGGTGAGGTCTTATGGTTCCTTACGCGACTTGAACCAACAGAAGTCCAGACCACACCGACAATGCTGCGATACAGCGCAATTGATTATGATCGCAGCCTACTCAACCCGGAAATGTTAGCACTTGAAACCGAAATTGCTGACGAACTCACCCTAACTAACCCATCTCAACCCCGACTTGATGAAATCACCATCACCATCCCCTACCCCCACAGACGACTAGGAACACTCCCTCTAAACGCACGAACGGCAGAGGTTTTCCCGACTGCTCGACAGACACCGCGCGTTTATTGTACGCTGGTTGATGGGCAGGACGGCGAGGAATATCCCGCGTGGGTTGTGCGGAACGAAGGGTATATTTTTGGTCTGGCGAAATTTTACCGCAAACACAAGCTGCCGATTGGCGTTTACGTAATTGTCCGTAAGGGCGATGAACCGGGAAAAATCGTGATCGACTTCCGTGCTTACAAGCCGCGCACGGAATGGATCCGCCTGATTGTGCCGAAAAACGACCAGATTTCATTTGAAAATCAAAAACGGGCTATTGGCGCGGAGTATGATGAACTCATGATTCTGGGCGCAGATGATCTAGCAGGTGTAGACGCTCTTTTCCAGCAGGCGCAACAGCAGAAAAAGAGTCTCACTTCAATTCTCAAGACATTGATACCGCCGTTGGGGGGGTTGACCCCTCAGGGAACGGTACATGCAAAAACGTTGTACAGCGCAGTTAATGTGCTGCGTCGCTGCCCGCCTGGGCCAATTTTTGCCACATTGGTCGCCAACCCGGATTTCCAAAATGTAGGGGGAGATTACTGGAAACTGAGCGGAGAGTAGAGCCATCCGGCCCGATAAGGTAAGGCTGCTACCTTACCCGCAATTTTACTGCAACGGGTCGCGCACTATGGAGGAAAAATATGACTACGAAACCCAGTTTCTTAGGCAAACCAACACTGGACACCAAATTCCACATTGATTTCAGTTGGTGGGAGAAAAGTTCAGAAGATTTACGGACATACCTGTTAAGCCATCTGCTGCCAGAGCAGCGTGAGCGATTGAGCCAAAACGATGAAGACCGAACTGTAGATTACATCGACCCGGAAACCGGCGAAGTGATGCAACTGGACGAATTGGGGTTAGCCATCCAAATTGCAGCGGAAGAGGACGATTTTATCAACCCACATACGTCGCTGGTAGACAGTATTTTTCGCGTGTTTTTAGCGAATGGCAACCTAGCGATGACACCGCGCGAATTGGCCGAGAATACCGGACGTTCAGCCGCGACGATTTTGAAAACCCTGAGCGGTGGACAAATCTATAAGGGCATCCGCCCTATTTCGTGATCTTGATTCGGGCAGCCAATGCCTTTGTTGTGAAAGGAAATCACGCAGTATGAGTCCTGTTATTAATACGGACAGCACGGGCAAACAACGCAACCAAATCATGCGGACTGGAGCCGAAATTTTGCGGCGTTTGAGCCAGAAAACCGACATTGATGCCGAAGTTAAAGATATGCTGGCAATGTTGGTGTACTGCTTCCGCGAAATTGAAGAAGGCATTGACCAATCTGCACAGGCATGGGAAAAGCGCGATTATTGGGTGAAAGCTGAAGAACTCCGGCAGCGCTGGAGTTGGCCGGGGGATGTGGCAGATCAAATCCAGGCGATGCTCTTCAAAGAAGATTGGAATATGCTGCCGCCGCTCATGGTGAAACTGCTGCCCCGTTTTGCCGACATTAAAATCACCAAATTGACGCGCAATGAAACACTTTGGCAAGGCACTTACGAGCGCCTGCTGAGGGAAAATCCGAGCAAGAGCAGTTAAAAAACGAATGTTAAAAGTTATGAAGAAGGGATAGGTATATTGACACTTCCTTTCTTTTCATTTCCAAAACGCGAAAATTGTTTTTACTCGAAGCGACCAGCGAGCCAGGGGTTGATTTTGGGATAGTCGGGGACGGCGTGACCTTCGGCAGTGCCGAGAATATAATCGCGGTCTATGACCAGCCGATCATAACGTCCAATATTTAAGAGTACCGGCGGAGCCAGAAGCGCCAAATCCAATACAGTTAAATTGGTATCCATCGCACGGTTGAGAACAGCGATGACCGCAGGCCAATGCGCCGGATTTGCCATTTTTGCCATCAGCGCTGATATCACCTGCTGCTGGCGATTTGCCCGCTGATAATCGTCATCGGCATGGCGCGTCCGGGAATAAATCAGGGCGCGTTCGCCATCCATATGCTGAACGCCGGAGTCAAAGCGAATGGTTGTGACACCGCCTTCCGGGGTTGGATAGGAATCATCGACAATTGAGCGCTCGACATCAATGCTGACGCCACCTACGGCATTAATGAGTTCCACAAAACCGCTGAACTCCAGCCGCGCGTAACGATCTGTCTGGATGCCGAAATCCTGGACGAGGCTGGCACTGAGCAAATCGACGCCACGCCCCTGCCCTTGTTCCTCACCCAAAACATTCACAGTGTTGATACGCTGCTCACCGAAACCGGGAACTTCGATGAATAAGTCACGCGGGATCGAAAGAATGCTAGTGCGTAAATGGGCTGGATCAATTCCCAACAGCATAATGCTATCGGTGCGCGATACATAACCTTCACCAGGACGGCTATCGACGCCGAGAATTAGAATATCAACATGCTGTGGCGGAAAAACCAGATAGATGAGCAAGGTCATACCACAGCAAAAAACCGGAACCAACAACGCTACAGAAAAGATAAGCAAAAGCGAAAAGCGGCGTTTATGTTGTGGTGACACCTGAAGGTCTAAATTAGGATCTGTGTCGTCTGGCGGAGTAGGTGGTATTGTCATTGATGGTTAGCCAAAAACGATACCCAGGTCACGCGCCATGCGAATGGTTTCGCCCTGAACATCGACAAATTTCATTTGAATCGCGTCGCGCATGGGTACAGAGTCCATGCGCGTACCCTGGAGCGCAACCATATATCCCCATTTCTCTTTGGCAACGAGATGAACAGCCGCCGCACCAAAACGAGTCGCCAACCAGCGATCATGGGGCGTCGGTTGACCGCCGCGCTGGACATGACCCAGCACCGTCACACGCACTTCCGCGCCGACACAATCGGCCAGCAATGTTCCAACCGTATTACCTATGCCCCCCAACCGTCCGGAACCTTTTGCGTCTGCTTTAATATGAAATTCCTGCGCGCCACCCGCAGATGCAGCCCCTTCGGCGACCACAATCAAGCTGTAATGCCGCCCAGACATCTGCACCTTCTGGATTTTCTGACAGACGATATCAATGTTAAATGGGATTTCGGGGATCAGAATGGCATCCGCGCCGCCCGCAACGCCGACATGCAGCGCAATCCAACCAGCATCACGCCCCATCACTTCCAAGACCATGATGCGGTGATGACTTTCGGCAGTGGTTTGCAATTTATCCAGCGCTTCGGTAGCGGTATTGATGGCGGTATCAAAGCCAAAGGTGGTATCGGTATGGGCTAAATCATTGTCAATAGTTTTAGGAACGCCGACGATGCGCGCGCCCATTTGTACCAGTTTGTGGGCAATCGACATAGTGCCATCGCCGCCCGCAACAATCAGCGCGTCCATGCCTAAGGATTCCATGCGTTCGAGTGCCTCGTGGGAAACATCCTCATATTCAATTGTGCCATCGGGGCGCTGAATCGGGTGGGCAAAGGGACTGCCACGATTGGCTGTACCCAGCACAGTACCACCGCGCGCCAGCAAATCCTGCACATTGTTGGCGTGCAGGGGCATGACGGGTAACCCGTGATACAGGCCATCAAAACCTTCGAGAATGCCCACGACTTCCCAATCATAGGAATTCTTAGCTGTTAGCACGACAGCACGAATGACTGCGTTCAGACCAGGGGCATCGCCACCGCCGGTCAAAATTCCAATGCATTTAGGCATAAATAGTTACCAGTTTCCAGTCGTCAGTTTTTATTAAAGACCGGTGCTCATTCCAGGATTGTAGCGTAATTATTCAAAACGTTTCCATTCACTGCCATCGGCGGTGAGGACAAAAATGCCACCGCGCGGCTCATTGATATAAATTGTACCGTTACTGCCAATCTGCACCTGGGCGTCGAAGGGCGTTTCCAATTCCATCACTGACCAACCAAGACGCTCGCGCAATGCCGATTGATTGCGCCAGAGCAGGCCAAAACCGCGCTTTGGCTGCCAGGTATATGCAGGCGGATTTGCATACGTTGGGTCACTATCGGGTATGCCATCGACCCAGGCATCGTTGAAAACCTGCCAACGGGGGAAATTGGCGCTGTCATAGAGGACGTAAATCGCATCCTGCTGCTGCACCCAGATCATAAAGCCATTCTGAAATTGCAAGAATGCTCCCAGGCTGGTCAGTGGTGGATTGAGCGCACAATCGGCGGGATGTACCTGAGCAAAAAACCATGCCGCTATGCAATTTGATGTCTGCGGCTGAATGTTGGTAATCGCGGTTGGGATAGGAACCACGCCGTCTATTCCACCCACCACAGGTACATCCGGGACATATGGATAATTGGGTGTCACGGTTGCGGGCGGTGTGCGCGTGAAAGTTGACGTTACGGTAGGCGTCAACGTGGGTGTTTTGCTGGGCGGCAGCGTCGGCGTCACCAGGATAAAATCGGCATCCAAAGTGGAAACTTCAAGCGGCGACACCAATTCCGAACTGCCAGTTGATGTCATAACGGGAATCATCAATGGCGATGGCGTCGGACTCAACACGCGAGTCGGCTCAGGCGTGGTGGGCGCAAGGGTCACATCTTCGATAAGCTGCGGCCCGTTGCCGCGTCGATCCGACTGGCCCGGATCGCACGCTGCCAGCGCCACGAGAACGAACAACACGAAAAATGGGCGTTTGCCCATATCTTTTACCTCTAAAACAGCCTGTTACGTCACCTGATTCTAGCTGCATTCTGTTAATGTGCAATTGGCTGAAAAAGGCGAGCAAGGATATGCTTATCTATATAGTGACACATTACAGGAGCATAAGATGACGCGACGCAAAGAACGTCATTCCTCGACCCGCGAACGACAAAGTACGCGAGAAAATGGGCCACGCGGCAAAAGCGAGGCCGAGGCCCGTATTGAGCGGCTCACATGGTTCTTTTTAGTGGTGATATTTGCCGCAGCGCAAATTCTCGAATCGATACCGCCAGTCGTTGTACCGTTGGCTGGAGCTGGAATTTTGTTAGGGTCGGGTATATACCAATATTCGCGGCGATGGCGAGTCAGCCCAGTGACATGGTTGGCGGGCGCGTTGATGGCAGGTCTCGCTTATGTGAATTTACAGGTTAACCCAACCCGCGATTTCACGGGATTGGCCCTGTTGGTTTTTGCGGGAGTCATCCTATTTGGACTATTAACCGGGGAAACATAGCGCAATTCGCACAATCAGGCATTTGTCAGGCGGAAATTTCGGTTTGGAGTTGACATTTGACCAAAAATAGGCTATTTCAGTTTTAGATATTTTGCATAAATGCTTTGATACAGGATCAAAATGGCAGACGTAAATACCACCATAACCGTCGAAGATGTGCGTAAACTCGCTTTGCCGTTAGGGACGCGCGTAGTGGCGGGCGATGGCCTGTTAAATCGTACAGTGAGCTGGGCAACAGTTATTTACCCAGAGAGTAAAACTGCTTCCAAATCTATCCAACGCGGCGAAATGGTGCTGCTCTCCGCGCCGGAGAACAATGCCCCGCGCATGACTACAGACATTGATATGGTGCGTTGGGCATCGGATATGCAAGCCTCGGCAGTGGTTTTGAGCGAAAATGCATCCCCAACCGCGATTGCTGAAGCGAACGCCTTCGGAATGCCGGTCATGATCCTGCCGGGGGGCAGCCGCATCCGCATGGTAGAGAAATCTATCGTGAGCCTGCTGGTTGACCGCAAAGGTCAATTGGAACGCAGAGCCACGCAGATTTATAAACAGTTGACCCAAATCTCCTCCCGGAATGAGGGGATGGCAGAACTCATCAATGCGATGGCACGCCTGACCAATAAGGCGATTGTTGTGCAAGATAAACGGCTGCGTATCCTGGAAAATGCCGTGCAACCACAGTTTATCGGCAACTGGGACGATGTAGAACAGTTCTTGCGCAATATGTACAATCTGCCCGTCGAAATCCAAGATCGACATCGAGTAAACGAAATCGAGAATCCGGTACTTTTGCAATCGCTGCCCACGCCGGGATTAGCACGATTTGTGTGCCCGATTATCACCAAAAATATTGGGCGCGGGTATTTGTCTATTATTGGGCGCGACAGTGAGCTGGATGATATTGACCTTTTGGTCGCAGAGCATGGTGCGGCGGCCTGCGCACTGGAAATGGCGAAAGCGAAGGCCATTTCTGACACCGAAAAGCGGCTGCGAGGTACGTTCCTGGATCGGCTGCTGATCGGTGATGTCAGCCAGCAGGAAGCGATCCGCCAGGGAGAACGCTTCGAGCACGATATGATGCAAACCCACCTGGCTATCGTGTTAGCGTGGCAAGGCGACAAAAGTCCATCCAACCGGCGGCTGGAAACACTGGTTAATGGCGTGGTTGCCAGCCACCATGCCAGCGCACTGGTGTGGCAGCGTGAACGAGAAAATGAATTACTGGTGTTCCACGCCACCGATCCAAAAGACCCGGTAGACGCCAGCATGAAACTGGCAAAAGCCTTCACCACAGAAGTCCAGCGCCAATATCCTGGCGCGAGAGTCGCCGTCGGGCTGGGGCAGGCGGCGCGGGACATCGGATCGTGGCGTAACAGCTACCGCGATTCGGTACAGGCGCTCGAATTGGCGACGCGGTTGCACACCGACACACCTTTATATATTGGCGATTTAGGGGTTTATCAACTGATTTTAAGCCTGGCGGATCGCGAAAAATTGATGGCCTTTTGCGAACGGACATTGGGCGCACTGCTCGAATATGATTTGCGGCAGCACGCTGATCTCATCAAAACGCTTGAAGCATTTTTTGCCTGTCACGGAAACCTGAGCCAGACAGCCGAGATGTTGATTGTCCACCGTAACACATTGTTGTACCGGATGAACCGTATTAACGAGATTGCACAAATCGACCTGAATCGGCCCGAAATTCGGCTGGCGCTGCATCTGGCGCTCACGATTCGGCGGCTTCTGGCACTCAATTAGATGAGGGTGGGGCATCCAATCAGAGTAAATCCAGGATGGGTTTGACCTGGCCTAA
>JBDTNB010000039.1:0-46337 GCA_039933955.1 Chloroflexota bacterium
GGGAAGTCCATCTCTCAATTCTATCTCGTTTTCACTTTCTCTGAACATGAGCCTTTATTTCTCGTTCATCCACGACTTCGCTCGATCCGGTAAATTCTTGAGCGAACCTTTTTCCACTGTGCATTCCGGCAGTGAGTCCAGAAAGTCCGTGCCATAGGCTTTGCTCATGATACGGTGATCGAACAGCGCCACAATACCCCGGTCACTGCGCGTGCGGATAAGCCGTCCAAATCCCTGCCGGAAACGTAAAATGGCCTCTGGCAAGGCATATTCCTTGAACGCATCGCGATACGTGTCGGATCGCGCAGCAAAAACTGGCTCAGTCGGCACGGCGAAGGGCAGCCGTGTGATGACCAGTGCCGTCAGCGAATCCCCAGGGATGTCGATACCTTCCCAGAAGCTCTTCGTACCCAGCAGCACTGATTTTTCATTCGACTTAAATCCATCGAGCAAGGCTTGTCGGCTGCTGCCATCACTTTGGTCGTACACCGTGATATTGCCCAGTGCCAGTAAGGGGCGTATGGCTTCTGCCGTCTGCCGCAGTTGCGTATAACTGGTGAATAATGCCAACACCCGCCCATTGAGTGCATCCGCTAGGGCGACTAATCCCCGTTCCACGCCGCGTTGATAATGATTGCGGTCATTCGGGTCGGGAATATCATCCACCACGTACACCAAGGTGGACTTTTTATAATCAAATGGGCTGCCGAGGTTGACGGTCTCGACCTGTTTGGCGTTCAACCGTTCCTGGATGAAGTCAAAGTTGTCGCCGGTGCGTAGTGTCGCACTGGTCATCACGACAGCTTGTTTCGCGTTCCACAGATATTGCTCCGCCATCGGCCCGACATGCAGCGGGGCAGTCTGGATCGACAGGAAAGCTGTATTCTGTCCCACGTTCATCCAGTAAATGATGTTGCTGTCCGGTTCGACCACGAATGCATTCAGTTGCGCTTTAACTTCATTCAGATAAGTCGCTGCCGCGTTGGTGCTGTTCACCAGATCATCATAATCCGGGATTTTATACTCTTTGAGACGATTGAGTACATCGCTCAGACGTACCATCGCCCCGCTCAGAACTTCAAAAAATTCACTCAGGGTTTGCCATGCGCCTTGAACTTGTGCAAAACCCGGCTTGACCCGTAATTCCGGCGTGATCCGTGTTTGTGTCAGATAATCACTTTGGCGATCACCCGTGAGTTCGCTGTAGAAATCGCGCAGCCGGTCAAATAAACCCCGAATATGAATCTCCATCGCGCCGGTTGCCGCGCTGATATTCGTGACGAACGCTTCCAGCCGTTTGACATCTTTTTCCGGGACGCTGGATTGGACGCTGTGCATCAAGTCGCCCAGCAAGCCGCGTTTGAGGCCTCCCAGATCGGCTAAACGCCGGTTCAGGCTGCTCTCATCAAGGCGAAAGTTCATGCTGTTAGTGCTGGCTTCTTCCAGGTGATGCGCCTCGTCCAAAACCAGATAGCGGTAATCTGGCAGGACGTGGTTTTCTGACATCGCATCGGAGAGCAGCAGCGCGTGGTTGACCACTAAAACATGCGCCGAATCCGCGGCTTTCCGTGCTTTGTAAAACGGGCAAATCCCGGCCATGACCGTCCGGCAGCGTTCCAGCGAACAGCCTTCGTCCTCGGCGCTCATCCGCTGCCAGGTGTTATTTTCAACCGGGCCGCGCAGGGTGATTTCCCCTTTATCGCCGGATGTGCTTTCCAGCAGCCATACCAGGATTTTTGCCAGCGTCCGCAGCTCATCTACATGCGTTGGATGCCGCCGCCGGGTTGCGATCAACCGTCGCGGACACAGATAATTGCCGCGCCCTTTGAGCACCGACGCTTTGAATTCCACATCAATGGCTTCCGCAAGCGCTGGAATATCTTTGAAAATCAATTGATCTTGCAAATTGATGGTATTAGTCGAAACAACCACGCGCTCTTGGTTGGCTGTCGCCCACAAAATCGACGGCAGCAAATAGGCAATCGACTTGCCTGTCCCAGTTCCGGCTTCAATCATGATGTGCTTGGATTGGTCGAACGCATCCGTGACCAGACGGGTCATTTCAAGCTGTTCTGCCCGCCGCTCATAATCCGGCAGGCGCTTGGCAACTGCACCGCCCTCATCCAACAATGCGACCACTGAATCGCTGTTGAGCGTTTTGGGCTGTTCATTGGCGTGCAAAGGCCGTTCTTCTGCTGCCGGATTGCCAAAAAGACGGGCGATTGCGCCATCGTCGCTGGTCGCTGCCTGATTGGGGACGCCTTGTTCGCGCAGTGCGGCTTCCAGCACATAACGCGCATCCCATTCCAGCCCTTGTGAGGCATTGATGATTTCTTGCAAGGTGCTGGCGGGCAGCGCCAGGGTTTTTTGCCACAACAGCCAATATAAGTGCGCGGTTGCCCTTGCATCATCCAACGCGCGATGGGCGTTTTCCAGATCAACCTCGATCTGGCTGGCGAGGCTCGACAACGTATAGCGCGGCGCGCGCGGCATCAAAATTGACGCCAGATCATAGGTGTCCAGGCGCAGGTTATTTTGTAGCAGCCCGTGTTTATTCAGGAACGAAACATCAAAACCGACGTTATGCCCGATGACCGGCGCATTCCCAATAAAAGCCATCACCCAGGGCAGCACCAGATTAATCGGCGGCTTGCCCAGCACATCTTCATTGCGGATGCCCGTGAGCTGCGTGACGGCATCCGGGATCGGACGATCCGGGTTTACAAGTCGGCTGTCTTCTTCGACAATCTCGCCATCTAGCATACGAACCAGACCTACCTCAATGATGGCGTCCGCATTCGGATCAAATCCGGTGGTCTCCAGGTCAAGAGCGACGAGTTCGCCGCGCATAAAAGGCTCCAATCCAGTGCTGCATTGTTGAACAGGCAGGGAAAATATCTTACATTACCGCTAACGATCTTGGCTCTTGTTCAGACCGAGTGAAAAACTCAAAATTTCGAGTTCAAAAACAGGCCAGATTCACTCGTTTTATACATGAGCCACGATCTTAATGAACAGGCAGTATAGCATATGCCCGCCCAAAATATAAATGAAACACCCCCATACCGGGGGTGCTTCAGGCTGATTTTTTAAGGATTACTTAGCTGCTCGGTGTTGACTCTGGAGTCGCTTCGGCAGGTGCTTCTGGCGTAGCTTCGGCCTGGGCAATCTGCGCATCCAGATATGATTTTTGCAGGGTCTCACGCAAGGCTGGGAAGTCGCCAAAATCCACACCGATGAAACCAGCATTTTCAAGTTGGCCGTAGGTATCATCTTCGGCCAGATACCACAGGAACGATTGCACCGGCACTTTGGTGAGCGATTTGGTGTTCACCACCAATTTTGCTGATTGAGTGATCGGATAGGTTCCATCACCGATGGTTTCGGCGCTCGGCGTGACACAACCATTCCCACCGTTGACGCCCACCAATTGGATGCGTTCTTGATTATTCGCCAGGACTTTTTGATAATCCGCCCAACTCATAAACGTCAGCCCCCCCTCGACATTCGCAGTCGCGGCTGCGCGGTACAGGGCGTCATCATTCAACTGTGTGTCATCACGAGCCGGTAAATCGGTTTGTGCGACCTTAATCATCATCAGGTCAATGTTGCCGTCGCCCGCGTTCGGCGCAAATAAGGTCATCGCCTGATCGGGGAAAGTGCTGTCCACCTGATTCCAATTCGTCACTGTTTTCGCAGAGGTGGCTGTCCACGTCTTTTTGAGTTGATCACTTGTCAGGCAGGCGAGCTGCGTGCTTGCGGCATTCGCCACCAGCACAACTGCTTGTTCGCCCAGAGGAATTGACAGGATTTTGATATTATTGGCGTCGCAGTTCTGGCTTTGCTCGGAGGTCAGGTCACTGTCCACAACCGCGATGTCGATTTCGCCGTTGCACAGGCGGCGGATGCCCGCAGGCTGTCCTTCGGTTTTCACGTTGACCTTAACTTGCTGATACGACGCTTGAAAGGCCGTTGCCAGGTTGTTCAGATACTCATGCCCGCTGGTTGCGCCCGCCACTTCGACAGGCCCCGCAACATCCGGCGGAATTTGGTAGGACGTGGTTGCAGCGCTAAATGGACGGGTGTCGCCCGTGCCTGATAGGCTCGATTGATTTTTAGTGTAAGCTGTCGAGCTGGGAGCCGAAAACCCCAGGCCGTCAATCACGCCTGCTGCCTGATCGGAACTGGCGAAAGTCAGTGCATCTTTCAGGCCCGTTTTGTCGAGGCTGGCTTTATTCACATACACGAAGAAATCGTCAGCGGCAGTGTAAGCGTGCGATTCGACATTCTCAGTCAGCGGTGTGGTGCAGCCTGCGGCGTCGTTCGTGTTGAGTTGCAGGATATTGACTTGAGTATTTGCAGCCGAAGCCGCGTTCAGACTCACGACACCAATCGAGCCGGGGTCTGCGCTCACGTCGGCGATAATCGCAGCTTCATCAGCGGGCGAATTGGCGTCCGCGCGGATGCCATCGCCCGGGATTAGATTGTCCAGTACCGCATAGGTCGGGCTGCTGTTCTGCGGGACATAAACCGACAGCGGGACACTGGGATTTTCCGGCGAAACCTGCTGCCAGTTCGTGACCTGACCCTGTGCGCTGGGCGGGAAAATCGAGTTCAAATTGGCAGTTGTCAGGCATGGGGTATTGGTTGCCGCCAGATTTCCGATGAAGGCGATGATGTCATGTCCGACCAGGAGTTCAGTATATTTCACATTATTTTGGGTGCATTGTGTATCCTCAGCAGCCGTAATCGTGCGCGCCGCTGTCGTAACGTCCGCTTCTCCCTGGCAGAATTTTTCAAATCCGCTGTTGGTTCCGGTGATATTCACGTTCGGGGTGATCGAGACGCCACTCGCCGTGATCAGGGATTGCAGAACCGGCGTGACGATACCCGATCCGACAACATTAATCTGGGTATCATCTTGCGCCGATAAAATACCGGTGCTGGTAAGAAGCGCAAGCACGAGAATAACCCATGCTCCGCGCTGTAAAGACTTCATAGAACTGCTCCTTAAAAAGGCGTGTTCAAGTAATATTGAGCCTGGGAGATTGTACTCTTACACGGTCAATTGTCCAGCCAGACTTTTACGGCCTCGTTTGCGGCCTTTGTGGTAAGATTGATTTGGGGTACGAATAAGGGTTAATTTTTCACATGAATACACAATCGGTCTATGAGATGGTGGGTGGCGATCCCACTTTTCAAAAATTGGTCGATATTTTCTATGCTAGGGTCGCGCAGGATACTGTTCTGCGACCACTGTTTCCCGACGATCTTGAACCTGGGAAGCGCTGGCAGTTCTTGTTTCTGACGCAATTTTTTGGTGGCCCGGCCCGTTATCAACAGGAGCGTGGACATCCTCGCTTGCGGCTGCGCCATGACCCATTCCCGATTGACCAGCTTGCCCGCAATCATTGGCTGGAACATATGCTGGCTGCGATTGATGAACTCGGTATCGTTGATCCTGCCCGTGCCGAAATGCGGGAATATTTTGAACGCGGTTCGACCTTTATGATTAATGCTGAATCCGCCGCAAACAACCTGATGCACTGGCAGTCGCCGAAGGATGGGGGATCATGAGCCAGAAAAAAAGTCGTCTGAGCGAATATCGCAAGCCCTTAACCCTGGAATTCGTGCAGTGGTGTTTACGTCTGCCGCGCCTGGTGCGTATTATTGTTGTTGCAATTTTTGCGCTGGCCTTCACGCTGGCTGTTAGCCCCGCAGTCGATTATGCCTATCTTGCCTACATGTTTACCGAGGAAACTCGTGTGCTGCCCTCATTGGTGTCGGCAGCAATTGGCATAGCCTTCTACGTGTTGGGTTGGTGGCTGATGATCGGCACGGTGGGTGAAACTCGGCCAGCGCGCCCCGCAGTTTTGGTGTATGTTCTGGTTGGAATCATTGCCTTGTGTCTCGTGATTGTTTTGGCGCTGTCTGGATACTCGGAAGCCATCACGCCAATTTAACGAATGGGAGCCGCTGATGAAGCATTTGATGAAATTAACTCTCGCGATAGCCAGTTTGGTGCTTTTGGCGGCTTGCGGGCAGCCCTCTAATCAGGCGCTGCCAACCGTCATGCCCACAGATGCCAATGTTGCCCCTGCCACTGCCACACAACCGGCGACGGCTGCGTCCACCGAGCCACCCCTGGTGCGCTCTACCCTGCCGCCCACCTGGACGGTTTCACCGGTTCCTACCGACGTACCAACTGCTACCATTGACGCAGCGGCTCAGGCCCAGCTTGTGAAGCCGACCCTCGCCGTTTGCGGTGGGTTTGCCGCGGATCGTGAGCACAGTATGAATACCTTCACGGCGGGATCGCCGGTACAGGTTTTCTGGACAGCGGTTGATACCGCCGCCCGCTATCGAATTGCCTTGCATGACGATAATGGCACTGAACTATTTGTGGATTACGCGCTGGAGCCGAATTACACCTTCAGCGCGGATTTGTTCCAGCGTGGCAAGCGTTATTCGTGGTCAGTCTGGCCGGAAGATGCGAATAATCAACAGATGTGTTTTGATCGTGGCGACGAAATACTCCCGCCCTAATTCTGCCCTGCATCGCACTGGGTGACTCATGAAAGTGGTTAAAAAGGTTAGACGTTGCACTCTTAACCCACCCTAAACCTCTCCCCGCAAGCGCTGAGGGGCTTAAAAGCCATCTTTTCTCCCCTTCCCCGTTTACAGGCTGAGGGATGGGTGAAGTAAAAGAGGTTTTAAACACCCACATGCGTCACCTGTATTTTAGTCGATGTTCGCACAAATATTTGTAGGGGCGATGCGCCGCATCGCCCTTTTAAATATCTTGATTTGACTATCTATTCGACTTTATTCAGCATATATTGCTCAAAAGCCTCGGCTGTCCAGGGTAGGGCGGGCTTGAAAAATTCCTCGTAAATGGCCTGTGCGTACACCCGGATTTCGTACTGCGCATCTGGCGCCATTCGCAGCCTTAAGAAGTGCATCAGATTATGCGCGTCAACTTTCATCACCCAGGTGTAATACACGCTGAATCCCGGCAGGAACAGCCGTGCCATCTCTTTAGAAACACCAGTTTTTAAGGCATCTTCGTAAAGTTGGTAGCCCTGTCTGTAATGCTCGACCAATTTGTCGGTGAGCTGCTGATTGGTTTCCGCGTCAACCTTGCCCTCGCTGGCCTGTTTGTTGCTGGCAGATTGTTTACGCCAAACGTCGGGGATATAAAAATCGCTTTCCTCAAATTCGGTATAGCGGCCTGACTGTGCGTTAAAACTCCATACACGATGACGCGCCCACTGCCACCATGTCACCAGCGGTGCGCGCGCCCGGAACTTGAACTCCACCATTTCGAACGGGCTGGTGTGCATATTCCGCATCAGGTAAAACAGCAGTTTCTTGTCTTTTTCGTCGCCTTTGCTGTCGCCCATAAAACTGACTCGTGCCGCGTTCACAATCGCCAGATCGCCGGATACACCCGCATTCGGGTGCGGCATCAAATCGACCAGTTCCACGAATCCCTTATCAAGCACCGGCACGCGCTTGCCAATTAATGTGTCGCTCAATTTATGCCACTCCATGTGAACTCATATTTGGAATTAAATTGTCTGGTTGTGGATCCAATAAATGGAATTGCTTACTGACAACGAAAAACCAATACGTTTCGGTGATCCGATGCCCATGTTTTGCATTTAGCTAACAGCTAACGACTAACAGCTTTTTTACTCATCCAGCCATCCGGCTTCCAGCATACTTTCGCGCATCTGGTTGAGGTCTTGTTCCTCTTGTGGCAGTGCCAGATGATACGGCAGCGGCGCAGGTTGGTCGAGTTGGTACATCACGCCTTCGCTGCTCAAAATCGTCAGCAGCATCGGCGCGGTGATGAGCAGCATTTCGATCCGCTGCCCGCTTCTGCCTGCGATGTCGCGCGCAATATCGCGCAGTGTCGTTTTGCCGTTTGCGCGCAGCCAGAGTTCGCTGCTGATTGCGTCCAGCATCACCACCCGATCCTGATAACGGTTATGGACAGCCACACCGTCCGCTAATATGCGGTACAGCCCGTCTCTTTGTGGATATTGGTTAAGCGAGGAGGTCATATTGGCGTCCCGTCACGCGAAATATTGCAGGGCCAGCCGCACCCTATCTTCAACAGTGTGCGGTGCATCCAATGGTAGCGATTGTATAGCGGTCTGCGCTTCAACGATACTGTAACCCAGCACGACCAATGCATCCAGAACATCACTGTTTACATCGTCAAAGGCATCAACCGGTGCGGTATCCAGTCCCAGTTTCAACTTGTCTTTGAGTTCGATTACGACTTTTTGCGCGGTTTTTTTGCCAATGCCTGGCACGCGCGTCAGCACATCAGCACGATCACCGATTACCGCGTTGCGCAGGTTATCAATGCTGAGGGTGCTCAGGACGGCTAGCGCCATTTTTGGCCCCACGCCATTTACGGACAGCAAAATTTCGAAAACTTCGCGTTCTGTTGTCGTGGCGAATCCAAACAGCGTCATTGAATCTTCGCGCACAATCATAACTGTGTGCAAAAAAGTTTCTGTCGAAGGATCAACCCGCTCCAAAGTAGGGCGGGGCGCAAATACCTTGTAGCCGATACCGCCCGCCACAATCACCACATAGTCGCGCCCGGTAGAAGCAACTTTTCCCTGAATGCTGGCAATCATGCTGTTGTCTTTCTAGTCCATCAAGCTGCTGTAGCGCGCGTTGTGAATATCTGTGATCGCAATCGCCAATGCATCGGCGGCGTCATCAGGCTTGGGTATTGTCTCTAGCCCCAATAAAATGCGCACCATCTCCTGCATTTGCGGCTTTTTCGCGCCGCCGTAGCCAGAAATCGACTGCTTCACGTTATTTGGCTTGTATTCGGCGACAGTCACTCCAGCCTTCGCCAGCGCCAGCAAAATCACGCCGCGCCCCTGAGCCACCGTGATCGCCGTCGTGACATTTTTGGCGAAGAAGAGTTCTTCCACACCCGCCCGGTCTGGCTTGTGTTTCTCCGCCAGCGTCGCGATCCCATCATAAATAATCGCCAGTCGATCCCACATCGCCATTGTCGGTTTTGTGGTAATCACCCCATAATCAATTGCCACGAGTGTCCCGTCGTCCAGTTCTTCCACCACGCCATAGCCGACGGTAGCTGTTCCAGGGTCAATGCCCAGCGTAATCATCAGGCAGTTTCAAAGGCCGACACAACATCGTCCGTAATCATCAGATTTGACGCGACGGATTGAACATCATCCAATTCTTCCAGCGATTCGAGCAGTCGCATATTCTGAACGGCTTTGTCTACTGCAACTTCACTCTCGTTCTTGGCTTCCCATTTCAGTTCCGATTCGGCAACTTCATATCCGGCTCCGATTAAGGCCTGCTCGACAGCCGAGAACAATTCGCGCGGGGTATAGACCACCACGACCCCTTCTTCATCCACCACATCATCAGCTCCAGCTTCCGCCGCCGCCATGAAGACTTCATCGAAATCGAGTTTGTCGCCGCTGAGTTGGATGTAGCCTTTTTTGTCAAACTGCCAGCCGACTGAACCCTCCGACGCCAGCGCACCGCCTGCACGGTTGAAGACCCGCTTCACATCTGCCAGAGCGCGGTTCTTGTTGTCGGTGAGCACATCGACCAGAAATGCCACGCCCTCTGGCCCATAACCTTCATAGGTGATTTCTTCCAGCACTTCGCCGTCAGCGCCGCCTGTGCCGCGCAGAATTGCCCGCTCGATATTATCTTTGGGCATGTTATTCGCTTTAGCTTTTTGTACGGCGATTTTCAAGCGTGGGTTAGCGTTTTCATCGCCTCCGCCATCCCGTGCAGACATCATAATGTCGCGTGCGAGTCGCGTGAAAATTTGACCGCGCTTTGCATCTTCAGCACCTTTTTTCCGCTTAATCGTTGACCATTTACTATGCCCGGACATAGCTGCATCTCCGTATGACTTATTTTTAAAATATTGACCTATTATACCTGAGTGAATACCCTCCGTCGAGATGCGCTGATATACTTCTGTGCTATAATCGCCCACTTTGTGATGACCACTTGCACGAGGACAGTGCCAACTTGGCTGAAGGAACCACCACTTTACCGGATACTTTTCCGCGCCCGCGCATCGACCCACAGCGCATGGCCTGGGGTGTTCTGCTCCTGTCATTCGCCATATTCTGCTCCATCTGTATCGTTACTGGCCTCGGATTGAATTATTTTCTCTTTCAATCCTCCGTCTTGATGGATGCCGATGTCCAGGCGGGGAAAGGCTCGGTAAGTGTTAATTCAAGCACCGTCTTCAGCCATTTGTCGTTGAGTAGCACCGCAGACATTCGCACCGACTCTCAAGCGCAGTCCACTATCTTCTTTCGCGATGCTCAAAAAGGGGATCACCTAGTCGCATCAATCACCATCCGCGCCAACACCGCACTGACTCTGCGCCGTGCCGTGCGTCCGCGTTTTCGCTGGAGCAGCGGCAGTTACACCATTGAACTGCAAAACTTGACCGGCGACCTGGATATTTTCGTCCCTAATGATCTGGAACGCGATTTTCGGCTCACCGTTCAGACACCTGATGGCGCACTGGCCGATTTTGGATCGAGCGGACAGTATTTCGTGAGCGCCTCCGATTCACAGATTCGCGTCACTAATCGCGAAGGGCAGGTGTCGCTCGTCCCGACCAATACCAACGAAGGCCGTGCCATCCCTGTCGATAATATGGGCATCATCGCCGCTGATAAATCGGACGAAGTGGCTGTCGCACCCGCCCTCATAAACCTCATTCAAAACAGCACGTTTCAGGATGTGGTGACCACCCAGGAAGATGGTGCAACATCATCGGTGGGTCTGGCGACATCCTGGGGCTGTACCAACAGCACCACCAATTTGCCGCGCGGTTCTTATCAGGCTGAGGTGCAGGATGGCCGCTATTTACTGCATTTCCTGCGCGGCGAAAATGCCGAGACCAACGGCGAAACCCGCTGCGGCACATTCCCCAACGGGGGCTACGATGTGACTACCTACAATACCCTGGTGTTGCGTTCTACCTTTAATATTCAATTTCAATCACTCAATGCCTGCGGTTCCAAAGGCAGCGAGTGTCCCTTGATGCTGCGCGTGGATTACAACGATATACATGGTGGCAGCCATAGTTGGTATCACGGCTTTTACGCCAAGCTCGATCCACAATCGAATGATCCGAAAAGCTGCGATAGCTGCACATCCGAACATGAACAGGTGAATCCCAACACCTGGTTTACCTATGACAGCGGCAATTGGTTCACACTTTTCGCGCCAGAAATGCGCCCCGCCACCATTTTGAACGTCCAATTTTATGCGTCCGGTCATCAGTATGATGTTTACGTGGGCGAGGTCGCCCTCTTGGCTGGATCATGACACCCGCTGTCCAATCGAGTTGGATTGTCAACCGCGCGCGAGTGAGCCGTCTGGAATTAGCGGTGCTGCTGGGCATTCTGATTCTAGCAGCAGTTTTACGCCTCGGCGCACCCGGAGTCGTGGAATTTAAACGCGACGAAGCCAATCTTTCCCACCTTGCCCTCGATTTTGTGCGTGGACGCTCGCTGCCGCTGCTGGGTATTTCGTCTTCTGTTGGCATTCCCAATTCACCGATAAGCGTTTATATTTTTGCAATCCCGTATCTCTTTTCCAGCGATCCAACCGTCGCTACTCTATATGTCGGCCTGTTGAATGTGCTGGCAGTATTGCTCACCTATCTTTTAGCGCGCCGTTACTATGGTGTCGGTGCGGCACTCCTGGCGGCGCTTTTATATGCCGTGAGTCCCTGGGGCATCATCTATTCGCGTAAAATCTGGGCGCAGGATGTCTTGCCGCCGTTTATCGTTGCGACTTTTTTGACCGGCTTGCTCGGCTTTGTCGAAGGCAAACGTTGGGCGCAGTGGCTTTGTTTGCCCTTGCTCTGCATCACGGCGCAAATTCATTACAGCGCCTTGTTGTTGGCTATTCCAGCAGCCTACCTCATCTTGATCGGACGTTCTCGCTGGACTCGTGCCTTTGCCTTGAGTTTCATTCCCGCAATTTTACTGGCGATTCCGTTTCTGATCGGTGTTTTACGTGCTGATTTGCCCTCGCTCGATGAACTGCGTGCGCTGACCACAGCGAACACATCAGCCCCCGACGAATCCCCCTCCCTTACCCTGACCGGTCAGATGGTGCATTATGCTGCTCTCACCATCGCTGGAACCGAAATTCACTCGCTGGCGGGGCCGCAAGCCTTCCAAAAATATCTGGATTCGGTTCCTGATGCTTATCCGCTGTTTGGATTGCTGGCCTGGGGCGTATTATTTTCTGCCTTTTGGCTGTTGTTTCGCTCGTGGAAAATCCGCGATTCGCGCCGTCTGATAGATGGCCTACTGTTGATCTGGCTCATAACCCCCATCGCCGCGTTCTCCATCACCTGGACGGAACTCTATCCGCACTATCTCATCCTGATGATGCCCGCCGTTTATATCGTTTTGGGCACCGGCGCATCCGATTTATGGTGTGCTTTAGCTTCTCACATCGCCTTGCGTCGCGGCATCTTTGCGTTGGTCGGAACAACCCTTCTGGCGCTCGTTTCGCTGCAAGTCTTCTTATGGCTGTCACTCGTCAATTTTCTTGATGAGAACAACACGCCCGACGGTTTTGGCACGCCCCTTCATGACCTCATAACCGTGCGTAATTCAGTTCTTGCTGCCCACCCCACGCAAGTAGTGGCGCGTTTCGAGGGTCAAACGGCGGGCGATGAGGCCGCAGTATGGAGTGTTTTGCTGGATGATGTGGCGACAGTTCGCTTTGTCGATGTCAACACCGATGTTTATCCAGCCCAACCAACAACTTTGCTGGCACATGACTGTGACCCGGCTGATAACTCGAAGGTGTTTATGTTACGCAGTTTGGATGAAGGTTGCTATCGGGTTACAGACGAGGGTTTGCAATCTTTAGAAGGTGCGAGTTTCAAAACGGTCAAATCAAATTTGAGCTTTGCCAATGGCGTGCGACTCATTGGCTATCAATGGGTAGTGCGCGATCAACCCTGTTTCAATCTGGCGTGGTCAATTTCCGCGCCCGCTGCCGGCGATTATTCGTTCTCGGTGCATTTCTTTAATGCCGATGGGCAAGAAACCGTGAACGCCGATGGTCTATCCTGGCGCGGGGTCTATTGGCGTCCCGGCGATACCGTTGTCCGCCATTTTTGTCTCATTGGCGATCAGGCCGCGCGCCAATCCGAAATAGCGGGCGTCAACATCGGTATGTATACCTACGACGGCACAAATTTCCACAACCTCGATTTGCTCGACTCCAACGGCACACCCGCCGGACAAACTATTTCAATCCCTTTTGAACAATAGCTTTAGTGCGATTTACTGCCTCTCAAAAAATATTATTTACCCAAATAACATGGTTTTGCTCCCCCTCAATGCGAAGCGGGCAGGGGGAGGGGATAACTCAAAACCCCAGCCGCATGTCTTTGAGTGACACCCAACGGGTATGTCCGATGATTAAATGGTCGAGCACCTGAATGTCTAGTAATTTTCCAGCGGCGACCAGCGTCCGCGTCAGTTCAACATCTTCTGGAGAAGGGGCAGGATCGCCCGATGGGTGATTGTGCGCCAGAATCACCGCTGGACTGTTGCGCGTGATCGCCTCGCGGAAAATTTCGGACACCCGCAGCACCGATGTATTCAACGTGCCCATGTAAACGGTTGGGATTGCAATCACGCGCCGCCCGTTGTCCAGCAAGATGATCCGTACCTGTTCCTGCCGCAAATTCCCCATATCGATGACCAACTGTGCGGCATCTCCAGCGCTCGCGATAATCGGGCGTTCCTCTGCCTGATAAACGATAGCACGCTTGCCGATTTCTAACGCTGCCAGAATTTGCGTGGCTTTTGCCGAACCTAATCCGGCAATTTCCTGCAATTCTTCCGGCGAGGCATGAGCAATACCTTGCAATCCCTGGTAACGTGCTAAGATTCGCTCTGCCAGATGCAGCACATTTTCCTGCGCTGTCCCCGTGCGGAGGATGATTGCCAGGAGTTCCACGTTGGATAGCGCCGCCGCGCCATAGTGCAGCAGTCGTTCGCGCGGGCGTTCATTTCCTGGCATATCCTGTATTGAAATCGATTCGTCCACATCGCCCCTGAATTTTTAATGCTCACTCAATAGTTGAATAAACATTCTAGCACGATCAATTTTTCTCCGTTTTTACTCAGCACTCAGAACTCAGCGCTGTACTTTCTCTACGCGGTACTTTGAACTTTGCACGATGTGTTTTGCACTCTCTACTTCCTTCCTGTTATACTGTCGATAATGAAATCTGCATTTTTTCGAGCGGAGCATTCGAAGTATGAATGATTTATTAGCCGGTTTCGGGCTATCTGAAGATGTGATTGTGGTGATTACCATTTATGCGGTCATTATTGTGGCTGCTTTTTGGCTGGCGATGATTATTTGGGCTTATCGCGACATGCGTGCTCGTTCGCGCGATACTCTCGGTCAATTGGGCGTTGCCCTTATGGTCGCACTGCTCAACGTTCCCGGCCTTCTGATTTATCTGCTGCTCCGCCCGCGTGAGACTCTCGGCGAAGCCTACGAGCGCTCGTTGGAAGAAGAAGCCCTGTTGCAGGAAATTGAGGAAAAACCAGCTTGTCCGGGCTGCGGGCAGCGCGTCCAGGACGATTGGCAGGCCTGCCCCCATTGCCATACCCGCCTCAAAAAGCCGTGTGTTCAGTGCCATGAACTGCTCGAACTGTCGTGGCAGTTGTGCCCCTATTGCACCACGCCCCAGGCTGGTTATGCCGGTGACGCGCCGATGGCCGTGCGCCATATCCGTCCTGCCAGCATTCCCGAAGAATACAAAGCTGCGCCGGTTTCGAATTATGCGCCGTCCGCCGCGTCCCGCACTTCTGAACCGCTCGAATTTGTCGAAGGCGATGAGTATTGATACATATCCGGGTTTTGTAAATGCAAGGGACAAGGCTTGCCTTGTCCTTTTTCATCCCCTCTTTTAACGAAAAATAAACCATCTCCCCTTCAAAATCGAAACAAATGTTCGAACAAATGTTCCGCTTTTCTCCTGTTCCCCTGCTAAACTGATCTTACACCTCATTCTATATGCTTGTGATTGGCATCGTGTCTTGGAGACCCTGTGTTATGCGTCTTTCTATCCCCCTCGCGTCTTGGCTTCATAACGCCTTTGCGTTGAATTTTTCTCTGCGTTTCCGTCTCTCTGAGATGCGCTTGTCTCTTTTTCGCATCTATTGCGGCGATTCGCAATTTTCGCACAGCGGCAAATCGCTCCCGTACACCCGCCGCACTTGCGCCACAGCGGCGGCGCTTCTCCCGTTTCCCGCCAGTTTTTCGCCCACCAGATTCGCAATACGGCGGCACTGCCCGTGCTTCCCGCCCGCCACCGTGGCGGCTATGGTGAGAACATCGCAAGAATCGAGAATTGTTACCGGCAAATAAAAAGCGAGATAGGATTAACCCTGTCCCGCTTAAAATTCATGCACTGCCGGTTCGTACTGCTAAAAACCGATAGTCTAGAAAGCGACTACTTCTCCCACGGTGTGAATCTTGAAAAAGTTGGTCTGACCACCGATACCGAAGGGTACGCCCGCGATGATAACCAATGTGTCGCCCGTCTCCACCAGGCTAACATCCTGTGCGGCATGTACTACAATTTCCAGCATTTCATCAATCGTGTGGAACTCCGGGATCAAAAGAGGAGTCACCCCCCATACCAGCGCCATCCGCCGGTACGTGGTATCGCTGGGTGTTACGCAGATGATCGACGTTTGCGGACGTTCTTTCGCGACGCGCCGTGTCGTGTATCCCGTCAGCGTTGACGTCACAATCGCTTTACAGTTAATCAGATCAGCGATTTGGCAGGTCGCTTGACTGATAGCGTCGGAGATCGCTTCTCGACCCTCCGCGCCCGGCTTCGAAACCTGTCGGACTTCTGCTGGTCGGCTTTCACGGATACTCTGTTCCGCGATCACGGCGATCCGCGCCATTGTCTGTACCGCAATGACCGGATACTTTCCGGCTGCGGTTTCGTTGCTCAACATCACCGCGTCAGTTCCATCTAGGATGGCGTTATATACATCGCTGGCTTCAGCGCGCGTGGGGCGTGGATTGTCGATCATGGAGTTCAGCATTTGCGTCGCTGTAATAACTGGCTTGCCCGCGATATTACAAAGCCGGATGATGCGTTTTTGATGGAATGGTACTTCTTCCGCTGGGGTTTCGACGCCCAGGTCGCCGCGTGCCACCATAATACCGTCCGCTGAACGAACGATGCTTTCAATATTTTCGAGTGCCTGCTGCTTCTCGATTTTCGCGATCACGGCCACTTCACCGCCCAGATGTCGGATCAACCAGCGTAATTCGCGCAGGTCTTCTTCGGAACGGACGAATGACATCGCCAGATAATCGGTATTTTGTTTGAGCGCGAATTCAATGTCTTCGCGGTCTTTATCCGTAATCGCCGATAATGTCAGTTTGGCGGTAGGTGCGGTCACACCCTTGCGCGAACTCAACGCGCCGCCAACCACCACTTCGCAAACCAGCCCGTTGGTGATCGTCGAAAGTACCACCATTTCCAGGTTGCCATCATCCAACAGAAGTTGCATCCCCGGTTTGATGTCCCGGATAAATTCTGGATGGGGCAGGGAAATCAACCCGTTTTCACCTGGAACTTTATCCAGTGTGAAAGTGATTTTTTGTCCCGGTTCGATCATAATTGGTTCATTGGCGACTTTGCCAATGCGTATTTTCGGCCCCTGCATGTCGCACAAAATCGCGACAACAACATTTTCTTCTTCCGCGATACGCCGCACACGCGCAATCGTCTCACCATGCGTTTCGTGGTCGCCGTGCGAAAAATTGATGCGGGCCACGTTCATCCCGCTTCGGATAATCTGGCGCAGCGTTTCCTCGTCGCGTGATGCCGGGCCGATAGTCGCAACAATTTTCGTCCGTTTACTATCAATGATTTTAGCCAAGTGAATATCCTTTCCTACATCTCGCGGCTGCGAATAAGTCAATTATAGTGTGATGCAAGTTCTATTAGCCGTCGTGGTCATACCCTGACCGCTTCCTCCCTTGATGGAAACAGTCAGGGTGTGAGGTCATGGTCAACTGAATATCATCTGTCAGCAATCAGCACAAAATTATAGCGCATGTTACGCAGAATTACCCTCATTCCCATGAAGTACCGTTTCCACAGCGACAGAAACTTGTCGGGAATTCACCATCTTCCTCATAGAGATGGGGTTTGAGTATGTCGCGGAAGTTGACCTAAAGCTTCAAATTCGTGAACGCCTTCAGTCCCGGATACACTGCTGCACTGCCCAATTCTTCTTCAATGCGCAGCAGTTGGTTGAACTTCGCCACACGGTCAGACCGGGCTGGTGCGCCGCTCTTAATCTGGCCCGCGTTCATCGCTACAGCCAGGTCAGCGATGGTCGTGTCTTCGGTCTCGCCGCTGCGGTGACTTGCCACAACCGTCCAGCCGTGCCGCTGGCTCATTTGGCTGGCTGCCATTGCTTCTGTCAGGGTTCCGATTTGGTTGACTTTGCACAGCAGTGAATTAGCCGCTTTTTCTTTGATCGCCCGCTCAACCCGTTCAACATTTGTGACCAGTAAGTCATCACCGACGATTTGTACACGGTCTCCGATGGCTGCAACCAACCGTGACCAATTTGCCCAATCGTCCTGCGCGAGGCCATCTTCCAGCGAAATAATTGGGTAGCGGTTCGTCCAATCGACCCAGAACTCGACCATTTCTTCGCCACTCAGAACACGGCCTTCAATATCCAGATGATATTTGCCATCTTCTTTGTAAAGCTCAGATGTTGCCGGATCAAGCGCGATGCGAACCTGCTCACCAGGGACATAACCGGCTTGCTGGATAGCTTCCATAATAATATCCAGTGCAGCTTGGTTCGAACCCAGGCTGGGCGCAAAGCCGCCTTCATCGCCGACGGTGGTGCTGTGTCCGGCCTTATGCAGAATTTTTTTCAGCGTGCCGTAAATTTCCGCGCACCAGCGCAGCGCTTCACGAAATGTGGGTGCGCCCACCGGCATCACCATGAATTCCTGGAAATCGGTGCTGTTGGTGGCATGTTTGCCGCCATTCATAATGTTCATCATGGGGACAGGCAGGATATGTGCGTGGACGCCGCCCAGATAAGCATATAAAGGCAGGTCAACACTGTCGGCTGCTGCTCTGGCGACGGCTAGCGAAGCGCCGAGGACAGCATTCGCGCCCAGGTTGGATTTGGTGGGCGTGCCATCCAGGTCAATAAGCAGATCGTCAATCGCTTTCTGATTCAGTGCATATTGCCCGCTCAAGGCGTCGGCAATAGTCGTGTTGACCGCTTCTACAGCCTTCAAAACACCCTTGCCATCATAGCGTTTTTTGTCGCCGTCACGCAGTTCCAGGGCTTCGTGTTCGCCGGTTGATGCGCCGCTGGGAACCATCGCGCGCCCAAACGCGCCGTCAATAAGTTGGACTTCAACCTCTATCGTTGGGTTGCCGCGAGAGTCCAATATCTCACGGGCGTGGACATTTTCAATAATCGACATCATGTTCTCCTGAAAGGTTCGATATACGGAACACTGGGTGACATAAAAAGGTTTGTTATGTCGTTGCGGAGTCCCAAATTGGTTGGCTCAGCCCATTATAATATACCCAATTGTCGCACTCGTCATGTCGAAAATCCCACAATTTCGAGGACTGACATCACAACTTGATTGGGTTACAATGATTTTGGTTAACCAGTATTGAAGGACTGCTGTAGATGCCTTCCCGTCGTATCGTCTATCTGGATCATTCCGCCACAACACCCACCGATCCCCGCGTTGTGGATGCGATGCTGCCCTATTTCACCGAGAATTTCGGCAATCCGGCTTCGTCCCATAGTTTGGGGCGCAAGGCGGAATTCGTTGTCGAGACCGTGCGTGAAACCATCGCCCGCATCTTGAATTGTAGTCCGTCGGAAATCATCTTTACTAGTGGGGGTTCTGAAAGTGATAACCTCGCCATTCGCGGCACAGCCTGGGATGCCCGCAATCGGGGTAACGGTGGGCATATCATCACTGCGCCGGTTGAACATGATGCGGTTGGTAAAACGGTTGCCCAGATGGTCGCTGTCATGGGTTTTGAGCAGACCATTTTGCCTGTCGATCAGGTTGGGATGCTGAATCCTGACGATTTCGCGCAAGCCATCCGTCCTGATTCCGTTATTGCCAGTCTGATGCTTGCCAACAACGAAGTTGGCACAATTGAACCCATTCCGCAGCTTGCTCAGGTCGCCAAAAAGCACGGTTTATTGCTTCATACCGATGCCGTGCAGGCCGCTGGTCAGCTTCCGCTCAATGTGCAATCGCTCGGCGTTGATATGCTGAGTTTATCCGCCCATAAATTTTATGGCCCCAAAGGCGTTGGCGCACTCTATGTCCGCAATGGTATCGAACTGACTCCGACCCAAAGCGGTGGCGGGCAGGAAGATGAACGCCGTGCAGGAACGCAAAATGTGCCCTTGATCGTCGGCATGGCGAAAGCGCTCGAACTCGCCTATGAAGAATTCGACGCACATACCGCTCATCTTCAGTCCATGCGCGACCAACTTATCGACGGCGTTTTGAGCCGTGTCCCCGGCGCACATTTGACCGGTCATCCAACTCAACGCCTGCCATCCCATGCCAGTTTCTTACTGGAGGATATAGACAGCGGCACGTTGATTATGCATCTGGATGTGCGTGGCGTCGCAGCCAGTGGCAGCTCGGCTTGCAAGACCGGCAACCCGGAACCGTCCGAAGTGCTGCTGGCGATGGGGTATACCCCGAAAGAAGCATCCGGCAGCCTGCGTCTAACCGTTGGACGGCAGACAACCGCCGACGATATAGACTATACTGTCGAGACATTGGTTGAAACCGTCGAAAAGTTACGCAAGTTGAGTCGTGAGATAATCTGGTGAGCAATAACGCAGATATTCGAGTTGTAGTAGCGATGAGCGGTGGAGTAGATAGCTCCGTCGCTGCCGCCTTATTGGTCGAGCAAGGTTATGATGTTGTCGGCATGATGATGCGCCTCTGGTCGGAAGAAACCGTAGCGGGTGGCGCACATAACCGCTGCTGCACGCCTGACCAGATGACCGATGCCCGCCGTATCGCTGCCCGTCTTGGCATTCCCTTTTATGTGCTGGATACTAAAGAAGTTTTCCGCAACACTATTGTGGAATTTTTCATTGACCAGCATCGCCAGGGCGTAACGCCCAATCCCTGTTTGGAATGTAATCGTCATATTCGCTTTCAATTTCTCCAGCAAAATGCGCTGGCGCTAGATGCCCAATACCTGGCGACAGGTCATTATGCCCGTGTTGCCAAAGGTGAAGATGGGCGCTATCTGCTGAAGAAAGGCATCGACGACCACAAAGATCAGAGCTATGTTCTGAGTGTTTTAGGACAGGAGCAGCTTGCCCATGCTTTGTTCCCAGTGGGGGAGTATTCCAAGCCCGATGTGCGTAAGATTGCTGAGCGTTTTGGCCTACCGACGGCCAGCAAGAAAGACAGCCAGGATTTGTGCTTCATCGGTGACAACAATTATCGCCGTTTCCTGACCGATTATGCGCCCGATGTAATGGTTCCCGGCCCGATTGTCCGCCAGAATGGGGAAGTCCTGGGCGAGCATAACGGTTTGGTCAACTATACAATAGGTCAGCGCAAAGGCTTGGGCGTGACTAGCCCGGAACCGTTGTATGTTGTAGGCATCAATCCCTATCGCAACGCTGTTATCGTCGGCACGTTGGATGAGTTAGGCAACGCAGCCTTAACCGCCAAGCGCGTGAACTGGGTGAGCGGTGAAACCCCGCAAGAACCTTTCCAGGCGCAGGTCAAAATCCGTTATAAGGCACAACCTGTTGCTGCCTGGGTCGAACCTTTGGCGGAAGCGCGTATGGCGGTGCGTTTCGACGAACCCCTGCGCGATATTACGCCGGGGCAGGGCGCTATCGTTTATGATGGTGATGTGGTGCTGGGCGGCGGGATTATCGAACGACCCGCTCTGGAAGCCTAGAATTCCCAATGTAATTCTAAATAAAAACTGCAAATGCCTGAAACCATTTGCAGTTTTTATTTCTGCGTGTTTTGTAGGGACACTATTCATAGTGTCTTTTTGCTTAGATTCTGTCTATTTCGTTAATACCCAACCACCATCAGCCGCACCTGGGCGCTGAACAGCAAGATGATGATTGTCCCAGCCACGATATAAGGGCCGTAGGGCAAGGCGGTGAACATACTGTAGCCCGTGCCCGACAAACGGCGCGAAATGAGCCACAAAATCGCCCCGCCTGCGCCCAAAAACACCGTGAGGAACATCGCAAAGTAGAGTGGTTCAGGCCCAAGAATCAGGCCGCTAAATGTCGCCATCATCACATCGCCATAGCCGAAGGCCACTTCGTTGATGTTGCGTCCCTGAAGCTTATTGACCAGATAAACATAGACATAACCACCAATGTAGAGCAGGAAAAACACCCCGAACCCGATTAAGCCACCCAGGATAGCCCGGTCTAATCCCGGTTCCCGGTATATGGGTGTAAGAACTGCGTCCAGAATTGCCAGGATATAGCAGGGTATCATCACCGAGAACAAAATCAACTTATGTTCCAGATCAATCACAGTGATGAGCACAAAAATCGCCATATAAGTCAACCAGAAAACCAGTTGCAAACTGCTGACTGTACGGTCTCCGGTAGAAGTTTGGGCAACTATGAGCGTAAGTAACATCAATAACGCGGTTCCGATTTCGACCAAAGGATAGCGCCACGACAGCTTTGCGCCTCCTACCGATGAACGCTTCCCCAGTAAGAATGCGCTGACTCCCAACCATGCTTTGACCGGACGCGGCGTGCCGTCAGGATAATGCGGTAAGCGGGGTCGCTGATAGTGCGGCAGATCATCCGCCAGAGCATTGACAATGCCACCTGCCAGAAGACCGATAAAAGCGATGATGATATAAGAAACGAACATAATTATCCTTCAGGGTAAGGGTGTAACAATCACCGGGGCAGGTGGCAGCAACGAAATCGAAACGATTAACAGGAAGGCGACTGCGATTATCGCCGCTAATATGATCGCCGTTTTTTGCGCATTCGACAACTCGGAATCTGCTGGCTCCGGCGCATTAATCCCAACGTGCAGGTCAACCGTATTGACTCGACCTGGCAGAATTTCCCAGGCGGCTAATCGCGGTTCACCATCACGCAGTCCGACAATTACACATGCTGTAGAGGGATAATTCGACTGCTGAATATCTTCCTGCGATGGAATCGGATTGCCGTTAGGGTGCGAGTGATAAATGCCGATGAGCGACAATCCATTGTGCTCTAGCTCAAACATCGCTTTTGCGAAAGCCTGATCGTCAAGCCGGAAGTGCCGTTGCGGATCAGGTGAACTATTCTCAATAGACACAATTTGCTTTGCCCGCTCGCCTATCCCGCCGATGATACCGCAGACTTCTTCAGGGCGTCCATCCAGGGCAAAACGGCCAATGCTTTCGGCTTGAGTCGGGGTCAGCCACAGGCGCATATTTCCCATTGGCCTGCTCATCATTTCAGCCTGCCTCAGGAATTTCAAAAGTCTCAATCCGCTGGTCTTGCGGCGGATTACGGGTTTCATAAAACAATTCGACGGTCATGGAATAAATGCCTGCCGGATCGGTCATATTGCGCAGATGCATCGTGAATTCCATGTCATGATGCATGGTCTCAATCACGTTCAATTCGCTCACGATGTGATCTTCGGCATTATGGGCAATTAACAGTAAATTGGGGCGTTCCATGAAAGGCGTCACTTTGAGATGTATGTGAACCCGAAACCGATCTCGGTATGGCGTAATATCCAGCGTCTCAATGCGGATTTTTTCTTTCGGTTGTGGAACGTGGTCGCTTGGAAAAAGTGGAATGTCCATATAGATGTGAGTATATGCCAATTCTAGTCTTGCGTTACCTTAAGCTCCCGATTGTAACTTTGTCAGGGCAGCCATCGCAATACTGAACTGCTCGGTTGGAACGAGCAAATGGTCGCGCGAGTAGGCAGCGAAGGTCATGATCGGAACGCCAGAATCAGCCAATATATGACTGATTTTCGCCATGAAACCGACCAGACCCATATCCAGTTCGATGTCGAATGTTATCAAATGGTACGGTTGACTTGACACTTGAAAATTGGGGAGGCGTTCCTTGAAATCAGCTAACGCCTCCGCCGGAATCACCAGACTGACTTCATCCTTATCGACGATCAGCGCGCAAAAGGGTTCGCCGACCTGGGCGATGACCCCGGCTGCCGCCATGATTGCTTTGGCGGGCAGTTGAATAAACAAATAATCCTGGTTGTCGCTGAATAATTTTGCTGCGGCGAGCGCCTGCTCGACTGTTTGCGTCATGACTGTGAAGCCTTCTATTCGTCAAATTGATAAGTGGCTTCAGCATAATAGCGAACCTGACGATTTGCCAATTTTTGCTGCATCCAGCTTTGCAGCGCTTCATTCTTGTCGCGCAGTTTCAGGGTTTCGTCGCGCAGCACATCCAGCGGATAGTTGACTCGCAGCGCTCGCCCGTAAATAATATGGCGGCTGATTCCCGGCGGGAGGAACGCTTCGTAACGGGCTGCTGCGATGATGTCTTGCGGCTGATAACTGGGAAACGCCATGACAGCGATGCCGTTTGGATGCAGCGGCCAAATGTCTTCTGGTTCATGCAGAGCTGTCCGATGCAGGATAGCATTACGCTGATAGAGACTTACGACCTCTCGTAAAGCCGCATTTCGCTCATGCGTATTCTCGACAGGTGTGAGAATGGCGACCACCTGCTGTCCACGAAAAATGATATGGGCGATAGCGTTGGCTTCTTGCCCCTCTGTAAGCTGGATATTGGGTAGTTTTAGCAAACAGTCGATGAAGGCGTCAGGATTCCAGTCGCAGATGATATGACGCCAGGTTTTAAGGTCAACATAACCGCTCTCATAAGCGGCGACCTGTACCAGAATATGTGGATAGTTGAGGTGCGAGAAAGCATAATAGCGGTTTGCACCGTCCAGAATCACAAATTGACCGCCGCCCATCGGTGCAACAATCGGCGGATTAATCACAACTGATTCATGTTGCAGCCGTTCAATCAAAGGCATTGCCCGCTGCGAATCATGTTCTTCGTGCGGGCGCAGACTACCAGTCATGACAATCCGCAAGTCAGGCGGTGACGCATCCGTTCGATTCTGCGACATGAGCGTATTCCTATCTGGTGGCAGTAGCCTATTCGTAGATTAGCATGAAGACCATCGTCGGGCAATTTAGATAAGCGTTTCGGTCTATTTTGCACAAATAAGACGAGGGTTGATTTGGAGGAATGTGATATGGGCGCGAATGAACAGGGTGCGAACGCGACGCAGAGACGCTGGTTAACTATCCCTCGAACATTGTGTTTTGTCACCAATGGCGATGCTGTTTTGTTGATGCGCCGAGCACCGCACAAGCGCGTTTTTCCAAATCAATATAATGGTGTCGGCGGCCATATTGAACGTGACGAAGATGTTTACACCGGTGCCAAACGCGAGATTCTTGAAGAAACTGGTTTACACGTTGATAATCTATGCTTGCGCGCGGTTTACAATATTGACGCGGGTGAGGAAACGGGAATCGTGCTGTTTGTGTTCACAGCCATCAGCCAGAGCCGCGACGTGACCGCAAACGACGAAGGCACTTTGCATTGGATACCAAAACACAGCGTCATGCAGCTTGATTTGGTCGAAGATTTGCCCATCATTCTGCCGCGTATTCTGGAAATGCAGGACACCGACATTCCACTGTTCGTCCACGTCAGTTATGATCAGGACGATTGCATTCAGATGCATTTCGCTACCGAATAATTGTCAACTATTTAGGTGAGTGAATCCTTTTATGTCTCAACCATCCTCTCGATTGCCATTTCGCTTTAGACTTCCATCACGCCGCACTCGCCTGGGGCGGGTAGGCTGCACCATTGTCCTAGTCATTTGGTTCGCAATTTTGCTGCTGCCCTGCTTTTGCCTTGCCCTTGCCAGCCAGGGCGAAATCAGCGTTCGCTTAGGCGATCTACCAGGGCAGTCGCTTCGTGTTTGGTTACTCAGCGAAAGCCACCAACGCGGTCTCGGTATTTCTCGCCCATCGATGATCGCCAGCAGTGTAACGGGGCAGCAGTGTTTGCAAACTAACGTGAGCTTTATGCTCTGGGAAGGTAAGGAGGATGCCACTATTTACTGTGAATGCTTTGCGCAGTCGAGTAGCTCCACCTGGGATGTAGTTAGTAATAACCAGGGAAGCTGCACCCCCTAGAAGTCTCAGGCCGTATCACTTGAATCCTCAACCGGAAGCCCTTCGATTGCCATGATTTTGAGCGCGTTGGTCGTGGGGCTTGGGCCGGTTCGCAGCACATAATCGAACACCATGCGCCCATCCTGAATCGATTCCTCGAAATGATAATTTGAAATCTTTGGAATCGATTCCGCTAATGTAATGAGTTCCAAATCATGAGTCGAAACCACGCCTGTCCCATTTTTGCCGGTGAGCGCCCGGACGTAAGCACGGCTTCCAATCAGCCGTTCACGGTTATTCGTCCCCCGGAATATTTCGTCGATCAGGAAAAAGAGTGGGCGCTGATCGGTTGTTTCGAGTTCTGATAGTAGTGCTTTAAGCCGTTTGACCTCGGCATAAAAATACGAAATCCCGTCCGTGACCGAATCGCTCACCTTGATACAGGTGAATAATCTGAACACGGGGATTTCCAAAACTGCCGCGTTCACCGTGCTTCCTGCATTTGCCAGACAAAGGTTCACGCCTAAGGTTCGCAGAAACGAACTTTTGCCCGACATATTCGATCCGGTGACGATGATGACATCGCCTAATTTCTGAATCGTAAAATCGTTGCTGATTTTCTGGTTTATGGGTAACAGCGGATGACCCAAGCCTTTTGCCGCTAATACGGCTGTATTTTCTGGTTTTGACCCAAACGACGGGAAGGCATAATCTGGGTTCAGATAGGCAAAATTCGCCATCGAACTCAAGGCTTCCAGGTTATACCAGACATCCAACCATGTGGGTAGCACCCGCAGTAAGCCTGCCTTCCCTCGATCTAACAGGTAGGCGAAAAAAATGTCCCAGGGTACGATGATATTGACGAACAGCCACAAAATTTGAGTACGTTGTAAACTCGCTGCCGATGTTAATCGCGTTACTCGGAGCAGGTGGGCTGACGGTTTATCGTCCGCTCGAAGAAAGGGTTCGCACAAGGTTCGCAGGTGCGGAAGTTTGGTGTAAGGATAGGTTTCGAGATAACCAAAAATGGTTTTCAGGCCGCGTAGTTGTTCGCCCAGACTAATGGCTTCATCAAACAAGCTGCCGATACGGGCGATGTTCAAGATGGATAACCCTACATAGGGCAGGAAGGTAATAAGCCACAGTGGCGGAATGACCCCGGCATTATTGAGCACAAATAAAATAATCGTCGCTGCCGATAGAATGCTCAGAATCATCACGATAGGGTGCAGAGAACCGCTGGTGCGTTCTGTTTGCAGCCAACCGAGAAGTGCTTTGCCATCCCACTGTTTGCCAATTGAACCGCGTGTAATCGCGCTGTAGAGCGTGAGTTTGTCGCGGAAAAGGGGGAGCTGTGATAATTCCTGTACCAATTGCTGTCGTTCCAAAATTACCTGGAGTTCGGGATTGGTATTGGATAGCCATTCATGCAACCGTTTGCTCCCATCTACAGAGGTCGCTGTATTAATGAGATGGTGCAGAGAGCGTTCACCAATCAAATCCAGGTCGCTTTCGAATGGATGCTGCGGCTGCGATAGAATCTTGGTCGGCATGGGAATATGCCCCCAATCCAGTTGCAGACGGGCAATTTGCGCCTGTTTGATCTGAAGCCACAAGCGTTGCCGCATAATCCCGGATTTAAGTCGGCGGTGTAAGTATACCAGTGTCGAGAATCCAGCGAGACTTATGATGCCAATGACCCATCCGGCGCTGGTTCCCAGCCAGCGAAAAGCTGCGATAGTAATCCCAACCCCGATCAGGAAGAACCAAAACCGCAGCCACGAAAATCGGCGGCTTTGCTCTGACAATGCTGTAATTTGCCGAGTCAAACGGCGTGACTGTTTCTGGAACGAATCCAGACAAGTTTGCTGATTAATCAAAAGTTGAATCCCATCTCATAGCCGAGGATAAAAACTAGCTGGTTTTTGAGGTTCCGTTCGAGCGTGCCTGCAAAATTTGTTCCAGGCTGATGCCGTGATGGCGCGCGATTTCTTGCGCGTAACTGCGCCCCAATGGTAATCCGCGCGTAATTTGAAACGTGGGCGCAATCTGTCCATTGTCGGTCAATTGGATGCCCGCAACCAGACTGAATAATTTGCTTCGGCCTTCAACCTGTGCTTCGATTTCGGGCAGTTGGGTGAGGTGTGTCGCGTAAATGGCGCGAACGCCCACGACCCGCAAGCCGCAAATAATATCGCGTGCCAGATAGAATGCTTCATCGGATGATGTGCTGGAAAAGGTCTCGTTGAGCAAAACGAGGCTGTATGCTGTTATCTGCTGGAATAAGTTGTGCAGGCGAGTTGCTTCTTCGGCTAATCGTCCCTCTTGGCGGCTCTCTGCTACCGGAAAATGAGTAGCAATTTTATCAACTGGACTCATGAGTCCGTCGCGGGCAGAAATATATAACCCTGACTGAAACATGACCTGTGCCAGCCCCACACTGCGTAAATAAGTTGTTTTGCCGCCGTTATTTGGCCCCGTCAAAATCGCGATGCGCCCGTCCTCGCCGAAATTGGCATCGCTTGGGATCGGCGACTCGGTTGCTTTGATACATAAGGCGATGTTCGTCAATCCATGTACTGCGGTGATGGTTTCTTGGATTGGGACAATGTCCGGTCTGCAAAAAGCAATTTCGAGCTTGGCAAGTTCCTGGAATAGCTTCGCCGCGCCCACAAAAAACGCCAGTTCGTTTTCCAGGCTGGCGATATTGGCGCTGCCCACTTTGACATAGCGGCTGAGTGCTCTCGCTACCGGCTGCGCGACTTGAGTCAAAATGCGATCTAAATCCTGGAACAACGGCGATAAAGGCCGTTGATTCGGGTCTCTGGGTGTGTAATGCAGCGGGGCAATCCCGGCTTCATCGTTTTCATCAATTCGTATCCCGATAAGACGGTTCAAAATGGAATTTTGTTCGCCGACCAGATGGTCGTTAATCGCCATAAGCGTCGCCGAATAAGGTCGGAGTTCGACATCTAAGTTGATACCAATTGTCAGGCTGCGAATATTTTCTAGCGGTGCGCGCAGTTCTGGTAGGTCACGTTGAAGGGACTGAAAGTCCTCATCTGCCAGGAGAAACGCCAGATGATCGCGCAGTTGAATCAGGGCTGTCGATTCCAGCGTTGACGCAACCAGACCATCATGAAGCTGCTGGACAATGCTCACATATGAATCGAGTTCGGCTAGGTGGTCGGCGGTGTCCAGCAGTAGATTGCGCTGCCGTGCTCCTAATAAGCTTGTGCCCTGACGCATATGTGTCAAACGCGGCAAAATTTGCTGCGCCTGCTCCACGAGGTTTGGGTTATTGATGAAATCGGCTGTGACGCCCTGCCGCCACGCGATCACCTCTGTGTCAACAATCAGCGCGGTCAATGTTTTGCGGATGAACGTTTGATAGGTTCTGTCGGGTGCGAGCGCTTGCGTTAGGTCGTCTAAGCCTAAATCGCTTTCCCAACTCGCCGATGCAGAAGATGCATTGGGAACTTTCCCCGGCCACATCAGGCTGATGGATGGAATATTGAGGTCAGTTCGGCGGCGCGGCGTCCCAATCAGGAAGCGCCGATTTTGCTTAGTCATAGGTTTCGACAGTACCATTTTTGAGTGATGATTTCAAGGTTAAGGTAGGGTTTGTGGATCAAAGGCGTCGCGCAGGCCATCTCCGAAAAATGACACGCCCTGTACGATGAGGATCAACACCAGACTGGGCAAAAATACCTGAAATGGATTATTTTCCAGGAACGGAATCGCGTCGGTAATCATTTTGCCGATGCTTGGATCGGGTGGTTGAATGCCCAACCCCAGCAAACTTAATACCGATTCATTGACGACCACGCCCGCCACATCCAAAGTGCTGCTGACAATAATCAGGCCGATCACATTCGGCAGGATATGGCGGCTGATAATATGAAAATTGCTTGCCCCCAGCGAACGTGCTGCTGTGACATAATCCTGTTCGCGCAGCACTAGCGTTTGGCTGCGGATGAAGCGTGCCATCAACGGCCAACTGACCAGACTGAGCGATCCCGCGACCAATAGCAATCTACCGACGCCACCGAAGCGTTCCGTGACTGGCGCGCCAAATGCTGCCGCAACCAGAATCGCTAGCAGTAAACCTGGAAACGCGAACAGCATATCCGCCAAGCGCGTGACCAGCACATCGAGGATACCGCCGAAATATCCAGCTAGCAGTCCGAGTGATACACCCAGTAAA
The DNA here is from genome assembly GCA_039933955.1 of Chloroflexota bacterium. Taxonomy (GTDB): domain Bacteria; phylum Chloroflexota; class Anaerolineae; order Aggregatilineales; family Phototrophicaceae; genus CFX2. Next base: position 29,556 of record JBDTNB010000039.1, read on the forward strand.
ATATTTAAGGCTTCAACGTAGGCGGCTACGATGAGCGAAACGCGCAGTCCCAACATCAACCGCGCTAAGGTATCGCGTCCCAGATTATCTGTGCCAAACCAGTGGGCAGGATTGGGTAGGGCATTGATGGCCGCGTAATCCAATTTATTTGCATCTTGTGGATACAAACCGGGGCCGAAAACCGCGATGGAAATGAGGATAATTAGTCCGACTATACTCATCACGGCGAGGCGGTTGCTGGCGAAACGCAGCCAGAAACTACGCAGCAATCCCAAACGCTGTTTTTCTGGCACGATCTCAGGAATGGCAGGACTCGCGAGTTTGGTAGCCAATTAAATAACCTATGCTTTGACGCTCACACGCGGGTCGAGGACAACATACAGCATATCGGTGATGAGATTCATGACCACAACCGCAATCGCCAGAATCACCGTCGTTCCCTGAATCACCGGATAATCGCGCTGACCGATAGCCTGAATCGACACAAAGCCGATGCCCGGAATCGCAAATAATGTCTCAACCACAAATGCTCCTGTGACGAGGAAAGCAATCGACGGGCCAACCACCGTCACGATAGGTAGTAACGCATTACGGAAAACGTGCATCCAGTGGATACGGCTTTGGGTGAGACCTTTGGCATACGCAGTGCGAATATAATCTTGCCGCAAAACATCCAGGATGCTGGATCGAGTCAGGCGGGCAATGTAACCCATACTTGCCGCAGACAGCACAATCACCGGCATAATCCAATGTTCCGGTTTGCCCCAACCCGCAACTGGAAGCGACGGCCATCCGCGCAAAAAGAATTGGTAATTGATCCACTGGAAAATCGGAATCAGGACGAAGCTGGGAATCGAGTACAGGGCTAGCATTACTGCCATGCTGCCCCGGTCTGCAAATGTATTTTGACGCAGTGCTGCCAAGACACCGACTGGAATGCCAATAATCAAACTCAGACTCAGAGCAGTCAGACCCAGTGTGAACGAAGTTGAAACGCCCGCACCAATCAGATCGGCAACTGGACGACCCTGATAGCGGAATGAAAGTCCCAGGTTGCCTTGTACGAGGCCGCTCATATAGTTGCTGTACTGCTGATACCAGGGCAAATCCAGCCCATACAGATGGCGCAGACGATCATAGGTTTGTTGGTCATGGCGTGCGCCCATCATCGTCAAAATTGGGTCGCCGGGAGCTAAGTAGCCGACCACAAATGTGATGAAGGTGATGCTGAAGATAACAAAGGGCAGGCTGACCAGACGCCGCAGTACCAACTTTGACATAGCACTTGAACCATACAGCCTATAAATTAAGAATCGGTTGTGAAACCATCTCAAAAGAAACCAGGGATGCATAGGCCATCCCTGGTTAAAGTTTACCGTATTGTATCCAAATTTACGCGGACGGACGCCCGGTCAGCGCCGAATAATCTGGGATGACCAACCCTTGTCCGGTGAAGACTACTCCGCCAACGTAGGGCTTAATCAACACATTCAGGCTCGGATTGTAGAGTGGCAGCCAACCCACTTCATCAACCGCGATTTGTTCGGCCTGATTGTAAAGGCTGAGGCGTTTTTGGACATCACCCGTCAGAATATCGGCTTCGTCCACCAGCTTGTCGAAATTCGCGTCCGACCAATGTCCGTTGTTATTGCCAACATCGGTGTGCAGTTGCAGTGAAATAAAATTCTGCGGATCGGGATAATCTGCGCCCCAAATGCTGTAGTACATTTGCAAACCGGTCTCCGGGGTTTCAACGGTTTCATTCAAGCGCGCGCTGAAAGTCGAGAGTTCCAGTGGTTCTAGCGTGACATTCACGCCCAGATTTTCTTTCCACATCGCTTGGAGGACTGTGACGACGCGCTCATTATCACCTTCGACGCCGTAGGTCATCTTAATCGGGCCAATCGATTCTGGGGTCAGTCCAGCTTTTTCTAATGCGGCTTTAGCTGCTGCCGGATCAAAAGCTAATCCCTTGACAGGTAGCTCGGAGCCAGGGATGCCGATGGGCAGGATACGATCCGTAGGCGTGACCGTTCCGTCAAGTACGTCATTCGCAAGCGTTGCTTTATCAATCGCTAGGGAGAATGCGCGCCGCACATCCACATTATCGAATGGCGCGATTACATTGTTGAAGCCCACATAGCGCACCGCAAACGATGACGCCGTTTTAAAATCCGGCAAATCTTTTACTTCCGGCACATGTGCTGCCGGGACGCCGTTTTGCTGGCTGCCCATGATGTCCAGTTGGTCGGTGCGGTACAATTGGTACGCAGTTTCGCTGTCCTGGTAGAAGGGCAGGGTGAGATTGGAAATTGCGGCGGGCTGCCAGTAATTCGCATTCGGGATGAGCACCAGATTTTGGCCGTGATTCCATTGGTCAACGGCGAATGCCCCGCTGGACAACGGCTTCTCCGACCAACTATCGGGGTTAGCCTCTGCTGCGGCTTTCGAGACAATTTTCGCCGAGCCGAATGTCAGTTGGCTGAGGAAGAAAGCCGACGGTTGCTTAATCGTCAGGGCGATGGTGTGGTCGTCAACGGCTTTGGCTCCGGTCAATTCGGTTGCTTTACTGTTAGCGATGTCGTCCGCACCAACAATATTCGACAGATAGAACGGCCCCGTCCACCCGCCTGTGCTCGGATCGAGGGAATGCGTGAGTGACCAGATCACGTCAGCGGACGTAATTGCTGATCCATCCGAAAATTTAGCATTTTCGCGCAGCGTGAAAGTATAGGTCATTCCGTCGTCAGAAACAGTCCACTTTTCTGCCACATCCGGCGCGACGTGCAAATCGCCATCCAACCGAACCAGACCACCATAAATCAATCCGACCACCGTAAAATCCTGCGAATCACTGGCTTTGGCCGGGTCGAGCGAGGCCAGATCGGTTTTGCCTTCAATTGACCAGGTGATCGTGCCTGCATCCTGCGCCCCAGCGGTGAACGGGACACTCAACAAACTGAGTAGTGCAACAATAAGCAGCAGTAGAAGTGTCGAACGCAACTTTCGTGAAACCATTACGAACCTCCCATTTCCTTTTGTGAACCTCAGATTCTAAATATGCTGGAAACAAAAAGAACGAACCAGGAGGGTTCGCTCTTCACATTTCGGAGCAGTTGCAACCCAAATGGCTGCACGGACATCCTCATCCTGGGGATTGAAAATCGCACACCGTACCCCTACAGTGACAAGACCGAAATTGGCCGCCGGAAAAATAGTGTTTCATAATAAGAGGCTACCATTTTTTGACGTGGAGCGCAAATTTGCTGGACGGGGCATGGCTTTAATGGATTCATTCACCGAACGTTGGGAAGTCTGCAATAGTGTGCCTTTGCATGTGCTGGAGTGGGGCGGCGCATCTGCCCAACCACTGATTTTGCTGCATGGATTAGCCTCCAGCAGCCATATGTTTGACCTGATTGCGCCGGAACTGACTAAGTATTTTCATGTATATGCTGTCGATCAACGTGGGCATGGCCTCTCTGAAAAACCGCCCACAGGCTATGACTTTGAAACTATCGCTCGTGATTTAGAGCTGCTGCTAGACAAGCTTGTCGCTGACGAGCTGCCAATTGTGGTCGGACATTCCTGGGGAGCGTATACCACACTCTATTATGCGGCGACTCGCCCAGAACGAATTAAATGCGCTGTACTCCTGGATGGCGGAATTCACCGTATCGCCGACGATTATCCGACCTGGGATGAAGCTGAAAAGGGCATGTCGCCACCGCGCTATCAAAATCGCTCTCTAGCTGATATTCAAACGATGATTCGCGATGAATGGCTGGGTGATATTTTTCGACCAGAATTGCTTCCGTTAGCCCTCTCTATTTTCGACACCAGCAATCCAGCAGACGTACACGCTCATTTGGCATACGACAATCACATGCAAATAGCCTATGCCCTGTGGTCATTCGAACCCACAAATTATTATTCGCGGGTTCAATGTCCGGTTCTGATCGTTAATGCTGTGGATGCGGACTCAGCCCTCAATGAAATGCAGCCTTATACCACTCATGCCATGCAAAATTTGGCAAAGGTCAATGTGGCCTGGATGCATAATACTGTCCACGACATCCCCTGGCATCGCCCGGAAATGCTGCTCAAAGTATTTGATTTGTGGTTGTAGCCACTTCATTCAAATCGACTTGAGCAATCTACTTGCATAATTTGGACTATATTTCAGCTTCGCGCTGGACTATAATTGCCCGTTCTGAACCTTCCGCCATACTCAATAGCATCCATTTTGTCTGCTGTTTCCCGACAACAATATTAGAGGAGGAATCTGCGTGATCGGCATGGATTTTGGCACGACTAATTCCGGAATTGCCGTCTATGATGGACAGCGATTGCAGCTTATTCCCATTGATCCATCCAATCAGAACGCGGCTGTCGCTCGCACAGCCTTGTATATCACCAATGACCGTCAGGTCTATATCGGGCGCGGGGCGATTGATACTTACTACGCACAAAATCTTAATCGTCCAGTGAGCATTGAAAAAGTCCGGGTAGGCGAAATCACGCTGACTTTCGCCGAAATCGGAACCTTCGTCCGCGATGTGTATATCGACAAAGATGTTCTCGCACCTGGGCGCTTATTTCTGTCGTTCAAAATGGCGCTGTCGTCGCTCAATTATCTAGGGACAGTGGTCGGTTCCCATTTCTATTTCCTCGAAGACATCATTGCCCTCTATCTGTATATCGCCAAGCAGCGCGCAGAAACATTTTTGGGTCATGAAGTCAATAAAATTGTGCTGGGACGCCCTGTGCGTTATTCGCTCAATCCACAGGATGATAAGCTAGCGCGCGAGCGCTTGCTGAAAGCTGCTTTCAGGGCAGGCTACGACGAGGTTTACCTGCAATATGAGCCAATTGCCGCTGCTTACCACTACGAGTCGACCATCAACAAGGCGCAAAATGTGCTGATTTTTGACTTTGGCGGCGGTACGCTCGACATCAGTGTTGTCCGCGTGGGCGATCCGCGTCGGCGCGAAGTGCTGGCGAACGGTGGTTTACCTATCGCAGGTGACGTATTTGACCAGAAATTGGTGCGCGAACGTCTGCCGAAACATTTCGGCGAGGGCAGTTTTTATCGTTCGCAGGGCAAGCGGCTGCCCGTGCCAAGTTCATTTTTTGAAGCCTTCTCCAATTGGCAAGACATGCTGCTGCTGCAAAAGCCCGAAACGCTGGAAGCAATTGAGCGCATCGAGCGGACAGCCGAACGCCCGCGCCAAATCCGTGCGCTCCGCAATCTGATTTCCAGCAGCTACGGCCTGAAAATGTATGACACCGTTGAGGCTGTGAAACGCAGGTTGTCTTCGGAAGCCAGCACATCAATCCGGTTGGATGCCCAGGATTTTGACGTGTATGAGCCGATCACGCGGGCAGATTTTGAGCGTATCCTCCGCCCTGACATCGAAACGGTTGACGCCTATTTGGATACCGTGCTCGATCAGGCTGGGCTGACTGCTAATGATATTGACCGTGTGATTCGCACGGGCGGTTCATCCGAAATCCCGGCTTTTATCGAACTGTTGGGACGCCGGTTTGGTGCGGATAAAGTGGGCAGCATCGACATCTTCAGTAGTGTGACCTCTGGCCTGGGTATCATCGCCCATCGCATCGAAAAGGGCGAAATGGAGGCCGAAGTTCATCATAAAGCAGACTATGTGCTCAATGACCACATCGAGAGTACGACCCAAAATGGTATCCCCGCTGTCGATTTTGACATGATGAAAAAATTTGTCGCCCTGGTTGAGACTGCCCACAGCGATCAACAAGCCGTGACCTTGATTGGCTTCAGCGACGGTCATCAAATTGGTGCGGCAACCCAATTGGTGGAGACTTTTGCGAATGATATGAGTCCCGATATATTAGGCATTCCATCTGAAAATTTGACCGCTGTCCTCAGCGCTAAACCTGATGATCCGGTATTGTTGTGTACATCGGAGTACCGTTTTATCCGTAAAACCGTTCGTGAATTGGCGCGCATGACTGAGATTGGACTCGATTTAGCCGAGGTCGAAGGATTGCAGCAGGATGCGTTTGGTGACGAATATGTCAGCGCAATTTTTAGTTGGACGCCGCAGCCTGGGGCCGAATTCGGCTTCCTGATAACGACCTCTGGTTATTTCCGCAATTCAAAAGCCGAACCCTTGATGGCGCGCCTGGAACAAAGCGTACCCTACCAGCCTGCACGTTTGAAAGGTGATCCTGTCGTGCTCATGACCGCCCTCGAGGGCGATGAATTGGTATTGTTCACTTCAACCGGGCGAGCACTGCATATTAATACCCGCGCGATAGGGCAGCTTGAAGGCCGGTTGATGAGTGTGCCACCGCAGGAACGAATCATCGGCGGTTGGGCAATCCAGGAGCCGCAATACTTTTTGTTGGCGGCGGATGATGGCGATTTGACAGTGCTTTCTTCAACCGATATTCCGCTGGTTGGAGCTTTGAACACCAACGGCGAAAAAGTGTTTGCAAAACGCTCGCTACAGACTGTTTGTTTATGGGATGGACGACAGCCCATCTGGGTTGTGACCTCGCAGCGCATCCTCCCTCTCGATATGCAAGTCCTCCAGGATGATTTCGACAAACCCCAACGCGCGCTCAAACTCCAAAAAGATGAGCGTTTAATCAGCTTAATGACCCTCCCAAAACAATCTGACTAATCTGGTTCTATCAAAACCGAAGCTTAATGTATTGCGGCTTGTATGGGGTAGTGCCTACAATAGTCCCAGTCATTTGTAATTGCAGGTATAATCTTGCCCATAGAATTGGGTGGAACCCGAAACGGTCATTCGTGGCATAATACTACTCATGTTGCCTTGCCGAATAAATGAGGTGAATGATGTCCGCTGCATCTCCAACGCTTAAGCCTGCCACTCGTGCTCGATCCAGCGCGGATGGTTTACAAAGTCGCTATAAACTCATTATTGGCGGGGTAGCCGCTCTGATTGTGGCTGTGCTAGTCATTATCCAGGCCGTGAATGCTTATGGGATTTCCTATAACCTGTTTAGCGAAATTGCCGTCGTCAACAGCGCCAACGTGGATGCGGCTGAATCGGCGCTGGAATATCTGGCAAGTACCAGTCAGGCAACGGCGGACTATACGGCGCTCACCCCCGATAATCCCATTTTTGAACAGGCGCTGATTTCAATTTTTCGTGATTTTCACAGCTATCGCGATCAAATGTTTGTCCTGAAAGGCAACGTGCAGACAGATGCCGAACGCACAGCATTCAACGTCGCCGATACCTACACCTACAGCCGCTACTGGCGTCATATCAGCAACCTGATGGCGCAGCGCAGCAATATTTCTCTGGCGCGGAAACAATATCTGTTCGCCGACGATCACTTGCGTAATCAAATTATCCCTTCATTGGAAACCTTAGAAGCTCTCAATTTTGACGGTATGGTGGTAACTGGGAACCAGGCTGGAAGCAAGATGACCATTCAGGCAGGCATCCTCGCCGTGCTGGTGATTGGTCTGTCGGTGGGGCTGACCGTTTTGTCGTTCTGGTTGCGGCGCAAAGTTCGTCGTTATGTCACGCCGGGAATTGATCTTGCAATGGTTCTGGCCTGGGTGGTGGCATTCTTGATGCTTGGCAACCTCCTTAGTTTACCGGAGCAGCTTCGGGTCATGATTAACGACTCGTACCTCAGCGTCAGTGCAAGTTCGCGCGTATTGGTGGACGCGAACCTCGCCAACCGCGCCGAAAGTACCGCCGTGATTTTCCCAGAGCGCTCAACCAATTGGTATGCCGTATTTGATGACTCAATGGCGGTGGTTGAACTGCGGATTTGTGGTCAGGCCAAATGTATGGAATCGACGTTTCTCGCACCTGGAAAGACTGATACTATTGATGGGGTGGTCGATGCGGGTGCTCGTTCGATTTCGGCTTCCGATTCCGCCCGGATTGGCAATATTGTGCCGCTGGTGGGGAATGTGACTTTTAAGGGCGAGGCGGCCAAGTTGGAAGAGGCACGACTTGCATATCTGACTTATCGCCAGATTGACCAGCAGTTCCGTAATCTGATTGATACTAATGACGTTCCCGGCGCGCTGGATTTGAATACCGGTGAAGTGGGTACGCAGGCTTTCCAGAAATTCGCGCAGGCGATTATTGACGAACGGCAGATAAATCGTTCGGTTTTTGATGATGTTTGGAAGCAGGAACAGGCCAGTATCCCTGCTAACCGAGGGTTATATGGTGTTATCGGCTATATCATTGTCATGGTGCTAATCGTCGTCGGGTTGTATCATCGCTACCGCGAACTCTAAAATTTGACGACGATGGCGGAGATGTCGTCGGGTGTTCGCCTGCGATTATTTTGATCCTGTGAGCGGGTGAATGCTGCATTCCCTAATTCAACGGCTGCATCATCCTCGGACTTCAAGCCTCCCGTCATTTCGGCATCGGTAAGGTTTTTGTAAATGCCGTCTGAGACTATGAGCAACATGTCGCCTTCGGAAATTTCGATGCGCGAGGTTTGCGGCACAGGATTTTCGGGATAAACGCCAACGGCATTCAGTACGATATTTGCGCCAGGAATATTGAGTGCCGAATTGCCGACCAGAAACCAGCGCCACGCCAGATAAAGCTCAAACGGCTGCCCATTGATGGTAATTGTGCCTTCGACTTCCGGTTCATTTACGCCGTCGAAGGTGTTCAAAATATCGCCGATTTTCGCGCCATCTTCCGGGCTGATGATATGCTGTTGTTCCAGATATTCGATATTGTCTTCGTCGGCGCATAACTGGATGAGTTCATCTTCACTAAACAAATAGGCACGGGTGTCGCCGACCTGGATCACGAGGAGCCGTTTGCCATTTTCACACACCACCACTACGGTGAGCACCGCGCCAACCCGCTTGTGGGCGGGCAAAGTGTCGCTGTGGTTGAGTTCCTGGAGCAATTCATGGTGCGCGCGATGCACGGCATCAATCACTTTGGTTTCGATTGCGCCGTCGGGTGAGGCTTCGGCATCGACAGGAAGATGTTGCAAATCTTCAATCAGGACTGTGCGTACCAATTGCGATGCTTCCCGGCCCGTGACCATTTTGCCGTCGGCGTCCTGGTGTTGATGCCCGCCCATACCGTCAATCACCGCGAATACTGGGGCAAATCCGCCATCACCATTAAAGACAACAATTGAATCCTCGCAGCGTTCAAGATGTTCGATGGAAGCCTGGTTGTACTGCTGAATAATCATGAATTGCTTTTCCTGGTGAGGCGGTAAGTCATACGTTCAACGAGGCTGGGACTATATGGCCCCGACCCGCGCAGACGGTCTAATTCGTCACTAGATACAAAGGGCGATGGTTCCCCCTCCAATCCGGCGTGAGATTTTTGGGGTGGCAGCACAGCCGGGTTGTCTGGGGTAGGGGGCAGGACAATTGGCGGCTTGGCTGCTGGCACAACCGGCGCCTCTGCCGGGGCAGTTTTGAAATGAAAACCACATTGGGTACAGACTTTTGCGCCGAGTTTGCGCTCTGTCCCGCATTGGGGACACCACTTTCGGCGCAGTAATTTCCCAGGCCGTAACCCGGCGAAAGCGTGTCCACATTGGCTGCATACCTGCGCGGTCAGCCGGTTCGCATGTCCGCAGGCCGAACAGGCTTTGCGGATAGTCCCATCCGCACCAATGAGCACAAATGCGTGACCACATTGGGTACACACTTTGGCGTTGATTTTGTTGGCATGTCCGCAGGCTGGGCATGGTTTGCGCGGGGTGAGTGGTTTCATCACCTTATTCTTCTTCGGTCAGGCTGACGGTGGCTGTACCCAGAGCAGCCGTCTTACGGGCGATTTCGCTGCCGGTTCCCGCCGCTTCCAGCACTTCTGTCATGGAGCGGTTGCCGACAGCCTGAGCAATTTCCAGCGCTTCGGTACGATGGCGTTCCGCTGTTTTCTGATCGCCGGAGGCTAGCGCTTCGGTCATCGCACGGGTTGAGGCGGCAAGCTGTCCTTGACCCAGATAACCTGCGACCACCGGATGCACCTGATTATACTGGGCAGCATCGTTGGTTTGCTGCAAAATCATCCAGGTGGATTGATCGCCTTTTTCTTCGATACGCTGATTGCCGGACGCATAGACAATCGATGGTTTGCAGGCCACGACTTTCGCGCCTACATTGGCGAGTTCGATATGCACAATGAAGTCGCGATGATCTTTGCTTGACATGGGCGGCACAGGTACAACCCAGGTATGCCCATCCTGCATCGGCGCGGCTTCATTCCGCACCCAATCGGGGTAAGCCTGCGACAGCGATAAAATTTTTGCGTCAGTCGGTGTCCATAATTGCAGGGCTACATCGCTGGCGACGGTTTTTGACATGCGCGCCACCAACGCGCCAAATTCCTGCTGTAAATCAGATGGATTAGGGACAGCTTTCGGCATCCAACCCTGGGTGATTTGCGCCATCAGAGTTAATTGTTCAGGGTTCCAATCGCTGCCATAGCCATAGGCGCATAAATGCATCTGCATATCTGCGGCTTGTTTGACCGCTGTTGTTAATTCACCTTCAGGCTCGGTATTGTTACCGTCGCTGAGAAAAATCCCATAACGGGCGACATTGCCGGGGATGGCTTGATGAGCGGAAATCGCCTCTTTGATTCCGGTGGACATCGACGTGCCACCGAAAATGTGAACTCGTTTCATGGCTTTGCGCCAGGAGTCGATTAACGTCGCGCGGTTCATTCCTGGCTGGATTAAAGTCATGGGAAGGACTTCGCTGGCCGTGTTGTCGAAGACCACAATATGCAGCATCACGCCATCGGGGGCATGTTCCAGCAAATCTTCAACGGTATCGACCATCGAATTGAACTTGTTACCCTGCATCGAGCCGGATACATCGCAAATCAGGGAGATGGCGGTGTCCTGGGCTTGCTGTTGGGCTTCATTCGCCGTAATCGAAACGACACCCCAGAATGAGTTCGCGGTGGGGCTGATATTGGGATTGTAGTACACCTTAAAACCGAATGAGTTGGTCATTTCCGATGCTCCTATAATACTGCCCAGGTGCGCGCGTTCATGATGCGGTTGTTGATGATGTCATCGCGGTTGGCATCTTCAGCCCGCGCCAGATATTCACGCCATGCGCGTTCATTGGCGCTCGACAGGTCAGACAGCGATTTGATTTTAGGATCAGGCCAGGTGACTTGTGGGAAGGTTTTTGAGTGCTGCGCCACATGGAAAGCAGTGTAATAAAACTCGCCCAACAGTCGGTAAAAGGCGCGGGATTCGACACCGTTTTCTTCCAATACTTCAATGGCACGCGCGGCTTGTTCGAGGCTGGGCAGATCGCCATCGCCTGCTTTCTGATTGTACAAGTCAATCAATTCCAGCAGCACGTCATTGTAACTCGTATTGCGGCTGCTGACGGTTTCGAGTACATGGATGGCTTCATCGACCTGATTGGTGGCGAGATAGGTTTTCGATGCGCCGATATAGGCAGGCCCGACGCTCGGTTTGGCCTGGATAATCGCTCGATATTCACTGATCGCTTGCTGGCTGTTGCCACTGCGCCGGTATAAGTCAGCGAGCAGCAAACGCCCGCGATGGTCGCCCGGTTTCAGCGCCATCATGCGGCGGTAGCGGTCAGCGGCCTCATCGAATTTACCACCATTTTCCAGGAATTGTCCTTCAGCGAGCAGCATTTCCCACTGTACCTGCGGATCAGACAAGCGTCTGGCCTGTTGCAAATCGGATTCAGCTTGTTTCAAGTCGCCGTTCTGATTATGCACGAGCGAGCGCAGGATATAGGCTGCTGCGCCACCGTTATTGTTGATGGCCTGATTTGCCAATAGCAGTGCGCGGGTGAAATTCCGCTGTTGATAGGCTTCCTGTGCGCTCAACAACACCGTTGATGCCGGATTTGTGACTGGGACTTCGGGGAGTTCGATTTTGACTGTGCCGCTGACCACGCCCGTGTTGGTTCCAGAGCGCATGGTTTCCAGGGTGACGCCGGAAAAATTGGCATGTTCGCGGTGTTTTGCCATCGCACGCACATCTGGTTGCTGGCCTTTTACATAACCCATCACGCCGTCGATTTCGGCCAGGATTTCGTCGACGTTTTGCGGGCGATCTTCACGCTCCTGAGCGGTCAACCATTCCACAAAATAGCGCAGCGAGTCGTCATAGCTCGTCCAGGGGAACTCATCCGCCGGGGTGAGGGTATAGCGATACTGCTCGGTATGAATTTCAGCCATACCGATGAGTTCAGCAATCGTGCGCCCGATGGTGAAATAGTCGTCGCGCCAATCTGGATGGGCGGCTTGCGGTGAATGATAACCGGGTGTACCACGCGCTGGTTTGGGCGGCACATCGGGATCGTATAAATAAGCCGTGCCAAAGTCCATCAGCACTTCAATATGGTCGCCGTTTGCCAGGGTCATGCCTTTGACGTTCGAAGCTTTAAAGTCGCAGTAGATGACCGGCGGTGTGAGCGAATGCAGATATTTGAAGGCGGGCAGTAAGCCTTTTACACGCTGGAGGGCTTGTTCGGCGGACATGGGCAGCACCAGTTTGCGTGTGCCGGGTTCTTCGATTTCGTCCGCCCAGCTTGGCCCCTGCACATATTCCATGACGTAGCATAATTCGTTTTCGACAGTGAAGAAGTCGATCACTGCGACGATGTTGGGATGGCGGATGTTGATGAGCAGTTGGGCTTCGCGCTGTAACGCCTTGCGCAAACCTTCGTCGGGTGTGATGACCGTTTTGATGACCACATATTTGTTGAGGTTGCGGTCAAAGGCTTTCCAGACGCGACCCATACCGCCTTCGCCTAATACACCTTCCAGACCATAACGATCTGCAATCACCAAACCTGTTTGCAGAGCGCTTGGCGGCCCATTAGTGGTGGGTGCTGCTTCAACTTTGGCTTGCGTGAGCTTTTTGCCACAGTTGGGACAGTGGCGGGCATTGGGGCGGAGCGCATGACCACAGTAGGGGCATTTGGAACGGTCTGTCATATCCAGCGCACCAGAGGCCATCAACTGCGCGGCTGTGACCGGTTTTATCGCTTGCGTGGCGAGTTCAAGCCCGCACTCGTCACAAAAGCCGCTTTCGGTAGATGTCATTTTGTGACAATGTGGACATTCAATTTTTTGCTGCGCGTTTGCGCTCATGTGATTTGTTCTCTTGTTCTCACTTTATTCGTGAAACGTTAGCTCGATTTTGCCGAAGCGGATTTTGTCGCCATCTTTGAGCGGCTCGGATTGCCCCGATGCCAGCTTAATATCGTTTACCCAGGTATGGTTCGAGCTTCCCAAATCCTCGATATAGTATTTGCCATTCATGCGGACAATTTGGGCGTGACGGTGACTGATATATTTTCCATCGGGATAGCCCTCAAAGTCAATTTGGATGCTGGCATCCTCACGCCCGACTACTGTTGCGTCACCGAGCTTAAATATTGACCCGCTCGAATCCATGACCATCCGCGCACCCGCATACGGTGTAGATGGTGCTGCTGAATCGGCTGGAACGAGATTTTGCGGCGATGGGTCGGGAATAGGGTTTGATGCTTCAGGAATGGTAGCTGGGCTGGCCGTTTTCACGGAAACCTGCACTGCTTCCTCAGGTACGTTCGCCAATTCAAAGCCGCATTCTTCGCAAAATCGCGAGCCTGGTTCATTCCAGTGTTGGCAGTTAGGACATTGCATAGGATTTTACCTCCAAATACAGGTACTATTATACAGGCATACGCTCAGATAGTCTGCGGGAAGTTGCTATAAAAATGGTAAAAAGACGCAAAATTGGGGGGTTCGTCGGTGTTTGACAGCCCGCCCTGCATTCAATACACTTACCATCGCATAAAATAACACACCTTAGGGAAAGCTTACATGGGAAAATATTTCATTGGGATTGATGTTAGCACAACCGCGTCAAAGGCGTTGGTCATTGACGCGCAAGGGGCGGTCATGACCTCGCAAAGTCATCCGCACGACCTTTCGACACCGCGCCCACTCTGGTCAGAACAAGACCCCGAAAATTGGTGGTTGGCGACAAGTCGCGCCATCCGCGATGTGCTGCAAAAAATCCCGGCTGATGAAGTGACCGCGATTGGCCTGACGGGGCAAATGCACGGTCTGACATCACTGGACGCGCAGGGACGGTCTTTGCGGCCTGCGATTTTGTGGAACGACCAACGCAGCGGCCCGCAGTGTGAAGAAGTCACCGAGAAAGTCGGGGCGGCACGGCTTTTCCAGATCGTCGGGACGCGGATGCTGCCCGGTTTCACGGCTCCTAAAATTCGTTGGTTGCAGCAGAACGAGCCGGAAATCTATCAACAAATTGCCCATGTTTTGCTGCCAAAGGATTATATTCGCTACTGTTTGAGCGGCGCGTTTGTGACTGATGTCGCTGATGGCTCTGGTTTCGGCTGTATGGATGTCGGCGCACGCACCTGGTCAGATGAAGTGCTGGCGGCCTTCGAAATTCCGCGCGCATGGCTGCCGGAATTGTGTGAGTCGTCCGATATTTGCGCTTATGTGAGCGAGGCTGCGGCTGCTGAAACCGGCCTGAAAGCGGGCACGCCGATTGTGGGCGGCGCGGGCGACCAACCGGCCAGCGGTGTCGGCAACGGTATTGTCTCCTTCGGGCAGTGCAGCCTGACAGTTGGCACATCCGGGGTGGCTTATGCTATCAGCGATCATTATGCGCCGGAACCCGACGGACGTTTGCATACGTTTTGTGGGCCGATTTCCGGTACGTGGTTTCATATGGGTGTGATGTTGAGCGCGGCAGGCGGCTTGCGTTGGCTGCATGATGAATTGTGCCCAACCCTTAGCTATCCCGAAATTAATCAACATGCTGAATCTGTGTCGCGTGGTTCACTCGGCTTACTTTTTGCCCCTTATCTGACGGGCGAACGCAATCCTCATCCCGACCCGTATGCGCGGGGTGCATTTGTGGGCCTGACTTTACGGCATGGCCTCCCGCACATGATTCGCGCGGTTATGGAAGGTGTCGCCTTTGGAATGCGCGACCAACTGGAACTTTTGCGGGCACTCGGAGTCAACCCTTCGGAAGCGGTAGTCAGCGGTGGCGCGGTCAACAGCATGGTTTGGCGTCAGCTCATCACCGACATTATGGGTATTCCACTTTACACCATCAATACCAGCGAGGGCGCGGCTTTTGGCGCAGCGATCCTGGCGACGGTTGGGGTAGGGGAATGGCCGGATGTACCGACTGCTTGCGCGCATATGATCCGCAAAGTCGATCAAATCGAACCTAGCAAGGAAGCCATAGCGGATTACGAACGGTTGTATCCGATCTTCGGCGGATTGTATCCGGCGCTGAAAACCAGCTTTGCCGAATTGGCGACATTTGAGCAATGAAGTGGTTTTGAGTCACTAAATTCGCAAATTGTCGCCGTTGTAGCGTGCGGGAACGCCGGTTAGCACCGCCAAGTGGGCGAGAAAGAACGGCGGGGAGCACGAGAAGCGCCGCCGTTGTTGCGCGAAAATGGCGAGAATAGGCGATCCATCTGCCGCTGTGCAAATTTCGCATTTGCACAGCCGGAATAGGGGAGACTGTCGCCGCGAAATGCGAAAACCATCAAGGACAGATGGGACATAGGGACGGTAGTTTCGCGTTGTGAGAGCCATCATTCCAGTTCATTCATATCCAAATCATTCGAGCAAGAAAAACGAAAAGCGGAAGCGCGACATAGCCAGGATACTGCAATCCTAGAGCAATCATATCATAAAAAGTTGACCAAAAGTGAAACATTTGTTTCAATTTTGAGCGAAGAGGGTGTTTGATTTTGATGAACGCTGACCTGAATTTCCTCGCAATTGCCGAAGCCGCCGATTTGATCCGCAACAATCAACTCTCGCCAGTAGAACTCACGCAAGTACACCTCGCACGAATCGAGAAAATTGATCCGTTGTTGAATAGTTTTATCACGGTCACACACGATATTGCGCTGGAACAGGCGCGTGCTGCTGAAAGTGAAATTAGCCGAGGGAATTATCGTGGTGCATTGCATGGCATCCCGATTGGGCTGAAGGATTTATATCCACTCGCCAATGTGGCGACAACGGCTGGCTCGAAGTTTCTGCGGGATACTGTTGATTTAGCCGATTGCACGGTTGTTGATAAGCTGCGGAAAGCGGGCAGCGTGTTTGTCGGCAAAACCAATATGCATGAGTGGGCTTTCGGAGTTATCAATGACAATGCCCATTTTGGCGCGTGCAAAAACCCCTGGGATACGGCTCGTTCACCGGGAGGGTCTTCAGGCGGTTCGGCGGCAGCGCTGGCGGCAGGTCTGTGTATGGGGGCGCTCGGCAGTGATACGCGGGGTTCCATCCGTATTCCGGCGGCATTGTGCGGGATTGTGGGCTTAAAGCCGACTTATGGGCGTGTCAGCCTGAGCAATGTTGTCCCGTTAAGTTGGACATTGGATCATGCTGGCCCAATGGCGCGGACGGTCAAAGATGTCGCGATTTTGCTGCAAGCGACTGCCGGATGGGACGAAAGTGATCCTGTTTCGGCGAATGTCCCGGTGGATGATTATGTCTCGCACATAAATGAGGGCATAAAAGGTCTGCGCATTGGCGTATTGCACGATGACTTATTCGACGAGGCTGAACCCGCAATCCGACAAGCGGTAGATGAAGCCGCGCAGGTCTTGGTCGGGTTGGGAGCGGTCAGAAGCTCGTATTTGCCATATCACAGTTTTGATACACGGGAGACGAGCCGATTTATTTCGGGGGTTGAGGCGGCGACCTTTCACGAGGAGCGCCTGCGGACTCGTCCAGAAGATTTTGG
>JBDTNB010000040.1:0-44950 GCA_039933955.1 Chloroflexota bacterium
TTAGGCCAGGTCAAACCCATCCTGGATTTACTCTGATTGGATGCCCCACCCTCAGTTAGGTAGGTTTTCGTATATATTTGCGCCGTGGCTAAAGTGTCCCCAATTGACCCACACTAGGCGATTATCGGGTGTCCACGCCCAATCGGAATCAAAATGTGGGCTGCCCCCTCCAAGCATTTTCCCCGCTGGAACATCGACTAACCAGACTCCGCCACCATTACCAGAACTATCAAAGGCAAAATCTAAAATAGTGCCGTCCTGATTCCAGCCAATGGTGTTAATGCTTTTGGTATAATCAATATTCGGTGTATCTCTTATCGCCCATAAATCAATCGTGCGTACCCAATCAGGTGTAGCAGGCGACCACAAACGGATAAAACGGCTTCGCTCACTGATTGCCAGTGTTTTCCCATCTGGACTCCAGGCTATATCAGCGACGACTTCTTGATTCGGAATAGTCACCAGGGCATTATTATCATCCAGTTCATGAGCCGTATCCCAGATATAGATACTGTAATCGGTACTGCGCCAGCGCCACCAATCCGCAACTTGAGCGGCTACCAGTGTCCCATGAGGCTGCCAGACAATTTTAATGGGGGCAGCACCCATATACATAAAGGCTGTAGATACACCTTCCATTGTGTCCCATACATTGAATCCCCCTTTGGTATCTGCCGCAGCGATGAGTGTCCCATCTGTATTCCAGGCTGCCGTCGAGCCAACTTCGGTATGGACTGTTCCATATCTTCCATAAGTAACTCCATCGGCTAAAGCAGTTATTGAAACACGATTTGCGCCATCTACAACCAAAAGTCTCTGATTATCAGGACTCCAGTAGATATACTTTACAGACGGGTAATATTGTGTAAGCTGGTGAAGGACTTTCCCACTTCTCACATCAATGATGAGTACATCGCTCGTATCATCCACATCCGGCGATACCGTTCCAAATGCCACCTGCTGATTATCGAAACTCCAGGCTGAGGTTGAAGCCACTATATAGTGTTCTGGGAAGCTATCAGGAATTTGCGCGGTTACGAAGGCGTTACCAGTGCTCGCATCAACTATAGAGACGACGCCAACGTAACTATTTGCAATTTTGCTTCCATCTGGGCTGTAACTGCTGGTGTAACCAATTTTGTGGATGCCGAGGTCTTTTTGAGTGGAGACATCCCAAATGTGACCATCACTTAAATCACTTTGTACCTGTCGCATGAGTTGGGTATCGTTTCGCCAGACAATATTTGCTTCGTCACGAGTAAAGTCGTGAGGGTTATTGTTGAAAATGGCATTTCCCTCATGATTCCATACCATCACGACTTGACTCTCCGAATTGATCGCCGCCAGATAGCTCCCATTTTTGCTCCAGGCAATTTGAGTCGCGCCGTTCAGCCGCACCTCAAATTGCAATACCGCCGCCACCTTATCCCAAACCAGGATGCGCCCGCTTTGATCCAGAGTCGCGATTTGCGTGCCATCAGGACTCCATTCCAGAGCGGTAACGTAAGTCATGTCGCTGGGATAAGCAGCAAATTGTGTGAAAGTGCTATTGTCCCAACCCCACATCGTAAGCTGATTGGCAGAATCGATTCCGGCGACGACGGTTCCATCCAGGCTGAACTTGGCGAGTCGTATGTCGGGTAGCCGCGCGACATCCTCCATCGTATCGCTGTACAGCCATGCACCTATGACCGTATCCACCAGAATCCATTTGCCGCTCGGATGCCATTGGGCGTTCAGCGCCGCACCGCGCCCGATGTGCAGCGTTTCACTGAACACATCTGGTTGCACCTGGGCAGATGCGGGATGCGCTACAAAAAGTGCCACGAAAAGGGTGAGTATCGCCAGCAAACGAGTCATAAAGCCAGTCCCCCAAATAATTCACAACTATTGTGACTCGCGCCGCAGCACTCAACCGGACGCAAAAGGGGCGTTTACCCTCCGCATCTCGTGTTTAGGTGTAGATGCCTAACGGATAATCGGGTATGCTCACATTTTTGTAGCGCGCGTTTTTTCTTGCCCCCTTCTCCATACACAGGGAAGGGCTGGGGGAGGGGTTAATGGATTTCATCACCACACTGCATAGCTGGCAAAATTTTTACTTCATGGTGGGCGGCGCGTCAGCCGGACTGATCGGCCTGATGTTTGTCGCGCTGTCGCTGGGCATCCACCTGGTGAACGAGCAAACCCTCAGCCAGATGGAAGCCTTCGCTACCCCCAGCGTGATCTATTTTGCCTCCACCCTGCTCATTGCCTGCACCATGCTCGTCCCGGACTATCTACCCTTGTTCCTGGGTGTGATTTTGTTTTTGGGCGGCATCGCGGGGCTGCTGCGCTCACGAAGTCATATACGCCAGTTGGTGAAGGTTGCGCTTCAGTACCGGGATTTCACGCTTTGGGATTGGCTGTCGCAAATTATTTTCCCGGCGTTGAGCTATGTTTTGCTGCTGGTCGGTGGAATGAGTTTTGTGGTCGAGCAGTGGTCACTGGCCTTCGCCGGGGTGTGGGCGGCCAGTATTTTGCTGCTGGTCTGTGGGATCGCCAACACCTGGAGTCTGGTGATCTGGATTGTCCAGCATTCCCAACCCTCATAGCTCATTTCGGTTATAAACTCATACCGAATGTTCAAACAAATGTTTCACCTTTGAGCGTCATTCCCTGCTAAACTGATCTTAGCTTTTCTCTGCGTTCTGTGCGAAGCCTCCCTGTGGGATGGCGGTGAAAAATCTTTTGCTTTTATGGCGAATAATGCGGCATTTGCGAATGTCGCCACAGCGGCGGATCACTCCCGCATACGTGCCGCACTGCCGCCAACCCGGTGGCGCTCCCCGGCCTTCCCGCCGATTTTCCTACCCACAGGAGTCGCAAATCGGCGGCGCTTCTCCTGCTTCCCGCCCGCCAACGCGGCGGCAGTTTCGCCAACGCCGCCAACTTTAATGGGAATTGTAATTACTGTACAGGTGTCTGTGTCATCGCCGCTTGTGTTTGACGGATAAACCCTTCAGCCGTCGCGTTCTGCTCTGCAATCCAGGTCGCGGTTAAATCATAGGGTGTAAGTTCAAAATGATCGCCAATCAACATCAATTGCAAGTAAGCTATGAGCAGTAATAGCACTATCACAATCATGCCCAGGATCAGCGCCCGTCGCCGTAAATCAGGTTGCATTTACTCTGTACTCCGAACTTTGTACTCTCTACTGCTTTTATCCGACTCCGCCCAATAGATCAGCATTTGTTCACGGGCGTGCCGGTACATATCAGCCTCGATCTCGGCCAATAAGGTCTGCGGAATGTGCTGCCACAGATCGTTTTGCATCTTTTCGGGATCGTCCAGGATCGCGCGCAGCTCCGCTGGTTGCATATTGACCCGGCTGCCCAGCACATCAAGTGTTTCGCTGGCGTTCCCTGGCTTGATCTGCCGTGCGATGAAATCCCGCCAATCGCGCAGGATTGTATCGCTCATGAACGGCGTCCAATCCTCTGGTTGCGCGGCTTCCAGCGTCTGATACTGCCAGGGCTGCAACTGGCTGTGATCGCGCTCGTCCATATAAATGAGGATGATGTGCAGCATGAGGAATCGCTGCGGGCGCGGCGCCCATTCGCGGTTGGCAAAATGTGGCCCCAGCATGTGCAGCGACCACCACTCGTCCATCGACAAGTGT
The DNA here is from genome assembly GCA_039933955.1 of Chloroflexota bacterium. Taxonomy (GTDB): domain Bacteria; phylum Chloroflexota; class Anaerolineae; order Aggregatilineales; family Phototrophicaceae; genus CFX2. The sequence goes on from JBDTNB010000040.1 coordinate 3,662, forward strand.
GCGGCATACCCTGCCAGAAACACCCGCTGCGCCAAGCTGTGCGTCGTTTCCAGGCTGGGATGGGTTTGCAGCATCACACGCCAGGGATGCTCGCTGATGCCTTTGTCGTAGCTGTAAAAATGGGTGTCTTCGCGCTTCATGCCGGATTCGGTGCGGGCGTCGGCGGCAATATTGCCCAGCAAAAACGCTGGACATTCCGCATTCAGCGCATCGCGGATGGACTGCGGAATCTGGTCATCTTGCAGCAGGCGTTGGGCGGTTTCGAGGTGAGTGAATGGCGTTGGCATAATGTTCGTATTGTAACGCCGGACAGGAGACAAATCGAGAGCAGAAGTGTTAAATCCGGCGTGCAATCGCGATCAGGGATGTCCCAAACGGCAGGTTACGGCGGCGTGCCAGAAATGGAATTTCCTGCGCTACAGCCTGATACATGATCTGGTTCATCCCAGGCCGGATTTTTAATTCGTTTCTAAACATCGAACGTTCTAACTCGTGTGGGTTATCAGATAGGCGCAGGGCGCGGTTTGCCAGCTTACGTCCGACCCACACCAGCGGAAAAACGCTCATCATATAATAACTGACGAAATCGACCTGGAAACCCGCCTGCGTCAATTTTTGTTCCAGGTCGGCCCGTTCATAACGCCGCTTATGGTTGGCGTTGCGGTCTGCATAACTCCACAGCGATTTAAAAGCCGGTACGGTCAGCATGAGCGCGCCGCCGGGAGCCAGCATCGTCCGAACCTGAGCCAGCACATCGACATCGTTTTGCAAATGTTCGAGCACGTCAAACATGCCGACCATCTCAAACGCCACCTTAAAAGGCGTGTTAAAAATATCGGCCTGCACCAACGGCGCGGACACACGCAAACGGGCAAAACGCAGTCCCTCGGCAAATAAATCAATGCCGATGACCGTGCCGTTGGTGGCAACCCGTTCGAGTTCTTTTAGTACATTGCCGTTACCACATCCGATTTCCAAAAAGCGGTAGCCAGCCGGATAGTCCGCCATCAACTGCTGCGCCAGCGTGGAAATCACTTTGTTGCGGGTCTGAAACCAGAAGTGGCGATCTTCAGCCGCGAACAAATCGGGGAAATGCGACTGGTCATAGCTTTTATCAGCCACCGGGGTCGACGCTGAACTTGCAACCACGTCGCCAACTTCATTTAGAGTAGGTGGGGGAAGTGTTGGTTTGGACATAAGGTCGTATTGTAACGCATTTACACGCGCAAAAACTATGGTGAAAACCACATGATCTTTTCATAAAGGCATATCCATCTGCCTCATGATAAAATACGCACCTTATTTCGCAGGTTGACCGATGGGGTATCCAATTAGTGCTTGCAACATCCAATGAAATCAAGATGCCTATGCAGACAGGCTTATCGTCGCGTTTGCGCGGGGCTGCTTTATTTGGCGCGATTGCGTTAATTGCTGCGCTGCCGCTGATTTATCTGTACCTGCATCCTATTCCCTATATTTTTGATACCACCGTCGGCCAAGCAATCGTACATTTCGAATCCAGTGAGTCTCGGTTGTTGTTTCCCGGCCAGTGTGTGGGCTTGAAGTGGGACTTAGAAGGGATTCAAGCTGTCACCATTAACGGGCAAGGGCATGTGGGGCATGATACGACGATCATGTGCAACACCGATATGCTGCCGACGATGAACCTCACCTTGCAGGACGGAACGGACAAACACTACCGTCTCGCAGAGGAATTGTTATACACCAACCCGGTGATTATGGGCTTATGGATTCTGATTGCAGGCGGTCTGGCGGGCGTGGCCTACAGCTTTTTCGGGACTGCGGGCGTGGTCTTCATATTGAGTGTCATCCTTTTCTGGCCGGTCACCCGCATCGCAATGGAGACCGGTTCCGATTACGCCATTCATTTACGCTACCAGCAAATCATATTGGATACCGGGGATTTGACGGCGCTTCCACCTCATCCACTTTATTATCTGCTGGGAGCCAGTGGCACAGCGTTATTCGGCGTGCGTCTGATCGACTCGAATCTGGTTGTGCTGCTGCTGGCCTATGGTTTCGGCAGTGTGGCGTTATACGGGCTTCTCAAATCGATTGTGGGCGAAGTGAGCAGTTCTAAAATTCGACAACTGGTGGTTTACGTTCCACTCACCTTGAGCCTGTGGTGTGTCGTACCGCTCATCAATTTTGGCAATCCAGTGAACACCTTAATCGGCAGACCCGACATCCCGATGAATATGTTCAACAGCCCGACGCTGATCGTATTAAAACCATTTGCGCTGCTGGCGTTTCTTGGTGTTGCCCGCTGGCTATCAAAGTTACCGCAGCGCGGCTGGCTTGCTGTGCTGGGGGTTGGTGCTGCTGTCGCTGCCGCTACGCTCACCAAACCGAATTATACGATGGCCTTAATGCCCGCGGCTGTCGTAGTGCTCGGTTTCCAGCTCATCAAACCGATTCCAATTAACCGCAAACTGCTGATTTTCGGGATTATCGTCCCGGCCATCGCCGTGCTCGGTTGGCAGTACCTGCGCGCTTATGCCCCTGGAGCCGCATCTACGCTTTATACCTCGAAGCAGCCTACCGGTATTGGCATTGCGCCGTTGGCATTATTCCTGACCTATTGGAACTTCACGATCCCGCAGCTTGTGCTGGGACTCGCAGCCTCAATTGTGTTCCCGCTGGCCGTCTATCTCGCCTATTTCAAAGTCGCGTGGAACAATCTGATTCTGAATGTGGCATGGCTGATCTTCCTGGGCGGGCAAGCCTTCGCCTATATATTCATCGAGGTGGGTTATCAGGCCGCCGGAAACATGACCTGGGGTGGGCGGATTACGCTGTTTATCCTGTTCGCGGTTTCCCTGGGTTTTTTCCTGCGCCAGAATGCAGCCGCTATTTTCACTGAGAAGCGGATTCCGCGTGATCCTCGATTTTATCTGTGTGCGGTGATCTACCTGCTGCATGTCATTCCCTATCTCCAATACGCCCACGTAAAAATCCCCTGAAATTCCGTATAAACATCACGTAAGAAATATGACCACGCTGGTTGAAAATCAAGTTAATCTATGTTAAAATAGGTTTACTATTATTAGAAATTCGATTTAACCGTGCGAGGTCAGTATGGCATCCAACGTTATAGATCAGGCCAAATCGCAGGAGAGTCCCCCTCCCCCATCGCCTGTTTTGACCCAAAAATGGCTGGAACCGCGCCTCGTGGTCGTCACACTCGCGGCGATTTTGAGCAGCCTGTTGGCAGAACGCCTCGGCGCGCCCGAAGGGATCGTCCTGGCGCTCAATATTCTTTCGTATATCGCAGGTGGGGTGTTCGGCGTTAAGACCGCGCTGGAAAGTTTGCGCGAAAAACGCATCGACGTAGACATGCTGATGGTGCTGGCGGCGTTGGGCGCAGCCGCCATCGACCAATGGCACGAAGGCGCGATTCTGCTCTTCCTATTTTCATTGAGCAACGTGCTCCAGGATTATGCGATTGGTCGCAGCCGTCAGGCTATACGTTCATTGTTGAAACTCTATCCCTCGGAAGCCAAAGTGCGCCGCGACGGAAAAATCGAAATCCTCAAGGTCGATAAAATCCGCGTCGGCGATATTGTGCTGATCGAACCGGGCGAACGGATTCCGGTGGACGGCATCATCCATAACGGGCGTTCGGCAGTCGATCAATCACCGATTACTGGCGAGTCCATGCCTGTCGAAAAAAATGTCGGTGATAAAGTCTTCGCCGGGACGCTGAACCAACAGGGAATGCTGGATGTTGAAGCGACCCAGGCCGCGTCGGATACCACGCTGGCGCGCATCATCAAAATGGTCGAAGAGGCCCAGGACACCAAAGCCCCTACCGAACGCTTCCTGGATAAATTTGAGCAAATCTACGCGCTGGTCATCATCGGTGCAACAGGTTTGTTTATCATCGTGCCGCCTGCCTTAGGGCTGGCCGATTTCACCAGCAACTTTTACCGTGCGATGGTGCTCATGACAGTCGCTTCACCCTGCGCGTTGATTATCAGCACGCCCGCCGCTTTCATCTCGGCGATTGCCTCTGGCGCGCGCGGTGGTGTGTTGTTTAAGGGTGGCGCTTTCATCGAAGGCATGGCGGCGATTAAAGCCGTTGCTTTCGACAAAACGGGAACCTTGACTCAGGGCAAACCCGCCGTGACCGATGTCGTCGCATTTGAAACACTGACTGAAAACGAACTCCTGACCATCGCCGCATCGGTGGAATCGCGCTCCGAACACCCGCTGGCGAAAGCCGTCGTGAAGGCAGCACAATCGCGCAGCCTGAATCTGTCCGATGTGAGCGATTTTCAGGCCGTTATGGGAAAGGGTGTCGAGGCAACGGTGGACGGGAAAGTTGTCAATATCGGCAGCCCCAGATATATGCTGCAAAATGGCGATTTCCCGCCCGTTTTGGCGGAAGCTCGTGATCGTCTGGAAGCCGAGGGCAAAACCGTCATGCTGGTGCAGCGCGGCGGTCAATGGCTTGGTTTGCTGGCGCTGGCCGATCAAGTGCGCCCGGAAGCCAAAGCCATCGTCACAAAATTGAGAAGCATCGGCATTCAGCATGTGGCGATGCTCACCGGGGATAATCCGCTGGTCGCGCAGAACATCGCCAAAGAATTAGGGCTGGATGCGGTCTATGCAGGACTGATGCCCGAAGACAAAGTGACCGCGCTCAAAGAAATTGAAGCCAAAATTGGCCCGACGGCGATGGTCGGTGACGGCGTGAACGACGCCCCAGCCTTAGCCGCCGCCAGCATCGGCATCGCGATGGGCGCGGCAGGCACGGACGTGGCGCTGGAAACCGCTGATCTGGTTTTGATGGGCGACAAACTGGAACTCATCCCCTACGCCATCGGCTTAAGCAAAAAAGCGCGGCGTGTCGTCTGGCAGAATATCACCTTCTCTATCGGCGTGATTATTGTGCTGATTATCAGTTCGTTTGTGGTCAGCCTGCCGCTGCCGTTGGGTGTGCTGGGGCATGAAGGCAGTACAGTCATCGTCGTGCTGAACGGCCTCGTCAGCCTGCTTCTGCTGCCAGAATTGCAACGCCGCCGCGAACAAAACCCGGCATAAATTTCCGATCCATTTTATCTTCAAATAGGAAGGGCACGACATGAGCGTGTCTAAAAAGGTCAATCGTGTCGCTTTCACCCCACCCCACGCCTTCGGCAGCCCCCCGAATTCAGGGAGGGGCTTAAAAACAGCCTGTCTTGATCTTCTTTGGGCACGACTAAGATGTCGTAAAGAGCGTTTTTAAACACCCTCATGTCGTGCCCTACAAACCCGGTTTATATATGAAGGGACGAAATACATTTCGTCCGCTTTCCGCTAATTTTCAATTAAATGCCCACATACGCAATCAATAAGAGTCTTTAACCGGCACTTAAACATCCCACAACCATCACCTGGCTACAATCATCCATCATAATGACCCGCGTTCGTGAGAAGGATAGGCGATGGCGATTCTCAATTTGTTCAAGTACGTCAAAGACACCGTAGAATTTCCCGAAGGACACGTCATTTATAAGGAAGGCGAAACCCAGTCCGGCATCGCCTATGTCATTCTGGAAGGTGAAGTCGAAGTCACCTATGAAGGCAAGGTCATCGAAACCACAACGGCAGGCGGGTTGTTAGGCGAATTGTCGCTGATTGACAATAAGCCGCACAATGCGACTTGTACGGCAAAGACTGCTGTTAAAGCCGCGCCGATTGACCAGCAGCGGTTTTTATTTATGGTTCAGGAAACGCCCTTTTTCGCCATCGAGGTCATGCGTGTGATGGCGGATCGGCTGCGTCGGGAACACGAACACGCCTAACCACCTGCCGGGAAAATCATACAAGTGGTCGTGCCGTGACCATAGAGTTTTCCGGCGCGGTCAAGAACTTTGGCTTCAGCGGTTGCCATCCGTTTGCCAATATGCAGAATATTCCCCTCGCAGCGGATTTCGCCCGTGTCGCGCGTGAGTGGGCGCACCAGATTCACATGCAGTTCCAGCGTGGTATAACCTGTTCCAGCGGGCAGCAGTGTATGGATAGCGCAGCCCAGCGCCGAATCCAACAGCGTCGCGACCAAACCGCCATGTACCACGCCAATCGGGTTGTAATGAAACTCGCTGGGTGTGCAAGTGAAAACGGCGTGTCCCTCACTTATTTCAGTCAGGGTAAAATCCATCGTTTGCGCAATCGGCGGCGGCGGGAATTTGCCATCCAGCATCGCCTGTAAATATTCCATGCCACTCAAATTGGCTGCCCCTTGTGGGCCAAGCATTGGATCGTCCCAGGTGTAGGTGCGGGTACGGACGGCTTCATTTATAGACATAGCAATCTCCTCGTCAGATTTTACGGTCAATGGTTTATGGAGAAATGGAAAATTTTTCGAAAGGTCTACAGGATCACTGAACGGACATAGACGCTCAGATAATCGGCTGCTCGCTGGACATGAATCGGATCATCGTAGAGCTTACTCATCATGATTGCGCCTTCCAGCGTGGCAATCAGAATCGTCGCCACCACATCCGCGTCAATCTCCGGGCGCAGTTCGCCGCGCTCTATACCTTTGCGGGCTATCGTATGGATGGTTGTGCGCCACTCGGTCATCACGATTTGGGCGCGTTCGCGCAACGCCGGATGAGCATCGTCAGACTCGACAGCCGTGTTGAGCAAGGGACAACCACCCGGCAGCAGCGGTTCCTCGATCAAACTTCGGAAGACGCCGATCACAGCCAGCAAACGATCCGGCGCTTTGCGGTACGGTTTCAAAGCGGCTTTGATCCGCTCTCGCACTAAACCCACCGAGTATTCGAAAGCTGCCAACGCCAGCGCGTCCTTGCTCTCGAAATGGTTATACAAGCCGCCTTTTTGCATCCCGGTCACATCCATCAGGTCGCTCATGGACGATCCGAAATAACCGCGCGTGCTAAAAACCTGGGCTGTGCGCTCGATAATGTACTGGCGGGTGCGTTCACCTTTTGTGATCATGATGCCCGATCATAAAACCGACTGATCGGTCTTATTGTAACAAGCTATTGAATCTTGTCAAATATGAAAACGATGTTAAGAGTCATCTGACTCTTTTCCAAAATATCCCAACCATATCCCAAATTGGAGTGTCTGATTCATCGCCGGGTAGATTTTATCCCAATGTTAAAAAATGCTGTATATTTCATAGCACTTTTGTTCTTAAGGTTATGAATGGTTTAATTTGTGATATATTTTTCGGCTGTCCGGCGTGGGTTGGCAGCTTATCCCAAAAAAATCGCCTACTTTGGGTATGACTCGTGTCTGATTTTTTCTGTGATTTAACCCAAATTTTTGCGCATCCTGGGTAGAATATATCCCAACCTTAAAATGTTAAAAAATTTAACATTGAAAGCTCAGAATCGGTTGAGATTCTCAGTTTCAGCAGGTATACTGTTGAGTAGATTAACCACCTTAACAAACCAGATACACCTTCCCACACCCTATCTGAAACGGGCAGTACGTTTTGCCCCGGTGGTCGTGTAAAGAACCAACTTGAAAATTCAATATCTAACCGGCGCACAGCAGGGATTCCGACCTGCATGTTTTAGCTTTGCTATGCGCCGGTTTTGTGACCTGAGGCGGCGGACGAAACGAGTCGTTCGTCATTGCGCAGCGAAGTACCAGTAGGATGTTAATGTGAACCCGCAAGAGGCCTGGAACAAAGCCTATAGCCAGCTTGAAATACAGCTTGACCGCGCCAGTTTCGATACCTGGCTACGGGCTGCTGTGTTTTTGGGCTACCAGGACGGCGTGTTCACCATCGGCGTGCCCAACAGTTATGCACGCGATATGCTCCAGCACCGCCTGTATCGCGATATTCGCCGGGTATTGAGTAATGTACTGGGCATCGCGGCGGAATTGTGCTTTGAAGTCCACAAAGCCGCACCCAAAGCCGATGAAGACGAAGAACTGCCGCTGTTCAAGCTCCTGTCGCAGCAGCCGGAAACGCCATCCTTGCCAATTTACCAGCAGGTTGCCCGCCCACAGCGCCCAGACCTGCCCGAAAGCGAACTTAACCCACGCCTGACGTTCGAACGGTTTGTCTCCAACTCAGCCAACCGTATGACTTTTGAGGCGGCGTTGGCGGTTGCGGATCACCCAGCGACTCTCTACAATCCTTTTTTAATTTATGGTGGTGTCGGCCTGGGCAAGACTCATTTGTTGCAGTCGATTGCCCATATCTGCCAGGGACGCGGTCAGCGGGTGATTTATATCCCGTCAGAAGTGTTCACCAACGATCTGGTGGATGCCATTCGCCAGCGCACGACGGCGATGTTCCGCGAGAAATATCGTTCGGCGGATGTGCTGCTGGTTGATGACATTCAGTTCATCGCCGGGAAAGAAAGTACCCAGGAAGAATTTTTCCACACCTTCAATTCGCTTTATACCTTCAATAAACAGGTCGTGCTGGCTTCGGATCGGCATCCGAGCGAACTGCACACACTCGAAGATCGTTTGCGTTCACGTTTTGCGGGCGGTCTGGTGATGGATTTGCAGCCGCCGGAATTCGAGACGCGCTTGGCGATCCTGGAAATGTGGGCAGCCGAACGCAGTGTCGAACTGCCGCGCTACGTAGCCGAGCGGGTTGCAGACCGGGCGCGTACCAACATCCGCGAACTCGAAGGTATCTTCAACCAGATGGTCGCCACGACTCAGATTACGCGCCGTCCGCTCACGGCAGAGATGGCCGAAGGCGTGCTGGAAGGTTATCGCCGTCCGCGCCAACACCTGACACTTTCGCGGGTTTTGGATGTGACCGCACGGCATCATAATGTCAGCGTCGCCGATCTAGTAGGCCCTCGCCGCACCGGACGGGTGACATTGGCGCGGCAAATCGCCATGTATCTGGCGCGTGAAGTGACCATGGCCTCGCTCCCCCAGATTGGCGAGGCGTTCGGCGGGCGCACCCACAGCACTGTCCTCCATAGCTGCAACAAGGTCGCGGACGATCTCGAACACGACGATCTGCTGCGCCAGGGCATCGAAGCCATCCAGCAGGAACTCCTCACTGGCGGAGACTAGCTGATGCCTGCGCTCGATTCATGTCACCTCCAAATTGTCCACGCGCTGGAAAAAGCCGGATGGCGCGTTGCCCCAAAACCAGTAGAAATTTCCAGTCCAATCAATTTACTTTATGCTGACATTGAAGCGTTTCGGACAACGGAAGATGACGAACAAGAGATCATCGTCTTGGAAGCCAAATGCTTTACAAACCCAGGCAGCACTATGCATGATCTGTATGTTGCTATCGGGCAATATCTGGTCTATCAGGACTTAATGCAGCGAACCAATATTGATAATCCCTTGTATCTTGCCATTCCAACTGAAGTGTATTATGGTATTTTTGAACCTATTGCAAGAGCAATTGCTGATCGGAATGATATAAAGCTGGTGTTAGTGAATTTGGAGCAGGAGGTCATTGAGAAATGGTTGGAGTAGCACATCCCCATTTAGAACTTACCGAGCTAGAAACTATTACACGACGTGAAGTAGATCAATATACTGGGAATTCATTTACGTCGAAATCATATTTCATCGCTGACGATCAACAAAAACTCTACGCCGCTATCAGTGTGCCGAATTTCCCTCGACCCTGGCCCACGCGCATAGCTGTGATGGCGCAGGTCGTCGGTGATAAAGTGATTATCATCGAGGATAACACCGATAAACCGCTGGTAGACGCGCTCATGGTCAACGGTGGCGTCCCGCGTGAGCAAATCATCCTGGCCTACGCGGGTGAGCCGATTCCCACGCAGTAGTTACCTATTATCTGTGACAACCTTCGAAAAACCCAAACGCCGTTTCCGGCGCGGTTGCATCATTGCGGGCGTGTTTTTGCTGCTGATTCCAGCCTTATGTTATGGTTGCATATGGCTGTTCGCGCGATATGGCGGCGAATGGGCAACCGATAGAGACATCCCAATACCGGACAATAGCCAGTTTGTGAAAGCAATCTACGAAGAGGATTTTTATACCAAAAAACACAGTCTGTATTTGCATTATGCCACGCCAGAAGAACTGCGCGGCTGGTTCATTGTGCAGGCTCGTATTGGCCTGACCCCGATTGCCCTGGATTCTGAGCAAAAGCGTTTCATCGACAACAATGATTTTTATATGGAGTCGCCCACGTTTCACCAGACGACGTTCCTAAGTCAACTTCAGGAAATGAGCGCCATCTACACATCAGGCTGGTTTGGCGAAGTCGTCTCCGATTGTCAGGGCGTTCACATCTATAAAAATCATGCGGCTGCCGTGCGCGATTTTCCTGACCAAAATTTGCCCGACGACAAGACGTTGTTTGTGATTTCGACCTGTTGGCCGAATGTGAAATAACCTCGTGGAACGCTTCATGTACGACTCGTCATTTTTATCGCAAACAAGACTTATGCTCCCGCTAACGTTTTGATAATGTGAGTCCATTTACAATAACAGCATCACTCCAAAAGTGGGGAGGCTGCTCAAATGGTCATACGCTGGATGGCGCGGCTAGCTGCGCTTGTGCTGATACTCACCGGCCTGATGCAGGTCTTCGCGCAGGAGGCGACTCGCGCGCCGGATGCTGAAAGCCGCACTTATCAAGCGCCGGATACTGATTATCGCTTCACCTATCCGCTCGACAGCTATTCGGTGCGGGCGGGCTGCACCTGCCAGACGCCCAATCAGGGACAAAATATCCTGTTTCCGGGCGTGGTCGAAATCGCGCCCAATGATTCGCTGGTTTATCGCGATGGGCAAGGGACGGTCTATAAAATTTCGATTGCCGCGACTTCACCCGCCGAAGCGCCGACCCTGGACGCCAGCTTGTTTGGAACCGGGCCGCTGGTTCAATATGATCCAAGTGTGATTCAGCCGGATCAGGTGCAGGACATTCAATTTGGCGATACTCCGGGTTTGCGCGTGGATGATCTGCCTGTCGGTCAGAACGGTTTAACAGCCGACATTGTGGTGGTCTACAACAACATTCTCTACGAAATCGTGGTCGAGCCGGTCAACGTGACCGAAGGCGGCGGAGTCAAAGGCAAAAACCTGCTGGACGACATTCTGGGCAGCCTCGAATTCACATCGTTCAACCCTGCGTAGCCCAGCCGCATATAGGTTTTCCCCCATCACATCTGCTACAATGCGTGTAGGGGCTTGTTGCCGCAGGCAGACAAACCCCTGAAACAATCGTTTCAGTTTTATCGGAATGCCATGTCCCACCGAACCGCCCTGAATTTAGATGAACACCGCGCACCGCTGGTGTCGATTTTGCGCGCCGTCGTAAATCAACCGACGTTGAACGAAAAAGCGCTCAATGCCCTTTTGCGAACCTATCCCAAAGTCGGATACGGTTTTTACAGCCGCGACGAACTGATCGCCGCCTACCGCGCCTTCGCCGGGTCGGACAGCCTACCACCTTACGAAAATGCGGTTTTGGAACGCCTGCGCCGCAAGCCTGTGCGTACCAGTTCGGGTGTCACGCCTGTGACGGTTTTGACCAAGCCGTTCCCGTGTCCCGGCGAATGCATTTTCTGCCCCAACGATGTGCGGATGCCCAAAAGTTATTTATCTGACGAGCCAGGGGCGCAGCGCGCCGAGCAAAACAGTTTTGATCCCTATTTGCAGACCTATACCCGTCTGCAAAGTTACCATAACACCGGCCATCCAACGGACAAAATCGAGGTCATCATCCTGGGCGGAACCTGGTCGTTTTACCCGGAAACCTATCAAATCTGGTTCGTAAAGCGCATTTTCGACGCGCTGCACGACTTCGGCGATGGCCTGGATCGCCGCCAGGAAGTCGAGGACGCGCTGCTGAAAGTGTCGGAGCTACACCCAGATCGCAACGTCACCACCGTAACCATTGACGGGCGGCATATCGAGCAGCGTTATAACCTCGTCGTACAAAATGTTTACAAAGGCGAAATGTCCCGTTCACGCGAGATGGCCGACGAAATCGGGCGCGGCGAACGCGAACGCTTGCCCGTCGATGAGTACGCCACCTGGGAAGAACTCGAAGCTGCCCACCTTCACAACGAAACCGCTGACTGCCGCTGTGTCGGGCTGGTGATCGAAACCCGCCCCGACCACATCAGCGAAGAAGAGGTTTTGCGCGTGCGGCGGCTGGGCTGCACAAAGGTGCAAATCGGCTTCCAGAGTTTGAACGACAAAGTGCTGCGTATGAACAAGCGCGGACACACCGTCGCGGCAACCCGGCGGGCGGTCAAACTGCTGCGCGCGGCGGGCTTCAAAATTCACGCCCATTGGATGCCAAATCTGTACGGCTCATCGCCTGAAGAAGATATTGAAGATTATCGCCGCATGTTCGATGACCCGGATTTCCGCCCCGACGAACTGAAAATTTATCCCTGTTCGTTGATCGAAAGCGCTGAACTCATGGAGCGCTACGAAGACGGCACATGGAAACCGTATACCCATGAAGAACTGCTGCATGTGCTGACTGAAGTGTTCCGACTCACGCCCGAATATAACCGTCTGACGCGCGTCGTCCGCGACATTCCCAGCACGGATATTGTGGCGGGCAACCAAATGACCAATTTCCGCCAGATCGCCGAGAATGATCTCGCCCAGCATGGCGAACGCAGCCGCGACATCCGCGCGCGTGAAGTTCGTTTCCGGGGGGTTGAAACGGCGGATTTGCGCCTCGATGAAACGCTGTATACGTCGAGTTGGGGTGACGAAATTTTCTTGCAGTACATCACGCCGGAACGCGGGATCGCTGGATTTTTGCGGCTATCGCTGCCGGAAGAACCCGCCATCACCGACGAACTGCTGGGCGCGGCTATGATCCGTGAAATCCATGTCTACGGGCAGTCGCTCGAAATTGGCGAGTTGTCCGAGGGGCGGGCGCAGCATGTGGGGTTAGGCAAGGCGCTGATCGAACGGGCTGTCGATATTGCGCAGGAACGCGGTTACAAACGTCTCGCCGTGATTTCGGCCATCGGCACGCGCGAATATTACCGCAAGCGCGGCTTCGAAGACGGCCAGTTGTACCAGATCAGAAACCTGGATTAATCATTGATGGCGTCGAGGTTTATCAATCAGGGCGACCTTTACTGGATACAGTTCGAAAATGCCGATGGGTCTGAATCCGGAATTCCCCATCCCAGTACTGAGCGCAGATCGAATCCAACAGATATTGGCCGGGATGTGCTTTCTACAGTCCTCGTTTTTCCCCGCTGATACATGAAATCATGTGCGACAGTCCAGTTTTTGAATTACTCACGGCTGATGATATTCATAATAAGTTTCCTTTCCCGTGCGTAAATTCTCCATATTGCGACGTAAACTTTCAACTACAGCGCCAATAGTCACTTTGAGAAGATACCCCAAGTTTATGCTGGCGTTTGTGTCTTGGAGGTTTTGTGGCGATGGTGACACGCTTAACTCAAGGATTCTCACAACGATACTATTCGGTGAGAGCGGAACACCTGAGAGAGAAACTCCCTCATGTACACCATCCCTAAGCCGTTGACCCAATTCGTCACTTAGCTCTTCCGGAAAGATTGGCTCGAAGTTCATCTCAATTGTCACATCGCCATAAGGATCAGCAGCAGGTGTCTCAATTTGGACGGTCATCTGAATTTCTATATCTGAATTTTGCAGCCCGCTATAACTGTGTTTAGTAGTTTGTTCACCTATCATTAGTTGACCTTTCCCAATTGTTTCATGTTTTCAGGTTAGCTCCTACCAAGTTCTCTACATCAAATCTCTTGGAATTGTTCTATTGTCGTGGGTCTGCCAGCCGGGGAGATGTTCCGGCGCATGGGTTGAGGCCATAGAATTCCTGCTCGTTTCAAAAGTGCGTAACACACGCGCGTAATTGATAATTCCACTACCGTTTGAGTAAAAGTATATGCGAATATTACCGCAAACGCGGCTTCACCGACGGCCAGTTGTACCAGATTCGGGAAATCGAGTAGGATACAAACAACCACACCGTTTGTAATCCAGGGGGATGCTCATGACCTCACCCGAAAGCCTCATTCACGATCTGGACAACCCGCAGACACGAGTCGCCGCGATTATCGCGCTGGGTGAGATGGGTCATGCGCCCGCGCTGGATCGACTCCTCAGCTTTGCCCACGATCCTGATCCGCAGGTACGCCGCACTGTGATGCAAGCCCTAGCTTCGTTTGCGGGGGATCGCGTGATGGCGGCGATCATTGGCGGCCTGCATGACGCGGATACAGAAGTCCGTTCGGCGGCTGAAACAACCTGGGCAAAATGGGTGCTGAAAAATATGCTCCAGATGACGGGCGCGGATCGCGGCTATGTGGTGATGAAAAATCCCGAAACCGGCGCGATGGAATACCGCGCGGGCGAAAAGGTCACTGCGGAAACCTTGACCACGCCGGAATTTAACCTCAGCCAGACGGTCATCCAGGAAACCGCAGACTCGCAGCAGCCTATATTGACGAACAATGCGATGAGTGACCAGCGTTTTCAGGGTGCAGAGGGCGTAATTGGCTTCAGTCTGCGGCAGATCATCGCCGTGCCGCTTAAATCCGGCGATGAAGTTGTCGGTGTGATTTACGTCGATAAGCGTCTGCGCGATGGGATGCTCAAATCGGACGAACTGCCAGCTTTAACCGATTTTGCCGATCAGGCAGTAGCTTCGACGACTCAACCGCTGCCGATGGCTGGCCTACCAGATGGAACTTTGAGCAGCGAGATTGTGCTGGATGACTTGTTAAGAGGCGGAGCCGCAGAAGCGGATGAGCCGATTATCGACGCCAGACAAGAGACTGCTTCAAACCAGCCCCGTGCATCTGAAGCCGAACCACTCGATGGCATCCCAACTATCGAAAGAGAACTCAATTCATCCCTTGAAAATCTCCCCTTAAATCAGCCATCCGAAACGAAAATCGCCTCCGAAGTGAATTTTTCGGCCTATTATCCGGCGGATGCCGTCGCCAAACGCCAGCAGGGTTTATATGTTTATGCCCATCTGCCCGAACTCGCGCCCACGATTGCCAACGACGTAAAGCGGTTCCGCGAACAGTTGGGCGGGGAAGTTCCGGCGGCGCGGGTTGCCAAACAGGCGGCGCAGTTACAGCATGGCACGCTCATCACCGTCATGCCGGAGTGCGACGAACTGGATTTTGAACCTGCCGCCGTGACCAAAAAATGGAATGGTGAATGGACGCGCTTTGATTTCGCCTTCACGTCCAAAGCCGAGATGGTCGGCGACAGCTTATTCGTGCGCGTGTCGATCACCGTCAGCGGCGTCGAAATCGCCCATATCAAATGCCCGATTGAAGTTATCGCGCAGCCGCAAATCAATGCGCATGTGGATAATCCGTTGGCGGCAGCGAAACTGGCAACTCAAACCGCGCGTATGTACCACCGGATTTTTGTCTCCTATTCGCGCAAGGATACCCAGGTCGCCGAAGCTTATCGGCTGGCGCAAATGGCAATCGGCAATGATGTGTTCATGGACTCGTACTCGATCCGCGTCGGCGAAGATTGGCGGGCAGCATTAGCACGGGCGATTGATGATGCCGATATTTTTCAATTGTTCTGGTCAAGCCACGCAGCCGAGTCCGAAAATGTCCACGATGAATGGGATTACGCCCTGAAATACAAATGCCCGGATGAGAACTGCACCTATTTTATCCGCCCGGTTTTTTGGGACAAGCCCATGCCGCAGCCTCCACAACCGCTCTCGCACCTCAATTTCCGTTATGTGCCGTTCCAATTGGCCGATGAGAATCCGCACGGCTAGCCCATTATGGACGATTGTTATCCTCGATAGCTGAAATATTTCTGAAAAAGCACCAATATTAAGCGCGCTTCGACCCATCTGACCTATAATAGATTTTGCCATAAATTTTTTAGCAGAGGGCGATACATGCCTGTCACAAATATTTGGGACAACGACGAAAAGACGATTATCTGTATGGAAGTCAGCGGACGCTGGACATGGGATGAAATGTATCAGGCCTCTGAGATGGGATATACCATGTTGGAATCGGTCAATCACATGGTGTATCCAATCATTGATTTCAGCAGCAGCCTGGGGATGCCCAACAATGCCATCACCCATGCCCGCAATATGATGGGCAAGCAGCATCCGCGCACGGGGATGACGGTGTTTGTCGGCGCGAATACGCTGTTTGTCAGCCTGTGGCGCATTTTCATCCGCCTGTATGCACTGCTTTCCAGAGAGCAGGATTTCACGTTCGCCAAGTCGCTGGACGAGGCACGCGAGATGATCGCCCAGTCCCACCAGCGCAAAATGTCATTGGCGACTGAGAAACAGTAGCATATGCGGCAGTCAAAGTGATGAAACTCCTGACTTTGCCTGTATCCCGTATTTTATCCACAATATAACCTATAATAGAAATAAAAAGGTATATTTACCGGGGAAGCATATGCCCATCTCCAATAGCTGGGACAACGACGAAAAGACGATCATCCGCATGGACGTAAGCGGCATATGGACGTGGGATGACCTGAATCGAGCCTTTGACGAAAGCTCAGCGATGCTCGACAGTGTGAACCACACGGTTTATCCGATTGTCGATCTTAGCCAGAGCCAGAATATCCCTGCAAACTTCATCCCCAATGCCCGGAGCCTGATGAAAAAGCGCCATCCGCGCTCTGGAATGGCGGTCTTTGTGGGCGCAAGCGCATTGGTCATCAGCCTGTGGCGGATGTTCGCCCGTATCTATACTATCATCGCCCGTGAGCAGGACTTTGCTTTTGCTGATACCGTAGACGAAGCGCGCAGCATCCTCAACCAGCATGTGCAAAGCACAACCGCGTCCGAAAAAGTCACCAATTGACGCTGAAACACAGCCTGCATTTCAAAAATTAAGGCACTTTTCCAGCTTCCCCTTTTATACTGAAAAGATATGTACTTAGCGATCAGGGCATTAGGAGTGGCAAGGTTCATAATTATGCCAATTGATATTTATTGGGCGGATGACGCCCACACCATCATCATCATTCAACCCATTGGCAAATGGACATGGGATGCCTTTTATGAAGCCTCGACTGAAAGTTACCAGATGATGGACAACAGCAGCGGCAGCCATAAAATCCATACCATTCTTGACTGGAGCAAAAATGCGACCTTCCCCAAGGACAGCCTGATGCATGGCCGCAACATACTCAACAATCGGCGGCATCCGCGCCAGGGTACAGTCGTACTCGCTGGCATGAACCGCGTCACCAATGCATTGTTTGAGGGATTCATGCAGTTGGGCGGCAAAACATTGAAAAAATTTGATGCGATGACCGCGCGTACTGTCGAGGAAGCGCTGCAAAAACTGGCTGAGCTGCCACAGACCGACCCTTTATCGTCATAAACAGCCGGAGCAAGCGCCATGCCGATTGATATTCGTTGGGCTGATGAAGCCCAATCTGCCATCATCATCCAACCCAGCGGCAAATGGTCATGGGAGGATTTTTACAACGCCACCAAGGATGCCTTCAGCCTGCTCGACAACGCGGACGGCAGCCATACCATCCACACGATTCTGGAATGGAGTAAAACCGCTACCTGGCCGATGAACACGATGGTGCATGGCAAAAATTTGCTCAATCGCCAGCATTCCCGGCAGGGCGCATTCGTCTTCACCGGGATGAACGCCGTCCTGAACGGTTTATTCCAGGTTTTCATGCGGCTGAACGGAAAAGCCTTGCAGGACACCACCGTGTTGACGGCGAAAACGGTGGACGAAGCACTGGCAAAATTGGCTGAACTGCCGCATCCCAACGCCTGATTGAATTCGGCTGAATGTGGTATAGTAAGGGCGGATCACCTGTAGGTATCCGCCTTTATTGTTGGCATGTAGGAGCGAGCGCGTGAGGCCATCATTTACCGAGGCGATTGAACGACGGCGGCGCAACTGGCGAATCGGACTCATCACGATAATCGTGATTACGATCCCGTTTTACTGCGTGGGCATCTTCCTATGGGGGACTGCACCGCAGCAGCACACGCCAACCCCGGCGATTTCGGCGACGACCCTGGCTCCTGGAGTCCCGTCGCCGACACCTACCAACACGCCCGACGGCGGAGTCGTGCCGAGTATCACGCCTTTCCCGATTACGATATTCCCCAGCACGGACTTGCCAACCTTTGGCCCACCGCCAACCGCCACGCCAACGCGCATCCTGTCGCCGACGCCGACCTTCAACATCCCGACGCAGATTCCGCCGACGCAGCCACCACCGCCACCGCTCATCACGGATACACCGCTGCCCTTCGACTCATAAATTCAAAACGCCCCTGATTTCTGCGTGAAATCAGGGGCTTTTTTATATAAGCCCATTATCCACAATTCAGGTTACAATAAGTTATGCATCCATAATCCACCACAGGATGAACGAGCGTGACAAATCCCTCTAATCCAGAAAACCATGCCGGATGGGAATTGATCTGGCGGAGCGGCGATATTCCACCGCGCTACCGGAGTTTAGCCGCGCCCAATCCCAGCGTGGTCGAGTGGGCGGACAGCTTGCCTGCGGGCGGATTTGTCCTCGACATTGGCTGCGGCGTCGGGCGGCATGTGGTGTATATGGGCGGGCGCGGATTCAAAGTCGCAGGCGTGGATGTTTCGCCCAGCGGCATTGAGATTTCGCAGGCCATCTGCGCCGAACGTGGGATCGCGTTTGAAGGTCACATCGGCGCGATGGATGTGTTGCCCTGGCCGGATGCGACTTTTGACGGCGCGTTTTCGACTTCGACGATTCACCATAATCTACGGGCGGATATTGAGCAGTCGTTGGTCGAAGTCCGGCGCGTGCTCAAACCGGGCGGTTTACTGCTGGTCGATTTTCCGTCTACTGCCACGCTCGATTTTCAACGCAATCACGAACAGGTAGCTTCCGGCGAACTGACCGAGGTTGAACCGAATACTTTTGTCGATGAGCGTCCCAACCTTGACCCGCAAAATGATGCCTTTTTGCCGCATCATTTCTGCGACGAAGCCGATTTGCGCGATTTGCTGCGCCCGTTTGAGATCGTCAAGTTGTGGGAAGACCTGCGTGAAGTTGAAGGCGGCAAAAGGGGCAAGTGGGTCGCCTCCGCGCGCAAGCCTGTTTAATCGAATAAGGATAATTGTTGTGGTTGCTCAGGTTTGGGCTTGGGCGGATAAAAAACGCCCAATACCACCCATGTATTGTAGGGGAATATGGTTCCCATGAAAAAGCGTGTATCACGAGTCGGGGCGCATAAATCATTCAAAAATTTATTCCGCACGCTTTCAGCAGCTTTTTCTTCGCTGCCTAAGCGTTCAACTTCATTGAGAAACAGGACGCCTAATTCCCAATCCTCACACATCGTTTTATGTGGTTTGTCGCTGTCTTCACATTCAAATACATAGCTGAATTTGTAAGGAATTTTTCGCAGTGGCTTTTGGGGTTCACCAAATAATTTCAACTGCTGAAACAGCATCGCCCATTCCGGCTTCCAGTCTTTTTCCGTATCTTCAATGACCATATCCAGAATTTTAGTTGGACGGACAATACCTAACGAGGTTTTGTCTTGCTCGAATAACTGTCGATATTCATGAACAGTGTGAGTGGGTAAAGCATCAATAATTTTTCGACGCTCGGCCCAATCATTTTTGGTTGATATTGGATCACCTATAACGGTGATTGTATCCAGATTGGGTTTGCGACTCTCTTTACGATTGTCATTGCCCGCGCCACGCGGAGCAAGATCAACTTCAATCCACTGATATTTGCGAAACTGCTGCTCTTTGGGTCGATAACGGTAATCGACTGGATACAAGCGTACCCATTCACCCGACTTTGTGATACCGGCTGTGCAGATTATCTCCTGGTATCCCCGTGACGGAAGCGGATAGGTCATAACGGTTATCAACACTTCGGTTCTTTGAGAGGTACTGCTCATAGAGTTCCTTTAGTTCATCGGCAATAATGACCTGCAAGCTAAATTCCAATACCCAAACCTCACGCTGTAAATCCGCATCTTTTCCGTGAATAGTTCGCCATGTGGCAAAAAAATCTTCGCGGGATAGGAAACCTTCCGCTAAAGCATCTTCTGTGCTTATGGCTTTCACAGATTCTTTTCGCAGTCCCGTGAGTACAATCCGCGCTACAGATTTTTTACCTCTATTCGGCTGCACTGCATAGGATTTACCGACCTGATAGACTGTCCGTTTACCTGATTTGACATAGACGGGCAAATCAGCTTGAAATAGTTCTTCGTTAGGCTTCACCAAGCGGCGCGTCTGTCGTTTTTCACCGCAAAGTATCTTATCAAGGGTGTGTGCGAAAATCATGCTGCGTTGTCACCACATTACATTATTCATATATTAGAAATTTTATGCTAACCGCAGATTAGAAGCAAGCTACCAATTTATTTAAGCTTAGGGTAAATTAGTCAAAAAGATTGCTTGCGCCAATAGTCGCGGTAGGCATGGGTTTCGACAGAGGGCAGCTTGAGTAAGTTAAGATTCAGGCAGCCAACCAAAACACGACGGATTGGAAGCACAAACGGTTAAGGTTCGTTGGATGCTGCCGTCGGCGTTCGAGACGTAGACTGGCCCAAAATGATCCCCGGTCTCGACGATGACCCAATCCTCCGAGGGATGCCATCGAATCTCGCGTATATATCCGTTGTCCCCGTAATTAATTTCCCCTGGAATACCTCGTGATACATCGACATCAACTGTCTGTTGGGTTTGCAGATTCGCGATATGAAATCCCTGTCCTGAATAGGCTATGTATCCCGCATCAGGAGATAAAGTGAATTTCTGTACCAGAAAAGTATTTTCGGGCAGTAAGGGTGCAATCTTCTGGCTGTCAGGGTCAAGTGCATCGAGGTTGTATTGTGCGGTCTGAATAAAGGCTAATTGGTTATCAGATAGCCAGGCGATACTTATGATGTCTCCTTTTTTTTGACTTACATTAGATACTATGCTTTTCGTGAAGGCATCTAACACGAAAAGTTCATCTGCGGACGTGAAATAAGCGTAATGGCTGTCCTGAGACCACTCGCCTAAATTCAAAAATTGATATGGCAACGTACTACTGAAAGGCAGTTTCACATGTTCAGCAATTAACGTGATGCCTTGAGTCGAGGCGAGCCACATATCAAGGTCTTCAGCGAATTTGGAGCAATCAGTAGAAGCGAAGCTAAGTATGTTGCGACCATCAGGACTCCAGACCATGCGTTGAATATTGCCGGTAGGAGGTTGCAGTTGGGACACTTCTCCGGTTACAGTATTTTCTAAAATGAACGCTTTACGATCAGCCGTTACGTAAGCGACTTTACTATCACTTGACCACGCAGGAATCCCGCAATCTATTTCAGACCGATAAAAGTCGCGTGTCGTGATTGTTCCATCAACAGTCGCCATCTCCATCTTTGAATCGCCCAGTTTATCCATGCTGTACTGGACAACATAGCGCCCGTCCGGTGTCCAATCGGTGTAATCATAGCTAGGCACATTGTATTGCAGGGAATCGCGAATTTGAACGGGATGATCGGGATTTTGCGGATCAATGATATACACGTCATACCAGAAGGGTTGTTCCCCACTGGCGCGGCGCGTTACCAATAATTTATCATCCGTTGGCGACCATTTCATGACCGCAACATAAGCATCATCCAGAATGGTAATGGCGTGCCCATCTTTATTGACGATGTGTGCTGAACTGACACCACCGTAATTCGTGGATTCGCGCCATGCAAACCATTGGCCGGATGGCGGCCATCCCGGCCCGACGATAATCGGATGCACCTCCTGATCGGGCTGCGAAGGCGAGATTTCGAAATTCGCGAGTATGCGGCTGTCGCTGCCATCGGCGCGCTCAATAATAAATGCACCCTGAGCCTGATTGTAGTAATAGAGAAACGGCGCGGATGACTGCGCGTTCACTCCTGAAAAGTGAAAAATCAGGACACCTAAAATAAGCGATGTGGACAGCCTAACAAAAAACTTCATCATGGATTTGCCGATGTAATTAAAACGTTTGCTTGCGCCAAAAGTCGCGGTAGGCGTGGGTTTCGGTGAAAAGCCGTTGTAGGCGGGCGAGGTCGTCGCCGGATTTGGGCGGAATATGCGCCGGATCAATCGTGACGCGATACACATCCTCGGATTCAGGCGCGAGGGTCATTTCAGTATTGGCTGTAAACCAGTCGAAACAGACGCGGATGGTCGCCTCAGTTTGGCCGGTGAGGGCGGCGAGTTCGCCTGCGCTGACCTGTCCGTCTTTGGCACGGTGGGCATATTTGAGCAGGCCGATCAGGTGCGTCAATAATGTTTGGGGCGTCTCGAAAGCTGGACGCTCGGCAAACAAAATCAGATTTTGCGGCTGCACGATGTCCAATGCGGCTTCCCAGACGAACGGATCAGGCGGGATCGTCCACACGACCAGGGTTTGCGCTGGGCGTAAATGATAGCGGTCAGCGCCCTTGACTTCCACTGATCCTTCCGACCACACCAGCACATCAGGATATTCATGCTGAATGCGCGGGAGCAAGCGCTGCGGATCGGACTCCGCGCGGTAATCGACTACTTTATAAGCCGATTTTGCCGTGCCGAGGCGGAACGTACCTTCCGTCGGGCGGGCATCCAGCCATTCGATGAGCGCCTCGCGTTTGCCGTTGTAGACATTGGCGCGGACGGTATAGGCGAGGTCGAATTTGCCTTCGGGGACAGCATCGACATCGCCGAACCACCACACGACGCGGGACTCATTGCCGGTCTCATCTTCCAGGCGTAAATCGAGATGGTCGCCGCGACGGCCTAAGGTGCGGCGGCTTTTGACCTGCACATTGCGGGTCGCCAGAGTCAGGGGCCTATTGCCGTTGCCGAAAGGAGCGAGGCGGGCGATGTCGTCAGAAAAATTCAGGTCAATTTCCGACAGGTTCACATAGGCGTCGATGGCGATTTGCGGCTGAACTTCGGCCTTGCCCAACGACTCGCGCACTGCGCCGGATAAGCCGCGCCGGAACTCGAAAATTTTATCAGCGGGCAAGCTGAGTCCGGCGGCCATGTTGTGTCCGCCGTAGGTCGTGAGCAGGTCGGCCTGCGTGCGGATGGCCTCGACGATGTTGCAGCCCGTCACCGAACGCGCCGATCCGCTGGCGACGCCTTCATTTTCTGAAAAGACAATCACCGGGCAGGCGTAATCGTCCACAAGACGGCTGGCGACGATCCCGGCCACGCCGGTATGCCAGCCCTCGCCGGAAACCACCAGCGCGGCATATTTGAGCAGCTCAGGGTTGTCCGTGATTTTGCGCTGCGCCGCTTCGTAGACCTGCTGTGTCAGAAAACGGCGCTTTTGATTCAAGCCTTCGAGTTCGTTGACGCGCTCGGCTAAAATCGCCGGATTGTCGCTGGTGAGCAGTTCAACCGCCGGGTTAGCATCGGCTAATCGACCCAATGCATTCAAGCGCGGCGCGAGGGTGAATCCAATGTCGGTTTCGGTGAGATCGGACGGCTGGATGTCGGCGCGTTCGAGCATGGCAAGCAGGCCGGGGCGCGGCTGCGTGCGCAAAACTTCTAAACCACGTTGCAGCCAGTAGCGGGTGTCATCCACGAGCACCATGACATCGGCGACGATGCCGACGGCCACTAAATCCAACAAATGATCGCTGGATCTTGAGCCGTACAAGGCGCGCACGAGTTGATAAGCCGTGCCGACGCCGGGGAGTTCGCGTAACGCATGGCCTACGGGCAGGCGCATGGGATTGATAACCGCCTCGGCGTTCGGCAGCGAATCGGGCAGGGTGTGATGGTCGGTGATGAGGACATCAACCATGCGCGAATGGGCCATTTTGACAGCCTCGTGCGCGGTGACACCGGTATCGCAGGTGAGTAATAAATCCGCGCCGCCATCGAGAAAAGTTTTGAGCGTGGGAATGTGGATGCCGTGCCCTTCGCTGAAGCGGTTGGGGATGTGATAACCGACATTCGCGCCCAGGTCACGCAGGGCGGACACCAGCAGCGCGGTTGAGGTCTGACCGTCTACATCAAAATCGCCCCAGACGAGAATCTGTTCATGGTTACGGATGGCTTTTTGCAGGCGGCTGACGGCACGATCCATATCGGGTAAATCGTCGGGTGAGGCGGGTGTGTAGGCGGCGGAATCCAGGAAGCGGTGGGCGGATTCGGGCGTCATAAGGCCGCGCCGTGCGAGGCGTTCCGCGACCACTGGATGCCCAGCGACGGCACTATAGAGATCATCGGGGACGGTGATGGGGGCAGGATCGAGCCAGGATTTCATAAGCAAGTCTTTAGTCGATAGTCTTTAGCTTTTAGCTAAAAGCAAAAAATGATCTGAAAATTGATTATACGTGAGAATGGGGAAGGTGGCAGTCGATGGATCGAATATTACAATAATTATTAAAGTTGGCGGCGGCGAAAACGACGACGACGACTGGCGAAAAGTCGCCGATTTTCGCTTTTTCCCCGTGAGGGTGGGCGATTCATGCCGAATCTGCCGCCGATTCCGCCGATTCCGATGGGCGCAGATCGGCATGATCGGCAGTCGGCGCGGATCAATGGCAATCGACTGTATTCAGGATAGCACAAAACAGGCCGAAAAGTGAAACATTTGTTCGAATTTTCGGTGTGGGTTTTGAAACCATCGGCAGTGCTTCGATGGCGATTGTTACCAGTTTCTCATTGAACGAAAAGCGCAAACGGCATTATGATTATTGGGATTACAGACCCTATAAAAATAGTGTGTCGCAATATGATATGAGAGGCAAATACGCAGCATGGCACTCGATGTAACATCATCGCAATTTCGTCACGACCCTTATCCAACCTACGCCGAACTCCGCAAAAACGAGCCGGTTCCTATGCTTCCGCAAAGCATGGTGGGCAATGCCTTTCTCGTCACCCGTTACAACGATGTGGTCACGGTTTTGAAAGACCCGCGTTTTTCCAACGACTCGCGTAAAACCAGCGTCGATTTGCCGTCGCCCTGGTGGATGCCGAAGGTGCTGAAAACCTTCCAGAGCAGTATGCTGCTGGTGGATGACCCCGATCACCGCCGTTTGCGCGATCTGGTACACAAAGCCTTCACGCCGCGCATGTTGCAGGATATGAATGCCCGCATCATCAGCATTTCCGATGAACTGCTGGACAATATGGCGAACAAAAGCACGGTTGATCTGATCCACGATTTCGCGCTGCAAGTGCCGCTGACCGTCATTTCCGACATGATGGGCGTGCCGCAGAAAGACCGGATGCGCTTCCACAAATGGATGGGTACATTTTTGGAAATAAGCGCCGGGACAAAATTGCAGATGCTGGGCAAAGTCAGCAATATGTTCCAGATGTACCGCTTCTTCAAAGGGCTGATTAAACTGCGCCGCAGCAATCCGGGCGATGACTTGGTGAGCGCGCTGGTACTGGCTGAACAGGACGGGGATCGCCTGAACGAAGACGAACTGATCGCCATGATTTTCATCCTGCTGCTGGCGGGGCATGAAACCACCGTCAACCTGATCGGCAACGGCGTGCTGGCGCTGCTGGAAAACCCGGATCAAATGCGGATGCTGCAACAACAGCCGGAACTGATGGACAGCGCGATTGAAGAACTGCTGCGCTTCACCAATCCAGTGGAACAGCCTGCCCCGCGTTATACGCTGGAAGATGTTGAACTCAGCGGCCAGAAAATCCCCAAAGGCAGCCGCGTTCTGGTGGGAATCGCTTCGGCCAACCGTGACGAAACGGTTTTTGAAAATGCTGACCAACTGGACATCACCCGTTCGCCGAATAAGCATGTGGCGTTCGGGCTGGGTATCCATTACTGCCTGGGTGCTCCGTTAGCGCGCATGGAAGGTAAAATCGCGCTGCAAAAATTGCTGGCGCGCTATCCTAATATGCAGCTTGGCGTCACGCCGGACGCGGTGGAGTGGCGCACGTCGATGGCGGTGCGCGGTTTGAAGACCCTGCCGGTTCGGTTGCAGGGCTAACCCACGATTTGGCATTTTAGGGGCATGTTCGCGAAGGCCGACATGCCCTGTTTTTTACCTCGCTCGCGCGAATTCCTAGCGCTGCAAGGGTCGGCCAATCCCGTCAGTGCCACCATCACCCAGACAACCCCCAACAGCTACTCGGTGATGTTCCTCTCGGCTAATCTCATCATTTCGTATCAGTGAATTTCTGACCTGAAGCGACCTACGATCCTACGATCAGTGTCGCAGTTTCCTTCAGGATCATAATGTTTAGAAACTAAATAAAGGGACGTTTAGTTGGCTCGACCATATATCATTTATTGTGACTTGTTTCACTCGTCTCGGATCATAGAATTCAACTTTATGCTGACGTAGGAACTCAAAATTCTTGTCTTTCGCGATTGGATCAATAGTAGGCGTTAACCATCCTTTGATATTCGCTTCATAAGTAAGTAACCACATAGAATCATAAAGATTCTTTTCGTCCTGCATATATGTTTCCCAAAGGCTTGTGTTTAAGCCTTTAGAAATAAGTCCTCGTGATTGGGCATCTAGTGTTAGTAATGCAACAATAGAATCGCGCATCTTTCCTAATTCCTTTGCTGCATCTTCGCTAATCTGTCTATCCCAAAAAATTAGTGCCCACACTGCCCAAGCGACCTCGTTGCCGTGATTAGCTGAACACCTTTGTGTTATTTGAAAATTCATCAATAGTTCTAGATCATCTAGATTAATTGGATATTCTAATTCGTGATATTTCTTGAGTAGGGTTAAAACCGGAAAGAATGTATTTGATTCCGCCATTATGCATTGAAATAGAAATGTTTCGACATCAAACCAATTTTCTTCGGCTATATCGGTACTTTTCAATTTTGGGATCGCATATTTAAGAACATGATCCGAGGGATAAGAATTGGCAAATTCAAGAGAGTTATTGAAATACGCCTTTAACTGAGTATTTTGTTTTCTGGGTGTGCCATTTAATGGATACTCTCTTAATTGGGACACCCAGGGTTTATCTACAGGACTAGGTAAGTTAATAATCGAGGTCTTTTGTGTGTTTAAATCCAAATCAAATTCCCGTAAATTTGAACGCAACATCGCAAGTCCATCTTCAGCTTCTGAATATGATCGAAAGCCAAATTCAAAATCATCAACGTAGCGAAATCCTCGAAGCTGAGGCATATCCTTATTAAGGTTATTATCAAATGCGCTTAAAACGATTTCTGAGATAATGAGAGACGTATCTGTTCCTATAGGTATCCCAATGGTCTGCCCATCTTGTCCATTTCTAACCAATTGATCCAAGATATTGCCTAAAATATTTCCTTTCTTGTTAACTTTTGCCGCAGGCTTTGTATGAAGCGCCCACGGAATACTATGCGTATAAAGTGACGGATAAAAGCGAGAAATATCTGCCTTCAGGCTGTACTTTGATAAAGCCCGAATACGTGATCTTATAGGAGCCAACTGGCTTTCAGTATAACTAGGGACAACAGCCCTGCCAGTAGGGCTGAATGTGGGGTGACTGTGTGAAAGATGCGAAGATTGACAATGTGAGTCAATCAAATTCCAATTATCTACGATAGTCTTGCATAAATTGTAATGAAGTATAGGATTAGGCAGACCTGTGACCCGTCTTCTGAGACCCAAATTTGGAATATCGTGTAAAGCAAACTTCGCGAGTAATTTTTTTACGTCTGTAAAACTTGTAGGCAATGTTTTCGCCCGCAGAGTAACTATCCTGGCATATATGTCAGTAGTAAATGGTGGGGGTAATTCGCGAGCAAAATATCCCCTTGCCAGTAAGTCGCGCAATTTTGTCATTTATTATGCTCAACCTTCAATTTATTAGAATTCAATTTCTCCGATCTGACTTAAATCAATAGTAAAGTCACTTAGGTTATTATTACCATTAATGTCTTCATCCCATTCAGCAAGGGAACCGGCGTTTTCACCGCGATTGCACAGGGAGCGGTAGACGCAGAAACGGCAGCGGGTTTCGTCAGGCGTGAGCGGGAAGTCGGCGCGCGCGTCAATTTCCGCGACGAGTCCGCGCAGGTAGGCTTCGTCGGCGGCAAATTGGGCGGCGTCATAGGGGAAGCGGCGGGTCGCGCCGTCGTGTTCGGCATACCAGTAAATCATCTCGATGCGTTCCGGTGGGATCGGCTGCCCGCCGTTGAGTCCATCGCCGCCCGCCGCCAGCACATAACGGTAGACGATGGTTTGCAAACGCTTCGCCAGCCGTTCAGCCTTCGGGATGTGCGCCCCGGTTTTCCAATCGACGATCAGCGCCCGTCCGCCGGGTTCCACCGCCAGCAGGTCAAATTTCGCCAGCAGCATGTAGTCTCCCATCGGGACAGTCAGCGTCATTTCTGGGCGTCTCGCGGCGGGTATATTTTCGAGTCCATTTTTCAGATAGGCAGCGAACCAGCGGCGCACATCGGCGTCGGTCAGGCGCTTGCTCAGGATGTCGGGGGCGATCCCGGCGAGGTGCTGGTGGACGAGGTGATGAAAACGTTCGCCCTGCTCCATGCGCCGCTCGAATTCCAGCATGTCATCGACTTCCGGCGCGGGCCAGCGTTGGTTCAACAGGTAGCGCAGTTGGAAGCGGCGCGGGCAGTCGGCGTAATCCTGCAAACTGCTCTGGCTGAAGGTGAAATCGTCGGGCAGGTTCATGGTGTGTCCTTTTCAAAACACTGCGCTATTTACCCCATCCCCCAACCCCTTACCCCGTAAACGGGGAAGGGGAGCAATACAGAATTGCCGGGGTAAACAGGTTCGTTTTTTCGATTAAATCCCGCATTCAGTAATCAAGGACACGATATATCGTGTCCCTACACAATACCCGCTTCTTTTGCAATTGGCGCGGAAAATCATCCGATTATTGATCCCGATTCTGTTCCCACCACCCTCGTAACGCGGCGACGGGGCGGGCTTCGACCTGTTCGCCCTTGCGTCCGGTGTTCCAGGTGATGACCAGATCGGTGCGGGCGCGGGTGATGCCCACATACAGCAGGCGTAAGCGTTCGGCGGCATATTCGGTGCGGGCGTCACGGGTGGCCTGCCCTTCCACATAGGGTGTATCGAAAGCCATGGATTTCAACTGCGCGACGGCCTCCGCATCCAGATTCAGATTATCACGGATGAACCACTTTTCGCCGATGAAGGAGTCGAACGGATCACCGGACGGATAATCATAATTGTTGGCGGACATCAGATAGACGCGATCCCATTCCAAGCCTTTGGCCTTGTGCATAGTCGTGACGGTCACTTTGCCCTTGTGATTTTCCGGGTTGAAAGCGTTGTCGTCATCGCCCACGCCGCTAAAATTGCGCTGGCCTTTGGCGATAGCCTGCAACTCGGCGGCGAATTCCGGCAGGTGCGCTTCGGGATGCAAATCGGCGAAGCGCCGCAGATACAGCGCCACCGCGTAAGCCGTCGCGATCTCGGTTTCCAATATGAACACATCGGCGGCCAGCGTCAAAATCAACTGATCCACCGGCAAATCGGCGGCATCCAGCCAGCGCCGGATCAACGCGCGGAATTTTTCAAGATGTTCGTGCAGCGTGGGCTGGTCGTTGGCCGAAACTTTTTCTTCTAGCCAATCTACTGCGCGCGGCCACAAAAAATCTTCAATGTTGGGGATTTTGCGGATTTCAGTCACGATGGCCGCGATGCCGCGCTCAACTTCTTCGTCGCCGCGTTCATCACGCCGCCACACGCGATACGCATTCGCCAGCGCGGGGCTGTCCTTCGGGTCAAGCAAATAACCCAGCAGCAGCGCCAGCGCCCCGACAACCGCCCGTGTCCCGGTGGTCGAGCGCAAATTTTCCACATAGTCGATGCCCGCCGCCCGCAAAGTTTGCACCATCTGCGCGCCGCTGCTGTTGATCGGCAGCAGCACCGCGACGGTCTTATCCTGATGTTCCGGCAGCCATTTTTGCAGTGATTGGATGATGGCACTGCGTTCCGAGCCAGGTGCGAATTTTTCCGCACTCAGATAGACGGCGTCGGGATCGTCGAGCGGGTTGCCCTGGGGATCATCGGGCGGCGTCGGCTCAATGAACGGCTCGGTCAGCGGCTGTTTGGTCTTGATGTCCGGCATAGGATGATCCAGCGACCAGCTTATCAATTGATTCGCCAGCCGGATGATGCTGGCGGTGTTGCGCCCGGAATTGGGGAGCGTGCGGGCTGTCACCCCTTTTTCGCCCAGAAAATCACGCAGGTATTTGGGATTGGCCGTTGTGAAGGTTTCAAAAATCGCCTGATTGGGGTCGCCCACGCGCACCCAATTGCCCTTATCGCCCGCCAACAAGCGCAAAATTTGCTCCTGAAGCTGGCTGCTGTCCTGGGCTTCATCTTCCAGGATATACGGCCAGCGCTCACGCAAGCGCCCCAGATAATGGGCGTCGAGTTCCAGCACCCGCAACCCCAGGCGAATCAAATCCTGAAAATCAACCGCGCCCCGGTAGCGCAAACTGCGCTCATACTGCTCGTAGACGGCGGCGCAGACTTCGGCCAGCGGCATTGGGTCACCGGTATGGTCGAGATAATCGCGCACATGGGCTTCGGTGAGCTGCATGTCCTTCGCCTGCCGGATGAAATTGCCCGCCATACTTTTCACCGCATCCGGCCAGGAATGGGTGCGCGAATAATTGTTGGCGAAATGCTCCTCGTTCAGAAAGGCATCCGCCGCGCCGGGATTAACACGTACCCAGGTTTCGACGGCTTCCTGCAAAATATCGTCGGCCTCGCGCTCGTCGATCACGCCAAAGGCTTCCGGCAGCCCAACCAAACTGGGACGTTCGCGCACAATATCGTTGGCGAGTCCGTGCAGCGTGCGCACGCGGTAGCCCAGCCCCGGCAGCAGATTAAACTCACCTTTGAGGTAGCGCGCCATCGACTGCGAAAAATTCCCGGCTGCGGATTTCACCAGCGTGACAATCAGAACTTCCTGGTCGTCGGTCAGATCGGCTTGCGCGACCAAGCGTGCCGCCAGATAGGACAGCGTGGCGGTTTTGCCGCTTCCCGGCACGGCGGACACGCCCATTTTGCCGCCTGGATAGTCCAGAACTTCCTGCTGTTTGGGGCGCGGTTTAAACATCGCGTTCCTCCTTCGCCAGACGCCGCAGCATACTTTGCACCGCCAACAAGAGTGAGCCGCGCTGCTCGACACCCTGTTCGCCGTACTCGCTGAAACCGAGAAAGATTTTTTTGCGGCAGCGGCGGATCAAACCGGAAGCCAGTAGATAGATTGTTTCCTGGTTGGCCTGAAATTCTTCAGGGTCTTCCCATTTGTCGCCTTCTTCCCATTGGCGGCTCAATACATAGGCGTGGGTGAGGGGTTGGTCGAGGCGCTGTCCCCATCCACTTGCGCCGACGTTCAGCCAGAATTGGTAATTAACAGGGACATTATTCATGAGAAACGTAAAAGCAGGCGCGATCAGCACGGCGTCCTGGTCGCGTTTGCCCGGTTCACGCATATACTGGTTAGCAATCGCACCCGAATCGACCATGCGAACGTACTCGGAAGCCAACTCCAAATCCGGCTCGATTTTGCCGACTGTCTGGCGGAAATTGCGTGCCGAATCGACCAGATTGGCGGTGGTGCGGGCGGCATCATAATCCTGATGAAAATCGAATCCGGGCTGTGACAACATCTCGCCAAACAGGCGGCTGAAAAACATGTCGAGCGGAAGCGCATCAGCCTGACTAATTTTTTCCAGCCACAAGCGCAGGCGTTCATAACGTGCCGCCAACTCGAAGGTGATGCGGCTCTGGATTTTCACATCCTTGATCTGTTCGAACGGCAAAAGCTGGCCGTTGCGGAACAAAATATCGGTCAGCAGCCGCGCCCGCACCAAATCAAGTTCAGCAATCGAGGCGGTGAGCGCGTAGGCCACATCGAATTTATCGGGCACAATCGCCCAGGCGGGATGCGCCAATTTCGACAGCGTAATCAAGGTGCGGGCGGCGGGTTCTTCACGCAAAGCCCGCGAGGGACGGTGCGAACGGTTGGGAATGTCGCGCTCATTAAGGCGGGTTTGCAGCGCGAAACGCATGGCATCCGGCAGGAAAGCCGACAAAATCACAATGTCACCGGGTGACGCGCCGTCGTTGTGGATCAACGATGAAATGTTGTCGGCGGTCCAATCAATCATCTGCGGCAGATATTTGGTGCTGTCGCTATAGGCGATGGCCTCCCGCGCGTCGGCTTTGGCGACTCCGGCATCGGGGCGCTTGAGGCTGCGGGCGAATTCCACCTGGAAGGCTTCGAGTTCCGGCGTCATCACCCGCGCTTTATCCAACTCGATATGCACGATGCAGTCTGTTTTCAGGCTGTAAGCATCCAACGGATCAGCACCCAGGAAACGGCGGTAGCCGCCTTCAGTGTCGTAAATCACAACGGCAGAATCACACTTGTAAAGCCAATCTTTCAAAATATCGTGGGCTAAAGGGGTGTCTTCTTCCACGTTGTCGATGATAAGATGGCGATATTGATCAAATAAGTAACGCTTTGGCTGCTCCATCTGCCAAAGGTAGTTTTTGAATATTTCCATCTGAAACGAGAAGTCAATCAGGTTATGCTGGCGGCACAATTCGCGGAATAAATTGGCGCAGGCCTGTGCATCGTCGTAAATATGCGCCTGTTTTGCGTCGCCCGTCCAAGCATCCTTCAACTTGCGCCCTATATCCTCGTGCGGGAAGCCGACCAACGCCGCTTTATTCAGGTTATCCACGATCTGCGTATGCAGGCGGTTGGGGTTGATGGGAACGCTGTTGAAATAATCTTTGTCGCGGATTTCCGGTGCGATAAAGTGCGTCATGTAATACTGCACCAGTTCCAGGCTGAGGAAGTGTGGGCGATCCAGCGGGTCGGCGAAACCGACATCCTCGGCGATCAGCGGCCAGAACAGATCGACGGTTTGCGCAGCCAGGGCGGAAAAAGTTGTCGTCTGAACCGATGCACCTTTGAGCGTGCGTGCCCGCCGTAACCCCTCGCGGTAGGGCAGCGCCAGCGCAGGCTGCGGCACGAGGATGAGGATCGATTCCGGCGGCACACCCTCGCGGATCAGGTTCTTGACCCGTTCGATGGCGGCGGTGGTTTTGCCGGTTCCGGTGACACCTTCCAGAAAAATGCTGGTCTGGAAATTTTCTTCGGCCACGCGCCGTTGTGCTCTAATCAGGTTCATGCGCCTTTTCCTGACTCATTTAGACGATAAAACACGCTTTCGTGTGATTGTCACACGTTGCGCCGATAAGGGCAACTGCATGGGTTTAGCGAGGGTTGCAAGGGGTTTATTTTAGAACATTTGGGCGTAAAAATCAAGGGGGAAGTGATTGATCTCAGGCAATTTGATAGATGGCCGGACGGTAGCGCGGCTCAGGAATCGGCAGACCACGCGCCCGCATCGAGTCGATGATCGCGTCTCTGGCGATGAGCACCTGTTCCAGGGCTTCCTGCGGCGTCGCGCCAAAGGCCGAACACATTTCAAAATCGGGAATGTCCGCGACGTAGGCTTCATCTTCTGCGCTGTAGAAAATGTTGATGTGATAATCTTTATTCATCATCATCCCGCATACATTAGTTAAAACGCTCAGGGTGATTGTCACACGCCGCGCGGATAACGGCAACTGCATGGCTTCGTTGAGGCTGGCAAGGGGTTTATTTCAGAGCATTTGGGCGACAAAATCAAGAGGTATGTCAGAAAAATTTAAACGGCTTACGGCAAAATTCCTTCACGTTCAATTACTGATCTAATTTCTTCAAATGATGCTTTAATATTACCCTGTGGGAAATGAATATGACTCAATCCGTGAATGTTAGAGAATTCTTCACAACCCTCCTCTAGTAAGATTATTGCCTTCTTAAAACCAAGCCTTCCTTGGAATAAGCCTGATTCATGAATGACATTCATTCGTGCCTGTAATTTTCCATCGGACTGTTCATCTTCTGCCGTTAATACTAGAAATGCAATTGAAGCTGCATCAAGCATTTCAGATAAGCGATCAATGGTGGTTATACCGGCTACAGGAACACGATTAAATTCATCGTGTTCCAATTTTAAGCGATTTTGGACAAAGTATTGTAGGTCTTTCCAAGCAGGTGAACGCCCATGACCAATAAATACTTTGGTTCCAGATGGTTTGATATCTACTAATTTATTAATGTTTATTCGCTCAATGTGACTGATTGCTTTTCGTGCGATATCCGTAAGTAATTTATTTCCAGCTATTGGGTTACGAATAGACGACACAAAGGCAATAGCAATAATGTGTGGAGGTATCCAAATTCCCTGAGAAGCGGCTAACGAATCCCGTGTCGCAACGTTTGAAGGTGCCTTTTGCTTTATTATATCAGCGCCGGAAAGTATCTCTATCTGCTTGGCTTTTATAATGAGATCATTTAAAAATGAATCATCTTGTTTTTGCTTGCTTATCTCAAGTATTGAAATTATTTCGTCACGTTTGGCCTCAAATAATTCATTACCTATCTGAGGAATCTCTAGAGCTTTTGTAAAATCAGGGTTTTGTGCTCTTTCGTAAATTTTGGAAGTTACATGATTGACATCATATTCAATCCAATCTCCGTGTGTTCCTGATGGCCTGCTATCTATAAAACCCCATTCGCTGTCAAAATAATGCCCGGTGGTGGTGGGCGTAAATCTTGATAATATACATATGCCTGATAACCAAGCCACGAGCGACTCCATGATTTTCCTATTTCGGTTGCACTACTTTCAAGTGCATTTAATAGACCTTGCAATTCTGGGACTGAAGCTTTAGTTATGAAAGAATTTAGTTCATCACTTATTTTGAGAAGTTCTTGAGTTAATGGGTTCACGTTTGGCGCTCTAGATCAAGAAGCTAGTTTGGTCAATTGAAAAACAAGTCAATGTAATTATACAACGAATTTAGAAGGTATAAGAACCTGTTCAAACCACAGAATTAAGCGAATAGGAACTCAAATTTTCATACTATAGGTTTAGGCAAGAGAATATAGGAAACAATGCCCAACCGCACCTCACGCGACCTGTGG
This sequence comes from Chloroflexota bacterium, assembly GCA_039933955.1. GTDB lineage: Bacteria > Chloroflexota > Anaerolineae > Aggregatilineales > Phototrophicaceae > CFX2. Next base: position 38,620 of record JBDTNB010000040.1, read on the forward strand.
GCGAAAATCAAACCCCTCGCCCGCCAGATGCGTCACATACCCACCCCAGCAGAAAATGCACTGTGGCAGCGGCTTCGGCGCAAGGGAGTCGCCGAGGTTGGCTTTCGTCGCCAGCATCCGATTGACCGCGTCATTGTCGATTTTTATTGCCATGAGGCGCGCTTGGTGGTCGAGGTCGATGGCTCGATTCACGAGTATACGCAGGAAGAAGACGCCCTTCGCCAGGAGTTTATCGAGAGTTTGGGGCTGCGCGTAATCCGCTTCAGTAATGCGAATGTGTTGCAGCATTTGGAAGGGGTTTTGATGGTCATTGCGGAAGTCGTTGAGTCGCAGGTTTCGCCGCCGTCCCCACCATCCCCTCCCTAAATCCCTCCCCACTGCGTGTAGAGGGACTTTAAACGCGCGTATCGAAATTGTCGCATCGCCTGAAAACCTGGATTTGCGCGCCACCCCTACCGCAAACTTCCGTTTTGTTCCCCCTCCCCACTTCGTGCTAGGGGGGGCTAGGGGGAGGGGATGCCCGCAACCCCACAACTTTCCTCTTGACTTTTAAGAACTTTTGTTCTATAATCAGACTCCCGAATTAGGGAGTGTGGCGATGTCAGCTTTCGTTCAACAAGCAGGTTCCAGCGCAGAACGACAGTTTCCCTCATTTGTCGTCGTCGGACACCCCACCGCACGGCTGTTAGCCGGTGCGCGAAGCCATGTCGCCAGTGCAGTATACGAGTATCTTTTCAACAAAGCCCTGTGCTTCAGCGCATCCAGCGCAGCAACCCGCCGTATTTACTGCGTTCAAAGGCTGTATTTCCTGTTTTCTTTTTCTGGACTCGCGCATCCAGCATCCACGCGGCGGTATCGGACAGCGACTTGTGGCGCGTCGCTCATCACACACAGCTATTTCCGATACCCACGCGGGCTTCCAGGAAAATACCCGCCCGCCCGACACCCACGCGGCCCTATCAGGTTCCGCACCCCAGGTTGTCGAGCGTGAGCACAACCTGATTGTCCGCTAACGGCTGACCATCACGGGTCGCTTGTACCCGCTCTCCGCCGGGGGGATACAGACCGACGGCAAGCTGTGTCATGGCTGGATTGGCAGGCAGCGTAACCTGCCCGCGCAAATTTTGCCCCGGCAGCCACAGCGAAGTTGGATATTCCGCGCCCAGCGGCGGCCCATCGAATTGTTCCAGCAGCGCGCCGTTCGCGTCCAGGCCGTGTACGAATAGGTTCAAATCTGTGCCAGGGACAGCCGTGACATGCCAGCCTAAATCGACAGAAAGTGAGTCGCCGTTAGGTCGAATACCTGCACACCACAATTCGACTCCCGGCTGGAAGCTGACGTTCAAATGCTGCGGCAAATTTGCGCCGCTGCCGTCGATGCGAATCAGCGGCGGCAAAATCAGGCGATCCGTCCCATCGGGCAGTTTGAGCGGTTCGCTGGTCGCGACATCGACCATCTGCACGCTGATATGCCCGATATACGGTGGCGCATCGGCGAATACCGGAATCTCGTGGATTTCCGAGGCGAAGCGATCCAGCGGATAACCTTTGGCGGTACTGCCGCCACCGGGGATCAAGGGTTCGCTCACGCCCCAGGCCGCCGACAAGGGCAAATTGACCAACTGCACCACCGGGCGATATTCGCGATCCAGCACTTTTTCCGCCCGCCAGAATAACTCGATGTCGAGCAGACCACCGGGGGCAATATGATCCTGATCGAGCGTGTAACCTTGCAATTGAAAGGAATCACCGAACGACATATTGACGGGAGTCTGCATATACACGGGCGCATCCGGTGGCGACTGCTGCCGGAACCAGCGCGTATCCGGCGAAATCACATAGGTGTTGACCAGCGCGACCAGCACCACCCCGCCCGCAAAAATCCCGGCGAGGCGCGGATTGAATGCCACTTCCGACAAGGGCGGCGCAATTTCTGAAAGAGGTTTGCGGCGATAGAGTAACACGCCGACAAGGCCGATGCTGATGAGCGTCACCAGCGCGCCGATGGTTTGTTCGGGCGTGCCCGTATAAGTCAGGGTGATGATGTGCTCGCCCGCCGGGACATCAATCGTGATCGCGCCGACTTCATCTTCCGGGTAAACATCTACCGGTTTTCCGTCCATCGTCGCCGTCCAACCGGGGAAATAAAATTGGCGGAAATGGACAGGACGCGCGCTGGTCACGGTGACACGGTTGGTCGCGCCACCCAACTGCTCCACCTGTAAATCCGGCGCTTGCTGCATCCGGTCAATGATGTCCACCTGGATCAGCAGCGGATCAGTCCGATATTCTTCGTAGGGCATGTTGGTATCCCAACCCGGTTTTTTGCCCCACAGCGGATTGAATTCGTCGTAGCTGGTCGTCCCCCAGATATGGTCGGTTTTTTCCATGTCGATTTCGTCGGTGGGCGACAAATTTTTCCAGGTGACGAAAGCCTGATTGGGGTAAACCATCGGCAGCGCCCCAGCCAGCACGACCAGCAGCGCCAGCGCGAGTCCCGCAGGTCGCCAGCGTTCGGGGATCAGCCACAGACTTGCGCCGCCCAACAGCGCCAGAAAAACCACCGCCACCCGCAAAAAGCGTTCCGGGAAGCGAAGCTGCACCATCAACGGCACGAATTCCCACACCGGCAGCGAAGCTTGCAGCATCATGAACAGGGCGAAAGCCATCGCCGCACTCAACGCCAGCGCCCAACGATATTTTTTGCGATAAATCAGCGCCATCAAACCCAACACGCCAAAGATTCCGCCGACCAATCCCAAAGTCGTCGGCAGTTCAAAACGCAGATCGGTCAAATCCATCGCGGGCGGTTGGGCGAAAATTTCCGACGGTTGCAAAAAGTTGCTGGTCAGATAAGCGATCACATCCGAGGCTTGATCGCTGGCGCGCACGTAACGCAGTTCAGCCGCCAACGGAATCAGGAAAATCGCCGCCAAGCCCACGCCGAGCGCCATTCCACCCAAAGTCGCCATCCAGCGGCGAAAAAGTGTGCGCCAATCGCGGGGGGCATTCACGAGGGGGATAATCAGCGCGGCGGGGCCGAGAAATAAACCACCGATCAGCGTGATCGGCTGGTGACACAAAATGATTCCGGCAAACGGCAGCCCGATATAGACGAGGCTCCGGCGCGTGGGTTTAGTGGCAGCGATCAAAATGCCCCACAATACCCAGGGAACCAGCGCGGCTGCCATCATCTGCGGCAGGCTGCCCTGATCCCAGACTTCGAACAGGCGCGACGGGGCATACGACCAGAGCATCGCCGCCAAAAGTGCGCCCGTGCCGGGGAGCAATCGCCGTGCAAGGCCATAGGTTCCGATGCTGCCGATAATCCAGGCCATCGCCGCCACAATGTTAAACGCCAGCGGAATCGACAATCCTAATAAGCCGAGCAATCCGCCCAGGTAAAACACCCCCGGCGGATAATAATTGAAAATCGGATAGCCGTAGCCCAGGTGAAACCAGGGAACCCAACGCGGCCATAGATTGCCATGCGCCAGCAATGTAGACATGGCAAAAATGCGATGGGTGTGCAGGATTCCATCAGCGGTGCGGATCACACCGTCGGCGCTGAAAGAAGGCAGGATGCCGATGAGGGGCAGCAGCGCGGCAATCAGAAATCCGGGATCGAAGCGTTCAAACCAGCGTTTCAAATTTTGGCGGCCTGTTGATTGGCAGAGAGCGCTATTATAGAGAGACGAGGCGTGTTTGTGAAGCAGCTTTCGGGACTATGATCCTATACGAGTTAGATGATTTGTAAGGGACTTGGTTAGAGGTTGTAAGTCGGGCGCAAGGGCACTTTGGCTACATTAAAATCAAATTATTCGCCCGACAGCGGTTTACATCCGTTCAAAAAAGTACCGCTATCCTGGAGGTCGTATGAAGCCGAAGGTCAGCATCATTCTACTCAACTGCAACAACGAACATTTCACGATTGATTGTTTGCAGTCATTGACGCATGTGACTTATCCCAACATCGAGCCGATTGTGGTGGACAATGGTTCCAAACCAGAATCGATTGAAAAGTTGAAATCGGCCTTTCCCAAGACGATCCTGATTGAAAATCCCAAAAATCTGGGCTTCACAGGCGGCAATAATGTGGGCGTGAAGTATGCGTTGGAGCACGGCGGCGATTACATTATGCTGCTGAACAACGACACCATTGTCGCGCCGGATATGTTCGACATTCTGGTCGAGGTGATGGAAAACGACAAAACCATCGGCGTCACTGGCCCCATGATTTACTTCTACGATGCGCCGGATATGATCTGGTCGGTGGGCGGCAAAATCAACTGGAAAAACGGGCAGACGCAAATGCTCGGTCTGTACGAAGAAGATAAAGGGCAGTTTGGCCTCGTGCCGAAACAGGCCGATTTCGTCACCGGCTGCGCCCTGATGGTACGGCGCGAAGTCTGGGAAAAAGCCGGTCTGCTGGACGATAATTTTTTCATCTATTACGAAGAAACCGAATGGTGTGTGCGGGCATCGCGCACTGGCTGTAAGATTGTATATGTCCCGGCGGCGATGATGTGGCACAAAATTCCACTCGAAGCGCGGGCGAACTCAATCAACTATTATTATTACATGACCCGCAACCGCCTGCTGTTCCTGCACAAATCGCGGGCAGGGTTCCGCAGTTGGTTGGGCATTTCCAGCGAACTCACCCGCACCTGGTTAAGCTGGACACTGCGCCCAAAATGGCGGGATCGCCGCCACCTGCGCGGGGTGATGGTGCGGGCGATCAAGGATTATTCGACAGGCAAGTTTGGACAGGTTATCGTCTAGCTTATGCGCGTTGTTTTTATCTCGTGGTGGTGGCCGTACCCGGCGGACAACGGCTCCAAAATCCGCATCTATAACCTGCTGCGCCACCTCAGCCAAGCGCATCAGGTGACGCTGCTGTCCTTCGCCGAGTCGCACGAGGCCACCACCGCGCAAATCGACCATCTGCGGACATTTTGCGCCCACGTCGAGTCCTTCCCGAAGCCGCAATATAATCCCGGCACGGTGCGGGCGACGCTGGGCTATTTGTCGCCCTGGCCGCGTTCGTTGATTGACGTATACAGCCCGGTCATGGCGAAACGGGTGGAACTGCTGGCACGGCAGGGCGTGATTGATGTCATGGTCTCGTCGGAACTTCAGACCATGCGCTACCTGGAACTCGCGCCGGAAATCCCGTCCATCCTGGAAGAAATCGAAATCACCAGTTTTCATGACCGTGTGCAGCGCGCTCCTGGAACTTCCAGCCGCCTGCGGGCGCAGCTTACGCTGACCAAAATGGAAAACGCGCTGCGATCCCTGCTCAATCGCGGTGTGGCCTTCACGGTGGTGTCCGAAGCCGAACGTCATTATATGCAGCCGCTTGCGCCGGAAAACGGACGAATCGAAGTCATCCCCAACGGCGTGGATACAAAAGTCAACCATCCCGATTCGGCCATAAAGCCCGAAGTGAACAGCCTGATTTATACCGGGGCTGTCACCTACGACGCCAATTATGACGCGGTGAGCACGTTCATTCGCGATATTTTGCCGCTGGTGCGGGCGCGCATCCCGGACGCCCATTTTATGGTCACGGGCGGAACCGGCAGCATCGACATCAGCGATTTAGCGGCACAACCAGGAGTCACATTCAGCGGTTATTTGCCGTCGGTGGCGGATGCAGTGCATAAGCATTGGGCGCTGGTGGTTCCGCTCCGTAAGGGGGGCGGCACACGACTCAAAATTTTAGAAGCGATGGCGCTGGGCACACCGGTCATTTCGACGCGCAAAGGCATCGAAGGGCTGGAGGTTGAACCGGATAAACATGTTTTGCTGGCAGATACCCCGCAGGAATTCGCCGATGCGACCTGCCGTTTATTGCAGGATGCGGCCTTGCGGGCGCGCCTGACCGAAGCGGGGCGCGTATTGGTCGAGCAAAAATATGATTGGGGCATCATTGGCCGCCAACTCAATGATTTAATTACCGAAGTCACCCGTGTACCCATCACCACTGAAAAACAAACGACATAAGGAGTAATTACGAATATGAAGTGCTTGGTCACCGGGGCAGCCGGTTTCTTAGGTTCACATCTGGCCCAAACATTGGTGGACAAAGGCCATACGGTCATCGGTCTGGACGATTTGAGCGGCGGTTATATCGAGAATGTGCCGAAGGGCGTGGAGTTCGTCAAGGCGTCGATTCTGGATCATGAACTGCTGACGGCGCTCTTCGAAAAAGAACGTTTCGATTACGTGTATCATTTGGCCGCATATGCCGCCGAGGGTTTGAGCCATTTCATCAAGCGTTATAACTACAACAACAATGTCATCGGCAGCATCAACCTGATTAACTGCG
>JBDTNB010000041.1:0-44034 GCA_039933955.1 Chloroflexota bacterium
GATCGCTTTGCTGATCTCTTGGCTTATGCCGCTTGATGTGCAAAGTCCAGCTTAGTTATTATCTGATTAAAGTACAGAAATAAATTTTTGTCTACAGCCTGTATAAACATATAGTTTTTACGCTGTACTAAAAAATAAGACGCCGCGTGATGCCGTTCGTCGGGGTGTCTTAAAAAGCGTGGAAAAAGAACTGCCCCCGGAGATCATGAGTTTCCAGAGGCAGTCCGGCTTTGATTCGCCTTTAGGAATTTTGTAGCTGCTGCCGGATGATAAACACGGCACACATCAACCGGGGGCAAAATGCCGGGGGGGATCGCCAAGGGGTGCGCGCTAACGCTCGCCCAAACCCTCCCTTTGCCAGCCGGGGTGCTTTACAAAAATCGCAGGTCGTTTTATACTGCCATGCAAGTTGCAACCTTGCATGTCCAACCTGGACACTGCAAACCCCGACGCCTCGTGTGCAAGACGAGGCGTTTTGGTTTCTCTGGCTAGGCACATTTAGCGATGCGCTTATGAGATAAGATACTACGCGCACTTCGGTTTGTCAAGTATCTCTTTTAGGGCGACTGTAGGGGCCAAGTCCCTGGTGATTGAGATAATGAATTAAATCGGGGAGCCAGATGTCGTAGCGGTTAGACCGTTTTCGCACTCTGATGAGCCGTTGATCCTCTGGCAGTTTCCAGTTGTTCCGCGCTAACTCTCGAACGTAATTCGGGTTATAGCCCGTGATCTCCGCTCCCTCGACGGTGTTGACCCAAGTTTCTTCTATTGCTTCCACTCGTTTACCTATCGGTGGCGTCCGATATTGTCAAGTCTTCATTATAGCGGATAGGTTTACAGATGCCACGTATACAAAAGGTTTGTCAAGCGTGGGGAGGACGCAGCGCCGCTGCGTCCCTACGGAAAGATTCGACTCGCGACGACCTAGTTAACGTCAGTTCGGGATAGCAACGTCCTCTGCATGAGGATAAGACCAGCATACAAACCGGCTAATAGGAGTGAGGTTCGTGATATTCTAGGATCGGACGCGCCAACCTGTTGGCCCCCAAACCGGCTGAACATTCTGGTAGCGCCCAATCTCGATAAGCTGGCCCTGGGACTGCACGAGTACAGTGTATGCAAAATATCCCGTCGCGGGGTTCAATTCCCAGCGTCCGTATACCGCAGATTGTCCATCCCGTGAGATGCCAAATGGTCGAATGTCTTCACCGAGGTCAACAGGAGGCTGGTCAGGCAGAGCCAGCGACCACGTATCCCCTGATGCGAACAAACTGGCTCCATCGGGCGCAGTCAAACTGTACATTTCAGGTGAACCAGGCATGGCTTCGGCTTCCCCGGTGTGCCAGTTCAGCCATTGATCGAAGTTACCGCGTTGATCAAACAGGTACGCCTGCTCTTGATATTGGATCCATTGATCGGGTGTCAGCCTTTCAGAATGGATTTCGGTAATGACCGAGCCTGACAGATCATAGATACGAATTTCCAGGGCAGTAACAGCCTGATCGTTGATGAGACGATTTAAGACAATACCTGCTTCCCCCCAGTTCAGAGTGAACAATCCTGACCTGGCTAATCGGTTCGAGACAGGGAAGGAGTCGATAAGACGAGTGGTTTGACTCACAAGGTCATAGACGATGATCTGCGCGGTGTCCGTCCGTGTGTCGTTCGTGATAGGGATGAGAGCGGCAAGAAACTCAACCCATGCCAGTTGTTGTCCGTCGGGAGACCAGACCGATTGTGTTCGCAGGACGTATTTACCGGGTTCGACAGGGCCATTCCATACAGCATCTGCCGGTTGGTCGGCCACTCTAAAAGTCTGTCTAGACGGGAGATCAAGAATCCAGATATTTTCAGGCGGGGTAAAGCCACCACTCCCCTCGACGGTTTGGAGCCAGTCTACAAAGATACTTGCCACCGACTTATAGGCGACCCGCGTCCCATCTGGAGAGAGGATAGGCTCCGCATTCATACCCCAGCCCGTAAGCTGAGCCATCGGTTGATCGGCCCCATCCCAGGCCCATAAATCGCCTTGAATATTCAGGATAATCGGGTCAGGTGAGTTTTGCGCTTGAATCGACGAGAGGCCCACGAGGCTGCCCAATGCAGCGATCAGCGCCACCGCAATCCATCTAAGATAATTTATGCCGATCATTTGGACTCTCCAGAAAGTGGGTTGGCGATAGACTCGCTCAGGATAAGGACTTTAAGCGTTTTGATTCGGGCAAAGTATACCTTATCCCGAACTCAAGTTAGTTATTCAGGCGGCTCATCATCATTTCGGGATAGCGTGTGCCCGCCGCAGCGCCCAGCGGCAGGGCGTCATTGATATGCGCCAGATCATCGGCGGTTAGGGTCACATCCGCCGCACCTATATTTTCGCGAAGATATTTTTCGCGGCGTGTGCCAGGGATGGGGATGATATTCTCGCCCTGTGCCAAGACCCAGGCCAGCGCCAACTGCGCCGGGGTGCAGCCTTTGGCGGCGGCGATTTCCTTGATTTTGTCGACCAGCGCCAGATTTTGCTTGAGATTGTCTTCCTGCCAACGGGGATTGAAACGGCGGAAATCATCGGCTGCCAGTTCGTCTGGCGGAGTCATTTGTCCGGTCAGGAATCCGCGCCCTAATGGACTGTAGGCCACGAAAGCGATGTTGAGTTCGCGGCAGGTATCCAGGATGTCGCCTTCGGGATCGCGCGTCCACAGCGAGTATTCGGTTTGCAGCGCGGTGATGGGATGCACGGCATAGGCTTTGCGAATGGTCTGCGCCGAGGCTTCCGACAGGCCGAGGAAGCGCACTTTTCCGGCCTTGACCAGATCGGCCATCGCGCCAACGGTGTCTTCAATCGGCACATTGGGGTCAACGCGGTGCTGATAATACAGGTCAATATGATCCACACCCAGGCGTTTCAGGCTCATGTCGCAGGCCGATTTGACGTATTCGGGCGTGCCATTGATGCCCATATGCGCCCCATCCAGGCGACGCATGTTGCCAAATTTGGTGGCGATGGTGATGTCGGCGCGGTGATTACGCAGCACCTGCGCGATCAACATTTCATTATGACCTGTACCGTACATGTCGGCGGTGTCCCAGAAGTTGACACCGAGTTCAAGCGCTTTTTCGAGCAGCGCTAACGAGGTCAGGTCATCCGACGCGCCATAAAAATCGGACATGCCCATGCAGCCTAATCCGACTGCTGATACTGCTATACCACTGTTACCAAGAATTCGTGTTTTCATGTGCGACTGTTCTCCTGTCTATGAGCTACGTTTGACAGTCTACAACTTCAAGTGCGGTTGAAGTCAAGGGGGGAAAAATAGTACAGAGTACAGAGTACAGAGTACAAAGTAAAAGGCAAAAGATTAAAAGCGTAACGCAAAGGCGCAAAGACGCAAAGACGCAAAGGGATATGTAGGGGGAATACATTTCGTCCCATGCGTACCAAATTAAGCGCCGTTTCCATCGCCAGACGTTAAAACGTCCGGCTGCCAAAGTTCCCTTCGGTCAAAGTCCACTGAAGTGGACTGTTACTGCACTCTGAGTCTACTTTTAGTAGCTTTGTTGCAAGGTTCTACAATCCCCTCCCTAAATCCCTCCCCACTACGTGTAGAGGGACTTTTCATGCTACCCGTTAACCTATATTTCGGCATTTCATGAATTAAGAAAATATTTTTGCAACAAAGCAACTTTTAGTAGACTTGGTTTTTCGGTAGCCAGACACTTGAGTGTCTGGTGGCGCGAACACAGACGCATCCAATTTTCCTTATCTTGGTGCATATGGGACGAAATATATTTCGTCCCTACAGTTCCTGTTTGGCATAACATGTCGCGTCAGCATCCTTACGAAACGTTTACCGAATTATTCCATCTCCCTTTGCGTCTTCGTGTCTTGCTTTGCGTCTTTGCGTTATGCTTTTTATCCTCTCATCCCTCATGCCTACATTTGCGCTATACTCGTTTCCATCTACGTCACGGGAGGAACAGCATGGTTACAACAACGGTCAAGCAAACCTTACAGCGTGCCACGCCCGAAAGCCAGGGGATTACGTCGGCGGCGATCCTGGGATGGGTCGAGGCGTTGGAAAGCCAGGTGCATGAGTTCCAAAGTTTCATGCTGCTGCGGCATGGCAAAGTGGTCGCGGAAGGCTGGTGGAAGCCGTATGGACGTGATATTCCGCACATGCTGTTTTCACTCAGTAAAAGTTTTACCTCGACGGCGGTGGGGATGGCGATTGCCGAAGGCCGCTTGTCGCTCGACGATAGTGTGCTGTCTTTTTTCCCGGATGAAAAACCGGCGCAGGTGAATGAACACTTGGCGGCGATGCGCGTGCGCCATCTGCTGTCGATGTCCACCGGGCATGATGTGGATACCATGCCGTTCCTGACTTCGCGCGCCGACGGCTTGTGGACAAAAGCCTTTTTTGAAGTCCCAGTGATTCACGCGCCGGGGACGCATTTTTTGTATAACACGGGCGCGAGTTACATGCTCTCGGCCATTGTGCAGAAAACCACTGGCGAAAAGCTGATTGATTACCTGCAACCGCGCTTGTTCGAACCGCTGGGCATCGAGGGCGCAGCCTGGGAAATATCGCCGCAAGGCTTCAATATGGGTGGCTTCGGGCTGAATATCAAAACCGAGGACATCGCCACCTTCGGCCAATTGTATCTGCAAAAAGGGATGTGGCAGGGCCGTCCGCTTATATCCGAAGCCTGGGTTGAGGAAGCGACTAAATTCCAGATTGCCAACTCGAATAACGGCCCCGATTGGGCGCAGGGCTACGGTTTCCAGTTCTGGCGTTCCCAGCACAATGCTTATCGCGGTGACGGCGCTTTCGGCCAATATTGCGTCGTGATGCCCGACCAGGACGCGGTGTTGGCGATCACTTCTGGGGTTGCCGATATGCAGCAGCCGCTCGATCTGGTATGGAGTATGCTGTTCCCGGCGATGGGGGCGCAATCGCTGCCCGAAGACGCGGCGACACAGGATAAACTGACGAAAAAATTATCGAGTTTGGCGCTGCTTCCGGTGGGGGGGAAATCCGGGTCAGCGCAGGCGGCCAAAGTCTCTGGCAAGACCTTCACGCTGGACGAGAATGAATTCCAGATCGAAACGCTGGGCTTCAACTTTAGCGACTCCAACTGGACGGTCACGATCAAGACAGCCGGAAAAGATGCGACAACTATCCCCTGCGGTTATGGCGACTGGAAGGCAGGGCAGACCACCGTATTTAATCGCCCCTGGGAGACCGAACCGATGCCCCTGATGAGCAGCGGCGCGTGGACATTCGATGACACCTTTACGCTGATCGCGCGGCTGTATCATACGCCGTTTTACCAGACCTATCATTTCCAGTTTTTGGGCGATATGCTGACGGTTCAGACCAGGGTCAATGTCTCGTTTATTCCGCCCAAAGTCGTGACACTGACGGGGAAAGCGGAGTAGGTAAAAGTAGAAAGTTAAAGGCTCTTGTTCAAAACAAGTGATTTTCCGTCCGGGCGAGCCAGCGGGTCGCCCCTACAAAGACCTTTTTTCACTCAATCTGAACATGAGCCAAGTTAAAAGGCAGACGAAAACAGTTTTGGCCGTGTGTGCCGCCAGAAACAGGCCACGCACCGTTAATCAACAAGGGCACGATGTCGTGCCCGTACAATGACGAGGCCGTTTAGCGGTAACTTTCGGCTATGAATCTGAATGATTCATTTGCGATAAGCCTTTCAGTCCCCCGGTGCTAGGCAGGCGAAATTATTTTGTTAACCCCAGGTCTGTACCTTCTGCATTGAACACGAAAAAACATGCTATAGTCGATAGAAGAACTTTTTGCTGAACCGAGCCGTCCATGATTTTTACGAGAATTTTCAGCGGTATCGCCCAGAGCTTGCGCGTTGTGGGTTCCGCTATCACACGACCTTTTCAGGGAGTGGTCTACAGCCTGCGGACGTTCAATCCACTGCGCGGTGTGCAGGCGATTTTCCGCCAGATTGGGCAGGGTTTGAACCATGCCCTGCAATGGCCCGCAAAACAACTGGGCATCAAACTCCCTGGCAGCGCAAATGTCAAAGGCGGGCAACCGGGCGAATTTCATCCGCGACAGGCGATGCGCGATTGGTGGGACAGTCTTCCCGGCAGGGGAGGGGAATCGCGTCGGCGCACGAAGGCCGCGAAACGAGCACAGTTCTCGCAAATCCACCTGGTCAACAGCAAAGACGATGCGCGCACGGTGCTGCATATCGGCACGATCATCGGACGCAGCGAGTCCGACATCACGCTGGAACCACCCGGATACAAACCAGTTTATCTGCGCTTCAGCCAGGTTGATCCGGGCGAACACGGCGCGCCCATGCGCCTGACCTATGTCGCGGGCGATACCGATCTCCTGGTCGATGGTGTCCTGACCGAACATGAGGCACTCATCCAGAGCAACAGCGTCATCAAAGTCGCCAAACAGGAATATACCTGCCAACTTTACGCCTGGGATAAAACGCCGGTGGTCACGCGCGTGGACGCGGGCTGGGCGACCACTGTCGGCCCGGTGCGGGAGAACAACGAAGACGCGATTGGCATCTATCAGCACGCGGACGCTTATCTGTTCGCGATTGCCGATGGCGTCGGCGGTGGGCAGGACGGCGATGTCTTGAGCGAATTCGCCATCCGTTATTTGCTGGCGGTGTTCGACAAAAATGTAAAATTCAAACTGCGCTGGCGCGATATTTTCGCGAAGGCTTTCCAGTATATCAATGCCGAGGCGCGGTATTTTGCGCGGCGTGCGCCCTCTCCGGCAGGCACAACACTGACAGCGGTGGTCGTCAAAAATTTTGAAGCCCATGTCGCCCATGTCGGCGATTCGCGCTTATATCTGCTGCATAACGGCATCTTCCAGCAGGTGACAACCGACCATTCCAAGTGGGTCGAAGTTGAAATGGAAACCCGGCACGCCAATCAGGCCGATGAAGCGCCGCCTGCGCGCAATGTGCTGACGAAAGCCATCGGCAAAGGTGACGCGATTGACCCGGATATTTTCAGCCTGACGCTGCAACCCGGTGATCGACTGCTGTTGTGTACCGACGGCCTGACTAACGCCGTCCCACTCGATGAAATCGCGCGGATTTTCAGCAGCACCCGCGCCGAACCGGCTACGCGCCAGTTGATAAATCTGGCTACCGAGCGCAAGGCCAGCGATAATGTCAGCGCGATTGCGTTTGAGGTGCTGGCTGATCCATATCTTGAAGATAGCTGGAACGCGCGGGGCGGCGAACGAGTTTATGTGGGTTATGATCGCGGTTGGCCGTTGAAGCTGCGTAAACCGGGCGAACCGACGACTCAACATCCCGAAGCGCGGCGGGCAGGTTGTCTGGCGATTCTGGCCGGGGTTATTTTGGTGACGGTGTTTTTGATTTTATCGGGTAGGGGCGGGAATGTAAATGTGACTGCCGCTGGGGTCGAAACGCAAACGCCAACGTTAACGTTAGCCCCTATCAACGAAAGCATGATGACAGGGCCACGACCAACCATGACCGTCAGCCCAACGGCTACGCATACCATCACGCCCGCGCCTGTTTTAACATCAACACCTATTCCAACCTTGACCGCATCGCCCACCGTTGAATTGAAACCGACCAGCACGTTACGTCCGCCGTCGGGTTAATATTTTTGTACCGAACCGGAGTTTTTTGAGATGTTGTTTTCATTCCGCCGGGGGCTGAAGCGCCCCGGCTACACGCCTTCGGCGAAAGACAAGCCCACTAAAGGGGCTAAAAATTACCATCTCGCAGAGCGTAAAATTGAAATAGACACCGGACGAGATATATCTCGTCTCTACATACGAGCCGAATGGACACGAGATATCGTGCCCATTCAGAAACCCCTCCCTTTCTCTGTCTCTCTGTTTCTCTGCGTTACGCTTTTCTCAGTGTTTTTGATTTCCCCGGCAGTTGCACAGGACGCGCCGCCGCTTTTGCCGAATCCAGTGGCGGCGTTTGTGGCCTACCAATGTAATTTCCAGGCGGCGACCAACAGCGCTGATATTCAGGCGGTGCTGATGGGATCGGATGGCAGGGCGCTGCCGCCGAGTGGTTATACGCTCATGGTAACTCCCACCGGGACGGATACTGCACTGCCGCCCAATCAGGTGACGACGACTGTTGTGCCACAGCGCCCACCGCTGCAAATGGTGATCGTGTTGGACATCACCGATACCGTGCCGATCACGCAGATTGTGAACGCCATCAGCGGGCATCTCGCGCCGCAGCTTGACCCACAGGATCAGGCCGCGCTCATCACGTTTAGCGAAGAAATTTCCCCGGTGACGCAGTTTTATACCGACAAAAACCGGCTCATCAACGAGCATATGACTGACCTGCTGACGCTGCAAGGCGACAACCGCCTGTACGATGCGATGATCGAGGCCATGAACGCTTTTCCGTTCAACAGTCAGGCGCGCAAAATTGTGCTGGTGCTGACCGATTCGGGCCGCCGGGAAATCCAGCAGGCGACGGATGATGCGGTGATCGCCAGGGCAGGGCGCGACAATATTGAAGTCTATCCGATTGGATTTTATTCGCGCGATACCCCGGACGATGCTTCATTGCAAACCATCGCCAACGGCACGGGCGGTTATGCCTGGTTGAACCGCGATAAACGCAACACGCGCGCCTCGATTGAGACGGCGGTCAGCGGCTTTCTGGATGATTTTGTGCGGACGCTCAACAGCGAAATTACGGTTTCGGTGGGGCTGCAAGGACTATCGCCGGATGCCAATGGACGGATCGCGTTTGACCTGGCTGCCCAAAGCCCCAACGAAGCGCCGCTCACCGAGCAGATAAGCTGCCCGTATCAGGTGTTGAAGCATTCGATCAATTTTGTGGATACGTTTAACGAAGCCGCGCCGGTGACTGGAAAAGTCGATATTGGCGTGGCGGTACAGTCGGATTTGGGGGCGGACGCGACGCGAATCATTTTCCGGCTGAACAACGATGTGATTCAAAATTCGCAAAGTTCGATTTACACCTTCGATGCGGCCAATTTATTCCCCGGTTATTACACCATCGGGGCGCAGTTGTGGGATACGAATAATAATACGCTGGCGAGTACCGCGACGGCGATTCGGTTGTATGCCCAGCAAACGGTGCAGCTCAGTTTGTCGCAGGATGCCGCCGCGCCGTTGAGTGGGGTTATAAATGTGCAGCTATTGGGCAATCCGAATTTTATTCTGCCGGATGCGCAAATTACCTTGTCACCTGTGGGCAGTCCGGCGCAGGTGCTGATGCTGGGGACGGCCTCGTTCGACGCAGATGGCCGCGCGACCTTGAAACTCGACGACATTGGGACAGCGGCGAAAAATTTATTCCCGGATTTGAAACCTGAAAATCGTTATCAGATCAGCGCGGTTGTACCGGGAGTTTCGCACGCCGATCCGCCGTTGGCGACCAGCAATGCGATCCCGGCCTCGATTGCCGCGCCAGTTGTGCAGACCGCCGCGCCGGAAGCCGCGTCTAACGATCAGCGTGTGCCGATTTTGATCGCGCTAGCGCTGCTGGCGCTGAACATTTTGTTGTTCCGCTGGGTAGGGCGCAAACGGGTGCAGCGCGTGATTAATTACCCCGATGATGTGGAACTCAGCCCGCAGTTGATGACCATCACTGTCCACCGCGACGGCGTGAAGCAGCCACACACCCTGACCAAAAAGACGGTGTATATCGGGCGCGGCTCGTCCAACGACATCAACCTGGGCGACGACCCGAATATCTCGCGGCAGCACGGCGTGGTGATGTGGCGCAAGGGCGAGTGGTACTACAGCAACCGCAAGCGCCCGGTGATGACGCGCATCAACGGCAAGCGCTACCGGGGACTCAAACTCTACAAACTCAAGCCGGTGACCGAACTCGAAATCGGCGGCGCGACGCTGATTTTCCATAGTAATGCACAGCAGGATATTTCAGACTTCATCAAGACGAATTTGTAGTCGATAGCTAACCCCTATCCCCCCAGCCCCCTTTCCCCGTGTACAGAGAAAGGGGGAGTCAAACTCGACACTCGCCAAAGCGCGCAAAGATTTTTGTGAGGACATCGGCGGCGGGAAATTTGATTCCGATTGTTCCGCAAATTCCGCCGATTCCGCCACTGCCGAGATCGGAAGCTCGGCAATAGTGCGAAACCCTATCTGACATTTCCCCGCAGCGCCAAACCCTTTCCGTACCGATTGGCGCGGGTTGTACGGCAAACAGCCGAGGTTTCCGTACAAAAATGCCTCCAAAGAGGGATGCGCTGAAGCGCAGACGACATGGCTTCGCACAGAGGGAGGTTGTCGTACAAGGTCAAGTGCAGAGTAAAAACAAAAGCAGATCGGTTACGAGTTTGTGTCGCCGTTGTCGTCGTCGCCAGTGGCGGATATTGGGTTGTGCTGCTGCCATACTTGCTATAAGAGACCTGTTATTGGGATCATAACGGACAGGGAAACCGGACAAGGCAGCGCCTTGTCCCTACAAGAACGTTGGTATAGACAGTATGCCACAGATTGGCGGTCAAAAGTGAAACATTTGTTCGAACATTTGTTTCGATTTTGAGGGAGCAGCGGTTGGAAAAGGGTTTGTGAGGAGTGCAGAGTACAGAGTGCAAAGTTCAGAGTAAAAGACAAAGGATTTTCGCCATGTTCTCCGCTCCTATCTGTCAAATTATCTTCGGCAGTTGGCTTAGGGCAACACTTCCGATAGATAGTTTTCAAGGAAACGCAGTCGAATTAATTGCATGAGATCCGACTCTGTTGCCATGAGACACTGGCAAATTTGCAACGTGAAGATAAGTTGGTCGAGATACACTTCATCCACGAATGGCTGTTCCAATTCGGATAATAGCTCTCGCAGCCTTGCTTCCGCAGATGAAAAATTTTCTAAAGGATCAAAGTAGTCTTTTAGAATGACGCCTGTTGTGTTTTCAATCTCAATATTGTAGCTGGCCGCATGAGCAGATTCAGTAATGATGGCTTTACCGTGAGGTGGGGTATCACATTGATATGACTTTCCCGCCTGTATCCAGTTGAACACATAATTTCCCCAATCTTTTAATTGGGCATCAGGCATCTGCTGATTGCTTGGTCGACCTAAAAGCCATCGCTGGATATTTTCCAAACGCCATCGGTGAAATACATAATCTGGTTGTGCAAGCAGTTTGATACAAACGGCTAACGTTGAAATCAGGTTTTCACGGAACGCGGTCTCATCGGTGTCAACTCGGTCAAGCTCAATCAGGTTGGCATCCACGAAGGCATCAGCCGTTTCAAAGTCCTCAAAGCCTGGTTCAAAATGGGCGATAATATTGCCTTTGGCATCTTCAATGCGAGGTAAATAAATCTTGTTTCCGCTTGTTGCATCTTCACGAATCACAGCTTTGCCTTGTGACAGTGTAATCACATATTCTTTATTAATATGATTCCAGTTGAGCATTTCCGTCGCTCATTTCAGCTTATTCAACAGTACATGTAAAGACTAGGCCCGTGTTCGAAAGAATTTTGAAATGCCAAAGCAAATGCCGACGGGATTTTCGCGGTGTAATGCTCGGATAATATTGTTATCAAAATTTTCGTCAGCCAGCAGGCGGATCATTCCGATTGTCTCGCGGCTTTTCGAGCTAACAACCGTTCGCGCAGGCTGAACATATCCGGTTGAAGAGCTTCGATCTCGCGCCGTACACGCTCTGATTCGGCCTCGATCCATTCCATGTAGGCTTCAACGTCCTCACGGTGATTCAGATAATAGGCGATCACCGCATAGACATCCGCTAACGCCAGTGCGTCATAGGACATTTCAATTTCTTCTGGCGATGAACCCTCTTTGTATGTCCAGATCACGGTTTCTAGCGGAACGTGGGTTTTGCCGACCATCACCACGCCATCTTTTGTAACTCGCAGCGGCGGCGCGTCAGTTTGGATGTTCAGGGTCATGGTATCCTCAGCAATCAAATCTGCTCTGATTGTACTATATTCCTGAAAACTTCCGGCGGGGAGGACGCAGGCCAAGCGCGCGTTGTGAAACGGTCAGGCGCGGGTGGGGGAGGTGGTGTCTCATTGTAGTATAATTAGAGTAAACGGGTTCGGTTGTGAGGACGTGATGGTTTTTAACATCGAAATTAATGCGCCGCCGCTGCGGGTGACAAAAGATAATGTAGTGCTGGTTGGCAATACGCGCGTGCCGTTGGAAACGGTGATCTGGACATACAACGAAGGCGCGACGCCAGAAGAGATTGTGATGCGTTATGACGCGCTGGATTTAGCGGATGTCTATGCCGTGATCGCTTATTATCTGAAGCATCGTGAGGCGGTTGAATCCTACCTGGAAATGGTCAAAGTTGAGTCGGAGCGCGTGCGGCAGGAAAACGAAGCTCGGTTTGATATGCGGGCGTTCCGGGAACGACTGCTGGCGCGTAAAGCCGCAAAACAGAAGGGCTGATAGCCGTGCGGCTTCTGCTCGATGAAAATTTTAATAACCCGATTCGTATCGGATTGATGCGACTCCGACCTGACTTCGACATGATTCGTGCCCAGGATGTTCCCGAAATCTTCGGAAAAGATGACATTACGCTGCTGGAATGGGCAGCACAAGAAGATCGCATTCTGCTAACCCACGATGTCCACACCATCACGGCTTATGCTTATGAACGAGTCGCAGCCGGAAAACCAATGCCGGGCGTGATTGAGGTCAATCGCAGCGCGTCGGTTGGCACTCTGGTTGAAGAGATAATTTTGTGGCTCGAAACCAGCGACCCAGGCGAACTTGAAGGCCGGGTCGTTTATGTTCCGATTCGGTGACAAAATCCAACGATGCCTCTGCTTAAACTTCCGGCGGGGAGGGCGCAGGCGAGGCAGCATGATCGCGCATAATTGAACGGTTAGGTGTGGGTGGGGGAGGGCGCGAGGCTGATTTATTTTTAAAATTTGTCCCGCGTTTTTAGTCCACCCAATATTCATTGGTCTGCTGGGTGACGAGGGTGACGTTTGCGCCGCGACTCAGCCAGAGCGCGGCGATGATCTTCCTGGGCGGCGCACGGAAGGGTTCAGACTTGCAGTTGTAGTCCAGCTTTTCAATCTCCAACCAGGTTGCCCAACTCGCGCGAACCGTCGGCACGAGATCGAGCGGATTCATGTAGACATTCAGCGGATTTCGACTGTAGCGGGGGCGTGATTTCACACCGGCCTTGCGATCATAGTTGATCGTCGCGGCTTTGCTGACGCCCAGCCGCCTGCCCAGAAAGGCGCGGCTGTAATTCCCCGGATGTCGCCGGATGAATTCACGGTGCAGCGCCGCGCGATAGTTTCTCAGGCTGCTCAGGTCTTGCAGTTCCAACGGGTCAGTCGTAAGCCAGTAGCCCGCCTCGAACTTGTTGACCAGATATTTGATGTCAGGGACGGTGAAGCGAATTTGTGGCCGTCCACGTTGGGGCTGGCGGATGGATATGGCTGGGAACACTTCAGTTTTAAGTGCTCGACGCACAAGTCCCTTGCTGATGTTGATACCTTGCTCCTGCAAACGCGCCCAAAGGGCATCAAAGGTAAATTCGTCACCACGATCCAGGCCGGTGATGAGACAGGCATCGAGTACGAGCGCGGCTTCGCCCAGGCCGATTTGCAATAGTTTTTCGCGGAGACAGTTGGGCAATCCCCAGTTGGGATCGTAACCTTGCCAGTAGAAGAGTTGGTCGTGATGTGTGCCGGGGAGGGGGATTCTCTCATCTTGTCGAGGGATGAACTTTAAATCCTGACGCCTTGCAGAGTCATTGAGTCGTTGTATAATGTTCATATTCGTGCTGTCCTTTGTACAGCACGGATCGGCTGGCCGCAAAGCACCCCGCTCTAACGGGGTGTTTTGATTTTAGGTGGCCGATTTGTTTTTAAGATTTGTACCCGCGCTTTAATTCTCATAAAGCAGGCAGGACAAATAGTGAAAATAAATAATAAAGACGAGCGTAACCCAAAAACGAAAAAAGCGCTACTCCTGTATCAGTGTATATAGCATCGGCGGGTACAAAAAGAAGTACAAAGTGCAAAGTACAGAGTAAAAGACAAAAAGAGAAAAGCGTAACGCAGAGGCGCAAAGGGTTTTGTAGGGACAGGATATAGCGCATTCATGACGTTCCGACTCGCTATGGTTATCGCGAGTCGGAGCGGCAGATGATTATAGATGATGCTTTCCCCTGGAAGCCTACACTGCAAATCCAACCAGCCCGCTGTAGGCGACGAACAATGCCAACCCCAACCAGACCAGATTGCCGACCATGTTGGGATATTCCGCGCGGCGAAGATGGGTCGCCATTGCGCCCGCCATCACCAGCGCGCCGCCGACGGCTGCCAGCGGCGTGAGGATCGCCAGCGAAGGCGATACGAGCGGCACGATCATGCCCAGCGCAGCAGCTAGTTCAAAGACCCCAATCAGGCGCACCTGTCCCGGCTTAAAATCATTTGCCCAACTCTGGGCAGGCAACTTCACGAATCGGGCGTAGGGTAGGGCGAGCTTGAGCAGTCCACCTGAAGTGAAGAGGAGTGTCAGTAAAATTTGAACGATTGTGATTGCGGTATCCATGATTTGATGCACCTTTTTTTAAGTTGATAGTCGTTAGTCGATAGCTAACTCAGTGTGCAAGTCTCAACCATCATCCTCTATCCCCCCATCCCCCTTCTTACAAGGGTAGGTTTTTCAGAAATGGGTTGGTGCGGTTGTTACGCCGGGCGCTGAAGCACCCCAGCTAGACTGTCAGACAAGCCCACTGAAGGGGCTAAAAAGGCCAGAGCAGGCCATTTTAGAATGTTTTGTTGGTCGATTTTGTGAGAAATTAAAAACCTACCCTTGTAAGCCCCCAGCCCCCTTTCCCCACTTCGTAGAGAAAGGGGGAGTCAGACTCGCGGCTCGCAAGTCTGACTATTAAGCGAGAAAAACAAAACATGCACACGAGGTTAGCTAAATACGGTTGTTTGAGCGGCTTAGGGCACAAGATTCATGGCCGCAGTCCAGGTTCCGGGAACCACCGGCAGCGAGATATGTTCGTGGGTAATCAACCACCCGTCATTTGAGCGTTGGCAGGCGAGGGTCGCGCGTACCCAGAAGCCAACCTCCTGACCGTTTTTCAGGGTTCCGCTGGTGCGGTGAAGCAGATAGGCAAGCGCGACATCGCCGCTCGCTAAAATTTTTAAGTCGCGGATTTCGACACCGATTGCACTCTGCCAGCCATCAAACCAGCGCACAAAATTATGGCGGACGGCCTCCGAGCCGATGTATTGAAGCGGGGGTACAACATCGAAATAGGTGATGTCGGGCGCATAAAGGGACATGAGTCGATCAATGTCCTTCATGCGACAAGCCTCAGACCAACGGTCTAAAAGTGTCTGAACCTCGGATTGGGTGTCCTCTTTAAAGTCAGTTGTCATGATCGGTTCCTTCGCTGCTGGTCACATCAAGTAGGGTTCGTTCGTCATTACTTATATATAATGACGAATGACGACGAAGGAATGTGACCGATGGACGAAAACCGATGGCTGGTGGATCAGTTTGAGGCGAACCGCGCCAACCTGCAAGCGATGGCTTATCGGATGCTCGGCTCGTTGAATGAAGCCGAAGATGCCGTACAAGAGTCGTGGCTGCGGCTGCACCGCGCGGACACCAGCGGCGTGGAGGATTTAAGTAGATGGCTGACGACGGTCATCGCGCGGGTCTGTCTGGATAAGCTGCGCTCACGCAAGTCGCGGCGCGAAAATCCACTGGATGCTGACGCAGACACTTCACAGGAGCTAGCCAGCCACGACGATCAGGTTGATCCTGAGCATGAAGCCCTGCTGGCCGACTCGGTTGGGTTGGCGCTGCTGGTGGTTTTGGAGACTCTAGCTCCCGCCGAGCGGCTGGCGTTCGTGCTGCACGACTTGTTTGCGATGTCCTTCGAGGAGATTGCGCCGCTGGTGGGACGGACTTCAACGGCGGCGAGGAAACTCGCGAGCCGTGCGCGACGGCGGGTACACGGCGTGGACATGGTTCGTGCTGTCGATATTTCCCGCCAGCGAACGGTTGTTGAGGCGTTCCTGGCGGCATCACGCACAGGTAATATTGAGGCGCTGCTGGCAATTCTCGACCCGGATGTTGTGGTGCGGGCCGACAGCGCGGCTTTGCCTCCTGGCGCAGCCACAGAAGTCCGAGGGGCGGCGGCTGTGCTCAAGCAGGCACTCCACTTTGCCGAGCGTACTCGATTCGCACAACTCGCGCTGGTGAATGGCACTGTGGGAGCCGTTGTTGCACCGCGTGGACACTTGTTCCTGGTCGCGACTGTCGAGGTCAAAGATGCGAAGATTGTCGCAATCGAAATCATTGCTGACCCAGAACGCCTCCGCCAGCTTGATCTGGCGATCCTGGACTAGTGACGCCATATTTAGTGCAGAGTACGGAGTAAAAGACGAAGATTTTTCACCGCCATCCTTACAGGAGGCGTCGCACAGACACTGAGGACACAGAGCCGCGATAGGGGACTCTGTGCCTCTGGTGGAGCGAGACGATCAGGCTTTTTGCAGCACGAGATGGGGCAGGAGTTTGGCCTCGATGCGTTCGCGCGGGGTATAGCCGACGATGCGCTCGGCGGGTTTACCGTCCACAAACAGGATCAGCGTGGGCAGCCCCATGACCCCATACTGTTGGACGGCCTCGGTGTTGATGTCGCTGTCCAACATGCCGACGCGCAGTTTGCCCGCGTATTTGTCGGCGAGTTCATGGACAATCGGGGCGAGCATCTTGCAGGGGGGACACCAGTCCGCCGTAAATTCGATCAGCACGGGCAGGGCGGATTCCAGCACTTGCGTCTTGAAATCCTGATCGGTGGCCTCAAAGGTCGAGTGATTCATGTCGAGATTCCTTTCAAACGTATGATTTTACGAATTGACCGCCTCAACATATAGAGTAGCCGCTCAAGTACACTTGAGGTCAAGGGGTAAAAATCCGATGGCAGAAATCAGCATCATCGAGGTGACACAGCAGACCGGCCTGCGTCCGTCCACGCTGCGCTATTACGAGGAAATTGGCCTGGTGCATCCGATACGGCGGGTCAGCGGGCGGCGACAGTATGATGAGAGCGTGCTGCAACGGCTGGCGCTCATCAAGACCGGGCAGCAGGCGGGTTTTACGCTGGCTGAACTGGGATTACTGCTCAACAATGTGTTGGATTCCGAGGTCGGTGGGGCAGGCTGGCACGCCCTGGTTGAGCGCAAACTCAAAGAAATGGACGCCGTGCTGCGGAACATCGAGAGCATGAAGCGGCTGTTGGTGGACATCATGGACTGCGACGATGCCAGTCTAGCGGAATGTATCGTGCTGACCGGGGAACGGCATTCGCTGGAACGGTTGTGATTTTAGAGTCGCTAGAAAAAGCGAAAAACATAACGCAAAGAGTGGGGTTGATGTCTGCTGCTAAGATTTTAATTCGGAACGGGCTTCTTCGAGCGAGTTGGCGAAGGTAAAGTTTCCGCCGGTATTGGGAAACATGCCGCGAAAGATTTCCACAATCGTCTTTACGTAGGTGTTGGCTCCGACCAGCACTACCCGCCCAGCATTGGCTGGATCGTCCCGCCGGTACGTCCGAAAGCGAGCTATAGACCCTGGCGGCATATAGGCGCTTCGCGAAACGTCGCCGATAATATCAACCTTGTGCGGAACTGAACTGATTAAGGCATTGGACGTTTTTTGTGCCGCCAGAAAATCGTTCCAGTCCCAGGTCTCTATAAAATCCCAGCGCACGAGGGTGTGTTCCTCATTATCCCACTGTACGTTGATGCTCATGCTTTGCTCTGGAATATTTTCATAATGCTTCGCGGATAAAATGCTGTAGCTATTACACCAGCATACACGATAAAGCGTTACAAATCTTAATAAATTGAAAGTTGTTATCTATTGTTAGAGAAGGCTAAAGGGTTGTGTGGTTGTGCCGCTGGGGGCTGAAGCACCCCGGCTAGAGTTCCAGACAAGCCCACTAAAGGGGCTGGAAAGGCCAGAGCAGGCTATTTTCATACATCGCGCGGATTTTGAGGTGTATTATTCCTTCTGCCTCGCGGCTTTCCGAGCCAACAGCCGCTCCCGGAATGCCCGCATATCAAACCGTGACTCGTTTTCCTTCCGCACGCGCTCGGCCTCGGCCTCGACCCATTTCATATAGGCTTCAACATCCTCACGATGGTTTGGATAATAGGCAATCGCCCCGTAGACATCGGCTAACGCCAGCGCATCATAGGACATCACAATCTCTTCTGGCGATGAACCCTCTTTATATGTCCAGATCACGGTTTCCAATGGAACGCGGGTTTTGCCGACCATCACCCCGCCATTTTGCGTTAACCTCAGGGGCGGCGCGTCAGTTTGGATATTGAGAGTCATGGTATCCTCACAGCAAATCTATTACTCTAATTGTACTATAGTCCTTATATGAGTAGTCGGGATTTTGGATATGTTGGATGGTTCCCACGATAGACAAATTACCTTAGATCAGTTGTTGACAATGCCTTCTGCGGAAGTCATTGCCATGTTTCAAAATGATCTCCGAATGTACGCTGGGAGTCTGGTAAGCGGAATAAGTCTTTTTGTCGAAGAAGCGCTTTCACTGGACGAAAAAGACACCCTTATTCATGAGGTTATGCAGAATATAAAGTGGGCATGGAACGCATACAACTATATGCTTACTTATCTGGAAAAACTTTGTGGGGAGTCGGTTGAAAGGTCAGAGTTGTACGCCGAAGATGCGATTGTTTCAAGAGAAGCAATGTCTCCGCCGATTTCAGCGATTATGTCAAACTTTCGTGTTGAATTCCGGCGGGTTACGAGTCCAATAGAAGGTTATGCAGCTCTCCTGTCATTGGGCGATCTTTCCTCTGAAGAGCGTAATGAAGCCATTATCGAATTAGCGCACTACGTTAGCATGGCGCGCGAGCTTTGCAACTCTATGCTTATTTACCTGGAAAAGTTCCAATTCGACGATGACGACACTTAAACTTCCGGCGGTGATGGCGAATGCCAGCCAGCATTACCGCGCACAACTCAACGGTCAGGTGCAGTAATGAAAGACAAAAGAATCAGTCTCTCAGTTTTGGTGGTAGTTGGATTACTAGCTACCACAATAGTCGGTTTACCCCTCTTATTATTAAGTAATTTGGGGTGCTCACTTCATATTGAGCGCAACAGACGTATACCGTTGTCTGCTGGACGGACTATTCTCGATTCAACCTCAAATATACAAAACCTTTGGAATATAAGTATGCTCATTCCCCTGGATGGAATTAGAGCATTTAACCAGAATGTCTATGCTTTAGATTCTGCTTGTAATGAGGCCGTATCACTTAACGTCCGTAATGGTGAGTTGTTGTGGTCGGCGGTAATTCCACAACCTGACACAATGGAACTCGATGAAGCACGGAATAGAATATATGTCAGTGGCCTTCCATTAACAGCTCTAGATAGTATCAAAGGTGATCAAATCTGGTTCAACACATCACTTAGCTTTGCAAAAGTCGGTATTCTTATGCGATTGTTGGATGATGGTCAATTATTTGTTTATGCATCACCGGATGGTCGAAATTTTCGTGTAAATTCAGTAAATGGGGAGTATGAAACTGCATCAAAACCGCCTGATATTCAAGCATTCATAGCTGATGGCTACTTTTGGAAGATAAGCCAGAACGCGCTTGAAAGAACCTCGCAAAACGAACCACCCGAAATATGGAAATCACTCTATCGCAAGTTTACTGATTGTTGTTTGAGTCAGGTCAAGTTGGTAGATGACTTCGTTCTGGTTCTGTTCGATCAGAAGATTTTTGCGCTGGATCGTCAAGATGGTCATTTAAAATGGCGTTTTGATGAAGCGGTAACTGCCTCTAACTTTGCAGCTAATGACACTAAAGTATATGTTGTGGATCAGAACGCAAAGTTATATGCGCTCGATCTAGGGTCAGGCAAAGTAATAGAAACAACGCAGTTTGCTTTTCCTTCGAAAACTGCCCAAAGTCGCGGTATTTATAATTCAATTTTTGGCACTCAATTATTTTTCACTGATAATATTCTAGGTGTTTACTTCAATGACCTCAAAATATTATCGGCTTACTCAGGCTTGTGACTTTTAATCTATGACAGAAATTCAATTAGACAATGCCGACGCTTAAACTTCCGGCGGTGATGGCAAATGCCAGCCAGCATTACCGCGCACAACTCAATGGTCAGGTGCGGGTGGGGGAGGTGGCGCGTTACCTTGCCCAGTATGAAGCACGCATCGAGTCCAGTACCTTAGAAATCGGGCGTCCGGTACAGGTTGGGGAGCAGCTACGCGATGTTGACCTGCATCCTGGGGACAGGTTGGTCGTGTTCAGCGGGACACCGCGCCCAACCGATCTGCCCGCGCCGCTGCGTCCCGGCGACAAAATCCTTAAGTTCCGGCTGGGCGACCAGGAAATCAACTCACGCGGAAAAAAGTCGCTGCTGGTGGGCAAGGCCGACGAGAATCAGCAGAACATCCCCGATATTGATCTGCGCTATTTCGTCCCGGCGCGCAACCTGGAATTTATTTCGCGTAACTGCCTGACGCTCACTTTTGACGAGCGGGTGCGGGCATGGGGCGCGCTCAAGACCGGGCAGACGCGCGTGACGCTGGACGATCTGGAACTTGGGGTGAATCCGGTGATGCTCAATGACGAGCAGTGGTTACGGTTTTATCGCGCCAACGACGATCCGGCGAGTGGAAAACCCATCGGCGAAATCCGGCTGCTGGTCGAGGCGGCGCACGCTCAGGATACACAAGCTGCTCTGCCGCAAGGCTCGTATCCGCTGGTTGTGCGCGTGGGACTGGAAAAAGAAAGTCAACTTTTAAAAGCGTCTGATAACATCCGCATCGGGCAGATTGTGTCCAGTCTGGCGGTGCATAATCGCGCGCCGTTGAATACCGATGTGCAGGCCTATGTGATGCGGCTGGCCTCGCCCGAAGCCCGTTTGCAAACACTCGGCCTGGGCGCGGACGAATTTTTATACGCCGCCTTCAGCCTGCGGTATGCGCGCAATGCCTTGCTGCTGCGCGATGTCTATAATCACAATCAGGTGTATATCCTGGCGGCAGGGGCGGGCGATGAAGAAAAAGTCATCGGCTGCCGACCCCAGGCTGATGCACAAATCAACGGCCTGGATGTTGACCTGTACGAGACCATCACGGGGCAGGGTGGTGATCCGCGCCCATTCCCCGGCATGTCACCGTATTATGCGCGCATGGTGTACCACGCCGCCGAGCAAAGCTGGTCGATCCGGCTGGAAGAACGGGCGCATGTGCCGCTGTTCGTCAATCATCTCCGCGCCGGAAGCCGCGCGGCGATCCCGCTGACCTCCGGCGATGTGCTGAGTTTTGGGCCGAGCGTCGAGCATTTTTATGCGCGGCTCGTCGTCGAAATAAAAATAGAAAATTAAAGAGAAAAGACAAGAGAAAAACGTAACGCAAAGACGCAAAGGCACGAAGACGCAAAGGGGAGAGAAAATAAGGCTCGTGTTTAACACGAGCCTTTTTTGCTTCTTAGTAATTGCTGTGGAGAAAGCTGTTCAGCCTGGGGAAGAGCACGTCGATGAGATGCGCGGATTGCCCCCAGGCGATCATATCCGGGTGGCTGTGCGACAGCTCGGCGCGGCCCCGATAGCCCAACAATAAGGGAGCCAGCAGGGGCGGGGGAATACGGATTTCGCCGCCGTCGTGGAAGCCCATGTTGGTTGCGGTCAGCAGTTTGCCGTTCTCAAAGTGCAGCTCAAAGGTTTCGCGGTACAGATTGAGATTCACCTTCTGGCTGAATCCGGCGAAGACGCTGGCGGCGATGCGGCGTTCCAAAACGGGCGTGAGCTTGTGTAGCAAACGCGCGACATCCACCAGATGAATTTGCCATGCATATGTGCCGGAGTCATGTGCGCCCCAGCCGCGTGCCACCTGCAACACATCATTGTTGTCGGGCAGGTTGAGGCGGATATTAGGTTTTTTGCGTTCCAGGGCGACAGTTTTGAGATGTGCCAAAAGCGCGACGGCCCGGCATGACTCAGGCGCGAAGATTCGCTGACGATCAAACCGCCCCCGAAGCCGTGTTGAGCGATACGCCAGTAACCGATAAGCTGCGAGTCAGCATCCAGCAGCATCCAGATTTCGCTGGCGAGGGCTGAGTCGGCGACGTGCCCAAAAATGCAGCGCCAGATGTCTGCATCGCGGATGGTGCTGATGTCCAGACCGCGTACTTCCTCGTCATACAGCCGCATCAAAACTGGTATATCGTCTACGGTTGCCAGCCGGAATTGATAAGGCGATTCGGATGGCGCGGCGGGGATATTTTGCAATTCAAGCTGCCAACTGGCTTCCAGCGGTATGGCATATTCGTAGCCGAACTGGCGGTAAAAATAAGGGATGCCCTGAATATGGCTCAGGTCAAATTGGCCTTCGCGCAGCAGTTCTTTAAAGCGGGCATCGAGCGCGCGGATCAGGCCGCGATTGCGATAAGATTCGAGCGTGCCGACGATGCCCATTTCGCCGGATTTGATCGTCACATCTTCGTAGCGCCATTCCCAGGGAATCAGCCCCAATGAAGCCACGATTTGCCCGGTGGATTGGTCTTCAATGTAGAGCCAATAATCAGGGCGGGCGGCGGGATGACGCAGAATCAGCGCGCGCGTCATATCGACTACATCCGGCCCGTGAATGATCCCGTTAAAAGCGGCGAGGCGTTCTACGTCGTCGGGGTTGGCGAGTGATTTCAGGACGAGGTTGTCGCCCAGGTCGTGATGGTAAGCGGTTGTAGAAGTTAACATGGTGGTAGGTTCCTTTGCAGAAATGGAATGAGTCCTCAAATCCCTGAGAACGTGAATGTGATTGGGTTGAATGGATAGGAAAAATGCATCGGCAGCGCGCGGCTGCGATGGGTGAGAGGAGCGCCGGGTTGTGTGGTTCCCGGCTTAGAGGACTTGCACCACGTTAGTTTTGAACATGCGGTTTACTATAATCCGGGGCAGGGGAGGCGTCAAGAGAGAGAAAAGAA
Source organism: Chloroflexota bacterium (assembly GCA_039933955.1). Classification (GTDB taxonomy): domain Bacteria; phylum Chloroflexota; class Anaerolineae; order Aggregatilineales; family Phototrophicaceae; genus CFX2. Next base: position 23,040 of record JBDTNB010000041.1, read on the forward strand.
GTTCTGAGTACCGAGTTAAAGCAAAAAAGGCACGAGGGATGAGTAAAAGATAGTTAAAAGGAAAAGACAAAAGCCAGGGCGAGTGAAAGATAGAAACGGGGCAAAAGCGGCATATCCCGCTGGGTATGAAGTTGTGCTTGGGAATATGAAAAAATATTTATGATATAAAGCCCATAAATCATTCCTCGATGGCTGATTATTTTCCACAGGGGCCGATGCCGCGCTGGGTGGCGACATTATAGGTGAAAAAGGGTTGCCCGTTGACCTGGGCGGCGAGGGTGTGGGCAGCCGGGTCAACCGCCAGGGTGATTTTTTGGGCGGCGTGGTCGGCTAGGATTTGATCGGCTTGCGCCTGGGGATCGCTCAATGAACAGATGATGCCCAGATTGTAGGTATAGGCGGAGCGGCAGAGGAAGGGCAGGGTGTCGCATTCGAGCAGGGTGTAATGCGGATCCATGAAGTCTTTGAATTCCAGCAGTTGATAGATGTGTCCGTCTAACGAGACGCTGGCCTGCGTTTGAACTGATTCGTACTCCGATGGCCCCAAAACCCCCAGGATAAATATGGGCAGGATGACGAGGGCAAACAAAAATGCCCGCCAGCGGAAATAGGCCTTCGCCCGGATGAACGCCCGCAGCAGCATCCCGATGATGACCGCCAGCGCCAGCAGCACGAACACCCCAATCACCCGGAACGATGTGTCCGTATCCAGATGGGTATAGACCCAATGCAGCGATAAATGATCGCCCAGCGCCAGACTCCAGACCACAATCCAAACGCCAACGATGCAGAGGAAGCCCACTGTCAGCAGCAGCGACCAGTATTTACGCACAAATGGGACGGATGTTGCTTGGGATTGCATCATTCTGGCATGAACTTTCGGCAAATTTATGTTCAAATCGCGTTCTTCCAGTGTAATGATGGTTCGTATATTCTTATGTGTCAATTATGAATGGTTTTGAAAAAGCGGCTTTGATGGACAAGGGAGTAGGATGTAACTTTTTAAAGGAATTGGTTATTGAACGTCTGCGAATGTTTTGACGAGATCGTTAGCTAAACCAGCAATCGCATTATCATCTGAAGACAGGAAGGATTTATAATGATTTATCCCCACTTGGGCAGCCTCATAAAGTTTCCGCGCACGTTCCCTATAAGGTTCTTGAGCGGTATTTTGATAAATTCTTCCAATGTTCGCCCAATCAGCTAAGAGTTGAAGCAAACCCCATTTATTATTGATCGTGTCTGAGCCTAAAAATTCAAGTAAAAACGGGATTATATAAATAGGCGCATCGGTTTTCAGTATTTGTGAAACCGAACCATAATTTTCCCACGACTCGGAGTTTGCCGTCACATACAGGCTATCTAAAGTTTCATAAGCGCGTTGCCATTTTTCTGGATTGTTGGATGTTAAATCGCGTAACAAGACAGGGAGATTTGGAACATCAAACTGGTTCCAATTTATCTGTTCGATTCTTGAAAATTTTTTTTCCACAATTTTCCTTTCATCTTTGCGAAGATTGGTTTGAAAAGTGGGCGGTTTACAGCTTCGCGAAGAGGTCTTTGAGCGGGAGTTGAAATCCGGGCAGGACAGCGCCACCATCGAGAATGCCGTCGATGCCGATGGTGCGCAGCGGCTGACCGGGCGCATAAATATCCATGCTGCGCTTATCAGGATAGAGTTCGCCGTAGAGAATGCCCGCGTCCACATAGATATTGCGTTTTTCGCGGATGTCCGGTGCTTTGTCGGTGGGCGAGACAATTTCGATAGCCCATTCCGGCGCAATTGGATCGGGATAATCGTCGCTCATCGGCGTGGATTTATAGGCAAAATCCGGCGCGACGACATGCCCCTCAACATTGAAAGCGCCGTCGCCACCGCTGATATAGCAGGGCAGGTGGTTTTGTTCACAAAAAAGGCGCACGGCGAAGGAAATGAGGTGTTCGATTGCAGAATTATTGGTTCGCCCTGGTGACACTTCGATAAGCTCCCCGTTGATGAGTTCAAACAAGCGGCCATTATTCTCAGCGCGTGCGACGAACGCCTGAAAATCGTGGATAGTCCACCCGCGCGGTTTTGGAAGCGCCATTCTACTTCCCTCAAAATAGGATTCTGCGATTTTGATTATAACACCGGATAGTCCTGTGTTCTCATCAACTTGTAACGTTTGGGGGCGTGGGGTGTCTGTTTGGCGATGAGAGGATTGCCCGTTATGATGTGCCATCATCAATATACAGGGAGAAATTGATATGAAAAGGATGATTTTAAGCGGACTATTCGGCTTTTTGATTATTTTTACGGTGGCGTATTCGACGATTGCTCCGAGCAGCGTTTTGGCGACGAGTCAGGCCGCCGCGCCCGTATCGCCGCAACTGGTCAAAATCCCGATGGCGGATGGGCTGGAAATCTGGGGCGATTTTTATATGGCGGCGGGCACGGAGAAAGCTCCGGCGGCTTTGCTGCTGCACCAGTTTAACGGCAGCAGTTTTGAATGGCGGGAATTTGCAGTTCCGCTGGCGGAGCAGGGGTATAACGTGCTGGCGATTGATATGCGCGGGCAGGGCTTAACCGGCGGCGATATAGATTGGAAATTGGCCGAGAGCGACGGGGTGGCGCTGATGGGCTGGCTGCGCGAACAGGACACGGTTGATCCTGACCATGTAGCCGTTATTGGCGCGAGTATCGGCGCGAATCTGGCACTGCGGGTATGCGCCCAGGACGATGCCTGCCACGCGGTGATTGCGCTCTCGGCGGGGCTGGGTTATTTTGGCGTCGCGACCAAAGATGTGGTTGCAGGCATGAAGCATAAAGCCCTGTTTCTGGTCGCTTCGCAAAACGATACCCCGGCTGGCAACGACATCAAGGATTTGGCGGCGGCTGCGCCCTCCAGCGCCGATGTGTTGATGCACATTTATGCGTCATCGAACCGGCATGGGACGGCGATGTTCTCGTTCCCGGATTTGATCCCGATGATGCTGCAATGGCTGGAGAATTACAATAAGGGATGAGTACAGAGTACAGAGTACAGAGTAAAAGATAAAAGCGTAACGCAAAGGCGCAAAGACACGAAGGCGCAAAGGGTTTATACGAGTGATGAGTACAGAGTAAAAGATAGTTAAAAGTTAAAAGGGAAAGATAAAAGCAGGGTGGGGGCTAAAAAAATGCGACCCTCGGAATCTGCCGGAATCCGAGGGTCGCCTGAGTATTAACGTTTTGCAGCTTAACAAACGTGGGAAGGGGTAGGTAGAACGGCGTCACCTTCTACAACCTGAACTCCCCATAACAGATGGTTTACCTGTTGTTTTTGTGCCCGGATTTGGGCTGCCATAAGCCTCCCGAACAGGTGTAATGGAGCACGGATAAATGTGCCGTAGAACCAGGGGGCTTTACACCGATTCGGGAAGGGCATATACTAGACGAAGTTGCAGTAACTTCATCTAACCCTAACCCGGATAGGTGACACCCACGCCTCGCTATAGACGAGGCGTTTGGTTTTTATAGGCTAGTCACATTTTGTTGTCTGTGATTGAAAATGATGATAACTTAGAAATGAGTCAATGTCAAGTTTATTCTGGTGGTCGTTTGGAGTGAGGGCCACGAAAAGGGCGTTCCACATAAGCGATCACATCGGGCAGCCATAATTCCCAACGGCTGGTGCGTTTACGCATTTTAATTTCACGCTGTTCTTCGGGTAATCGGCCTATACGTTGGGCGACTTTTCGCATACCGTCAACGCTATAACCAGTACGTTCAGCGGCCTCATAAATATCCACCCAAACATCTTTGGGTTCTGTTTTTTCCAATTCCGCATCGGACATATCAAATTTTAACCCAATCCAAAATTCCTCGCCCAAGCTGCGATTTGCGCGGTTTCAGATTTCTCAATTGGCTAAACCATCTACTTGACATTACCTGAGAAACTGCCCGGATGTCAAGTTTTTTATGATGGAAATTGAGAGGTATGAGGGGAGAATTGATTTCGTTCTCAATGAAGCGGACAAGGCAGCGTCTTGTCCCTACGAAAATCATTTAGGCGGTGATATTCAAGGCATCGCGGACGATGGCGCGGCGGATGCGCTGGTAGGTGCGGGCGACCTCCAACGGCGGCGTCGAGAGAGCGTTTTCCAACCACCAATGGACGAAGGCGGTCTGGGATTGAATCAGATGATGGGCTAGGATGTGAAAGGGGATGTAATCCGGTTTTTCGGGCAGGGTCGAACGCAAATCCTGTTCGTATTTTTCGGCGACACAATTCGCCATGTAGCGGTTGAAATAGGCGATGTCGTCGCCCTGGGCAAGTTCGAGCAGTAAGGGGCGGCTTTCCAGCGCGAATTGAAACTGCCACAGCAGGGTAGGCGGCGGCTCCGGCGCGAGGACATCATCCAGGGAAAAAGGCCGTGCCATCACGTGGATATGGGCGGCGGCGAACAATTCCTGTTTGCTCTCAAAATGCGCGTAGAAAGTCGTGCGTCCGACGTTGGCACGGTCAATGATGTCCTGGATTTTGACGGCGTAATAGCCTTTTTCCGCAACCAATTCCATCAGCGCATTTTGCAGTAAGCTGCGTGTGCGCCCGATGCGCCGATCCGTTTTTTCGATGTCCATTTGCGAACAAAACGCCTCCGTTGTTCCAAAACGAATTTTTTCGCGATCTCGTCTCTTGGTTCCAGGTTGAAAACCGCTTATAAGGATTGTTGTTGGTTGTAAGGGAGGGTCTCAGACCCTCCCCTACAGAAAACCAATCATCTTCATTGTACAACTATCTACGAGCGGAGTCTCATTATGAACATCACATCGACCTTACCCAATTACGAACTGCATGTGCCGGATCATTTCCGCCATTTTCTGATCGTCGGCGCGGCTTCCGGCATCCTCGGCGTTGGCCTGATAATCGCGCGGGTTGAAATCCAATGGCTGGCGTATATATTGCTGGCGGTGGCCCTATTGGTCGCGCTAGCAGCGTTCGCGTTGCAGCAGATTATCACCCTGCGCGGACGGCTGCACACTCGTAATCTGATGATTCAAGCACGGCAGTGGCGCGGCGATGAACAGGTTTTGGATGTCGGGTGCGGCAACGGCATTATGACGATGGCTGTCGCCCACCAACTCAAAAGCGGCAAAGTCACTGGGATCGACATCTGGGACAGCACGGCAGGCCGACAAACCGCCGAAATCTTCTGGCGCAACGCCCAGGCCGAAGGTGTGCGGGATCGGGTGGAAGTGCGCGAAACCGATGCACGGCAGATGCCTTTTGCTGACTCAAGTTTTGATGTGGTGGTTTCCAGCCTCGCGCTGCATCACATGGGCGGAGTCGCTGAGAGTGTGAAAACCATTCAGGAAATGACGCGGGTATTGAAACCGGGCGGCACGATTTTGCTGTACGATCTGTTCCCGTTCAGCAACGCGGCGACGACTATTTTTCAGCAGCGGGGATTCAAAGTCGAACATTTGAAGGGTTTGGCAATTCGGACGTTGAAGGCTGAGAAGGGCTGAAATTCACCTCACCCCCGACCCCTCTCCACACGTGGAGAGGGGAGCAAAGATAGAATACAAATCCCGTTTGGGATGAAAACGAAATGTTATTTCGTGACCGTAATGGGAATCGCGAAATAGGTTGCGCCGTCCGCGCCGGATAAGCGTGCCCCGGTGTTGAAATCGTAGAGGCCGATGACCATGCGATAGCTGCCGGGAGCCATATCAGCGGGCAGGGGGATCGACACATCCGCGCCGATATACAACTCGCTGGTGTCATCCCAGGTCAGGGTAGGGCGCTCACGAACCGTCGGCGCGCCATCGTACTGCGCCAAAAGTTGATCTTCAGCCGCCGGATAGACATGGATGAACATCGAGTAATTGGTGGCGGGACGCTGGTCAACCTGCCAGTAAGGGCGGAATTGAAGGCTGTCGCCCGGTTTGAGTGCCGCACTTTTCAGATCATAGCCGTCGAGTTTGACCTGCCCGCCAAAATCGTAATCCGCCGCGACCTGGGGCGGCAGCAGGCGATAGAACGAGACCGGATTGCCGACGACATCCGGCGAGGGGGAAATGGTTTTGACGAGTGTGAGCTGTTTCAAAAATGGGCTGATGTTCACACCGTCCGGTTTATAAATCCAATCCTGGTCGGCGGCGGACATGACAAAATAGGTGATGCCGCCTTTGACCCAATCGACAACCGGCTTATTCAAAAACTCGTCGGAATTGGTGTACCACCACTGAAAAGTTTTCGAGCCGTCGTAACCACTCCAGGGGCGGTTCCAGGTGTCCTCGATGCGGCTGCGGCGATCCACCAGAATTTGACCGTCTACCGGCACGTTGATGTCCGCCCACTGCCACAAAACCTGCTGAATCTGGGTACGCTTGAAATCCTGGATCATCTGCACATTCTCAGCCATATAGGGCACGAGCGTGACGCCCATGAGGATCGCCCCCGCGCCAAAGGCCACATACCGTCCGGTTGATGCGGCGAAGCTGTTTTTCAGCGTCCAGATGATTTGCGCCAGCGCCGCACCCCAGATGCCCATCAGCATAATCGTGATTGGCAGTGCGTGGCGGATATATTTGACGCTCGAAATATAAATGAAGGTGCTGGTGGGGATGACCGCCAGAATAGTCGTGATGACCAGCAGCAGGATCAAGCGCCAATCGACCAACTGCCATTTGCGGCGCAGGCTGTAGGCGAAGGCCAGCGTGCCCAGGACGATCCCTCCCCAGAACAAATTCAAGCCGATGGGCAGGGGGAAATAACTCAGGTTATTGATATTGCGGTTCAGGTCGAGGGCGTTGGTTGTGCCATCGTCGGAAAAATTGGTCATCTCCGGCGACAGACGCGACAAACCGGATTCGAGCAGGTATTTGAGCAGGGCGGCGGCAAATAATGCGCCAACCAACATTTGGACGATCAAACCGGGAAGCGCACGGCGGCCTTGAATCCTCAAAATGCGAATCGCGACCACCAGCCACAGGAAAAACGGATACAGCGTCCAGTATTTGATGTAGAGCGAGGCGATCCCGGCTAACAAGCAGCCGAAGAGCCATCCCAGCGATACTTTTTTCCAGGCGCGTAAAGCCATCGCTGTCGCCGCCGCACAGGCCAGATAACCCATCGGGTCGGCAATGGCGAGGCTGTTGTTATCGACCACAATCGGCGCGAACGCCCATAATAATCCAGCAAAAAATCCGGCAATCGGGCCGCCCAACTGCCAGCCAATCGCCGCGATGCATAACACCGTCGCCACCCCGGCGAGCACCGCCGCCAGCCGCAGCACATAAATATAATCCGGTGGCGTATACCAGGGACGGTGGGCGATGGATTCAAAAGCGGCCTGGATGCCGCCGTGCAGCCAGACGTATCCCGGCGGATAACCGGAGAGGCGCTGGGCAATAAAATCATTCAGTTCCACGCCGCGCCAATCGCGCGCGAGAATATACAGATAGGACTCGTCGTGATAATCCATGTAGGGCAGGTAGCGCTCGAAGGTCAGCAAGCGGATGCCCGCCGCGCCGATTGCCAGCACAACGAAGGTCACAATCATCAGGCGCAGACCGGTGATCGAAAGGCCGGTGCGCGGTAGGGAAACGGGCTGTTCAATGGGGGGATAAGACGCGGTGGAACTCATCGGCAAAAAAATCCTTCTTGGGCGGATGGTGGGTTTAGTCTAGCAGATTTTGGAGAGGATAGTCGATAGTCGTTAGCTTTTAGTCGATAGCTAAAGACAAACACCAAGACGAAAAGCGTAACGCAAAGGCGCGAAGGCACAAAGACGCAAAGAAGAGAGGCTAGAGGTTAAAAACGAACAGGTTTTTGGGGCCTGTCGGTGACATGCCCCTACGAGAAATTCGTTACGCTTTTAATCTTTGTTTTGTCTTTGAGCTAAAAGCTAATCGCTAACGACTAAAAGCTATTCCCTCACCAGGTTTCGACGTAGAAGCGTTTCAGGCGCAGGAGGTTATCTTTGTCCACGCCGGGGGCGCTGATGCGGGTGTTATCCTGCGATTGATAGACCGCCATGATGATGTCCAGCGCCCATTTATTCGCGCCGATGATGTCCGGGATGTGCAGGTCGCGGTCTTCGATGTAGAAATGCCCCGGCGTCCATTGGCTGGTTTGCGGCGGCGGCACGTTGGGCGGATATTCCAGGCTGATGGTGTGCGGCGCGCCATCCACCTGATCGACCACGCCGCCGCGAAAAAATAAATAGGTGCCGACGCTGTAATCCTCGATGGGCGGACGGTCAACCGACCACCACAGCCGGATATGCACTGTCGAAAAATCGTGCTGACCGAGGAGCGGCCCGGTCAGCGCGATGTGACCGTCATCTTTGAGGATGTCCATGCCATGAAAACGCATCCCATTGTCGAAGAGGATGCCCACCGGATCGGGCGGGGCTTCGTATAAACGGAAGAAAAAATCCGACGGGCCGACGAATTCGCGCTCGACACGCCCCGCGCGCACAGCCTGATCGGTGGCTGGATCGCGATGGCCTTCAACCGTGACATACCAGACACGGCGGTAACCGGTTGGATCGGTCACAAAATGCAGGCCGTTGGGGAAAAATAATTTGGAGGCATAGTCCCATTCATAATATTTTTCCACGCCGCCTTTGGGGTCAATCAGCACCACATCGTCGGGTTGCAAACGCTGCGACAGCCACTCGAAGTTTGAGAGCAGCGGCCTGACGAAGCCCGCGCCATATTGCAGATTGAACGGAAAAAATGAGAGTCCGAGCAGGAACAAGGCGGCGACATACATTAATTTTCGCGGCAAATAGGCCAAGCCCCAGCCGACCCAGATGCCAAAACCGATCATCAAGGCCATCGAGTGATGCCCGTCAAATTTGAGCCAGGGATTGACGAGGTAGATCAGCACCGGCAGGCCGACTGCCCAGGCGAAAAATGCCCAGGTCATCGGCTTGATTTTGCGGCGCAGCAAAATGATGAGCGTCGCGGCGGCGAACAAAAATGTCCAGATTTCAACCGGATAATTGGCGTATTTGAAAACCATGAACTCGTTGAAGGTCAGGCTCACACCTTCGGCTAAGGTTTGCGGCGCGGCCTGGTCGGTTCCGGCGACATGGATGGCGACATCATCGAGTTTGCTGATAATCAAAGGTGCAGCCAACGCCAGGGCGATAATCCCCGGCAGCAGCCAACGCCAGATTTTGCGCGGATACACGATCAGCGTGTAGATGCCGATCATCGCGAAGCCGACCACGCTGGGCAGATAGACATAAAATGCGGCGGCCATCGTAACCGCTAAAAAAATCGCGCGGCCTATCGTGGGGCGGTTGAAATAGCGCAGTACCCACCAGAAGGCCAGAATCAGCAGCGCCATCATCAGGATATAGGCGCGGACTTCGGTGCTGATGCGCAGAATGTAACCCAGGGCACTGTAGGCCAGGATGACCAGCAGCGCGGTTTTTTCGTCGCGCAGGCGGCGGATCACGCGGTAGAGCAGGGCGACGCTGATGAGATAAATGAAAATCGACAGGACGTGATAGACGATGGGTTGAATGCCGACGAAGATTTTCCAGCCGCCCAGCAGCAGATAATATCCGGGCGGCCAGTCATAGGGTGTCCAGCGGATGATCTGTTCGGGCGTGCCAAACGACTGCCAGATCGACCAGACTTCATCGGTGTTGAGTTCCAGACCGTGCAGGGTGATAAAGCGGCTGGCGGCGAGCAGCAGCAGCAGGACTGCCCAGAAAATCAGGGAATACTGCTGGATGACTGACTTCAGGCGTGGGGGATTGTTCGTGTTCATAGGGATTAGCTTTTAGCAGTTAGCAATTAGCAAAATCAGAGGACTAGTCTAGCAGAGTTCCGCCGTTACTACACTCATTCACTGTTACCCGGCGGTTTAATCAGGGTGGGCATAAAAATGCGACCCTCGGAATCTGCCGGAATCCGAGGGTCGCCTGAGTATTAACGAAGTTTGCAAATCAACAAACGGCTGGAAAGCGCTGCGCCAGAGGTAAAAAGGTGAACCTTGAACACCAGCCTCGCCAGCTAAACGCAGAAGGCGTTTGTTTGTAGGTGTGCCCGGATTTGGGCAGTCATAAACCTCCCGAACAGGTGTGAAAAAGCCAGAACACAGGTCGCCGTAGAACCAGGGGGCTTTACACCGATTCGGGAAGCAGATATACTACACAAACGTTGAAGTTTGTTTATCTGTTTCCCAGATAGATGATGCCTACGCCCCGTCGCCAAACGGGGCGTTTGATTTTTATAGGCTGGTCACAAATTCGCATTCGTGATTGAAGGTATGGTACACCCCGAAAGGGATTCTGTCAAGTTACTCGCTGGCGGAGATTTTGCGTTTTGGTTGAGGGCCGCGCCCAGGTTTATCCACATAGCTCATCAAATCAGGCAGCCACAACTCCCAACGGTAAGCGCGTTTCCATAATTTGATCTCGCGCTCGTCTTCCGGCTGCTTGGAAATTCGTTTTACGAGGCTGCGAATACTCCCGAAACTGTAACCGGTTATCTCGGCAGCTTCCTCTGTATTTACCCATTTTTCTTCAACTTTTTTTACTTCCACGTCCGACATGACCGTTCCAAACCAACCCTAAAGCCGCTGCTCAATCCGCAGCTTGAGCGCACTTTTAGAGTCAATACATTTCCGTTTGTGAGTTGCAAGTACACCGTTAGCGATGTAATTGTCAAGTTTTATTATAGCGGAAATTGGGTGGTTGTGGTACAGATGGGGCAGGTTGCTAAAATCACTGAAGACACGATAATCTATAGAATATAACAGACGAGATAACGATAAAAGCTTAATCATGTTCAAGAACCATTCCGATTCTTCGTCTCATAAAAATACCTCTTCACGACCTGTGACTGAATCACCTCAAAGTGATTTTTACGAAGCCCTCCCGGAACAGTTTGTGCAGGAAAAATTCTCAAGTTCAGCGTCGCCCAAACTTTCGGCACAGGAGATTCTCAAGCTTCAGGGGACAATTGGCAATCAGGCTGTTCAACGGCTCCTGGCGGCCAGGGAACCCAAACAAATCAGCACCCTCGCAGACATTAAAGCGCTGCAACGTTCCCCAGGAAAAGCGGGGACAAACACCACTTTTCTTTACCCGGTGGATACATTTGATCGGCAATATCTGGTTGGGTTAGGCGAGCAATTTGAAATTGTCGATCCATATGACTTTTCAGGGGAAGGGGAAACCGCCTATATAAAGGTCAAATATATGCTGCCGAACAGCACGGTGGCTGAAACAGGCTGGATTTTATACAGCACGGTTCAATCTGTGGCTGTGGAGAATGATCTGAATGCCGATGTTCAAGCCTGGGACAACCTGCTGACCGGCCTGGAACAACATTATTTAACTTACGAATCACTCCAAAATTTTATCAAGGTTCAAACTGAGATTGACACGTTTAAGCAAGGAATGAGGGAAAATTGGGTCGGGTCACATTTGGATGCTTTTGAGCGCCGGTTAAATGGTTACCTGAAAACGAAAGCGCTCAGAGTTAAAACACGACTGGGTGCTACGATAGCGCATCTGTTTGCCCAATTGTCCACTGGTCAAAAGGTTGATGAAGTGCAGGGCTGGGCTGCGCTTCTTAGTAAGATGCAGTTTGATTTAGAAATACCTGTTGAAAGTGAAGTCAAGTTTCAATGGGAAATGCTACTCAAAGTCGGCAAAGGAGCCGATTTTGAGAAAGTTTATGCGGAATTTGTCGGCGAGAATACCCTGAGAGGCAATCCTAAAGCCGAGGTGGAGGGGGATAATCTGGAATATGGCAGCCCCATCATCAGCCCTGGAAGCGCCTACACCTCGGATAAGAAAACCAATCCTGCCCCCGAATCGGAACCTTCCCCAAGCGGTTCAATCATTGAGCAGGCGTATTCTAAGGCGGGTCTGAAACAGCTTAAGGGGGATGAAAAAATATACACGAAGCACGAGCGTGATTTTACTCAACAGTCTATTTATATTGATGGCAAACCAACAGCCGATGATGTTGCCCAAACCGGGCTGGGCGATTGTTATTATCTCTCGGTTGTATCCTCGATTGCCGACAAAGACCCATCCCGGATTAAACAAATCATCCCCGATACCGCAAATACTGACAGCGTTGTCGTGACCCTGTATTTTAAGAAGGGAAGCAACTTTTTCCAGCAGCAGATTGTCCTGAATCAGCAGTTGGCCTACCCCGAAGGCACGAATTTAAAAGGTTCGCGTTTTAAAATCAGACCGGCTGATAAATCAATATGGATTTTGAAAGAAGGGAAACAAGGGCGCTTCATCGAAGAAGTTCGCTTGTATAAAACAGCTTTGTGGGCGCCGCTGCTGGAGAAAGCTTATGCCCGTTTTGCCGAGCAGCATGGACAATATGGAAATGCGCTGAAGAAATCTGCCATCGGAGGGTACGACATTATTACGCAGGGAGGCCGCTCTGGTCAGGTATACAGTGTTTTTTATGGTTCAGGCGTGACAGCCCAGTCCCTGTTGGTCGACTCGCCGGAAAAAGCGTCAACCCTCAACGCGAAAGTGCCTGAAGCATATATCACAGGTGTGCAGGCGCTGCTCCAATTTGCGGATCGCGGCGGTGAGTTAAAGCAGAATAATCAACTCATGTTATTGAGCGCATCGGCCAGCCCACGTTCGATTTTCCAGCGGGTGGTGAAGTATGCTGAGACGATGAAGAAATCCGACTTTACCCAACTTGGCAGAGAAGGCAAGGCGGATCAGCCTGAGTTAGCAGAAACACAACTCGATTTGCTCAAGGATAAGTTGGAAACGGTGATCCGCGATTCGGAGCACCTGGACGATGATAGTATAGAAATCATCAAAATAAAATCTACCGCCGAGAATTATTCACGTTCCATGCTCTCATTTATCCATGATGGGTTACTCGATAAAAAACCCAGCCCACGCCTGCGCCATTTGATGCAGCTCCTTTATGATATGGTTGGGGGGGAAGCGCGGGTCAACGGCCCTCAGAAACGTTTCATCTATACTCGCCATGCCTATACGGTTCTTGAGGTTAATTTAATTGACAATCAGGGGAATAAACTCACGGTCAATGCCAATGACTTGGACGCAGTCAGGGCTATGATGGACAAAATTGACTGGTTGAAATCCAGCGTTACCTTATTTAATCCTCATCATGGCAACACGCCGAATCCCACTGGAAAAGAAAAGAAGCGCGATACGGGCAAATTTACCCTCTGGCTGACGCAGTTTTTCAGAAACTTCACCATGTTACATCCGGGGATCGTGCAGAAAAAATAATTGATTATCGCTGTCAACATGGTGCTGCATCTTCAAACCATCATTCGGCGATGCGGGACGTGCTGGAAAATGTTTCAGCCGATCATAACCTTGCCGACGGCGACCACTTTGCCGATGGGCAGTGGCGCGGGGTCATTGCAGGTCAGGGCGGTGTCGCCGTTGCGGGCGGCGGGCTTGCCGTTAATCATCACCGTCAGGCTGCCGATGGTGATAGTGCCTTTGTCAGTTGGCTTTACTTGAAATGATGGCCCGCCAATTGGAATATGCGGCGGCGTGTTGCTCGCCCCGCTGCCGACGGTGGCGGCGGCTTTGCCTTCGATCATTACATTGCTGCTGCACCCGCTGTCGATGATGCCGTTGAAGGGATGGGGCAGGGGCGTGGGCACAGGTGGCGCTGGCGGCGCTGGAACCATGACGATGTGGGTATCGAGGGCGACGATTTTGTCACCCATTTTCGCGGCGGGCATTCCCATAAATAGTCTCCAGTCAATAAGTCTTTAGTCGATAGCTAAATTTTTGGCTCTTGTTCAGATTAAGTGAAAAATTTATATCAGGAGGGACGACACATAGGTCATCCCCTACGAAAATCACTCGTTTTGAACATGAGCCAAATTTTTTATCCCTATATTTTCGGTGTCATCAAATATTTTGCATTTTGATTTTGTTAACCACAGGACTTTCGCTCGGAACCCTCATCCCCTAACCCCTTCTCCCTCAGGGCGAAGGGGAACAAGACAGAAAGCCAGGGTAAAAGCGAAAGTCCTAAACCATTAAACTGCTCATCGTCGAAGCCTTTATTGTGGTTTCAGCATAACACGAAAATTAGGTGAGGAAAGTAAATAAAGGAAGTACAGCGCACAAAGGAAATGCAAAGAAGAAGTGATACGGGATCAGTGAAAACATCAGCGATGAGCGTGCCGAATATGCCGATTGGATCATGGAATTCCAGCACGAAATTGCGCCGCTGGAGTAAAAATCCAGAATCGTTCTATTTTGTTTCACACCGAGGTGGGCTGGGGTAACATCAATCACCATCTTTATTCTGATGTCTGTATGCCCGCCTTTTTGGAGACGCTATGCCCAACCTGAGACAAAAAATTTTAATTTTATATCTGGCGGACTCGGCGCTGGATAGCACCGTCATCGCCTGGACAATCTACGACGGAACCGGACGCGAAAATCATACCACCGGCGACAGCGATACACCGCCCTATAAAACGGGTATGGATGCGCTGCGCGCGGGTTGGCGGGTAATCCAGTTTCCGCAGTTGATCCCGCCGTATCCGGGCGCGGAATTCAGCACGTCTTTTAACAAACATGAATTTATTTTCGAACAATTGGAGGAAGCTCATAGTGGATAAAAAATATTTGCTGAACTCGCGGCAGATGGCTTCATTTGCATCGCGCGGTTTCCTGCGCTTTGACGAATTGATTCCACCGGAAGTCAACGAACGGGCGATGCGCGAGATTGATAAGGGTGTGCCTGCCGCCGCTGCTGGGACGCCGCTTTCGGAATGTTATCCGTCCCCCTCGGCTCTGGGGGACATCCTGCGTTCGCCCGAAATCGAAGGCATCATTTACAGCCTCGTTGGGCCGAACCCGCTGTTTGACCATCAGGCCGTCCACGTCCGCGAACCCAACGAAGATTCGGCACAGCATATGCACGGCGATTCGACCATCGACTTGCGGATGCACTTTGACATTCAACTGATGTATTTTCCGCATGATGTGCCGTTGGAAATGGGCGGGACGCTGCTGGTTCCCGGCAGTCAATTCCGCCGTATCAATGAGATGGACATTGCCCGTTATCAGAATATCGTCGGGCAAATTTCAATGGTGTGTAAGGCTGGGACGATCCTGGTTTTGCATCATGGTATCTGGCACTGCGGACGGCAGAACAAGAGTAATCAACGGCGTTATATGTTCAAGGTGCGCCTGAATCCGACGGTACGGCAGATGCGGCTGTGGAATACCGACGACCTGGATGCGGGTGTGGGCAAGCAGCATCCGATTTTCACCAAAGAGACGCCCAAAGATGATATTCAGGCGATTTTGAGCAAGTCTGAACCCTGGTTTGAGATGGGGACGAGCCGCCTGGAAATTCTCAACCGCATCAAGTTCTGGCGCTTTTTGACCGGCGACGACAATTTTGATGCCCATTATTGGCTGACACGGCTGGAAAACATGCCGGAGAATCGCGTTCGGGCGGGGTAAAACCGGAGAAGAATTGAACCACCGAGACACCGAGAGGAAGAGAAATTGCTTGGCGGCCTCGGCGGCTTGGCGGTTTATCCTTTTTTATAATGCCGGGACGGCTTTCATTTCAGATGTGGAGAGCGGCGCACCGCGTAAAACGGGCTGCCGGGTTTTCGCCAGCCGTTCCAGCAGGATTGAAGCCTGATTCCCGGCATCATTGCCGCGCATCCGATCCTGCATGGCCTGGGCATTTTCGCGATAGATCGGCTCGGCCAGAATTTTGCGCACGGCGTCGCGGATTTGTTCCACCGTTGGCGTGTTGGTTTTCAGGTTGATGCCTGTTTTTGACCACGCAACCCGATTAGCAACTTCTGGCTTATCCTCGGTTGCGCCCGCCACGATTAGCGGGACGCCGTTCCCCAGCGCGGTTTGCACACCGCCATAACCACCGTTCGTCACCATGACCGCGACATGCGGCAGCAGGTGATAATGCGGAATAAACGACTCGACGCGCACATTGGCGGGCAGTTCATCCATGTGCAGGCTGTCCACCGGTTTGCCGCCAGTTGTCACCACCACGAGCACATCTTCATTCGCCAGCGCTTTGATCGTCGGGATGGTGAGTTGATCGGTTTCGGTTGTGACCGTCCCTTGAGTCACATGCACCACCGGGCGATTGCCCTGGATCATTTCATCCCACCACACGGGCGGTACAAAATCTTTGGATGGGGCAGGGAGGAACGGCCCGATGAAATGCACCTGCGGCGGCAAATCGCTGCGTGGGTATTCAAAGGATGGATCGGTAGGTTGTATATAAAGGAACGGCGACAGCGTTGCCTCAAAAATGTTCTTTTGCGAAGGTGGCAGCCCCAACTGGCGCAGTATATCGTTGGCATAGGCGTTTACATCGCGGAAAAGCACCTGATTGAACAGCATATTCAGCGTGCGATTGCGGACACGTCCCAGCAGCGAAGCGTCCGGCAGGATACCTAAACCAGCGGGCGCGGTGTCGCGGCTGGTGATGCTCAACGGTGTGATACTGTAGGCTGCCCAGGGAATGCCCGTCCGGGCGTGAACCGGGACAGCCGCCGCAAAAGCATTATCGACGAGGATCACATCCGGCTCAATATCACGGGCGATTTCCTCCAAATCCTGGGTATGCCCGATCATACCATCGGCGAAGACATGCATGATGCCAAACTTCAGGTTCGCCAGACCTTTCAGGTTTTCCTGCCCAGGGAAGGCCGCGTCCAAATCCAGGTCATCAAAATCATAACCTGCTTTCATGGGCACATAGACCGCCCCGGTGGCTTCAATTTTTTTCTGAAATTTGCTGGTCGTATACCACCAGACCTGATTGCCGCGTTCCACCAATTTACGGGCGATGGGTAATCCGGGGGTGATGTGTCCGGTCATGCCCATTGTTCCGATTAAAATTTTCGCCATGTTTTCGCTCCAACTGGATAAGCTTTGGACTTTTGCCAGGATATGACAAACGCGCCAGTTGTTCTCCGGTCTAAAGGCGGAAATGGGCGTAAGCAAATTGGCTGGGTATAACCCTAACAATAATGCCCATTATAAAGTCACCTTAGGCAGTCTAGACTTAAAGAAAAGGATTAAGCCTGAGTCATTTTGATAATCCGAGAATTCTCCCCTCTATTCAGCGAGGCATCAATATTTCCAACGTAACAGAGACACAAGCCCTGTATCGTGGAGATGAGTGATTATCCAAACATAGATGCAGAACAATGAAGGAATGTGAATCATGAAGACTGATACTGAACTACAACGCGATGTTCTCGACGAACTCGCATGGGAGCCTAGCATAAAAGCACAGGACATTGGCGTCACCGTCAAAGATGGCGTTGTGACTATGACCGGACATGTGCCAACCTACAGTGAAAAGTGGGATGCCGAGAGTGCTGTGAAGCGCGTGGTTGGTGTGCGTGCGATTGCCGAAGAATTGACCGTCAGCCTATTCGATGGTCACGAGCGGAATGATACTGATCTTGCCCAGGCAGCCGCCAATGCAATCGATTGGAATGTGTCTGTGCCGCATGGCAAGGTGCAGGTGAAGGTCGAAAATGGGTGGCTCACTTTGAGCGGTGATACCGACTGGAATTATCAGCGCGACGCTGCCCATAACGCTGTGCGTCATCTGATGGGCGTAAAGGGTGTGGACAACCTCATGCATGTGAACCCCCCGGTGCGACCTGCGATTTCAACAGTAGCAGTGCGCGAGAAAATCGAGAGTGCGCTCAAGCGGAATATCATGAAAGATACTGACGCTATTGTCATCGAAACCGATAATGGCAAGGTTACGCTGCGCGGGAAGGTTCATTCGTGGCAAGAACATGATGATGCTGGACTTGCAGCCTGGTCTTCACCCGGTGTGTATTTCGTTGAAAACTATCTCACGATTTCGTACAACTAGTTTGTCCCTCATACCGCTGCTCGCCTAGCAGCGGTATGATTCTTCAATGAACCCCAGGCATCCCCATTTCGGGTTTCTTGACCTTTTCAATTCCAGGGTGTCAAAATCCTAGCCAGCTTTCATTTTCATAGAGATGTATTATGTTCCGTTAGCCTCAACCTTGTCCTTAAACTTGTAGTCATATACCACCAGACCTTACCACGTTCGACCAATTTACGGGCTATGAGCAGTCTCAGGATTTTGTGATAATCATCGTGCGGACGCAAAAAAACCCGCTTCGCCAGCGGCAAAACGGGATTCTCTGCAAAGCTGCCGGGGAACTTTTAGTCAACGTCTGTGGTACGGGTGACGACATCCGGCAGCCAGAGGAAGTTGAGCACGGCTGAGACCAGCATGACCAGCGCCGCCAGCAGCAGCGCCTGCTGCATCCCGGCCACAAAACCCAACTGTGAGGTGTCGATGATGCGCTGTGCGCCATCCGCTAATTGGCTCGCCACAAGATGCGCGCCCTGAATGCTGCGGAGGATCGTTTCGCGCATAGGTTCGGTAAGCTGCGGCAGGGTTTGAACAACCGGCATAAGATTTTCGCGATACACGCCGTTCAAAATCGAACCGAGCACGGCGACACCCAACGCGCCGCCGACCTGCCGCGTCATGTCGTTCATGGCGGAACCGATGCCCGATTTGCGTACCGGCACGGATTGCATGACCGAACTGGTCGCCGGACTGGTCGTCATACCAAAGCCGATGGCGAAGATGATTTGCCCGATCAGGATGATGGGGTAGGTGGTGTTGGCGTCGAGCGTGAAGTGATAATACAGCAAGGCAATACCCACCAGCAGCGCGCCGCCTGCTACCGTCCGTTTTGTGCCCAGGCGCGCCACGATTTTGGCGGATTGCGTGGTGACGATCATGAAAATGACGACCACCGGCAGTTGGACGATACCCGCCAGCAGCGGCTCATAACCCAGTACCGATTGGAAATACTGTGTCAGCATGAACAGCAGCCCGAAGAGGCTGAAGGTCATCAGGATGAGGGCGGTATTTGCCAGCGTAAACGCGGGATTTGCGAAAAAGCGCAGCGGCAGCATGGCATTCGGCGTGCGCCGTTCCCAGATCACAAAAATCGTGAGCAGCACCAGTGCAGCCGCGAAAGTGCTCAACACCTGCGGGGCTGTCCAACCGGATTCGCCCGCGCTGATGATCCCGAAAACCAGGGCAAATAAACCGGTGATAGACAGCAGCACGCCCGGTAAATCGAAGGCCGGTGCATGGTCGTCTTTCGATTCGGCGATGAAACTGCGCCCGCCGATGAGCGCGACGATAACAACCGGGATGTTGACCAGGAAAATCGACTGCCAACTGAAAAACCTGAGCAGCACGCCGCCCGTCAGCGGGCCGATCCCCGCGCCCAGGCCGAAAATTGTCGCCCAGATGGCAATTGCCCGCGCCCGTTCCTCCGGCGGGAAAGTTGCGTTGATGATCGACAAAGTGGCGGGCATGATGAGCGCGCCGCCGATTCCCATAAACGCACGGGTCAGAATCAAACTGGTGGTTGTGGTCGAAAAAGCACTCCCCAGAGACGCCAGACCGAACACAATCAAGCCCATTTGCAGACTGCGTTTACGCCCGATTTTGTCGCCCAGCGCGCCCATCGTGAGCAGCAGCGAGGCGAAAACCAGCACATACGAATCGACGATCCATTCCAGTTCACTGGCGCTGGCGCTCAGGCTGCGCGAGATCGAGGGCAGCGCCACGTTCAAAATGGTGTTGTCGATGGTGATGACCATCAATGAGATGCCGATAAAAAGCATGGCTGTCCAGCGGGTCGCATAGCCGGGGCGCGACTCGATAACCGCCGGACGTACCACGTCCGTGTTTGAATTCATGTTTCAATCTCCTTCGATAAGACTGTTTCAGACTTTGATTGCTAGTCCGAGGTTGACCCCTCCCTAGCCCTCCCCGAATTCGGGGAAGGAACCAAATGCAATGCGGTTTTTAGCCCCTCTCCCTTGAATTCGGGGGAGAGGGGTTGGGGCGAGGGGGTGACAATAAGCAACTAGCAATTACGGTTGTTTCAGTTGTTCTGACGTGCTATTGATTTAAAGTGGGTTGATCGCTACATCCTGCATCAGATAACGGGCATAGTGAAAATCGTGAATATCCGCTACCAGCCCATCTTCCCAGGTGAGCAGGATGAAAAATACCGGTTCAGTCGATTGCTGATCCACATCATAGGCCACAATCGCCGGACGATCTTCGACCAGCGCGGCGACATAGCGCCAGGTGAATGTCTCGCTGTATTTGTGGAAGTAATTGTCGGCGATAGCTGCCGCGCCTTTGAGTTTGGTGCGTCCGACGAGTTCCAGTCGAACTTCGTCAGCCAGCATCATCCGCAGCGAGTCGAAATCGCGGGCGTTGAAGCGATCCACGTAACGGTTCAATAATTCGCGTTCATGGGCATCTAACTGCGGCGCAGCCGATTCGCCATCCTGCGACAGTTCGCGTAGTTTGGTACGCCCGCGATGCAGTGTCGCTTTGATTTCGGGAACTGTCGCGTCTAAAAGTTCGGAAATTTCTGCCAGCGAATAACCCATCACATCCTTGAGAATCACACAGCTTCGCTGCCGGGGCGCGAGTTTGAGGAACATGGACAAAGCCAGCGCCGACAGTTCTCTGGATTCCAACGGTTGGTCGGGCGTTTCGGTCATGGGATATTCGTCCAGCAGTTCCAACGGTGCTTTACTGTCGCGGCGGAGCAGGTCAATCGCTTTGTTGTGCGTGATGCGGAACATCCAGCCGCGCAGGTTGGTCTGGTGCGTCAGCAGCGGCAGCGATGCATAGGCTTTGACCAGCGCTTCCTGCACCACATCGTCGCCGTCGATGACCGATCCGGTCATGCGCGTGGCATAGCGGTGCAGTTCTGGCCGGATGGTTTGAATCCAGTCCTCAAACTCCTGCTGGGTGAGGGCGGGGGAGGGCGGTGGTGTGGTCATATTTGCTGCTTTCTGCTTACCATCGTTTCTTGCTGGTCATGCGTGTATGGTTTCGTAGGGACGAAATATATTTCGTCCCATGCGTACCCAGTTAAGCTGAGTTCTCACGTTTTTGACCCCCTCCCAG
>JBDTNB010000042.1:0-43788 GCA_039933955.1 Chloroflexota bacterium
GGTGTTCGTTGGTGTTCGCGCCGAAGCGTTTGCGGAGCTTCTGCCGCACCCAGTAGATACGGCGCAGCGGAACGTCCATCTGGGCGGCAATGTCGTTGACGTGCATTCCCCGCGCCAGCAGGCGCAACACGGCACGGGCCTCCGAGTCGAGTTTCCAGTCGCGCAGCGGCGACTGCATCGCCACCAGATATTCAGAGTTGGCTGTCGGGGAGAGATAGGGACGGTTGTTCAGCACAACACTGAGAGCCGGAATTAAGCAGTCCCGTAAATCATCGCCGCTGAACAAATAGCCCAGAACGCCGCAGGCAAACAAATCGCGCACCAGCAGTCCATCCGCCTGACTGCCCAACACGATGAGATGAGCATCTGGCGCAGAGTGCTTGAGCCTCTCGACCAGTGCCAGCACGTCAATCAGCGGGTCCAACCGTTCATTGAACAGGATGACTTCGGGCAGACAGCGCCGGGCAGCGTCCAGCAAGTCGTCGCCGCTGCGGGCGCTGTGAATCACCTCGAACTCCGGGTGGTCTTTCAAAATCGTTTGTGCGCCAATCAGCACCAGATCGGCTTCATCGGCGATAAGGATATTACGCTTCATTTTTTGGCTACCCAGCAAACCTATTATTCCAAACTACCACATAAATCTCGTATAAGTAGCGAGAAAAAGAAACATATTACGAGGGAAATTTCTTAGGCACACGCGATTTTTCTCGGCCAGCACAGAAGATCATCGTTTGGAATTACTAAAAAGAACCTTGCCTCTTTTCCAACATACACGGCGTTTTTCTCACTCTATGAGAATTTAGCTGCCACCCTTGTCCATTTTTGCCGCACAGGAGTTCTATGATTGCGTCTATTCTGTACGTATTCGTGTGACGAAAGGATGCAGATATGTACGAGGAAGCTATATTGTCGGAGCGTGTCGCCTTTCGCTTAACCCCAGAGGCGCGGCGCAAGTTGGTCTTGTGGGCGTGTTCAGAACGCCGCTCTATTGCCAACTTAGTTTATATGGTGATCTGCCAGGCGATAGCCGACGAGGAAGAGCGGCGGGGAGACGTTTTTGAATTAGCGCAGGCGGAGACTGAATCGCGATGTCGGTGAACTTTGTCCTCTCCCCCCAAGATACTTATGCACTCGCTCAAGCCCTTATTGGACTACCGTGGGATGGATACTCGCTGAGTCCCGCCGTTGCGCTGCTATTGGCGCATCTCGATCCGACCATCCCTGATGATCTACGCTTTCTGCGCAAGGTGCTGGGACAGGAACTGCTGCGGGCGGTGCTGGCAGTAGACCCGAATGCACCACCACCGGAACTGCCGCAGCGTGCCTCACATCTCAATATCGTGCCCGAACTGCCAGCGACGGCAAAACTGACAGATGCCCAACTTCAGGAAGGGGCGGGCGTGGGTCGCTGGTTGGATGAGTACATACGCTGGGCAGGCAGTGCCGCCAATGAGACACCGCTGGCGTTCCATCTCGGTGCAGGGTTGTATCTCGCCGCCGTCGCAGTCGGGCGCAGACTCTACATCCATACCCCCTGGCGGCAGCAGGTTTTTCCCAATCTCTACCTGATGGTCGTGGCGGTGTCCACCTATTACCGCAAGTCGGCGGGCTTGAGTCTCGCCTCGGAAGTCGCGCGCTTGGCGCTGCCGCATATGCTCATGCCGCAGCCCGGATCACCGGAGAATTTCATGTCCATGCTCGGTGGTATTCTCCCGCCAAATTTCGCCGAAATCCCGCAGGTGGATCGGGCGCGGCTGGAAAAAGGCAACCGCTACGCAGCGCAGCGCGGACTGCTGCGCGACGAGCTTTCCGGGTTGTTCAAGTCGATGGGACGCGACTACATGGCGGGTTTGAAAGAACTCATCATGACGCTGTACGACTGCCCGGCGTATCTGGACAGCAACACCAACAACAAAGGGCTGGTGGTCATCCGCGATGCGGCCCTGTCCATTCTGGGCGCGGCGACCCCGGCGGAACTGGCAACCGCCTTATCCCCCTCTGATTGGTTCAATGGCAATCTGGCGCGGTTCGCGCTCCTCACACCAGAACCCGAATATAAGGAACGACCTGCCCCCGGCAACAGCCACACCCCGCATGATTTAGCGACCCGCCTGCGTCGCCTGCATGAGCGGCTGCCGGAGCCGCCGCTGCCCGACGCGCTCGGCGAGAAGAAAACCAGCGAAGCCTGGTCGCTGTCTGCCGACATCTGGGCTGCTTGCCACGCTTACGAACAGGCGCTGCGCGCGATGACTGCCCCCAGCGCGTCACTGGATGACCGCCTGCGCGCTATCTACGGACGCTTGCATGTCCAGGCGATTAAGGTTGCGATCCTGCTGGCAGCGCTGGACTGGGCTGACGAGGATGGGGGACTGCCACACCCGAAAGTTACAGCCGCCTACTGGTATCGCGCCCAGCAGATTGTCGAAGACTGGCGTGCTTCTGCCCACCGTCTGCTGGCCGATTTGGGTGAGAACGAAGAAGGGCGGCTGGAAGGACGAATTCTCAGTTTCCTGCGTGTCTGCGGCGGCGTGGCGACGGTGCGCGACCTGTACCGAGCGCTGCGCTCCCAGCGTAAACCAGTGGCGGAGGCGCTGCGCGCGTTGGAAGAAGATGGCTGCATCGTGCGCGTTGAGCTGCCACCGAAGCCAGGCGTGAAGTCCGAAGCCTATCGTCTGGCTGACGAGCCAATTGTCGCGGGGTCGTGACAATTGCTGGTTATTGTCGAATTGTCAATTGTCCCAGAGCATGTCAATTAGAGAACTAAAGGATGAAACCGTGGTGGATACACAGCGCTTAAAAGAAAACTGCGACCTGCGCCGCTTAGTTGAGCAGGATTTGGGACCCGCGCCACTGCGGGGTGGACGTGCCTATTTATGGAAATGCCCTTTCCACCATGAACAGAAGGGCTTCAGCCTGGCAGTCTGGTCCAACGGCTACCGCTGCTTCGGCGCATGTAACACCAGCGGCGATGCGCTCGATTGGCTTAGGAACTACCGTCACTTGACTTTCGTCAAAGCGGCGCGCGTGCTGGGGGAACCGGTTGAGAATGCCGCTCCAGCGGAGCGCCAGTGCCTGAAATCCCCCTCTGAACCCCCGGAATGGGAGTGGCAGCACGGCGCCGGGCGGATTGTCAGTATGGCGGAAGAAACGCTCTGGTCGGAAACGGGTGAGCCTGCTCTGAACTACCTCACCGGCAGAGGCTTGACCACGCGCACGATCCGGGCGGCACGGTTGGGCTATGTGCCGGGTGATTTCCGCGAGTGGCGCACCCTCGAAGGATTGGAAGTCCCCTGCGGCATCACCATCCCCTGGATTGCTGCGGATGCGCTGTGGGCGGTTAAAGTCCGCCGCGCTTATGGCACACCGAAATATCAGCAGATTAAAGGCGGTAACGCTAATGGTTTGTACGGCGCTGACCAATTGGCAGACAAAGATAACGCTCTGTTCTGTGAAGGTGAATTCGACGCGCTGCTGGCACGCCAGGAAGCCGGCACGTTGGCAGCCGTTGTCACCCTGAGCAGTGCCACTACAACCGTGAACGCCCGTTGGTATGCCGAACTGACCCATTGTCACACCCTGTTGGTAGCTTACGATCAGGACATTGCCGGAGAGAAAGGCGCAAAACGTCTCCTAGCGCTCTCGCCGCGCTTTCGCTGTATCGCTGTGCCGGTTGGCAAAGATATTTCCGAGTTCTATTTGAACGGCGGTGATTTGCCTAGCTGGATCGAGAAGGAGTTGAGAGTACGTTGCCTCGAAAATACCCTATTGAAACACCATTGTAGACAGCGATACGCTCTTACAACCGCCCAAGCAGGAAACGCTGAGCACGAAAGAGATGTTTAGACGAGTGATGATCGTTGCTGAACTTCATAGGGTCACGCTCTGGACTGTCTATCACTACATCGAACCGCGTATCGACGTTTTTGCAGCACATTTCATCAATCGGTTTGATCCACCTGCTGAAGTTTGGTTGCTCCTCGCCAGCTTATCGCTCTTTGTCCGCAACCACCTGATGCATGTACAGTAGCGTGCAAGCTACCTGGACTGCTGGGCGAGTCAAATCGACTGGCAGTACCTCGGCGACACGGCAGGCGTTAGGGTCATCCCCGGATTCTCCGAGGCATTCGCTGGTGCAGAAGTACCGAATATCAAAGGCTGTGTATGCAAAACCTTTTCGTCCGAGTTTTTGTTGCGGCGCCATCCTGAGATTCCGAGTGCACAAATGGATATGATGGAACGACCACGCAAATCTGCTCCCAAACCTCACACGGTATCATCGCCCCCAAAGCAGGTCACTATCGCTGCCCAGCTAATCTTGAACTGGATGATCCAGCAGCATAAGCATACCCAGGACAATAGCGCTGAACCAGCTCTGCTGGAGGAGAAAGATGGTGGTCAATAACGCATCAAACACTGAAATATCGTGTCAGGAATGGAACAGGGTAAAATACCTCTAGCCTCATTGACAATGTAAGGCATAGGGACTACAATGGAAATGGAATTACCTGATTTAGTTTCTGTGCCGGAAGCGGCACAACGCGCAGGGGTCGCCCGCAACACCATGCGGCTTGCCGCAAAATACGGAGCGATCAAAGCCAAAAAGCTAGGGCGCAACTGGCTCGTGGATGCCAGCGACATCGAGCGCTGGAAGCGGGAAGCCTACAACCCCAACATGGCGAGCCGGTATCCCGTACCACGAGAGGACGATGAGCGCGATCCATAGCTGTATTCTCTAGCAAGTAGTGTGTACGTGCCGCGCGTGTTTCCCGCACCCGTCGCAGAGAGAAAGACAGCGCTTCTCATGGCAAACCCCAGCTTTTTTAAGCCCACCTTCGATGCCTTAGCCGTTTACGGCTGCATCGGCGATCCCAACGGCAAATTGGCGTATGGCTATCTTCGGGTATCGGGCAAACAGCAATCCGAGGATGGCCGTTCCGGGCTTCCCCGCCAGATCGAACATATCCACGAAGCAGCCCTGCAGCACAGTTATCGTGTCCCATGGGAATTGATTTTTGCCGATGACCATTCCGGCTTTGAGTTCGATGACCGCCCTCAGCTAACCAAACTGCGCAAAGAGATCAAATCCAGACAGCGCAAGGCGGATGTCGTGTTCATTGAGCATTTGGATCGATTGTCACGAAACAGTGATTGGCATCAGGGCTTTCTGCTCGACGAATTCAAGAAGGCTGGAGTCGAAGCGATTTTCTGGAAGGCGATACACTCCCGCA
The DNA here is from genome assembly GCA_039933955.1 of Chloroflexota bacterium. Taxonomy (GTDB): domain Bacteria; phylum Chloroflexota; class Anaerolineae; order Aggregatilineales; family Phototrophicaceae; genus CFX2. Next base: position 5,229 of record JBDTNB010000042.1, read on the forward strand.
TCGAGCGCGCCGTTATCGGGGCCATCGCCCAGGAAGGAATGGAACAAGCCTTTGAACGGCAGACGGAAGGCACACGCAAAAAAGCCCAGCGCGGGTGCATCACCGCCAAAACACCCGCCTTTGGCTACAAACTGGTAGACCAGCAGGGACGGGAAGGCACGAAGGAAGCGCGTGAGCATACGCAATACGCTTTGGATGAAGGGAGGGCCTTTGCCATTCGCTATATGTTTCATGCAATTGCCTATCACGGCAAGTCTAGCTACGAACTCCTCAAAGAGGTCGATGAAAAGGCTAAGACCGATTCACGCTTCCGCCCGCCCCACGCCAAAGCGTGGAACGAGCGCAGCTTCGTGAAAATGCTACGCAATCCGCTCTATAAGGGTGAATATATCGCCAATCGCCATTACATCGAGAAAGTGACCACCTTTGATACCAACGGCTTGCCCAAGACCGTCAGAAAATCGCGCGAACGCCCGGAGAGCGAGTGGATCACCGTTGCGGTTCCTGCCATTGTTGATACGGAGACTTGGGAACTGGCAAACAAAAATCTATTCAGAAACAAGGGGTTTGCCAAGCGTAATAAGGTGAATGAGTATTTTTTAACGGACATTATCTGCTGCGCCACCTGTGGGCGGCGGTATCACGGTCATACCGAAAACAAGCCCAATCGTATCCAGCGTTACACCTGCGCAACGATGCATATGCGTCCCGCCGTGCGCGAGCATCGTCCTTGCGGCCAGCCTACCATCCGCTGCGACGTGATCGACACGGCGGTCTGGCAGATCATCTCCGCCGCGCTACTGCGTCCCGAAGTGATTGTCGCTGCCATTGATGCGGCGTATTCGAACGCACAGGTAGACAGTGTCCGCGACCAGATTGCGTTTTTAGAGCGCGAGATACCCGCGAAAGACGACGAGGAAAGCAAATTTAAGAAAGCCTATCTTGCCGAAGCCTACTCCGCCGAGGAATTCGCGGCAGAACGCAAACGCCTAATGCGCGAACGCGATACTCTTCGTGCTGAATTGGAACAACTCAGGGCGCAGGTAATGACCCCGGAAGAACTGGCAGCAAAGAAAGAGTCCATGAAGCGGATGATCGAGGAGGTACGCACCCACATAAACATGAACGATGTGCCATTTTTGCTAAAGCGTCAGATAATGCGGCTGTTGCTCGATGAAGTGCGAGTCAACGTCGCTGAGGGTTGGTTCGAAATCAAGGGTACGCTCGGTACAGGCATCTACCGCCTGATCGACGGCGAAAACGATAGCGGGAGCGATTCCGGCGACAAGGGTAGCGCGCACTCCAAGCCCTTGATGTCAGCGAAATCAACCAGCCAATCGGGTGTGGCGGTTTCATCCTGTGTCGAAACAGGAAGGGAAATGTAGGGCGAAATAGGCTGCAAGCCATATAAGTGTTCGACCAATTCGCCTAATGTCCGCACAGGAATGATCTCAATACCCTGTACCAGCCCTGCCTCGGCAGCATCTTCCGCCGGGATATAAACGCGATCAAAGCCTTCCTGATAGGCGCTGTAGACAATGGGCATGATGCCCTTAACATGGCGCACACTGCCATCTAAGGAGAGTTCGCCCATGAATAAAGCGCGTTCCAGTGATTCGAGTGGGATTTGATCGGTTGCTGCAAGCACCCCAACGGCAATAGGAAGATCATAGGCAGGGCCATGCTTGGGTAAATCGGCGGGCGAAAGATTGACTACGTAGGTTTTGTTCACGAATTGGAGGCCGCTATTTTTGATGGCGGCACGCACACGCTCACGACTTTCTTTGACAGCGCTATCTGGCAACCCCACGAGAGTAAAAGTGGGGATTTGGGCACGGGGATTAAAATCGGTCTGGACTTCGATAATACAGCCTTCTAACCCAACAATCGCGCAGGCCCGGACAATCGACAGCATTATGCCACCCTATCATATACATACATGATTCATATTCTTTAGTATACAACGGAGGCTTCAACAGCATCCGGTTATTCAAACAACTTCAACATGTAGACAATCGAATTCAACGTGACACCAGATAGTGATATTCAGAGACACTATGCTCTGAATACAGCTACCTGAGAAGATTTCACACAACACGATTAAGAACCGGGCACTTGAACCGTAAACTTTACGGGTTGACTCCATAGACCAGGCTTGCTATTGCTTATGGCGCGCACACGCCAGTAATACACACCGTTTGATAACGAACGCTGAATAAAAAGTGTTTCAGCACTCAGCAATCCACTAGCGTAGACCGGATTAGCAAAGCCTGTATCAATCGCGATTTCGACCTCATAGCCTTGTGCCCACGAAACCGGGATCCATGACAGCATGACAGTTGAACTTGCAGCGTAATTGGTAGATGGTGAGGCATTATCGGCGTCGTTTGCTACAACCTGGGTAATAATCGTCGCGGTATTATTTGCAGGGTTTTGCTCAATGCCTTCACTGGTCACATTTGCAACTGGAACAAGATTTCCGACAAAGGCGTATCGTACCGTCAGATTAACCGACGCCGTATGGTTGCTGCCAATTGTGTCCAAATCGCAGGTAACATTATTTGCCACCGTATTGCATACACCCTGACTGACAGAATTTGAAATGGGTGTTGTCCCATCAGGTAACGCCACCGTGAGCGCCACATGGTTAGCAGCTATAGAACCGCCGTTGTTGATCGTGAAGGTATAAGTTGTGTCGGTGTGAATCCGCACCGGGTCAGACGGGCCAACAAACGTCAAATGCAAATCAACATAGTCTGGGCGATTTTCATACGAACCAATATCGCAAGCGTTCCCTTCTGGTCGTGGGTTTCCACGCTGGTCATTAGCCTCACAAGTGGCCGCATTACCAGCATCCTCGGCTGGACTGCCCGCCAATAACGCATGTGTCTGGCTTAATCCACCGTTATTTTGCAGCGGGCCGATGAGTGGATTCGCACCAATCAAATTATGGCTGCCACTCAGTTCACATCGACTGCCAATCGTGCCAACCAGATTATAATCTTGCTCTACCAGAGTTAAGGCGGAGAAGCTGGAATTCGCATCACAATCTGCGCTGCTGTTGTTATAAATCAGCGTATTGGTCATGGTGATGTCGGCAAATGATGCTGCCTTGAGCAAACCCACGCCTGAATTGCCAACGATAGTGACGTTGTTCAGTTTCAACCATCCAGCCGCATTATTGCCTACTGCAATGCCATAACTGTCATTGTTGCTAACCGTCGTGTTGGTGATGGTCGCTTGGTTTTTATCGATGTTGATGCCGCCATTGGTATTATTATTGATGGTACTCTGACGAATAATCAGCGTTCCATACCCACCGGTTATTGTGCTGCGATCACCCGAAACACCACCCGCGCTGTTGTTGCGAATTGTCGAATTCTGAATCGTCAAATTGCCCTGTTGATTAGCGATACCGCCGCCTACTGAACCGACGGAGCTATTATTCTGAATGATGCTGTTAATAATGGTCATGGTTCCGGTGTTAGCAATACCTCCACCCGAAGAGCGGAAGTAGGATTGGACGTTGCCCGTAGCCGTATTGTTTGTAATCACACTGTCGCGAATGATGATGGTCGACTGGGCAGAATCATTGTAAAGTCCGCCACCGGTTTCGGCGTTGCCACCTTTGATAGTCAGACCACGAATGGTGATAGACCGAACAAGATAATCACCATTGACGATGCCAGGAACATCAAAAACCCTGTCAATACCATTGGCGTTGACGATAGTTGTAGCTGCATCGTCGCCATAAATCGTCATATTAGCCAGAATATCCAAATCACCGGATAATGCGGCATTTTCCCCTTGTCCAGCGATACTCAAATTATAGGTTCCGGGTGGCAGGTGAATTGCACTTCCGGGCGCACTGTTCGCCGCAGCGAAGGCGTCACGAAGAGAGCAGTTCGCCGCGTTGCAAATTCCATCATAGGTGTCGTTCGTGACATTGACTTCTAGTATCTGCCCATTGATAGCGGGCGACACTGAGAAATTGCGCAGGAACGGATCACCGCCTATGCCATCCTTATTGCCATCTAACATATAGCCGGTTGCATCCTTGAGCGTACCACAAGCCAGCAGACGATAACCGTTCGGCGCTAAGGCCAAGCCAGAATGAATCATCAGGGTTGCCCGATAATTTCCCGGCGAGTACGTCACACTATTGATGTCAATGTTTTGGTCGTCGCCTTGCGGGACACCGCAAACATTGGTCTGCGGGATTCCGTCTGTACCGACTTGGATGAGTTGATAATTTAGCGGGTTAGTGACATCCGATGGCTGAGTATTACCTCCCGGATCAAACATGGGTTTGCTAAAACCAACCCATAACTGCGTGATATTTGCATTCGTGATTTCGCCTTCATCCAAATGACCGTTGTTGCTGTCTTCAAATGACCCAACGTCTACAACGGTGGAAAGGATAACCGGTGAACCCGTCACATACTCATAGGCTCCTATGTCACATAGACTTTGCTGGGGGCGGGCTACGCCACGCTGGTCAATGGATTCACATTTGCTGTTGTTACCCGCATTAATGGCTGGACTGCCAACTAGCAAGGCCTGGGTTTGGGTCGGGCCACCATTGCTAAGCAGCGGCCCAAGCTGCGGATCAATCTCGCTCAAATTGTGCGTAGTAGTTCCGTTCACGCTGCAACCGGAAAGTGTACCAATCAGGTTGTAGTCTTCAGAAGTGAGTGCTTCGCCGCCGCAATCAGGCGCTTCCCCACCCTGGTCGATGTTGCCGCTTATCAGCGTATTCTGCAAAGTTACTGTACTGCCAAAACCTCCATTATAGAGGCCGCCACCCTGACCAACGCCATCATGGTCGCTATCGGCGATATTGTTTGTGATGGTCGTGTTATTGAGCGTAACAGCCGCGTCGAACGAGACCGATATACCACCACCATCATATACAGCCGCATTGCCGCTAATTGTCGAATTGGTGATGGTGATCGTGCTGCCGTCAAGACGATTCTCGATACCACCACCGCTCACGGCTGCGTTGTCGTTCAGTGTTACTCGTGTCAGCGTCGCACTGCCGTTTTCATTATGGATGCCGCCGCCGCCCACCACGCCGTTGGTCGCTGTATTATTGCGAATTGTACTGTCGATGACGTTCAATGTGCCGTTATTTTCAATGCCGCCACCTGCGCCATCAACAGCCGTGTTGTCGTTAATTACAACATTGGTAATCGTCATCGTGCCGGTGTTTCCAATAGCGCCGCCGCTTCCTTTGTCGGTTTGATTCCCCTGCACATGACTGTCGATCAGGGAAAGCGTTCCATTATTGAGAATGCCGCCACCATCCAGGTATTGTTCAGGTTTTCCGCCTTGTACCGTGACATTCGACAACGTGAGGTTTCCGGCAACAATGTGGAAAACGCGGTCAATCGAGCTACCGTCAATGATTGTGGAATTCCAACCGGCTCCAGTGATAGTCATATTGACTGTGGTGTCGAAATCACCGCCGATGGCCGAATTTTCACCCGTACCGCCCAGCGTGATATGGTAGGTTCCGGCTGGCACGTTTACGGTGCTGTTGGGACGGGTGTTCGCAGCAATAACCGCTTCACGCAGCGAACAGTGATCGTAGGAACAATAACCATCATTGACATCCAGCATAGTCGTAACCTGAAAATTCGGGCCACGTTGTATGGGTTTGACCGTGAAATCCAGCAAGAAATCATCGCCTGGAATACCATCTTTGTTGCCATCCAGCGAATCGCCTCGCAGGTCTTTAATCGAGGTGCTTCCGCAAACCAACAGGCGATACGCCTGGGTGCTAAGCCCGACCCCCCCATTCAGATTGAGGGTCGCTGTTCGGCTGGTGTTATCATAGGTAACACTGTTGACCAAAATGCTTTCATCGTCACCCTGGGCTGGCCCACAAACACTGGTTTGGAAGGCTGTATCATTGCCCTTTGTCACCAACTGGAAGTTTGCCGGATTGGTCACATCATGCGGGTCGCTGTTCCCTGCCAGATCTTGGGCAGGTTTACTAAACTTGACCAGAATTTGAGTGATCGGCACACCGGCAATTTCGTCCTGTACTAATTGCGCGTCGCCTGTATCCGGTACGCTATTGACTTTGTAGACCGTAATCGGCAGTTTTTCTTCAAAAGCACCGATGTCACAGGGGCCATCATCGCGGACGACGCCCCACTGATCGGTTATTTCGCAGGCATAGGAGCCGCTGCCGTTCGCGGCAGGGTTTCCCGCCCCAATCGCTGGACTGCCCGGTAAAATACTGTGAATTTCCGTCAGATTTGTGCTGGTTGTATGTAATGTGCTGAGTAAGGACGCTTGACCGGTGACATTGTGAGTGACCGTTCCGGTGAAAACACAACCCGCAGTATTGCCAATTAAGTTGTAATCCTGCGAGGCCAGAGTTCCCCAACAGTCAGGAGAAGCGCTGCTCATGCTTGCGTCGATATTCTCTGCCAACAGGGTATTGCTGATGTTGACTGTATTTCCATTTCGGTAAATACCGCCACCATCATTGTCGGCGTGGTTTGCGCTGATCGTGACGTTGTTGAGGTTGGTAGTGCCGCTAAAGTGATAAATCCCACCCCCTCTACTGGCAGTGTTAGAACTGATTGTGCTATTTCGAATGGTCAGGGTTGCGCCGAGATTATTTTCAATAGCGCCACCATTCGAGACGGCGATATGGTGGGCGAATGAACTCCTGGTAATGGTCGCCACAGCGGCAGCCCCCTGATTCATGAGGCCGCCACCCTCGCCAGCATTGTTTCCGCTAAAAACAGTGGCGTCGATGTTGAGGATGGCACTGTTGAAGACCGCACCGCCATAGTATGTAGTGGCTACATTGCCATATAACCCGCTATTCGAGATGCTTAGGTTACCGTTTACTCCGTTATAGATTGCGCCGCCGTTGGCTGCTTTGTTGCTGTTAATCTGGCTGTCTACAATCGTGAGGATGCCGCCCGCGTTGTTCAGGATTGCACCGCCATTAGCGGTTCCGGCGTTGCCGTTCACAATGCTTATTTGTTGGATAGTGATGGCATAAGCACCCATAATCTGCAAGGCACGATCCAGATTTTTAGCATCTATTGTGCTCGACGGGCCTTGCCCCTGTATAGTGAGCGCGCCGGTAATATCAAGATCGCCGGTAGCGGAGGCATCCTCATTTGCACCAGAGCGCGTTAGTGCATAAGTTCCCGTCGGCAGAACAATAGTATTTGCACCCGCCGCCGCGTTGGCTGCAATGACCGCTTCGCGCAGGGAACAATGCAGAATGCCGCAAACACCATCAACTTCGTCCGCTGTCGTCGTTACAGTATAAGTTGGCCCTGGTTGGGCTGCAATGACGCTAAAACTGCGCACAAAGTCGTCACCACTGCTCAAATCTCGATTGCCGTCGAGCGGATGACCATCCAAGTCCTGGAGCGGATGACAAACAAGGAGGCGATAACCATCCACGGGCAGTGGAGTCCCGCCATTAGTGTTCAGTGTTATCAATCGGGTGCTTTTATTGAAACTAACGTTGTTGATGACGATCACGTCATCATCGCCTTGAGAAACGCCACAAATATTTGTTTGAAAGCTGTCGTCTGACCCGTCAGTAATAAGTTGATAATTTGTCGGGTTAGTGACGTCCGATGAATCCGTATCGCCAACTGGGTCATTCAGCGGTTCACTGACAGTCACCAGGAGTTGTGTCACATTAACGTCGGTCACGCCGCCATCAAAGAATTGCCCTGTGTAGGGTATTGTTACGGACGAAACTTTGGTTACATAGGGCGCGAACTGCGATTGATATGCACCCATGTCGCATCCGGCCTCGATGCGGGTGATACCGCGCTGGTCAGTAGTCAGGCACGCTGTACCAGATGATCCTGGTATGCTTGGATTGCCGCCGCTCACTGCCGGACTGCCGATAGCTAATGCACGGGTTGGCGTTGGCCCGCCATTATCCTGAAGCGGCCCAAGCAGCGGATCAATATCGACCAAGTCAGAGGCGAGCGCCTGGAATGAACATAGATTCGGTAGATCAGAACCAATCAGATTATTACCAGCCGAGGCTAGACTTCCCCGGCAATTATTTCCATACACATCCGCAGTGTTGCCGTAAATAATCGAGTTTTGAACCGTTCCTCCACCTAATGTTCTGACACCACCGCCTTCGTTCGCATGATTGTTGGTGATGGTCACATCGTTCAGTGACAAACTGCCACCTGCCTCGTTGATCCCGCCACCATATGATCCCCCGGCATCATTCCCGGTGAATGTTGAATTACGGGCAATGACCTTGGCCTGGTAGGCATCTAGTCCACCGAGGTTTCCGGTCAAAGTGCTGTTCAGGATTGTTATTTGCGGTCTGGGCGGAGATGCGCTACTGCCTTGAATCGAAATCCCTCGACCTAGATTATTCTGAATCAAACTATTACTGACTGTGACATTAGCGAGGTTGCGGATACGAAGACCAGAACTTGTACCATTCTCGATTGTTAAATCGGAAAATGTCACAATGGCGCTGTTTTTGACATCAAAGACACTATCACCATTACCGCGAAGGATGGTATTGGCGGCTCCTGCTCCTGTGATGGTCATATTGCTGAGAATGTCCAGATCGCCCGTGAGCGCCAGATCATCATTTGTACCGACCAAACTCAAGTTATAAGTACCTGCTGGAATGACAATGGTACTGCCCGGAGCGGCGTTTGCAGCAATGACCGCTTCACGAAGAGAACAGTTTGTAACACCGCAGAGTGTGTCCTGACTGTCTACAGGCGAATTCACTGTAAAGGTCGTTCCAGCTTGAGGTATATCGACGCTGAAGTTAAGAACAAAATCGTCGCCCGCTGTCAAATCCCCATTACCATCCAGCGCAATGCCAGTGATACGCTGCACATTTGCACATACAAACAAGCGATACTGACCCGATACAATTGGCGTTCCATTATTGATATTTATTGTTGCGGTTTGTGTGCCGCTGTCATACACGATACTGTTGATGATGATGGCGCTGTCATCCCCCCGGACGCCTGCCTGACAGCTAGTTGTGTCCAGGTTACTGTTAGTGCCAGCATTTACCAGGAGGTAGTTGGCAATATTTGTTACATCATTGTTCTCACTATCGCCCGCTGGATCGTAAACAGGATGGTCAAATGTGGTCGTAAATTGAATTACGGCTACCGAAAGTGATTCGCCCTCGACGAGTTTTCCATCAGTCGAAGGAGCGCTTGTGTTTATAGCTGAGGCAACCAACGGAAAAATATCGAGCGTCTCAACAGCTCCAATGTCACAGTTGTTGGTTCCATTGCTGTTGCCGTCAGCAGGGCGGATTTGCCCTCGCTGGTCGCTGGCTGTACAGGTCGCGTTGTTGCCGTTGTCGATTGCTGGGCTGAACACCCTGGGAATATTGGTGGGTGTGGATCCGCCGTAATTTCCTAGTGGATAAAGCAAGGCATTTGCGGTGGTGATATTGTGCGACGTGGCTCCGGTCAGTATGCAGTTGGATTGCCCAATCAGGTTGTAATCCACCGAATTCAGTGTCCCGGAACAGTTCGCCTGCACCTCAGGACGAGTGTCATCATAATTATCTGCGAGGATAGTGTTCTGAAAATTGAAAACGCCGCCGCTCAAATTATAGACGCCGCCAACGTAGTTAGTGGATCCACTCCCACCCTTATTATCAACGATGGTCACATTATTGAGATTGGCGGTTCCCTGGCTTGCAATCGCACCGCCTGTTGTAGCTGCCTGATTATTGCTGACCGTGCTGTTGGTGAGTGTTAAGATGCCTTTATTACGTATACCACCGGCTACAGAGGTTTCTGCGCTGTTGCCGCTAATCGTGCTGTTTGTGATAGTGAGGATTCCAGTTGTATCATTTAAGATGCCGCCGCCCTCAGAATGCGCTAGGTTGTTGCGGATGATGCTGTTATTGAGCGTTAGGCTGCCCCGGTTATAAATGCCGCCGCCTGTCAGGTTTGAATGATTATTGAGTACCTCAACGTTCGTCAACGTTAAGTTGCCCCGGTTGTAAATACCGCCGCCATCAAAAGAGGTTACGTTGGCATTCTGAATCGTTAGTTCTGAAAATTGAACCGTAATGCCAGTACCACTCGGATCAACATGAAAAATCCGGTCACTTTGACCCGAATAGGCTGCACTTATAACAGAGGAACCTATTCCTGTGCCAATGATATTCAGGCTGTCGGTGATATCTAAATCACCATATGCGGCAGCTTCTTCGCCGGTTGAGCCGAGTGTTAAGGTATAGGTAGCAGAAGCTAAAGTGATGGTGTCTTCGCCGGGAGACGCATTTGCAGCGATTATCGCTTCACGCAAGGTACAATTATCGACAGTGCAAGCACCATCTGTCCCGTCAGCCGTCGTGGTGAGCGTAAAAACAGTATTTGCCCGCACGACTCCGACAAATTGTGTTGCACTTATCAAAAATAACAGTATCGATAAACGTCTGCGCAGCATTAAATACACCTTTTAACCCAGTGTGAGTATTTATTATGTCTTAATTGTAGACAAAAATGCCTTGCATCTCCGTTAAAATGTGTATAACACCCTCAAAATTCATAATCAATTCATAAGCCTACGCAGAATAAACCTGGCTTGACTCCGCAGAATGGGGCTAAACGAAATGTGGTGTAGCACCCTCTGAAATCAAGTCGATCATAAATGCACCATCAGGAATCGTGTTCAAGCTTTTGTCAATTAAATCGCCCGTATGAGGGGACAAACTGCTTTAAAACAGCAGTGATAGAGGCGCATTTATGCTGCTGGCTAGCGTCACGCCTTGTGGTACAATCCAGCATGTATGCGATAGTTCGTACCCGATAGGATTGGGCAGTGATGCCAGACGAGAAACTACAGCTACACGCCATTGTGCATGGTCGCGTACAGGGCGTGAGTTTTCGCTACTACACCACCTTACGCGCTGCGGAGTCCGGTATAGTTGGGTGGGTGCAAAACCTGCCAGATGGTACGGTAGAAGTTGAGGCTGAAGGGACACGTCAGCAGTTGGACGGCTTCGCCAATTTCCTGCGAAAAGGCCCATTGGGAGCGCGCGTGGCATCTGTGGACATAGATTGGCAACCAGCAAGCGGGAACTTCATCAACTTCGTGATTCGATAACCCTGAATTCCTTAGCATTCATGTGAGGATTGGTTTGTCTCAAGACGAAATGCAAGCGCTTGCCCAACAAATCGCGGAGACATTGGGCGAAATGGAGCGAAAACCTCGTGCGCAGATCACCGCGATTGTTAAACAATGTGGGATTGAATTCGCGCAGAATCTCTTCCAGGAGACGCTGACCATTCAAGCGCAGGGCGGAATGATGCTTACTAACCAGTCGCGACAGCGGACTCCCGGCGGTGTGTTTTTTTATCTTGCGCGCAGGAAGATGCCCCGTGAACTTGTCAAAGTGATTTTCCCGGCCTATTCCAATCAAAATATACAAACCAATCCCAAAGTGGTGCTACCTGAGAAGCCGCGGGCCACTTTACGGTTTAATTGGGATGCGCGCCTGAGTGTCATTCAACCCCTGCTTGAACAACAAGGAGTGCTAGATACTGTGAAAGTGATGCTGACGGGTCGCCCCGGTCTTATTGACAGCAGCCATAAAGACCTTGTTATCACAACCATGAGTTACACACTAAAGCCCTCCAGTATTCCCAAAGGTGTCCCGACACCACCAGAAAAACCAACGGTTTATACGGTGTATATGTCGTCCAAACAGTGGAAAAAGGTTGAGGATACGCTCGCCAATCCTGAAGACACCTTGATTATTGAAGGCTCGTGCGCTTTTGATGAGCAAATTGGCGGCATAGCCGTCTACGCGATGAATGTGTCAACTAAACAGCTTGAAGCCCAAAAGCGTCAGTTGGCAAAAGAGAGTGGCACAACCGTGAAAGCTAAATCAGAGTCTGCATCCGCGTCCCAACCTCCCCGGCAGCGGCGCGAATTTGACGGCAGCCTGCCCACGCCGACGCTTGCCACAGCGACGATGCCCTCCGTACCCCTCGAAGTTGGGCAAAAATTGACTGAATTGTATGCATCGGCATCGCTGTTCAGACAGAAAATTGCGACCATCCAATCCAAACCGTCGGGGCAGCAGTTCGGCCTGGAGATGACGCAAAAACTGTTGAAAAATGTCGAAGATGAAATTGCCGCGATTGAGAAAAAATATCAGGACTAAATGCTAAGTCATTAGTCTTTAGTCAAAGGCAAATACATCTAATTGACCGGACTCAAGCACTTATCGCGCTTACCGAAAAGCGAGCCTATTTAATTGGTTCAGTTCTTGTTGAGGAGGCCGTGTGCCACTCGATACCATTCCCAGGTACGGCGCAGACCTTCTTCAATATTCACTTTAGGCTGAAAACCGAGTAATTCCATCGCGCGCGAGTTGTCGCAGTAGGTGATGCGCGGTTCACTGGCGGGCGCGGGCACAAATTCCTGGATGGCCGCTTTGCCAATCAATTCTTCATAGATGTGGATGAATCGCGTCAAAGGAACCGGGGAACCATGACCGAGATTGAAAATAGCATATCCCTGAGGACGATCCAGGGCGGCCATAAACCCATCTACAATATCGTCAATATATGTCCAGTCACGTTCCAGGCGGCCTTCGTCATAAACCGTGACGGGTTTGTCATTCAGAATCGAATCAATGACTTTCAGCGGCATCATATCCGGGCGACCATTCGGCCCGTAGACATTGAATAGACGCAGCACGGTAAAATTCAAATTGTAGAGTTGATGATAACTGTGTCCGAACAGTTCGACGGCGCGTTTGCTGGCGGGATAAGGCGCAAGTGGGAAATCGGGCGAGTCCTCTTCGGAGAAGGGGATTCGGGTAGTTTGTCCGTACACCGACGAAGTGGAAGCCTGAACAAATACCGTTACGGGATATTTGCGGGCGATGTTCATCAAGGTGACGCTGCCGGTGGTATTCACATCGGCGTATAGATCGCCTTTTTCGATAGAGTTGCGAACACCCGCTAATCCGGCGAGATGAGCGATGCGGGTGACGCCATATTCGTCGAAAATGCGCTCGACGGTGGCTTTATCGCGGATGTCGCCTTCGATAACAACCGGGGCGCTGCCCAACGTCGCAATCTTGGCGCGTTTGATAGCCGGGTCGTAGTAGTCGTCGAAGTTGTCCAGGATGACGACGGGCTGCTGGTGTTGAAGTAAGCGCGCCGCGAGTTGGTTGCCGATGAAACCTGCCCCACCTGTAATTAACGTAGTCATTAATCGTTTCCCACCGCTGTATGCCGGATACAAATGTCGCCGAGTATACAACACGAGCGCAAAAGGCGTCCATGCCGTAGGTTGAGCGGTGGGGAGGCGAAGTTGGGATTATCCAGTTGTGATCGAAGGTTTGACCAGAATTTCGTATTGGACGATGACTTCCCGCATTTCATCGTCAATTCGTTTTACGGATGGAATGCCAGCCTGCAACTGCTTCAGTAAATCAGGTTCCGTGAGCAGGCGTTCAATCTGGCGGCGTAAATCGGCAACACTGTTGAAATCGAAAACCAGTCCGCTTTTGTCATGCTCGACCAGTTCCGCCATACCGCCCAGATTGGTCACGATAGCGGGGCGATGCATTTCAAAAGCTTCTAGAATCACATTGGGGCTGTTCTCATACCAGCGCGACGGAACGACCAGCGCGTCAAAACTGCCAATGACATCCCACACTTTTGAGCCGACATAACGTCCGTTCCAATGAATAGACGGATATGCGGCTGATCGCGCTTTTAAATCTCCAGTGTAGTCGGGCGCTTCGGCTTCGTTGCCCCAAATATCCAGGCTTACATTTTTACCGTCGTTCAGCAGGCCAATGACCGCATCGACCAGCAAATCGACCCCTTTATGCTGCTTGATCTGGCCGATATAACCCAGGCGTAGGGTTTCAGTCTGACCACTGGCGCTGGGTTTCTGGTCAATCGAGGTGGTCAATCCCTGGCGGATGTACTGAAATTTTTGCGTATCAAACCCGAATTCCTGGAATTTGTGGATCAGAAATTGCGAGTTGCAGATCACAAGGTCGGCGCTGTTCAGGGCAGCTTGTAAATGGGTGCGGCGCTGGGCAACGTCCTGGGTGAGTTCCTGCGTAAAGGGTAGATGCTGCGCGATACCCCAGAAGACATTCATGAGTCCGGGCGCGAGTTCTGCCGGACGGCGATAACGGCGCTTGTCTTCCATCAGGCAGCGCATACATTTCTGGTCGCTTTCCGGCCCGATGCAAAGTTCACCGGATGCGTGCATCAGGTTCAGACGTGTGCAGAGAAACCAGAATTCCATCGGGCTGACGACGACAGGAATTCCCATAGCTTTCGCCGTGCTGATAATTTGGCTGCCCAGCAAGTAACCGCTGATGAGATGCGCGACATCAAATGGATGTTTGGAAAGCACTTTTCGCAGTGCATCACCGATCTGCGGATTGTCATAAGAGTTGCGAAACGGATCATCACCTGCGTTGATGTCGTAATACAGCTTGTGCAGTATCAGCCCATCTTGTTGGTCGGTTTCGACGCGAAATCCCGGCTCATCCATTTTTTCGACAGCAAAAACTTCGACCTCGTGACCGTTGCGCGCCAGCCAATGCGCCATGCGCTCGGCCTGACGTTCTGCGCCCGCCGAGTGGGTGGGCGGGAAACCGTGAACTGCGATCAAAATCCGCACAGTGACAAATCCTTAAGGCGATATTCGAAATTAGGCTGCACGCGGACGCAGGCGTCGGGTGACGAAGCTCGTCAATATGCTGAGTTCGTCGGCGGAAAATGCGCCGGATACCCAGATGAGGGCGATATAAGCCACTGCACCTGCGCCCACCATGACGAACAAACTCTGGTCACGCAAAAGGTAAATAAGGATTCCCATAAGCGCGGCGGCAAGCGGGACGCGAATCAGCCGTTTGAGACCCAGCCCCGCACCCAATTGATGTCGCAGCATGAAGTAAAACAGGGCTGCGCCTACAAGGTCGGTGAGGACGGTTGTCAGGGCTGCGCCGACGACACCAAAAAGCGGCACGAGCAGCAAATTGAGCACCAGATTAAGCACGCCCATCGTCACATAGATCAGGGCAGCTCGCCGTTCGGTCTGGATGGCCGTAGACATATAGCTGGAGAACATGTGGTACATGCTCAGGGGAATATCCCAGACCATGATTGCCAACGGAATCATGGCAGGCGCAATTTCGGGTTTGTATAACAAGGTGACGATTTTACCAGCGGTCAACATGCCCCCAACCGCGATAGGCAGGCTAATGAACAGAATCATCTTGACGAGACGGTAGTATACGGGTCGCACGACTTCGGGGTTGGTCTCATGTTCGCGCGTAAGGGTTGGGAACAGGGCGTTGTTGAAACTGACGGCGACTCCAGTCAAAGTGAGTGTGAGATTATAGGCGGTGCTATACCAGCCGATCATCTCATCGCTGACATAGCTGCTCAAAACGATAGTGTCAATCCGTAGCGCGAAGGTGATCGCGAGTTGGATGAAGGCGAAGGGGAGACCAGCCTTTAAAACTGCCCACCACATACCAGGATTGACATGAAATTTAGGCGGCCCCAAGTGATAACGGCGCACTGCCCAGATATGCAGAATGAGAATGAGCGGCATGGTGATCGGGCCAGCCAGCACCAGCCAGACAAATCCTAATCCCATCAGCAGGAAAATTGTCGCAACGATCATGAAACTGACCTTCGCGATTACATCCAGGATCGAAAAGATGTCTACGCGCTCATTCCCGGAAAGCAGGCGGCCCAACGGGTCGATGATCATCATAAAAAAATAGGTGATGGTATATAGACCGATGGCAAGGATGATCTCGTCGGAATAATCTGTGAGAAGTTTCGCTGCGCCAATGGTGACAATCGTGCAAATGATCGCCAGGATAAAACGGAGTGAAACAGTATCCCAGAATAAATCATTAGCGCGTTTGGGATCGCGGGAAATCTCACGGCTGAGATAGGTGGTGATGCCCATGTCGCCGATGAAACTGATCAGCACTGCCCAGGCGAGTACGATCTGATATTGACCGTAAGCGCTGCCGCCCAACTGGTTTACTACAAAGACGATGAACACAAAATTAG
The DNA here is from genome assembly GCA_039933955.1 of Chloroflexota bacterium. Taxonomy (GTDB): domain Bacteria; phylum Chloroflexota; class Anaerolineae; order Aggregatilineales; family Phototrophicaceae; genus CFX2. The sequence goes on from JBDTNB010000042.1 coordinate 21,314, forward strand.
CAGCTTTGAGCGCCAATTGAGCACCGATGCCAAAGATGGTATTGCGGAAAACGATGCGTCTAGGGTTGCGCGCAGGAGCGGAAGCCGAATCGGTCATGTAGAAAAATTCCTTAGCAATTGCAAATTGGCCTAGTCATGGGATGCTAGTTAGCGATCCTTGCAGACGACTAAACCGTGCTGCTCGACGAGAATGATTTGGATGCGGCAATTGCGTCCTGTAGGTCTAACGAGCGTTCATAGCAAGTCAACACTTTGTGAGCGGTATTATCCCAGGAAAATTGTGCTGCACGGATATATCCGAGTTGGCGCAGGCGCTCAGTTTCAGCGGGCGATGTGAGCACCTGTTGGATGTGGTGCGCAAGGGTATCAGCATCGTCGGCGTCGGAGAGCAGCGCGGCATTGCCTGCGACCTCAGGAATCGAACCCCGATCTGAAGCGATCACCGGTGTGCCGCAGGTCATGGCTTCCAGCAGTGGTAAACCAAATCCTTCAATCCACGACGGAAAAATAAAGGCTTCCGCCATACTGTAGAGCGTCATCAGGTCTTCATTAGAAGGGCGTACCAGCAAGCGCGCATAACCCGCCGCTTCGGCTTCGGTCACAACCGGTGGTGGGGTAGGTGTGCGCGAAAAGAAAACGATCTGGGTGTTTTCGCGCAGTGCTTCCGGCAGTAATGCCCAGGCTTTGACCAGAACACCCGGATTTTTCAGCGCATCGGCCAGCACAAACGGTTTGAGCAGGGAATGACGTTGGCGTACATCTTCGCGCAGGGCGGCATCTTCAACACGGTGCATGGTCGGCGCGGGGCCGGATGGCGCAACGACAACACGATCTGGCGCGATGTGGCTGTTATCCAGGATTTTGGTCTTGGAATAATTCGAGACCGTCACAAGCAAATGAGCGCGGTTGACAGCGGTTGTGGAGCAGAAATGCAAATAGGTCATCATGACCATCGAGCGAAGCTGTTTGCGATGACCGCGAATAATTTCTCGCAAAGGCAGGATATTGATTTCGTCATGTAGGGTGATGATGGTGCGGGCATTACGCGGGCCAAAGCCATAATTTGCGGGGAAGTGCGCGACATCCACCTTGTCCTGCGCCATCCATTTTCGCATGGTGAAGTCATGATAAACGCTGGAGAGGCCGTTTTTGTAATCGAGGATGCGTAGGGTGGCATTTTCAGGCAAATCAGGAAATTCAAACGGATTCTTATCGTCAGCATACAGGAAAAAAGAGTGCTGGGGGGCAATCCGCATGAGCGCCGGAACGAGGTAAGTGATATAACGATGTACCCCGCCCATCAGGCCATGCGATAGATAACGAACATCAATGCCGATACGCATTCTAAAAATTCCCCGTTTGGTTGCATGACTGTATGAGTGCATCAAAATTGTAACATGGGTCTATATAATCATGAATGCCTAAAGCGCGCCCAACAAAATCAGTGGTTTTGAGGCCAAGCGTTACCTTGACACATGCCGCTGCCGGACTTTATAATCAATCTCACTTCGTAACTGATGGAATTAGCTGAGGAGTAAAGCCTGTGGGGCCGCTGCCAAAACGTAGACACTCGACCACCCGCCGTAACAAGCGCCGCGCACACGATGCGCTGACCTTGAATCATCTGGTGGTTTGCGAAACCTGTGGTGAATTTCACATCGCCCACCGCGTCTGCCCGAAATGCGGGTCGTATAAGGGTGAAACGGTTGTTGAAATCGAAGCCTAATTGCAAATCTTGTTTGCTCTGAAGCCGTGCTAATTGCTTAATTAGCGCGGCTTTTGTTTTCTATAGAACGGATTCTTTGTTTGCGGGTTATAGCCTGTAGTGACAGGCTGACGTTATACCCGCAAAAGAAAATACTTTGAGCGGATTTGGGGAGTAATAAAGATGACGGATTGGGCGAAAATTGCTTTTGTATTTCCGGGGCAGGGATCGCAGTTAGCCGGTATGGGCAAAGATCTTGCGGATGCGTATCCCGCTGCGCGACAAATTTTTGAAGAGGCGGATTCGGTGCTGGGTTTCAGCCTGAGCGACCTGTGTTTTAACGGCACACAGGAAACCCTGGACGATACCATCAATACCCAGCCTGCGCTGTATACCTGCGGGATCGCGACTTTGCGGGCGCTGCAAGCCGCGCTGCCGGGTGCTGTACCAGCATTCGTGGCAGGCCATAGTTTGGGCGAATTTACGGCCTTAGCTGCTGCTGGGGCGATGTCGTTTGCCGACGGGCTGAAACTGGTGCGCGAACGTGGACGCCTAATGAAAGAAGCTGGAACTAAAAGCCCAGGCGCTATGGCAGCGCTGTTAGGGCTGGACGCGGCTCCGGTGCGCGAGGTCTGTGCAAAGGCCAGCCAACAAACTGGCGGCGTCCTCGTGCTGGCGAATGATAACTGCCCTGGGCAAATCGTAATTTCCGGCGATGATGCCACGATTGAAGTCGGCATGAAGTTGGCGCAGGAAGCGGGCGCAAAACGTGCGGTCAAATTGGCGGTGAGCATTGCGGCGCATTCACCATTGATGGAATCGGCCTCGGCGGCTTTTCGGCAGGCGCTTTTAGCCACTACATTTCGAGCGCCATCAATATCGGTTTATGGCAATGTCGAAGCCGCACCACTCAAGGATGTCGATGCAATCCGCCGTGAATTGGATATGCAGTTGACCCATTCGGTGCGCTGGACAGAATCAGTGCAGGCAATGGTTGCTGCTGGCGCGGAACAGTTCATCGAAATTGGGCCGAAAGATGTGTTAACGGGGCTGCTCAAACGGATTGACCGCTCGAAGTCCGGCACACCGTTGAACAGCGCCAGTGCCTTGCAGACATTTGTTGCCAATCAAGCGTAAAACGAGGCTCATTGTTGAGAAAATTTTCTCGACGCCGGATGCTCCTGCTGATCGGGAGTGGGGCGGTGGGCGTAGTCTTAGTCCGCGCGCTTCAGCAGCTTGTCACACGGAACATGCCGGTTTCAATTGAGAAGCCAATTATTGTGAGTCGGGCTGAATGGGGTGCGAGACCGCCGAATCACGATGCCCCGAATGAATTTGGATTTGCGGCTAACCCAATCGAGAGCGGCTGGTATGTATATCCCGACGATTTGGCAGCAGCCTACAGCACCGTCGCGATTCATCACAGCGCCGCACGGTTAGCGTCCAATGAGACCGTGCAGAGTATTCAAAATGAGCACATGGATGTGAATGGTTGGGCAGACATCGCCTATCATTTCGCGATTGATAACGCTGGTGTGATTTATCAAGGACGCGAGATTGGTTCGCGCGGCGCATCAGTTGCGGGGCATAACACAGGAACGATAGGCGTGATGGTGATGGGGAATTTCGAGTTGGAATCACCCCTAGATATTCAATTGACGGCCCTGCAATCGCTCGTGAACTGGCTTGCGCAACAATACACGCTGACTCATTTAGCGGGTCACGGTGAATTTAACCCCGAAAGTGTCTGTCCGGGCAAAAATATGATCGTGCATCTGGACACTTTGGCGCAGTGGGCGGGACTTTTGCGCGGTACAGGCGGTTATGTTGAGCTGCAATGATTGGAAGTGCTCTGAATTATTTAGTCGCAAAATTGTTTATCTAGAGAAGGGCTTGTCACAAACGACAAGCCCTTTTTTTTGCGATTTTATTTCAGCGCTTTTAAGCCCTCGAACATTCGGGCAGCCGCCAGTTCAGTTTTCTCCGGCGGCAAGGCATAGGAGAAGCGAACCCAGTTGGCTCCAGCCGGTGAGAAATAGACCCCGGCGACGACAGCGATACCGAATTTCTCGCCCAGATAGGTCATAAGCCCTTCCGAGTCAGTGAACCCACCGGCTTCAATATAGGGTGTGCAGTCGATGAAGGCATAATAACCGTCGCCCATAATGAAGTTTGCGCCCTCAGCGGTTAACTTCGCACGCAGTACCTTGCGGCTTTGTTTGGTCGGCTCGATGATGCTGGCGGCGGCTTTTTCGAAACCCATTTCATAGGCGGCGATGGCGACGGCCTGCGAATAAAAGCTGGGGATGACGCCGTGTGATGCCTGACTGGTGATAAATGAGACGACTTTCCTCCCAGCGACCAACTGTGCGCTGCGGATGTTGGATGCGCCCAGACTCTTGGTGATGCCGTCCAGGAAAATCAGTCGTTCGCGCTCTTCCGGCGAAAAAGCGTTGAGGACGACGTTGATGTCCGAGGGGCCGTTATCCGTCACCCAATGATAAATCCAATCGAAGAGCACGAACGGATAGCCATTGTCGAGCGCCGTGCGCGCCAGCAGAATTTGCTCTTCCAGCGGGATGGTACGCCCGGTGGGATTGTCCGGCGAGGTGATGACCAATCCGGCGACCTTGCGGCCTTCTTTGGCGGCGAAGTCGGCGCTGACCTTGAGGGCTTCCGGTGTGTAACGCCAGCCTTCTTCAGGATGACCAGGGGCTTGGAGTACATTCAGGCCGATGGCATATGGCCCCCAATTGTAGGTAATCCAGGGCACGCGCGAAACAACCAGCACATCGCCGACGCGACCCTGACCCAGGGCGACCATCGCGCCGTAGGCTTTTTGCAGGCCATCGCGTCCGCCTTGCACAAAGACGATATTTTCCGTACCCCAACCGGTACTGGCGTCCAGATGCCAATACTGCTCGACAGCGGACTTACGGAACTGCACTGTACCCCAGGGTTGGTTATACGCCGTCCCCATTTTGATTTGCAGTTCGAGGGCGCGCTGCAAAATCTCCACCGGGACACCGGGGAGACTTGCGCCGCCGTCCCCCTGTGAGGCGTCGAAGGTCGGTGCGTTCTCGCCAGCGACAGCCTTGTATTTTTGCAGTGCATCGCGGATCAGGAACATGCGCGACGGCGGAATCGGCATTTCGTCTGCCGGATAATTATTGACCGGGACGCGGTTCGCCGCCGGGACGACGAACTCCGGCATATCCAGGTTGATGACGGGTGTTACTTGTGTAGCCAAATTGATCCTCCATTCCATTTTCCAAATAAAAAACACCCCATAGCGGGGTGTTGTGCTGCTCAAAGCGCAAACAGACAGCCCCCTTCAGGGTGTTGTCGTGGTCATAGTGTCATTGATGTGAATTTGCAGAGCCATGGCGTACATACCTACTGCTGCTGATCGTAGAGCCGATTGTGACATGCGGAAAAGCGTCTGTCAATGTGCAAGGCTGTGCATGTTTGGGGCGGTTGTGTTGTGCAGACTGCCAAAGATTCGATAATCGATAAGGGGTCTGAAATTTTCAGACCCTTATGTTTATGGGAGATCGACGATAAAACTGTCGTACTTGCTCCAGATGGTGTTCCATGTGTTGTTAGTTTTGCGTGCACGTACCCGCCAATAGTATGTGCCTTCGCCCAGGCCATCGGGCAGGTTAACGGCATCGACCACCGTGAAGTTGAGTAGGTTCGGCGGGATAGGCGTGTCAACACCGGTTCCGTCCGGAGAAATATAAACCCGCGATGCAGGAGTAAAGGTCGAGGTAGTGCTGATTTCAATTTGATAGGCGGTTGCCCAACTCACATACATCCATGACAAAACAGGCGACGCGGTGGTGTAATAATTGCGAGCGGGTGGCTGGTTGTCTGCCGTCTGGATCGTAAAGGTTCGCGGCGTAATCGCACTCCAATCCGGCTCGATAGTGTTCGGGTCAGTATCCACTGCGCGGACGCGCCAATAATAGGTTCCGAGCGGCAGATTGGCGACGTAGCTGCTGGGCGTACCGGCGATGATAATGGGTGCTGCAAGCGGCGGATTGACAGTATCGATTTGCAATTCCAGGTGATCGGCAAAAACGCTGCTTACATTCCACGTCAATGTGGTTGTATTCCAGGGCAAAGGTGTCGTAATCTGCACATCGTTGGCAGGCGAGATTGGCGTGGGTAGTTTGGGCGGCGCGGCTGTCCCGTAGACCTTTAATTGCCAGTTCTGGAACGTGCCTTCGTCCTGTTCAGAAAGGTCGGCGACATGTAACGTCCATACCCCGGCAGAATGTTCGCCCCAATCGCGCACGGTGGTGAATGTCCAGTTGGAATAATTGTCGCCGTCATCATGCTGACGGGGTTCCATTAAACGGCTTTGTGTGCCGTCAGGAGAAGTCAGCGTGACCGCGAGATCGCCGCGCCACGTATGGAGCGCATTGAAGACGACCTCAACATGTTCGACATTGATGTTGGCATCCAGCGTTAACGTGCTGGTGACGCCGGCAGAATTGTAATCTGGGATAGTGGTATTGACGGTCACAACTGGACTGCTGGCGCTTTTTTCTGGTGCAAGAGTCGTCCAGTTTGAGTCGGCAGCGGCAGCGACAGCAGCCTGAGCATCCACAATACCAAAACCGTAATTGTAGCTGATTTTTCTGCCCGCACCGTTGGTCTGCCATTCGGCGGGGTCTAAATGATTGGGGTCAGGGTCAAAGGCATTTGGCCGCGCCGTCTTCATCAGGATATACTGTACATCGCGCCACGTTAGGTTGGGGTTGGCTTGCAGCATCAGGGCAATTACGCCCGATACCATCGGCGCGGATGCCGACGTGCCGGTGAAATGTTTGGTACAGGTATAATTCTCATCGGAAATTAAACCGTTGAATGTATAATCATTGTCAGCGGAATTGCCCGTGTTATAACCGGCTGTACCCATTAGGTCGTCGGTTACAATGCCTGCGCTTGAACTGCTGCTCGGCGCGGTGATTAACATCGATGCACCCGGCTCACTGTAATCAGCGAAAACCCCTGAATTCTTTATTGCGCCGACAGCGATGACAAAGCGCGAACTAGCGTGACCGTCCGCGTTGATATTGTCGGCATTCTGCCGTCCGTTGCCCGCCGCCCACACATAAATGCTGCCGAGTCCCCCACGCCCATTAGTCACAGCATCCAACATTGCTTGTGCGACCAATGGATCAAGACCAACAAGCTTAATGCCGTCGTCTTTTGGCCCCCAACTGTTGTTGTAAATATCATTGGCGTTGTAGTGATAGGTCAGTCCATCTACCTCAGACACTGCTGAAGTAGAACCGTTTCCAGTGAGGCGGATGCCTGCCAGATTTGCGCCATAGGCGACGCCCACGCCACAATAGGCCGCATCTTGTTCGACAGCAACAGGCGGATTATCGGCTCCAACTGCGACACCAGCAACCGACGTGCCGTGACAATTGGCGGTTGTGCCGCAGGTTCCGTTTATCATTGGCGCAAGTGGGGCAGGATCAGGATCGTTGCAGTTTCCCGCTCCAGCCGGAAGACTATCGCTATAATCGCAACTGTCGCCTGCGATATAGTGGGGCGCGAGATCAGGATGGGTATACTGCAAACCATCGTCCACAATCGCGATTTGCACACCTGCGCCAGTTGATGAGCCGCTGGCCCACCCAGTTGGAAGGTTCAGCGAGACCCATCCATTGGAATTATGAAGATGCCATTGGTCGGGTGACGTCAGGGGATCGTCATTTGGATCACGCGAGTATACCTTTTGTTCGAACTGCTGCTCAAACGAGATCACCTGAGCGTTTGCCTGGAATGCGCTGGCAATATCCTGTGCCGCTTGCAAGGACGATCCACTGGCCGGGATGCGGAATAAATAAGTATCCGCCAGATAGCCGATCTGCCCCAGATTTTCATAACCTAATTGAGTGGCAACAGCGTCCGGGTCGCTGCCCGGTTCCAGGATTACTGCCCATGTATCCGTCGGAACGGGGGCATCGTCCGCCGATTGCGGAATGACATTGCCATGTTTGTCGTAGTTGGTCTGCGGAGTCGGTGTGAGCGTTCCGGTAGGCGCGGTAACGTCGGCATGGACAATACCGCCGTCGATGATGAGCGTTTTTCCGCGTCCAATTTCCAGGGCGGCAATGCCTGCTACCTGCGGCGCGGCGAAGGATGTGCCGTTGGATGCAATATAGCTGCCGTCCAGGCTCGTGCTCATAATATCGCGTCCAGGCGCGCGTAAATCAACTTCCGGGCCGACGGCGCTGAAGTTGCTGATTTGCAAATTAGTGTCTACCGAGGCGACAGCGACCACATTCGGATAAGCTGCGGGATACATCACCGCCCCGCCATACGAATTGCCTGCCGCGGCGACCACCATCACACCCTTACTGACGGCATAATCGACTGCGTTTTGCAGGGTGGTTGATGGAACCGTGCCGCCCAGGCTCAAATTGATAATTTGTGCCCCGTTATCGGCAGCATAGGTGATTGCCGCTGCAACATTGGAATAATAACCGCTGCCAGAAGCATCCAGGACGCGCAGGGGCATGATACGCGCGTTGGGCGCAACCCCGGCGATCCCGATGCCATTGCTCATATTGGCGGCGATAATGCCAGAAACTTCGCAGCCATGACCGAATTCGTCCTGCGGCGTGGCGTCATTCTGTACGAAATCGTATCCGGGCAAAATGCGTCCGGCGAGGTCAGGATGGTCAGCGCAGATGCCGCTGTCAATCACGGCAACCGCGACAAGGGGTGCATTAGATGGTAAAAGCGGCCATGCACTCGGCACTTGCATCACCGGCAGCGCCCACTGCTGGCTGTAAAAGGGATCGTTGGGCGCGGACTGCTGGGCTGAGACGTAATAATCGGGTTCGGTCTGGACGACTAGCTCGGATCGTGGCAGCGCTTCGGCTGCGGTTACATCCGGGATGGTCACGACCAGGGTATGCAGTGCCTCAAGTGACTGCTGGATAGTGCCACCCAACTGCTGTACATAGGCTTTTTGTTGGTCGAGAGTTGTCCCCGGCGCGAATTGAATCGTGACCTGATTCGGGACGAGTTTGACAGGCGGCGCTGGGATGACGGTGGGTTGTTCTGCTAGTGCAGGCTGGAATACCGCCGGTTGAATGGGATTCGCCGCTGCTGGTTGTGGAGCAAGAGTCTCCGTTGGCGCAATTGCCATCGGACTCGGAGGCAGCGCCGTAGGCTGCATAGCCACTACCGGGAGCGGTGTACGGGTTGATTTTTCTGCTGCTTGATCGGTTGACAGCGCTGCACGGGTTGGCAGATCGGCGGATGCCGTTTCTGCGCTGCGTGGCGCTGCACTCAGGATAAAAGCGGCCCCGGCGAGTATGACCACCAGGGCCGCAATTGTTCCTATCAGGCCGCGAGATTTCGTCATGCGGTTTATCCAGTGGGGGCTGGCCGAAACCAACCCCCATAAACTTTACTGAGTATACCTGATGCTTACTTGTCTACGACGAAGGTTCCCGTGCTGCTCCACGCGCCATAGGCGTTGGTGGTTGGGTTGTAGCCGCGAACATGCCAGTACCAGGTTCCGTTGGGTAATCCTGCGGGCAGTGATCCGGATGGGATCACGACACCGTAGTTATTGCCAGCGACGTACACACTGTAGGTGACGCCGGTTCCAACCGTGTCGCCGCTACCGCGCAGTTCGTATTCTGGACTTGGGAAGAGCGCATTGGCTGCACTGAAGTTATTGTCGATCTGGACTTCATAGTAGCCACCGTCGGGTGCTGCTGTGTTTGTCACCCAGCTCAACGGCCCCCATGTCAGCAGGATCGTGTCAGATGGGCCGAAGCGGTTAGGCTGCGGTGTATCAGTCAGCGCCGAGATGATCTTGAAAGTGCGTAGATTCGTCCAGGCCGACAGGTTATTAGCCGCGTCGAGGGCGCGCACCTGCCAGTAATACGTACCAGGGATCAGCGGTGACGGCGGTTTGTAGGTCGGCGTGAGCAAACCCGTTATTGCAACTGTGCCCGTCGTGGTCAACGCATCGCCAGGGACATAGCTGGCCGGATAATTCGAGCTGTAGCGCAGTTCGAACTTGACCGCACCAACTGGCTTCGTCCAGGTAAAGGTCGGCGTTTTCACCGTGCTCGACGAATTGTCGGCAGGCAGTGTCAGCGAGGGAACAAGTGTGCCGGTTGCATCAATGATGAAGTTCCGCACCACACTGAACGCCCCTGGGATACCGGCGGTGTTAAACCCACGTACACGCCAGTAGTATGTTCCGGCGAGCAAACCGCTGGTGGTGTATTGAACCGTCGGCGAATTGACTGGAACATCAGGTGACGTTTGCAGATTGACCGTGAACGTCGCATTGGTCGCGATCTGTACCTGATAATGCTGCACTGGCAGCGCACCTACGCCAGCGGGTGTCGGCACTGCGTTCCAGACCAATGTCGGCTGCGGATTGGTCGCAAATCCGGTGGCTGGGCTGACGACAACCGGGGCAGCCAGCGCCGGAGTCGTGCGTACATAGAATACGCGACAGCCGCTGAAAGCTGTTGCCGTGCCTTGAACGTCAACAGCCTGCACATCCCAGTACCATGCCCCTTCAGTCAACACAGGGCTGGTGAAGGTTGTTGTAGTTAGTAGAGCAGGGTTGGTTACAAATGGGCTGTTGCAATCCGAGTTGTTGTCAATCTCGATATTGTATTTCGAACCTGTCCCGAACGTCACCCATGAGAACAGCGGTGTGGTATCCGTCGTGACCAATTCCAGAGCGGGCGCACTTTGCACAGGTGGTGCGGTGCGGATGGTGAAGGCACGGGCGGCACTGTATGTTCCGGCTGCACCATTCGAGTTAATCGCACGTCCACGGAAGTAGTACAAACCGGGGGTTAACGCGCTCGATGTAAAGTCACTGGTTGGCGAGCTAAATGGCAGCATGTTAAGCGTGAATGCTGAATTGGTCGCAACCTGGAATTCATAACCAGTCACCGTCCAGCTTGCAGTCACTGGTGGCACAACATCGTTCACATCCAGATGTGGTGTGGTATCAGCCAGCACTGCGCTCGCCGCCGGAACAGCCGGGTAAGTCGGCGCAACCGGGATGGACGACGTGATGTGCAGCGTGCGATATTCACTCGATGACCCTGGATAGCCCGAACCAGTATTCACGAGGACACGCCAATAGTGAGTGCCATAACCCAGTGTTGGGTCTGCCCCGGCCATCATGTAGGTAAGGACAGTCAGATCAGTCTTCTCAAACTGGATAGTGGTAAAGCTTGTGTCAGCAGCCACTTGTAGTTTGTATTTCACGGGCGGTGCAGTGTTAGGATACGTCACTGACAGCCACGTGAAGCCCGGTGTAGTGTCGATGGTAGTGAAGTTATCTACCGGAGCCGACAGGATGTTCGTGCGGACGGTGAAAGTACGTGCCGCAGAGTAGGCACTTGCAATACCGAGGCTGTTGACCGTGCGCACGCGCCAGTAATTCAGGCCAGGATTGAGGGGTGTCGCCACATCGTATTCTGTGCCGACGGTAACATTTGCCGAGTCGTAGATGGTGGTCGCGCAGGTCGCGGCGGCGCAAACCTGAACATCATAGCTGAATGGATCACCAGCAATGGTTGTCGTTGGGTTCCAATCCAGAGTCGGCGTGGTGTCGTTTGTGAAAGCCGCAGTCAGTGGAGCCACCAGTACCGGTGCTGCTGGAGCAGGCGGGCTGACCGTGAACTTGCGGCGAATCACGTCGGTGTCATTGGTAACATTCGGCACAAAACCAGTTGGCTTCACATACCAGTAGTAAACGCCAGCCGGTAACGGAGTGGTCACGGTGAGCGCCGTCGCCGGGGTGGGCGTAACTGGGGCTAATGGGCTGCTGAAGTCGCTGTCGTTGTCAATGACGACAGTGTAACCCGTCGCACCGAAAACCGTAATCCATGTGAATTTGACGTTGGCGTTTATCGCCGTGCCCACGAGAGGAGCAAGCGCGTTGTTGGCCGGGAGCGACGAAATGTTGACGGTGAATTTACGTGGTGTACTGTAAGGTGTGTCGCCACTGTTCAGTGCGGGCGTCGCGGCTACACGCCACCACCAGTCACCCTGGATTAACGAAGTGGGCGGCGTGAAGGTTACACCAACGCCAGCCGGTGTATAGGTTGTTGCACCTGCGAAACCCACGTTGTCGGCAATCTGGATTTTGTAGGACGCGCCCAGATAAGCGATCCATTTGAGTGCTGGTTTGCTAGTCGTTGATACCGCGTTGTCAGCCGGCAGGCTCAAGGTTGGCGCTGCGGTGCGATAGATGAACGTCCGCGCGGGGCTGAATGCTCCTGGCAAATCGTTCAATGTGCGGCCACGAACACGCCAATAATAGGTAGCAGGGGTGGAAAGCGCGGGTGAAACCGTGTATGAACAGGTTGTTGTACAGGATGCAGAGTTGACAATCGCCGATTGGAAACCAGTGGTGAAAGCGGCGTTCGTCGCAACCTGAACTTCATAGCTGTTGGCATTAATGGCAATCTTGTTCCAGGTGAAGGTCGGCGCAGGCTGATTGCTGGTTATGCCAGTAGCCGGCGACGGCGCGACGATCACTGGGGCTGCCAAAGTCGTCGGAACAGCACCTTGCTGCACGCGGAACGTGTATGCACCGTAACGACCTTTAAAACCGCCAACTTGAATTTGATAGGTGGTTGAAGCCGTCAGGGTAAGCGTAAGCTGTGATGTTATCAAGCTTGCACTGGCATCGTCATTGCAGCCGACGGGTGACAGACTGCCAATCGAACCACCTGTGTAGACACCCAGAATGGTATCGAAACTGCTGCCCGCTGTAGAGAATGTATAGCTAGCAGTGGCTGGACTGGCCGGGGTCGTAAAGGTGAACCAAACGGTTTTATTCAGTCCAGTGCCGCATACCGGTACGGGTTCGCTGCCTTCGAGGGTCGCGTTAACTGTTCCATCACTAAAGACATAGAAGCCAGTTGGCAGGATTACCGAAAGGCGACCTGCAAAATTATCGTTGCTCGCGTCTTGCGCGTTTGCCAGTTCTTCGGCGCTGGGCGGAGCCACTTCGCTCTGATCTTTCCCGACTGCTTCGGTCAAATCATCCTGCGGGCCGGATTGCTCAACCGGCGCAACTTCAGTTTCGGTGGGTTCTGCGGTTACTTCTTCCGTAGGTTCAACCACAACCTCAGTTGGTTCGGGAGTGGTTTCAATCACCACAATCTCGGTTGGAACTTCGGTAGGCACAACTTCAGTTGCCGGAGGTTGGGTCGGTGCTGTAATCGGCGTGGGAACCGGATACAGGCCCAGTTCAGCCAGCGGAACCCACAGGAAGAAATCATCTGCCAGCAGGGTTTGCATTTCCGGGGTCGGATTTACATCGCCAGGGGCGGGATTAAAATCTGCGGAGAGGCTGACGTCGCCAGGAGGCAGCGGTGCGATGTCTGAGTAGGTGATAACAGCGACATCATCAATCGACACACGGATAACATCATTCATGGCTGACAAACGCAGTGTACGCCATGTGCCTGCCGCAGCGGGTGCTACGCTGGCGCTAGCCGCAACATCATCGCCACGTTTCAGGGTCACGCTTCCATTCGCGTCAATTGACGCGGTGTAGTTACCGACTGCCGTTCTGCGCACGCTGATTTGGGCGCTGCCGGTTGCCCACAGGAAACGGGTCTGGACGGCAACGTTATAAAATGCGCCTTTTTGTAGCACAATGGGATCGTTGCTGTTAACAACCTGCAAGGCCTGGCCGCTTTCGCTGGCTTCTAATGACCATCCAGCACCGGCTAACCAGGGCGTAAGGTCGCCATTATCGAACAATTCCCGCACAAGCAGGCTGAGGGCCGGTTCTTCGGTGACGGGCGCAACAACGGTAGGCGTTTCTGCCGTCGCGTCGGTTGGAGGTACTGCGGTCACTTCTTCAGTGGCGACCTCAGTTTCCGTCGCTTCCGGCGTCACCGTTTCTTCGGTTGCGACGGGGGTCTCGGTTGGGGCCAGCGTCGGTTCTTCAACCGTTGGGCTGACGGTGGGCGTATCCGTCGGTATCGGAAGCGGTGTTTCCGTCTCCGTCGGCTCGGTACTGGCCGCAGGTGGCTCATCAGTGGCGTCCTGCGCCAAAATGACCACCGTGTTAAAAGCCAGCATCAGGCAGATTATGAGCACGGTTGCCCCTAATCGCCAACGAAATAATGACTTGTGCATAAGAATTCTCCCTATTGGTCGTCCCATTTTATAACAATGCGATTCCGGAACGTGCCGCTTTTTTGATTGACACAACGGTAACAGTATAACATAACAACCAACTTACATTTTACATCAATCTCTGGCTTATGAAAGTAATGAGAACACTATAGATTTGCTAGAAACTAAAAAATTTACCAAATTAATGCGATTTTTGTCAGAAGATCATTATGAAAGAACATTTGTTTATGCGTCAAGTGGATTATTGTCCTATTTCATTTTGGTGTGAAAAAGGACTAGCCGTTATAGCGAGGCTCAATTGCCGGGGTTGTTGATTGCGCCAGCTTCAATAGCAATCCAGCACAAACTGCGAAACCATGCATTTGAAGGGGAAGGTGTATACCGAATGAAAATTTGCTTGACATCCTACTTTAGGCGGAGATCGCCTCTGTCCAATAGTCGAGATTGAAATCAGCCTTTTACAAGACGTTCTGAATGTTGTCTGGGGTTAGACTTTAGGGATACGATCTTTGATGGATGTTTCATTATAAATGAAACCCATCACCAGCAATATGAAAAGGCAGCACTATATATGACCCCGCGTTTAGCGTCAGCCGCAGTCACGACCCAGTTGTTAGGACTACGGGGACGTACTATCGTCAATTCCAAAGAACATCATCTCGTGGTGGATTCACCGCTGTATCTAGGCGGCCCCAACGAGGAGATTAACCCAATTGATTTACTGTTATCTTCATTAGCAACCCACGCGCTATTTACTATTGAAAAGTATGCGCAGCAGAATCGCATTCCGCTCGACGATTTGAAAATCAGTGTCAGCGCCGATTATGATCCGCGCGGTGTGCTGGGCGAGCCTGTAGATGCCGGTTTACTAGCCCTGAAAGTTCAAATGATGGCGAGCGGCCCAACCGAAGCTCAGCTTAAGGAATTGACTGAAGCATTTACCACCCGCTGCCCAATATATGTCACCCTGGCGCGGGCTGTCAAAATCAGCCTCGATATTTCACTTACGAAACTTGCTACAACGCTTCCTGCTGTCGCTAAATAAAAGGAGACTGTTTTAGCTGAAACAGTCTCCTTACTACGTTTATTCTACGGTCACACTTTTCGCCAGGTTGCGCGGCTGGTCAACATCTGCGCCACGCAAGACCGCGATGTGATAGGCCAGCAGTTGCAGCGGGATGACCGCCACAACCGGACTCAGTAGCGGCGGTGTTTCCGGCACATATAGGACGTGATCCGCCTTTGTTGCAATGAAATTGTCGCCCTCGGTTGCCACCGCAATTACAATGCCACCGCGCGCCTTCGTTTGCTCAATCTGGCTAATCATTTTCTCGTAGAGCGAATCTTTCAAGGCAATACACAGTACCGGCATATCCTTGTCGATGAGCGCGATTGGCCCATGTTTCATCTCGCCCGCCGGGTAGCCTTCGGCATGGATGTAGCTGATCTCTTTCAGCTTGAGCGCGCCCTCCAACGCAATCGGATAATTGAGTCCGCGCCCCAGATACAGGAAGTCGCGATATTCAAAAACCTGTTGCGCGAGTTCGGCTATTTGCGGATCATTTTCCAATGTCCGCCCGACCAGATCGGGCAGGCGGCCAATATCCTGTGCGTACTGCTGGCGTTGCTCTGGCGTGAGTGTCTCACGAAGCTGACCCAGATAAAGTGCCAGCAAATATTGATCGACAATGCTGGCGGTGAACGCTTTGGTGGATGCCACACCGATTTCTGGCCCCGCGTTCATGGTGATGTACCCATCAGACACGCGCATCGCCTGACTGCCAATCGCGTTCACGATGCTCCACAAGGTTGCGCCTTTTTCATGCGCTTCTTCCATCGCGGCCAATGTATCGACGGTTTCGCCGCTCTGGGTGATTGCCAGCACGGCTGTATTTTCATCCAGGATCGGATCGCGATAGCGATATTCGCTGCCATAATCAACTTCAACGTTGAGCCGTGCGAGCTGCTCGATGAAAAATTTACCGACCTGGGCGCTGAAGTAGCTCGTCCCGCAGGCGACTATCACCAACCGGTTTAGGGCTTTTGCCCGTTCGGTTGTCAGCTTGAGTTCCGGCAGCAGTACCTCGCCGCGTTCAAAATCCACTCGTCCGCGAATCGTGTCGGTCACGCTACGCGCTTGCTCGAAAATTTCCTTTTGCATAAAGTGCTGGAACTCGCCTTTTTCCGCGCTCACCGGGTCGTAGGGAATGTCGTGAACTTTCGCCTTGACCAGCGCACCATCCAGGGTTTGTATGCTCACCGAATTCGCTGTAATGGTAGCTATCTGGCGGCTTTCAAGGAAAATCATCTGGCGCGTATATTCGAGGATTGCGGGAATATCCGACGCGACGAACATTTCGCCATCACCCAGGCCAAGCGCCACGCCGCCCGCGTTGCCGACGCGCACCGCGACCAATTCTTCCGGCGTATGGGTGCTCATCACGACGATGGCGTGTGCCCCGCGCAGCCTACTGACCGCTTTACGGGTGGCTTCGGTGAGGTTGTAATTCGCGCCGTTTTTGGCGAAGCGTTCGATCAATTGCACGATGACTTCGGTGTCGGTTTCGGATTTGAATTCGATTCCTTCAGCTATCAATTCGGCGCGCAGTTCGAGGTAATTTTCAACAATGCCGTTGTGGACGACGACGAATTCGCCATCCATGCTGACGTGGGGATGGGCGTTGTGTTCGGCGGGTGCGCCGTGTGTTGCCCATCGGGTATGTCCGATGCCGATATTGCCGTCCAGGGGGTGCATCTGCACTCGTTGGCGCAAATTTGCCAGTTTGCCAACATCCCGGCGCAGTTCGATGCAGTCGTCTTTGATGACCGCCACGCCAGCCGAGTCGTAGCCGCGATATTCCAGCCGTCCCAGTCCATCCAGGATGATCGGCGTCGCGTTGCGCGGGCCAATATAACCAACAATGCCACACATAATAGAATCCTCCGTATGTCATGCGTTTGCGGATAAACGCATCCGGCCATGCGGCGCAGGCGGGGCCGGTCTGCATTGAAACCTAACCACTGATAGGTTGGTTCAATCATCCACATGCTTTTCCACTTGTCCCGAAAGTTACCTGTCGGTTTTCGTGGTTCGCTCTTGTTGTACGGAGGGAGTAGACAAAGGGTGGTGGTACACCCTGACGGCATCCGCTGATCTTTCGATTTTCGCTCTGGTTAGAGCTTAGGCTCGCCGTGAAGCGAGCAACCGTCACCTCGTCACCCTATCTCGCAATAGGGCCATGCGCTATCCATGCCCCCGGAAATGTTCGCTGATTCACCTCCTGCCCAATCCTAAATTACGCGCTACTTTAAATAATAGCACCTTGCAGGAACCTATCACACGAAAGATTAATCCAAGCCTTTAGTCGATAGTCTTTAGCTTTTAGCTCAATGACAAAAACAGTCTAGCGTTTTATTGCCAGAACTTTTCGATAGACTACTCAGCGGTTAGTTAGCGAAACCGAATCATCAGATTTTTGCTGGTCAAGTGATAGTATTTGTCTTTTGACTATAGACTTAGCGAAGCGTAGCTAACGACTAAAGACTATCTATCACACTTTGACGAAATCAAGATGCTGCGTGGTCGCCTTGCTGACATCGCTGTAAAAACCACGCCGGGTTTCGTCTTTGACTGCCAATGCCAGTTGATACATCGCTTCCTGAGACATGGCCGACAAATCTTCACGCGGGACACGCCCGCCGTCGGTCTTGAAGCGGAAAGGCTTTCCGAAATTGACATTGATGCTGGGACGCTGCAAATGCAGCATTTTGGCTTTCCAGCCGACTGCGCCGGAAATGGCTGTCGGGATAATCACGGCATTGGCCTTCGTAGCGATGTAAGCCAGACCATCTTTCGCCTCGGACAACCCTTCCGGGTGACGTGTGCCTTCCGGCGCAATCAGGATCATCTGCCCATGTTTGACCAATTCTATCGAGTTGATGAGCGCTTTGCGGTCAATCTCGCCGCGATTAATGGTATATGACCCCCACCACCACACGAAAAAACCGAAAAACCAATGCTGGGCATTTTCGATTTTGGTCATGGGGACGACGAAACGGTTCGTCACCGCGCCCATGCACAAAACTGGGTCGAGTGCCGAGATATGATTCATCATAATGATGGTCGGGCCGTCATCGGGGATGTTTTCCATACCCGTGACACTTACCCGCCATAAAACCTGGAAGCCCAACGCACGGATGAACGCCCGCAGCGCCCTGCGTCGCCAGACTAAACGCGACTGCTGGGCGATATAATGTTGAACTGAAGACGAGAGACTCATCCTAACGCCCCTTACTGTTCCTTCGAGTGCCCGGTTTGCGCGCTTGATCGGAAGGCCGCCGCGAGGGTCGGGCTGGTTTGTCGGATGCACTCCGTGCAAGCGGTGCGCGTGACGTTGGTTTGCTGACTTTTGCCGCCGCAGGCGCATCCTTCGCAGGGCGGATCGTGCGTACAGCACGTTTGATTTTAGCTATTTCTTTCATTTCTTCGGCGGAGGTTTTGAGCGCGGTCAGGTCTTTGGGGATGAGTTCGCGCCAATCGCCGGGGCGCAGTGACCCCAACGGCAGTGTGCCGATATGCGTCCGTATCAGTGATTTGACCGGGTGGCCGAGGATGGATGCTACCCGCCGAATTTGCCGTTTTTTGCCCTCGGTCATCACGATTCGCAGAGTGGTTTCCTTGCCGCCTTCCAGGATTTTTACATAGCACGGTTTGGTTTTGTAGTCCTTACCGTTTTCTTCATCCTGGACGTAGATGCCTTCCTGCCAGCGTTGAATCGTCTCGGCGCTGGGCAAACCCTGCACCACCGCTTTATAGGTCTTGGTATGGCGATAGCTGGGGTGTGATAACTCATTTGCCAGATCGCCGTCGTTGGTCAGGATAATCAAGCCTTCGCTGTCGGCGTCCAGGCGACCAATCGTGAACAGATGACCTTCCACCGGGATCATTTCCCGTACCGTGCGGCGGTCATCATTTTGATAGCGCACGTTGCTGCTCACAACCTGCTTAGGCTTGTTGAAGGCGATGTAAACGTGCTTGCTCGCAAATCCCAATTTGTTGTTATCGACTTCGATCACATCTGTCTGGGGGTCAGCCTGATCGCCCAGGTGAATCACTTGTCCGTTGACACGCACGCGCCCCGCGCGTATGAAATCCTCGCACGCCCGCCGCGAACCGATATTGGCCTGCGCCATCAACTTCTGTACTCGTTCTTTCACAATATCAAATTTCTACTCGTTGAATCGTATCCGCATTATAGCAAACTAATATTGCCCATGTCAGTCTCTAGTGTTACTCATCGTCGGTAGAACCAATCAATTCAACAGTGCGTTTAGTATCGAGGAGGTTAGCGCCTGTCCGTTTCATATATAGTTGCATAGCTTGAATAGGTTTGCCATTCCGCAATAAGCCTCTGATTTCCTGAACCAATACCTTGTCATTGGGCATTATAATCGGTGTTTCTTTCGGGATCAGGTCTTTTTGTTGGGCTTCTTCATAAGCCAGGAATGATACAGTCCCGTCTTTATCACGTATCGCTACAGTTGGCGTTTCCCAGTCTTGCTGCGCCCCAGGCAATGGGTCAGGAATTTCAACCCAATCGTTTTCTTCAATTCCATAATCGTTCAACGCCTGATACTTAGCGCTTTCGATACTTTCATGCCAACTGTCATAGCCACCTGACCCGTCAGTTTCATCAAACAATTTAAAGAGATATGCGCCCTTACCAGTCTGGTGGAGAATTACCTTCTTATATTTTGGATGGTTTTTAACATAGGCTTTTAATCGCATAGTCTACTTTGCCCATCTTTACCACGCGGGCGCGTCGCTGCCAGGGAACGATTCCTCGGACGCCTCTTGAACGTGGTCAATAGGTTTCGGTTCGCGCAGCGGTTCGCTCAATTTCACATTCGCCAGCATCTCATAAATCCCGACGACGGCGCTGTTATCCAGGTCGCGCTGGCCGTTTTGCAGCATGGTCGTATAAAGCTGCTGGATTACGGCGGTCAACGGCATCGGGATGCCGTAAGTTTTGCCGGTGTCCAGCACGATACCCAGGTCTTTATGCTGCATATAGGCTTTGAATCCCGGCGTGCGGTTGCCCGCGAACAAACGTGGTGGTTTTACGTCCAATGTCCACATTTGCGCTGCGCCACCTTTAATCGCATCGACCATGCGGCTGGGATCAACACCCGCTTTTTGCGCCGTGATGAGCGCCTCGGCCAGCGCCGCCATTTGCGCACCGACGATAATCTGATTGCAGACTTTGGCGATTTGCCCCGCTCCGCTGTCGCCCACCAGCACCCAGGCTTTGCCCATCGCCTGGAACAACGGAATGGTTTTATCAAAGGCTTCCTGCGGCCCGCCGACCATAATTGTCAGTGTGCCGTTCTTTGCGCCGACATCGCCGCCGCTGACGGGTGCATCTAATGCCGGAATGCCCACTGTCGCCAATTTTTCGGCAATCATACGCGCAGTTTCGGGCTTAATGGTGCTGTTGTCGATATAAATAAGTCCTTCATGCGCACCCTCGATGATCCCGTTTTCGCCCAGCACGACTTTTTCCACATCCGGTGAGTCAGGCAAGTTGGTGAATACAAAATCAACCTGCGCTGCCACTTCACGCGGTGAGGTCGCGCCCTTTGCACCTTCGAGCACCAATTCACCAACGATTTTCTGGCTGCGATTGTGGACGACCAGTTCGTGTCCGGCTTTCATCAGATTACGGGCAATCGACGCGCCCATGATTCCCAGGCCGATATATCCAATTTTTGACATGATTTTTCTCCCCTTGTATTGCTCTGTGGTCTCGGTGTCTCGGTGGTTCAGATTTTTTTTGATACTTTAAACCGCAGTGGAATGCCCACCATCAAACGAGTTTGGGCTTGGATGGTTGGCACTGCCACGAAAATCAATGTCAGAATCGGCAGCAGTGGAAAACTCAACAGAGTCATCAGACGCTCGAAAAGGGTTTGTTTGTGGGTGCGGGGTGGACGCACAATCACATCCTGATACCAGAACATAATGCCCAAGACTGACACCAGCAAAAACGATATTTGCAGCAGCAAGTAGGAGGGGTTGGATGCGCCTTCCTGCAACACCTGTCCCAACAGCGGGGGATTAAGCAGGAAAGGAAGCTGCGCACCGGCTGTCAGAATTACCCAGCCCGCCCCCGCCAGCAAAATATCATGCGCGACGCGGAACAACAGCTTGAAGGAGACGTTGAAATCCACTTCAGGATGTTCCAGCATTTTGGCGATGATGAAGCCGACTTCTTTGCTGCCCCAGGCATGGCGCAAGGTTTGCTGGTAGCGGTTGTTAATCGCCTGCCATATATTTTCGCCCGTAACAGCGGTTGCCGAAAAAGGCAGGAAAATACGATCCAGCATCACCGCGCCTTCGCGGGCAAAATAGGCTTTGATGAACATGTGCCATTCGTCGGCAATCACGTCGCCGTCCCAATAACCGCTGGCGTCCAGCAATTTCAGGCTCAATGAATAGGATGACATGGGCATCGGTATCCACCAGGGGGCAGCCAGATAAGCCAGTTCGAACGCGGTTGAATAGGCGTTGACGATCCGCAGCAGCGGGCTGATTTCCCAGATATTGGTGTGATAACGAATCGGCGCTTGCCAGAAACGCAGATAGCGCTCCGGGTTGATCGCGAACAGATAAGTCAGGGAAGCAAAATAATCCTTGTGCCACAGGGTGTCGGCGTCCATCGTCGTCACGACAATATGGCCGATGTTATAACCCATTTCGTCAACCAGCTTGCGCTTTACCCAGCGGCTCGCCCAGGCTTGATTGGCGGATTTACATTGCATCTCACCTGGTAATCCACGCGGATGCACAGTGAAGAAAAAGTTTTCGAAGCATGGGGCATACTGCTTTTCGAGGAATTCGGCTTTTTCGATGCAGCCTTCTTCGCCCGCTTCCATGGCCATCACGATAGTGATGCGGCGGTGCGCCTCAAATTGGCGTGCCAGTTGATCGAGCGTCCGGCTCAGGATTTCGACGGG
Organism: Chloroflexota bacterium; assembly: GCA_039933955.1. Taxonomy (GTDB): domain Bacteria; phylum Chloroflexota; class Anaerolineae; order Aggregatilineales; family Phototrophicaceae; genus CFX2. The sequence goes on from JBDTNB010000042.1 coordinate 43,212, forward strand.
TTCTTTGTAGTTCGGCACAATGACGACGTGGTGTACATCGTCCCAAGCCAGCGAGTCCACCGTTGCATCATCGCGATAGCGCTCCGGCCAATTGGCGGCTTCCCACTGCTTGATATTCCGCAGTCCCATCACGTTGGCGATGCCCGCGAATAAAAAGCGTGTCGCCGAATAAAAGCCGAGCAGGGCAGCGACCAGGAGTAACGCACGCGGGAAGGCAATAGCGCTGACAATCGACAGGAGCAAGGCGATCCAGGCCAGACAGCCCGGTATGCCATCCAATGTCCGTTCCGGGATCGCTGGCGGCGGCGTTCCCGCCCAAACCGAACGCCCTACACCAATTTGAACATTATTCCGGCGGCCACCACTGGATTGATACGGCACAATTGTTTCCACAAGCTACAGAGTAAGTCAACCCTAAGGATAGCATATGCCTGGGTTGTACCCAATGGCAGAACGGTTAACATCCGATGAGATATGGTGGTACAATGTGACTAGTTATATCGAATGTAGCAAAATGGTTTGTCATGGCGACTTGTGTCTTAATTATTGAAGATGACAAAGAAATGTCGCGTCTCCT
>JBDTNB010000043.1:0-43350 GCA_039933955.1 Chloroflexota bacterium
AACGATGAACTCCTCCTTCGCAACCCCCTCCCCAAACATGTCCGCCCCTCAGCCGAATTCGGGGGAGGAGTCAATGCCGCTTCTGATTCCCCCTCCCTGAATTCGGGGAGGGGGCTAGGAGGGGGGTGAGTAAGGCAAATTTTCGCTCTCAATTTCCTTATCATGGTGCATATGGGACAAGGTGCGCCTTGTCCCTACCGGACTGCTACCCATAAAATTCCGGCAATTTTTTGAGGTTCGTCCACTGTGCGCCGTCGTGCCCGAAAATGGTCAGCGCGACGTTTTCGGTTTTCACCAGATCGAGCAATTTCTGGGTGCTGGCACGCACAGCGCTTTCGTCCTCATCCCGCGGGGTGGCTTCAACATCAGGCCGGAAACGGCTCTCCCACAAAACGGCGTCAATCGCCAGCAGCACTTTTCCGGTTTCGGGCAGGCTCACCAGCACCGATTGATGTCCCAATGCGTGGCCGTCGGTGGCGATGAGGTCAATTCCCGGCAGCAGTTCAGTATCGCCATTTACGCAGTTCCAGCGCACATCGGCGCGATCCCACTGCGGGCGGGCGAAGCCATAACGCATATTGTGCTGGGCGTCGTCATAATGCCGCTGCTGCACAACGAATTCCGCGTGGGTGAATGTGCCGTGATAGCTGGCGTGATCCATATCAAAATGGGTGCAAATCAGGGTGTTGATGTCTTGCGGTTTCAGGCCGATCAGCGCCAACTGCTCGATCACATTTTTCTCCCATTGAACCGGCGGAAATTCGGGCGAGATGGGCGCATCGGTTGCGAGGCCGGTGTCGATGAGGATATTTTTGCCGTCGCTCGTCTGGATTAAATAACAGACGACGGGGCGGTTCATCGGCGCGCCAATGCGGGCGACCTCTATCAGATACAAACGCTGCGGGACAGAAGTTGTCGGGTTCATGTTCGTCTCCTTTTGACTAAAATATTTTAACCCTATAAATAAAATAAACTATATATGTTATATATGTAGTTTTGCGTAAAAAAAGAGCCAGTTAGCCGCGCACAGTGTTCATCAAGTCGCGCATCGTCACCTGACGCAGACGGTTTTTCATGGCCGACTCGCCGCTTTCCAGGACGCCGAAAATTGCCTGCTGGACGCGGGTGCGTTTTTCCCCGGTCACGGGCAGTTCGATGTTGGTCTGGAACATCGGGCGTTCCTGTTCGATGGCTTCAAACACATCGAGCATGGTTACGGATTCGGGTGGTTTCGCCAAGCGTACTCCGCCGTTGACACCTTCGCGGGTGTCAATCAACCCGGCGCGATTCAGCCGCCGCAGAATCATGCCTGCGGTGGACGGGGGAATATTCAATTCCTGCGAAATCTGCTGCGTCGAAATGAAGTCGTATTCGCCCTGGTCGATCTTGGAGGCGACATACAACGTCATGAACAACGACTGGGTTAACGCCAGCGAATAACTCATTGTGCTCGTTGATTGCTACAAACTACACATAGTGTATGTGTATTTCTAAAAAGAGTCAAGTCTATAGCTACGCTGAAACATTTTTCGCCGGTAGCGCAACCAGATGCTTAAGCATCCGGCTGCCGGTAAGGACAAGCCCACTAAAGAGGCTGGAAGGCAAGTTCATGCGTTTCGAATAGATTGATTGCCCCCTTTTTGGGCTTGAGGGCGTCACAGCGTAACGCCCCTACAATATCCTCTCCGCTTAAAATTATGTTTGTACCTTGATTGCTAGTTGCTTATTGTTACCCCCTCACCCCACGCCTTCGGCAGCCTCTCCCCCGAATTCAAGGGAGAGGGGCTAAAAATCGCACGGCGTTTTGTTCCCTCCCTGAATTCGGGGAGGGCGAGGGAGGGGTCAATAAAGGCAAAATCTCTGACTAGCAATCACGGTGTTTGTAGTTTTTGCAGATTTATTTGTGAACAAGCCTTGAAGCAACCCAACTTTTGCAGGGCGAGATCACGCTTTAGCTGGCGGCTTTTTTCACGAGCGCGCTGATTTTTGCCTCTTCGGTGGCGGTCAACTCTTTCAGCGCGAAGGCAACCGGCCACATGTCGCCATCATCGAGGTTGGCTGAGTCGCTGAAGCCCAGCGTCGCGTAGCGGGTATTGAACTTCTGCGCGCTTTGGAAGAAGCAGATGACCTTGCTATCCTTCGTATACGCGGGCTGCCCGTACCAGGTTTTGGGCGCGAGGTCTGGCGCGACAGCTTTGATAAGGGCATGGAGCCGCTCGGCCATGCTGCGATCGTGTTCCGGCATCTCGGCGATCTTCGCGAGCACGTCGCTTTCGCCGCCGGCTTTTTCCTGCTCAGCCTTCATCTCTTTGGCGCGCTCCTTCATTGCGGCGCGTTCATCGGCTGTGAATCCCTTAGCCTTCTTAGGAGTGGTCTTTGTGACTTCTTCTGCTTTTTTCATTTTCTTGTCTCCTTTAACCTTCATACTAACGTCGCAGCCAATTCCCCGAAAATGACAGGGAAAGGAATGCTCTCATCTGTTACTCATCATTCGTGCAGCTATTCGTGCTCATTCAGAAGAACGGGTCTGCGCGCCAGAGTCCTAGCCAGCAAAACCAGACCTATCTATAAGCAAAATTATACTGCTGTTCGTATACTGGATGCCGCACCCTGACCCGCGCCAGCCGATTATCATGAAAATTTTATGGTTCAAAAATGGGTGTGCCTGCCGGATGTGTAAGCTGTTAAAAATATTGCGTGTTGCGGGGCGGCGCGATACGATCAAAGCTGAATTGGATACTAACTGTATGTAAAAGGATGTCATCCCGTGTCACTGCCGATACCCGAACAATTCCACGACCTTTTCAGCCGCAAACTGCTGTGTGCGTTAACCACCGTCAACCCGGACGGGCAGCCGCATACGGTTCCGGTATGGTGCGATTATGATGGCGAGCATGTCCGTTTCAATGCGCCCGCTGTTACCAAAAAAGCCCGCAACCTGCAAACCAATAAGAAGCTGACGTTGTTCATCCTCGACCCAGACAATGGTGGTCATTGGATCGAAATTCAGGGACAGGTTGAGGCGATGTATGACGAAACGCACGGCGCGCGCGACCATATCAATCAACTGTCGGAAAAATATACCGGCAACCCGGTTTATCAGGATCGAGCGCCCGGCGTCCGCGAGATGTTTGTGATCGACGCCCTGAAAATCAATGGCCGGTGAGAAGATAGTCGATAGTCTCTAGTTAAAAGACAAATACAGTTATCAAAATGCTTCTCGCCTTGCGCCGCCAGACGCTAAAGCATCCGGCTGCCAAAGTGCCAAGCGCACTAAAGGCGCTGCAAACAGATTTTCGCCGTTCGAAATGGCTCCGTAGGCAGGGCAAACGCATCAAAATAGATTTGAACCTTTACCGCCCTTTAAACCCTCACCCCAACCCCTGTCCCTCAGGGCGAGGGGCTTTTGAAATCGCTTAAATCCCTTTCTGCAAAGGAAGGGTGCATCAATTCAAGATTTGATGCGTTTGCTCTGGCTCCGTAGAGGTGTTCAATTGAACACCGCTACAAAATCCGCTACACTCAAAAAATATGGTTGCCGTTGCCGCCGATTCAATGTCGGATTTTTTGCTTTTGGCTAACTGCTAAAAGCTGATCGCTTCCAGCTTGAGCCGGGTTGTGGGCGAGGCGGTATAGACTTTCACATGCACATCCGGCGAAATGGCGGTTTGTAGGGTGATATGGTCAAATTCGAGCGTGCCTAGCGCCGGATGTTGAATGATGCGCGGGCCATCCGGGACGCTGCTCACGTCTTGTTCTTCCCACCAGCAGCGAAATTGTGGGCTGATGCGGCGTAAATCTTCGAGCACTGTGCGAAAAATGGGTTCGTCGGGATACAGGGCATAATCGGCGCGGAAAAGTGCCACGAGAGTCCGCGCACGGGTCTCCCAATCGGAATCCAACGCCTGTAATTCTGCGCGCGAAAAGAAGCGCCAGAGGGCATGGCGTGAATATGGCGGGCAGGGTTCCTCAAAGTGAAATAGCCAATCCGCCGCGCGATTCCAGGCGACAATATTCCACAGCCGCCCGATGGCATAAGCCGGATTGGGACTCAGCGCGTCGACGAAACGCTGCAGCGCGGGTGTCATATCGGCCTCTTCGACCAGCGTTTTAGCGGCGACTTCATGGCCTGCCAGCAGCATGAGATGTTGATTCTCGACGGGCGTGAGTTGAAGCGCCTGTGCCAGATTTTCCAACACTTCGCGCGAGGGACGCACATCCTGGGCTTGTTCGAGCAAGGTGTACCAGGACACGCCAATATCGGCCAGTTCGGCGACTTCTTCGCGGCGCAATCCTTGGGTACGACGGCGGTTGCGCGCAGGTAATCCTACATCCGCCGGTTGCAGACGGGCACGGCGGGTGCGTAAAAAATCAGCCAGCGCTTGGCGGCGTTCTTGCTCATCCATATGTTTGATTCCTCATAGGGTTTGTCACCGACAAGCCCCTACAAATCCAGAGTCGCGCTCATTGAGAGGCATTTGCCGTTTATGCTCGAACAATCCATTAAGGTATTACTGTCAATCATATGATACCCGGATTCTGGATGGCGGAATCATTTTTATACATACTCAATCCGTAGAACCGTGACGGTCAAGGAAGGGTGTAGTAATTATGACGGTAAGCCATAAAATTCAATTCGGGATCAAGACGACGCAATTTTTCCCCTACGCGGATATTTTACGAGTGTGGCAGGAAGCCGACGGCATCCCAGCGATTGACCACGCCTGGTTATTCGACCATCCTATGCCAATCGGGCAGGCTGATCCCGGCGGCCCGTGCCTGGATGGTTGGACAACGCTGGCGGCGTTGGCGGCGCAGACGCAACGGCTGCGTCTGGGATTGATGGTCGGCAGCAACGCCAATCAGACTCCGCCGCAGCTTGCCAAACGGGCGGCTACGCTGGACATCATTGCGCGTGGGCGGCTGGAATTTGGGCTAGGCGTAGGTGGAGTCGAGCGCGAACATACAGCCTATGGCACGGATTATTTTGCGCCCGCTGAACGCATAAAGCGGCTGGGCGAGTCCTGCGAAATCATCAAGCGCATGTGGATGGAACGGGTCGTCGATTTTGATGGGCAGTATTATCACTTCAAGGAAATTTACTGCGAACCGAAACCCGTCCAGAAGCAGCCGCCGTTTGTGATCGGCGCAATCGGTGAACAACTCGCGCTGCGGGTGGTCGCCCAACATGCCGATGTGTGGAATCTGCCGGGCGTGCCATACACGACACTCGACGATTTTCAACGCAAGAGTCAGATTGTCGATGGTTACTGCGCCGACATCGGACGCGATCCGGCGAGTATTGTGCGCTCAATTCAACTCATCATTGATCCGAAGGCCAACCCTGCTCCGACATGTCAACTGCTCCAGGACTATATTGGGTTGGGCGCGACCCATTTTGTGATCGGGCCGCGCTCGATTGATGCGGGTATCGCTCATTGGCTGACCGAGCAGATCATCGAGCCGGTGCGCGCGGCGGTGGGGGATACTGTCAGCTAGGCTAGTGCTAAATCAAAACACACTGAACCGCCAAGTTCGCAGAGAGAATGCAGCGTGTGAGTCAACGATAAAGCAAATATTTCTCCACTTCAGAGATGCAGCACTTGGCGGCTTGGCGGTTAGAAATGTTTTAAGGCTATAATGGCGAAAAATTTCCAACGGTGAGCATTTTTATAATCTCGCCGTTGTATTGAAGGACTCGCGATTTATGGCACACAACTACGACATCCTGGTGGTCGGGGCGGGGGTTTGCGGCGCGGCGGCGGCGGTTGAATTACGCGGACGCGGCTACACTGTCGCGCTGATCGATCCCGGCCCGCTGCCGCATCCGCTGGCGTCTTCGACGGACATCAGCAAAGCTGTGCGTATGGAATATGGCAAAGACGAAGCTTATATGGAGATGGGCGAGCAGTCGCGGGAAGGTTGGCTGCGCTGGAATGCCGAGTTCGGCGACGAACTGTATCACGAAATCGGCATGGCATTTCTCACACGCGCGCCGATGACCCCTAATGGTTTTGAATACGAAAGTTATCAACTGCTGCTCAAGCGCGGTCATAGACCCGAACGCATGACCAGCGCCGACATTGCAAAACGTTTCCCGGTCTGGAACAGTGATGTATATGTCGATGGCTTTTTCGACGCCCACGCCGGATATGCCGAAAGTGGGCGGGTCGTCGAGGCGCTCATCGGCAAGGCGCAGGCGATGGGCGTGACTCTCCACGCGGGGCAGCAGGTCGAAATTTTGATTCAGAAAGGGGATCGCATCGTCGGCGTATATACCCGCCAGAATGAGTATTTTTATGCCGATGAAGTGGTGATTGCAGCGGGGGCATGGACTCCGGTGCTGGTTCCGTCATTGGCTGCGGTGATGCACGCCGTTGGGCATCCGGTTTTTCATGTGAAAGTGTCCGATCCAAGCTTATTCGAGCCGCCCCAATTTGCGGTTTTCGCGGCGGACATCGCCAACACCGGTTGGTACGGCTTTCCGCAGCATCCACGCCAGGGTGTTGTCAAAATCGCCAATCATGGCATCGGTCAACGGCTGCATCCCGCCGAGGATGAGCGGGTCGTCACCGAGGCGGATACCCAAAATTTCCGCGCCTTTTTGAAAAACACCTTTCCGTCGATTGCCGACGCGCCGATTGTATACACCCGCCGCTGTCTATACTGCGACACGGTGGACGAGCATTTCTGGGTCGATCATGATCCGTCGCGCGGGGGATTGACGGTTGCCGCGGGGGACAGCGGACACGGCTTCAAGTTTGCGCCACTGTGGGGCGGCTGGATTGCGGATGCTGTCGAGCGCAAAGCGAATCCGCATCTCGATAAGTTCCGCTGGCGTTCGTTTGACGCCGACAGCGCTGGTCAGGAAGCCGCGCGCTATCATGGATAGCAGATTACTCCCTTCACGAGAAAATATTTCGAGTATTGTAGACGGGTTTATCACCGATAAACCCCTGCAAATCCGGGGTTTATGACCTGCATTTGTCTTTTGGCTAACGACTATCGGCTAATTTTTATGCCACGACAGCGCGAGTTTGACAATGAAAAAGTTCTCGAAAAAGCGATGCTCCTGTTCTGGGCGCAGGGTTATGAATCCACGTCTGTCCGCGATCTGAATGCAGCGATGGGCATCAGCAGCAGCACGATGTACGAATTTTTCGGGGATAAACGTGCAATTTTTCTGGCGGCGTTGGCGCGTTACTGTGGTATTGAGCAGGGGCGCGTGGCGCAAATCGCTGCCGCAGCGCCATCACCGCAGGTTTTCATTGAGAATTTATTTGCGTCGGTCAATGACGTGGTGTTAGTTGAGGCGGGAATTCAGGGATCGTTCGCATTCAATACGATGGTGGAATTCGGCACACGCGATCCGGACGTGACCGCGCAACTGCTCGACCATTTTTACAAAATCGGCGACATCATCGCCGCCCTGATCGAAGCAGCGCAGGCTTCGGGAATCGTCACAAGCCGGGCTGCGCCGTTAGACCTCGCCCACACCATTCTGACCACCTTGCAAGGAGTCGTCACGGTGGTGGGTGTCAAAGCGGATTATCCCTACCGCACCCCGATTACACGGCTGCTGATTGAGCTATTAAGTCGTTAGCGGTTAGTAATTGGCTTTTGGCCCCAGGACGAAACCTATCGCTTGATTGAGAACGAGCAGCTTGGTCTTTGTGTGGTTTTCATTTTGCTGATTGCTAACTGCTGCTCTGTTGCAAAGATCGTTTTTCGTATCTTGTCCCAATCTCGTTTTCAAAACGGAGACCGAAAAAAGCGCGGTTCTGAAGCCCCTCTCTAGGCAGTGGGGAGGGGATAGAAGAACCTTGCAACAGAGCATCTCGCCGCTAAAAGCTATCGGCTTAGGCTTTCTTATGCGCCACCATGAAAAAGAGCACGTCGGAAACAGGCTGGGGCAGATCGAACAAAGCCGCCGTTTGCGGCATCCGGTAAAGTTCAACCGTTTCGTAACCCGCCTCACGGAATAAACGATAGGCGGTTTCTTCGTCGGTGACCGCGCCGGGTGAACTGCGGGTGTAGCGCCGGAAAATTTGCACCAGGCCGTTGGCTTCTTTTGCACCTTGGGAATCGGTAAAGCCCAGATCGGCGATAAAAACACCGCCGGGATTCAGGCTGGCATACATGTGCCGTGCGATCCGTGTGATGTCTGGGAATTCGAAATAGGGCAGCAAGCCTTCGGCAGTCACCACATCGACATGCTGCTGACCCAGTACCTCACTCAAGGGCTGCACACCCAGGTCGGCGGATTTCCAGGTGATGTTGGACGGAATCGCGATATGACCGCGTTCCAGCCGCTTGTGCTTTTCCGTGACGACATCTGGCAAGTCCACTTCGATCACCTGCAAATTGGGCATTTCTTTCGCCAAGTGGAGGCCGCGTGCAGAAAATCCGGCAGCGACTTCGACCAGAATTTTGCCCGTGCCATCGTTTCCCAGCGCTTGCTTGATTAATCCGGTAAATGAACCGTCTCGAACCGGCACAAAATTCAACACTTTGGGGCTGCCGACGGACTTAATCATCCGTGCCGTGATGCGCCCAGATATGCGGGTGAGCGCGTCGGTCTCTGGCGTGCGCATGAGTTCAGCGCGCAGTCCGGCGAAGACTTCGGCAGTGCGCTGGCCTGCTGTGCGCCCCATCCCCAACGGGTCTTGTTCATGGGTGTCTTTAGCGGTCTCTGAAACCTGCGATGGTGGCGTCCCGGTCTCGGCAGCCCATTGACCGGTCTTACGCCTTGTTTCCAACGGGGACGGTTTAAGCGTGTCTTTGATGGTCTCCGAGACCTGCGGTTTTGGTGTTTCAGTCTCGGCAGCCCACTGGCCTGCTTTACGACCTGTTTCCAATGGGTTTTGTTTAGGCGTGTCGTTGGCTGACGCTGAAGCCTCTAAGGTTGGTGATGCCTCAGCCTCAGCAGGAAGAGTCTGAGCGGCCTTTGAAGGGACTGGCGACTGATGGTTTTGGGATGCAGGGGATGGGGTCGGGAGCACTCCATGTTGATTGTCGCTCATGACATGTTCCTCGTAATTAATTCTTTAAGTAATGTACCACGAAATTTGCGAGTCAACCATTAATGGTTTTGGAATTGTAATTGCATTTCAGTGATTTATTCGAAATACCATTTTTCGCATATGTAATTTTAGTGACTAATAAATAAGATTCCCGCAGCACCCTAGCCCGATAGTCCCGTATTACGATTTGTGAACCTTTTTTTCACAAACGCTAAACAATTTTGCCTAAGACCCATGCTATAATCAATGCAATTCCGAAACGATTGTTTCAGAATAAAGGAAGCATCGAGAAATATAGTCGCGCGAGGTAGAAAATTCATGGCAGCAGCCCTTCCCCCAATGGTTTCCGGCGGCCTGCCGGTTGTCGGCCACATTTTTGAAATGCTGAAAGACCGGGAGCGTTTGTTCAAACGTGGTTTTGCCGAACACGGCAATGCATTTGCCATGCGTCTGGCGAACCAGAATGTCCTGGTCATCACCGGTTCGGAACACAATAAATTGATGTATACCCAGACCGACAAGACCCTCAATATGCAAGAGGGCTACGGATTCCTGAAAGAAGCCGTCGGCGAAGTTTTGTTCACGGCCAGCAAAGATGATTACTATAACCAGCGTCCCGCGTTGCAAGAAGTGTTCAAGCGCGAACGTATGGTGGGTTATATCCAGGCCATGAATATTGAGGTACAGCGCTGGCTCGATTCACTCGGACAATCGGGCGAAATCGACATCACCGAAGCGATGCTGCATCTGGCGCAGTACGTCGCCGGACGCGCGCTGATCGGCGAAAATTTTCGCGAAGAATTGAATGACGAATTCTGGCAGGATTATCTGCTTATCAGCCAATCGCTCGATCCAGTGCTGCCGCCCACGCTGCCGCTGCCTAAATTCAAACGCCGGGATCGCGCCCGCGTCAAGATTTCAGCCGTGCTCAAAGGGCTGATCGACAAACGCCGTGCCAATCCCGATCAATATAACGACCTGATTTCGGCGCTGTTGACCACGCCACTCAAAGATGGCTCGATCATGCCTGATGACACGATTGTCGCCATGTTCATGGGGCTGATTTTTGCCGGTCACGAAACGACAGCCGGGCAGGCTGCCTGGTTGGTCGCGCTCTTGTTGCAGCACCCGGATTATCTCGATCAGGTGCGCCATGAAGTCCAGGAACATGTGCACTACGGCCAGCCCGTCGATGCCAGCGTCCTGAGCAAACTTGAAAAAACCTACTGGGCGATTGACGAAACCACCCGTATGCGCCCCTCCGCTGATACCCAGATTCGCACGGTCACAGAAGCGGTCATGGTTGGCGATTATCTGATCCCGGCGGGCTGGCGCATGATGGTCAGCGGCGCGACTTCGCATTTCCTACCGGAACAGTTCAACAACCCTGAAAGTTTCGACCCGGAACGTTTCTCGCCCGAACGCGGCGAAGGTAAAGACCCGTTCGCGATCATCGGCTTTGGCGGCGGCATCCACAAATGCACCGGGATGAACTTTGCCAAAAATGAAATGGCGATCATCGTCAGCTTGTTTTTCAAACAGTTCGACACCGAACTCCTCAGCGACGAGATTCATACCGTGAGCGGGAACGGCGCGAACCGTCCGTCCGCCGTGCGCGTGCGCTATCAACGTAAGCCGCTCACGCAGTTGACGGATGCCGCAACCATCGCGGAAGCCGCCGCCGCGGGCTGCCCACACATCAAGCAGCATCTCGCCACCGAGAGTTAAGGCGATGACAGCCGCTTTGCGCGAACGCTATGCCGGATGGGCGCTGGTCACTGGATCAGCACGTGCATCCGGTCTGGGTTATACCTTTGCTCGGCAGCTCGCCGAGCAAGGGTTCAATCTGGTGCTGGTCGATATTCTGGCCGACGATTTGACGCAGCGCGCCGCCGAACTGCGCCAGAAATATTCGATAGAGGTGCGAACGGCGGTGGTCGATTTGTCCCAGCCGGATTTCATGCCCCAGCTTGAAGCCTATATTCGCGATATTCCTATCGGGCTGCTGGTCTGCAACCATATGTATACCCCTGCCGATACGCCTAAAATTCTCGATATGGATTTGGCGACTCATCATCGCATGATGGACATCAATGCCCGCGCCTATACTACGCTGGTGCATACTTTTGGGCGGCAGATGCGGGATCGGCGGCAGGGGGCGATTATCATGGTCGCATCCGGAGCAGGTCTCGTGCCAGCGCCATATACTGGTGCATACTCCGCCAATAAGGCTTTTCAAATCGCCCTGGGCGAGGCACTGTGGTACGAACTCAAAGACTCCGGTGTGGACGTGCTGGTCATCGTCGCGGGGTTGATGAATACACAAGGCGATGCGCTGTCGCAGTATCCACAGTTTATGGTCTCCCAGACTGATCCGGTGGTGCGCGAAGCCTTGCATCATCTGGGTAAACAGCACCTTGTTATCCCCGGCTTCGTCAATAAAGTTTTCATGTTCATGCAGATGAAACTCATGTCGCGTCAGCGCGCCGTGAACATCGTCGGCAACTTCATGAAAAACGGCCTCGGCAAAACCTGACTGCGCTCGATGTCCGTTGAAAATAATTTGGTAAACATCGCAATGAGGACACAATCTAACTCTGATTGCTAGTCGCCCATTGTTACCCCCTCACCCCACGCCTTCGGCAGCCTCTCCCCCGAATTCAAGGGAGAGGGGCTAAAAACCGGACTACATTTGGTTCCCTATCCGAATACCGCTTCGCGGGGCTTCGCACGGGGAGGGTTAGGGAGAGGTCAATAAAGGCAAAACTTCTGACTAGCAATCACGGTAATCTAGCGTGTTACTACGCAACCGGGGCTGTAGGGCGGAAATATATTTCGTCCGTTTTAGCGAATTTAATTACCAACCATCCATATTTCGCTTGTTTTGAAACGGTTGCCGAACTCTGCCCCTCTAATCAACAAGCCCAAACAAAAAGAGGCGTCCCAAGCGGGACGCCTCTTTGCGGTCTGTGAGCAGTGTTTATTCAGCGGCTTTGATAGGCGTTAGGCTGCGCAGCATTTGAATCCAGGTGGGCATGTAGTCCGTAATAGCTTCCGGTGATGGGGTCACGAGTGAGAGGATGATGCCGTGCCCGTCCACGATGGCGACGGTGAAAATGACGCCTCGTCCCTCGCCAGGGCTGTTTTTGGCTAACTCACCCGACACCGTGACGGCGGGCTGACCCAGCAGCAAAAACTCTTCCTGTTTCGGGTTGTCGCCCAACGTGACCGCTGTTGCGACCACCGCCACCAGATCATCCAGGGTGGCATCGTCTTTCAAACCCAGTTTGGAGAGCGTATTATCAATCATATTGAAGACGCCGCCGGTAATCGCCTGAATATTTGTGCCCACCTCGTCGGCATGTTCATAAACTGTCCTGGGGTTTTGGGGGTCGAGTGTCCAGCCATCGGGATAACTGACGGTGAAGTGACTCTCGTCAGCGGTTAGCATCCCGTCGCCGAGGGGTTGTGCATCAAGTGGGGCAATCGAAGCCAGGGTGACGCCCCAGGTATAGCCCATTTCATCAACACTGACGGTATCGGGCAGACCCAGCGTGACGATGACTGCATATTCGCCCTGTTTCCAGAAGGTCGCGAATCCCGCACGCGCAGCTTTATTCGTACCAATGACACTCAGCGAACGGCGGGTCATCACGGGGGCTTCTGTGCGGCTTAATTCGATAATTTTATTGGCTTTAACCGCAAAATCGACAATATCGTCCAGCGATGGGTCATCGCCTAGGTCGGTCAATCCTGCTATGGGAAAGCCGCTGATTCCAATGGTCATCCCGGCGGCCTGGGTGCTGTCATCGCCGTCATTTGCCGCATCGATATCCGCCTGGGTTTGCCCCAACGTGATCCCTTTTTTGGTATCGAGCACCCAACCTTTGGGATAATAAAAACGGAAACCCAGATCGGTCACATCCACATGGGTGTCACTTTGTAAATCCCATCCTAGTTTTTGATCCTGCGCGAATGAAGTCATCGGCAGCGCCGAAAGCGTCAGCAGCGCAAATAACATGACCATCAATAAACGTCGCATTGAAACATTTTCTCCTTGAGGCATTGTGTGAGTGAAGCGGTGGAAATCAGTCTAATTCAGCGTAGCATCACATAGTTGTGGGAATCATAAAGGAGTGCTCATGGGAACACTCCTTGTGCCAGAATTTACGCTTTACTTTTTTTACTGTGCGGGTTCGGTGGAGGTGATGCTGGTCAACATCGCGATCCAGGTGGGCATAAAGGCTGTAATTGCGTCTTTGGAGGGCGTTACCACGATTAATACGATGGCGCGTCCGTTGACCAATCCGGTGGTCACCATCACGCCATGCCCCGCGCCCTGGCTGCTGGAGCTAGGTTCGCCGCTCAGGGTGACGGCAGGTTGACCGAGCAGCACGAATTCCTCGCTGGTGACGGTGTCATCCAGGTCGAAAGCCGCTTTGACTTTGGTCACAACATCGGCGAGGGTCGCGTCATCCTTGAGCTGCAAATCGCTCAAGGCCGCGTCGCTGAAGGTGAAGACCTTGCCTTTCACGTTGGTCACACCCTGACCTACCTCGTCGGCATTTTCGTAAATGACTGCCGGATGGTTGGGATCAGATGTCCAGCCATCAGGATAATTGATGGTGAAATGGCTGCTTTCATCGGAGAGCAAGTCCTTGCTCAACGTTTGGGCATCCAGCGGCGCGATGGAGCCGATGGTCGCCCCCCAGGTATAGGCCAGATCGTTAATGGTCTGCGGATCGGGCGCGCCCAGGCTTGCCAGAATCAAATAACCGTTTTGCAGCCACATGCTGGCGATACCGGCACGTCCATTTTTATTCGTGCCGAATACCGAAATCGAACGCCGCGTCATAATCGGGATTTCGGCGCGCTGCGCTTCGGTGATCTCGCCGGATTTGACCACATAATCGACAATCGCGTCTAAAGTTGGGTTTGCGCCCAAATCGGTCAGCGCCGAGAGCGGAATCCCGTGAATAGCCATTGTCAGACCGGTGGGTTGGGTGCTGTCGGAGTCGTCAATCTGGGCGTCTACATCGGCCTGGACTGCCGCCAGCGCGACCCCATTGCCATTATCGGCGTTATAAACCCAACCGCTGGGATAATAAAAGCGGAAACCCAGGTCTTTCACGTCCAGATAAGTGTTGACGTTGAGTTCCCAGGCCAGTTTCTGATCCTGGGCAAAGGCCGTGAGCGGCACGACCAGTAATATGAATAGCATGAGCAGCGGTAATCGTAAACGGCGCATCGAAAAAAACTCCTTCTAAAGTGAATCATGTGAGATGCTCAATTCAGCATAGCACCACTTCGCCATCCCGAAAAATAAAAGAGACGCTTCCCAGCAGAAGCGTCTCTTGTTTGCAGGTACGAACGGCGGACTCAGGCCGCTTTAGTGCTGGTCACGCTGTTGAGCATGGCCGTCCAGGTCGGCAGAAATTCAGCCGCGCGTTCTGCGGTGGGCGCGATGAGCACGAACACCACCGCGTTTTTACCCACGAGGGCGGTGGTCAGGATCAGGCCGCGTTTGCCGCCGCTGCCATCGTCGATTTCGCCGGAGGCGACCAGCGCCGGTTGGTCGAGGAAAACAAATTCTTCGGGTGTTACGGTCTTATCCAGCCCAAAGCTGGAGTTCATGGCGCTGTCTACATCTTCGAGTGTCGCATCAGCCGCGAAACTCAGGTCTTTGAGTGAATTGTCGATGACACTTAGAAAAATGCCGTCCACTTTCGCCATTTTCTGGTTAACATCATCCGCCAATTCATAGACTACCGTCGTTGATTGTCCGGGGTCTGGGTCTGGCGTCCAACCGTCAGGATAATTCATCGTGAACTGGCTCAAATCGCTGGACACTTTTTCTGTACCCAGATTTTCCGCGTTCAAAGGTAAGGCACTGGCGAGGGTGTATGACCAGGTATAGATGGATTTGCTGATCGTGTCGGCGTCCGGCGCGCCCAGGCTGGTGACAATCAGATACCCATTTTGTACCCAGAAAGTCCCCACACCGGAACGCCCCAGGCTGTTTTTGCCGACGACCCAGATAGCACGCCGCGCCATGACCGGCACTTCGAAGCGGTCTGATTCTTTAATTTTCCCGGATTTCACCGCAAAATCGGTCAATTGTTCCAGGGTTGGATTGTCGCCCAGGTCAGTCAGCGCCGTCAGCGGGACGCCCAGAATACTGATGACCTGACCGTCGGGCCGCGTGCTGTCATCGTCGTCTAGCTGGGCATCGAGGTCGCTTTGTGTCTCGGCGATGGCGATACCGTTGCCGCTGCTTCCGTAGACCCAACCGCTGGGGTAATAAAAGCGGAAGCCCAGATCGGTCACATCCAGGTAACTTTTCTTATCCAAGTCCCAGGTGAGTTTGTTATCCTGGGCGAAAGCAGCGGTAGGCAGCAGGCATAAACAGGCAAACAAAATAACGAGCAAACGTCGCATGAGCGTGACTCCTTTAAGCGATAAATTGAGGTATGGATGGGAAAATGGATGCCATAATGTCACATCATGATAGCATAAAGTGCCGCCCAGATGGTGCTAAAAACCCATAAAAAAAGACGTTCGCGGAGAACGTCTTTTCATGAATTGTCGGGGCTAAAATCCGCGCCGTCGCAGCATCCGCCGGGTAGTCCGCCGCACCACCGCGCGCCGTTCTGCCCGAATAATCGCCCGCCGCATGACGAGCCGTCTCCACCATCCAAACATGAGTGCCTCCACTTCACCGATAACTTAATCCTACCGTTACATTGCTCCTGAAATAGGGTGATTTGTTTACCGATGTGTAAATTTTTTTCTATAAACCGGGGGAAATAACTATACAATGACGATACATTACAATTTCGAAGTTGTGAAAGTGAAGCATCATGCCCATCAATGTCGCCTGGGATACTGAAGACCAAACGATCATTTGTTATCATTTCAGTGAACACTGGACATGGGAGGAGTTTTTTGAAGCACGCAATCAGGTGTTGGAGCAGATCGACACGGTTGCCCACAAAGTCGGCGTCATTATGGACACGCCCCCTAATATCATCCTGCCGCCTAATGTGCTGACCCATTCGCTGACCAGCCTGCGCCACATGCATCCCAACACCGCGATTGTGGTGTTTATTGCCGGGAAATCATTTCTCAATATGATGGTTTCGATGATGGCGAAAATGTCGCGTCTTTCGACCAACAATATAATTGTCGCCGCCAACCTGGATGAAGCGCGTGCGATCATCACGAAACGGTTGCAAGAGGTGAGTAAAGTGTGACTCCCTGAGCGAGATCTGCCTCCGATTTGGGTCGTATGTTTGTATCGGCCCGCGCCGAGAATCACACAGCATACCATTTCTGGAAACCTTTTTTATTGTGTGCCACCAAACTGCGTACAATAAGCATAGGTTTCCAGGGTTTTTAAGGAAGGATGCGGGATGGGCATTCGAGTCCAGTGGGATGATGTGGCGCAGCGAACGATCCGTTACGATTTCGACGAGCAGTGGACGTGGGAAGATTTTTTCAATGCTAAAAAACAGGCCTACGGGATGATTGATACTGTGGCCCGCAAGGTCGCCGTCATCATGGCTGCGCCGGGTAACATGGCACTGCCGCCCAATATGCTGACGCATGGCCTGAGCGCCCTGCGCAACAAGCACCCCAACACTCTCATCGTGGTATTTGTCATCACCAATTCATTTCTACGTACCATGCTGACTACGATGTCAAAGGTTTCGCGCGTTGCCGAGTCCAGCACCCGCGTGGTTTCGACGCTGGAAGAAGCCCGTTCACTGACTGGAAGACGGTTGAGCCAGATTTACGATGATGATGTAACCTTACCAGATCGGTGATAATATTACAGAGTGTCGATTGTCACAAAGGTAAGTAGGGTATGGCTGTAGAATTCGTCTGGGATAACGCGGAGAAAACGATCTTCCGCTATATATTTGATCCAGGCTGGACGTGGGAAGCATTTTTCGCCGCTAAAAAAGAGGCCAATGTGATTATGGACATGGTGGGTCACAAATTTGGCGTGATCCTGCACTTGCCCTCGGATAATGTGATCCCGCCGGATGTGATCGCCAACACCCGCAATGGCCTGCGCAATAAACACCCGAATACGGCGGTGATTGTCGTGGTGTCGGAGCGCCCCTTTGTCCGCACGATGGTTGGGACGATCCGTGCGCTGCCGCCGCTGACCAACACAGGGATTGAAACCGCCTCCGACTTGGACGAAGCTTATGCAATCGTGCATGAAATCCTGAGCCGCTTCACCGATGATTCCATGACTCGGCGGCATCGCTCATAAAATAATAGACTATTAAGTTTGACGAAAGATGTGAGAACAATGGCTGTTCGGGTTGCCTGGGACAACGAAGCGAAAACGATTATCCATTATCAGTTTGGAGAAAATTGGACATGGGAAGAATATTATCCCGCCAAAGCGCTGGCCTACGAGATGATTAGCACCGTCTCGCATAAAGTGGGCGTCATCCTGGAAACCCAGCATAACGGAGCCATTCCGCATAACTTACTCCCCAATTTTCGCAACGGTTTGCGTACCAAACATCCTAGCACAGTGATTGTTGTGATCGTTGTCACCCGGCCTTTTCTGCGCACGATGATTAATACCGTCCGGGCGCTCTCGCCGCTGTCAAATGCCCATTTTGAGATGGTTTCCACACTCGGACAGGCGCGCCAGATGATTCTCGATTATTTGCGGACACTTCAGCCGGATAATCTGAAGCAGTCTGATTTCTAAAATCTCCCGCGCGAGGAGCATGAACGATGGCAATCCACATTCAATGGGACAATGACGAACAAACCCGCTTTCTCTACCATTTCGATGCAGCATGGGTATGGGATGAATTTTTTGCGGCTAAAGACCGAGCCAAAATCATGATGGACGCGGTTTCGCATAAATTCGCGGTCATCATTGACCTGACCGAAGTCTCGCGCCTGCCAGCGGACAGCCTCGCCAGGGCGCGCAATGCACTCCGCAGCGGACATCCCGGCGCATTTTTCATCGTCCTGGTCGTGCCGCATCCGGTGGTGCGCACCGTCATCGGAACCCTGCGCGATATTGCCCCGCTTTCACCCCGTAGTATCGAGATTGCCTCCAGCCTGGACGAAGCCCGCACGATGGTCGATCAACACCTGCTTGCCTACAAGCCCAGCGGAGGCTAATCGTTCATTTCGCCAGCGGCACGCGGTGTTACAATAGGCGTAACAACCCTTTGGAGTAACCTATGCGCCGCCTCGCCGTTTGCTTATGCCTTCTCCTCTTCATTGTTAACTTTCCCGCCCACGCCCAGGATGACAGTGCCTATCGCCTGCACACCCCCTCCGCCGAAGAATATTTGACTGCGATTGAGCAAATTGCGATTCAGCAGCGCCCACTACTCAAAAATAATGAATGGGTAAACCTACGTCTATTTCCGGTCATCACACACGAATTATTCAACCGCTATAAGCCTATTGATACCGTTGATTTTCATCGCCTATGGGATGCCTATCACACACTGGGAATCGGCGATGACTGGAAATATGCAAATATACGCAAACAGTGGAACGTGGCAATTATTTACGCCTGGTTACGCCAAAACAAAATTGATCTTTCAAAAGTAAGCGAACTGCGTTTTGAAGATTATTGGATTACGGTAACACCGCGCGACTACAATGCCGACGGCCTGAACGAGTATCTCCTGGACATTTCACAAGGGGAACGGGCAGATCGTTTGGCTTGCCAGTACGACAAATCAACTTATGTCGATTATCTTGTGACCGAACAGGTCAGGGATGATTATTACTTTCTCGAAACACCGCTTGGCTGGTTTGGTAGTGACCGAAACTTTACAGATAACGATCAAGGATTAGTAGAATTCCGTTTTGAAGACATCAACGCCGATGGTTTGCCAGAATGGGTTTTGGGCGAAGGCGGTTTTTCCGGTGGTGGCCCCAGCGTTGGATATGCTAATTCTGGACAACTTTTTGTGTTGGGCTGGCGCAACGGCAAACTCATTGATTTGGCTTCAAATGAAAGCCAAAATGGGAGTAGGTCTATCACCCAATACGAAGAAGATGATGGCATTTGTATGGGCGCAATCCCTCGCGATGTGTCCTGGGAATTTAAAAATACAGATGACGACCCTGCGCTCGAAATTTTGCAGCATCAGATTTATATCGACAACTGGTTCTGCGAAGCGCGCCGTACCCGTATTCTGGATTGGAGCGCAGGTGATGACCGCTACATCGAAAAGGGCGAAAGCCTGGATTTCCCCTACGATACCCGCAACTGCGCCCAGCGCCACGCTGAAGAAGCACTGTGGATGGGGGATTACATCACCGCGATCCAGTATTTTGAGCAATCCCTGAACCTGCCGCGTTTTCAGTATCATTACGACTGGCCGCAAGACTGGCTCGATAGCGAAAATGAATACGTTCAGCCTCAGTTGGACAAACTCGATCAATACCGTATAGCACGCATGGCATTAGCCTATGTGATGAACGCTCAACCGGATAAAGCCAATGCGGTTATAAGCGGGCTGCAATCCGAGACTTTTGATCTCGAAGCGGTAAAATCAATGGTCGATGCGCTCTCCAAAACTATTGATGATCCCTTACATGCCTGTCTGGTAGTCTACAACGTCTTCACACAGCAGTTTCCTGACCAGATTTACGGCGAGACGGTTGAGCAGGAGTATCCGAATTATCACGACTATGATCCTGCCCGCGTTGGATGTGATGTATCGCCCATGATCGACCAGCTTCTTGCCCAGCAAAAGCGCACTACTGACGAAACACCCGTTAAAATGCTTGAAAAACTCGGTTTAAAAGTGGGTGATTCAATTAGCGAAGACCTGAATGGCGACGGTCAAAAAGAATGGCTGGTGTGGTTGGATAGTTTGATGCTGCCCATTTTCTTCGCGCCTCAAAACGATGTTTATGTGATCTCGCGCCCTGCGGTTGATCCCTATCACCTGTCGGATGGTGTGCATACCTGGAAGTTACCAGATGACACGGGTACGGGGCTGGTTTATCTCAATAAATCCGCCTGGGCAGCGCAGTATGGCGTTCCCTGGGCGTGCGTATACGATAATGTTTGTGGCGTAGGCGGCGGCGAATCGCAATGTATTCCCGGCCCAGGCAGCGAATTAGTTTTATGGCGCATGGTGGGTCAGGAATTGACGCAAATTTTAGAGACCAATTTATGCCGCGCCGACCTGGATTCGCTTTTCCCACAGGGCGAAGGCAGTCATGTTTTGGATGGCGGCGCGATTTCATATCCTGGTGCGTACAGCCTTGAAACCAGCTCATTGATTTATCGCTGGGATGAATCGACCTTAACTTACGAACCACCATCGCGTCCCACACTGCAACCGTCGCCGACAGCGATCTCTCCTGAAGCACCGGCTTATCAATCCGCCGATGACGCCTTCGACGCGGGCGATTATGCCGCCGCTTTGGAAATGGTCGATACTGAGATCAACCATATCACACAAGAATATCCTGATACCGACCCGAATAAAGCGGAATATTTGAATCCCAGCCTTTATTCCAGAACGCTTATCCTGGAAGCGCTCAACCGCCGCGATGACGCGCTTGCCGAATATGTTGCTATTTACAATGCCGCGCCCGATTCAGCCTGGGGCGAGTTGGCGGCGCTGCATTTGGAAAAGGTTACACCGTGAAACTCTTTTACTACCTCCGCAAGCTGTTCATTGGCCTGATTTTGCGCTGCCCGAATTGTGAGCGTGGCAAAATGTTCACGGGGCTGTTCACCATGCGCGAGACCTGCCCGTATTGCAACGCGCGTTTTGAACGCAAGCAGGGCGAATCGGTTGGCGGGACGCTCATCAATTTGTCCTTCGCTGAATTATTATCCATCAGCGGATTTTTTATTTCCGAGGCGCTGTTTCATCCGCCGCTGGCGTTTCAACTCATCTTCTGGGTAGCGTTCAACATTCTGTTCGTGCTGCTATTTTATCGCCATGCGCGCGGGATGTGGGTCGCCATCGCCTATCTATCGGGCGGCGTCTATCCTGACCCGGACGATGCCTCCGACTGGAAACGCGAGGAATAATTTTAACGGTTGTTGTAGGGCAAAAACGAGCGTGGACTAGCAGCGCTGTTCCATGCGAACAAAGTTAAGTTACAGTTACGCCGCTGGAGGTTCAAAACCTCCAGCTACAAAAAGATTTTTAAACCTCTGAAGAGGTTGCAGTACGACGCCTAACCTCTTCAGAGGTTTCCAGTTTTTCGGCTAGCAGAGGGTTTTGAACCCTCTGCGGCGCAATAACGAACATGCCTGTTAGGACAAGGAAATTTCTCTCTCAAATTCCTTAACTTTTTGCATGTGGGGCAAGACCACACCGTTCAGTCGTGTTTGCAGGTTCTATTCGGGCTGACCAGCCAGGAGCCGCCCGATTTTCGCGGCGGTTTCGGCGCTGCGCGGGGTGTGAATCAGCACGCGCAAATCGCTGGAATCGACTGTCTGGAGCCAGAGAATATCAAAATCCAGTTCACCTGCGAGCCGATGCTTAAGCACTTTGCACCCTTCCGACAAGTTGACGAC
Source organism: Chloroflexota bacterium (assembly GCA_039933955.1). GTDB lineage: Bacteria > Chloroflexota > Anaerolineae > Aggregatilineales > Phototrophicaceae > CFX2. The sequence goes on from JBDTNB010000043.1 coordinate 21,574, forward strand.
ATCGTGATGTTCCCATAATTCGCGAAACTCTGGACTCACCGCGCTTAATTCAGCGATCTGTTGTGCCCACCAGGGGTCATTGATGAAACGACCATACCCGGCGCGAAACTGTGCCAGATAAGCGCGCGCAATTTCCTTCCAATGCTCGTTGGCTTGCCGCGCCGCAGGTAGTGTGAATATTCGCCAGACCAGATTTCGCTCATGCTCGGTCAGCGCAGAAAAATCGCCAAAAACGGCGCAGTAAGCGGCATTCCCCGCGATGACGTTGGTACGTGCATCCACGACACAGGCCGGGGTCGTCCCCAGGTGATCCAGAAATGTTTGCAAACCATAGCTGACTGTCGGTGGTGAAAATCTCTCGACTGGAGGCGGCTGCCGGAGTGCCAGTAAGAATAAATGGGCGCGTTCGTTGTCGTCCAACTGCAATACAGCCGCCAGACTTTCTAATACTTGCACGGAGACGTTAATATCCCGTCCCTGCTCAAGCCACGTATACCACTCTGGGCTGACGCCAGCCAGATCAGCCACTTCTCCCCGTCGTAAGCCGGGAGTACGTCGGCGCGTCCCTCGCGGTAAGCCGATCTGTTCTGGCGACAAGCGAGCGCGGCGGCTCCGCAAGAATTCCGCTAATTCGTGATGCCGATCCAACTCCAATTGATTCATAACCATGTAACATTCCGCAAACTAGGAGTGCCAGTTCTAGGATAAACGCTCATCTCGTTAGACCATGTTCCTCATTATACACTGGCAAAAGTTCAATTTATGGAGGAAATTCCCATGAAAGTTTTCGTCACCGGCGCGAGTGGATTCGTTGGCTCCGCCATCGTTCAGGAATTAATTGGCGAGGGGCATCAGGTCGTCGGCCTCGCGCGTTCGGACAAATCCGCTGCGTCGGTTGCCGCTGCCGGCGCGGAAGTGCTGCGTGGCGACCTGGACGATCTCGACAGCCTGCGGCGTGGAGCGGCAGCAGCAGACGGTGTGATTCATTGCGCCTTCAAGCACGACTTTGCCAATTTTGCGGCATCGGCTGAAGCGGATCGGTGTGCCATTGAGACCATTGGCGCAGTGCTGGCCGGGTCTAATCGACCCTTCATCGTCACCGCCGGAACTCCGGGTCTAGTGGAAGGTCGTGTCGTGACAGAAGACGACGTGGCTGATCCTGGCATAGGTCGTTTCTCGGAGGTTGCGGCGCTGCTGTTGGCCGCGCAAGGGGTGCGTGTGTCGGTTTTGCGGCTGCCTCGATCCGTGCATGGCGAGGGCGACCAGGGTTTTGTACCGATGCTCATCACACTTGCCCGCCAGAAAGGTGTATCGGCGTATCCTGGTGACGGATCGAGCCGCTGGCCTGCCGTGCATCGCCTCGATACTGCACGCTTGTTCCGCCTCGCACTGGAAAGCGCACCAACCGGCGCACGCCTGCACGCCGTCGGCGATGACGGTATAGCGGTACGCGACATTGCGGGCGTCATTGGCCGCCATCTCAACCTTCCGGTTTCATCTGTGCCACTCAGCGAAGCGGACGAGCATTTCGGGCCTTTTATTGGACGCATCTTCGGCTATGACTGCCCGTCCACCAGCACCCTGACCCAACAACGTTTTGATTGGCATCCGACGCAGCCCGGTCTCCTCGCCGATCTCGAACAGGGTCACTACTTCACCCCTCCCTAACCCTCCCCGAATTCAGGGAGGGAACAAAACACCGTGCGGTATTTAGCCTCTCTACCTTGAATTCGGGGGATGACCGGAGGTCAGGTTGGGGAGAGGGGCTAAGCTTGCACCAATCATTAAATAAGATGTCTATGCTGGTGATGTGACCGAGCAGGGCAAACGCATCAAATCTTGAATTGATGCACCCCTCCTTTGCAGAAAAGGATTTAAGCGATTTCAAAAGCCCCTCGCCCTGAGGGAGAGGGGTTGGGGTGAGGGTTTAAAGGGCGGTAAAGGTTCAAATTTATTTTGATGTGTTTGCCCTGTGTGACCGAGGTCGTGGTTGGGGGAGTGCCTTCCGTATGGTATATTCACCTATCAGGCTATGATAGGTGAATTTGCCTTGCCTGAAACATGAAAATTTTTGGAGAAAGATGCCCTCCACTTGCCCCAAATCAATCAATCATCATTCCCCGCCGACCACATCCCAGTCCGTTTGGTGAGGTTCATAAAAGGACAGCTTATGAAACGCATTTTATTCGCACTTATCTCGTTTGTACTGCTTCTCCCGCTGACGTTGCAAGCCGCCGGAGACCCGGCCTATATCGTCGTGAATCAGGTCGGCTACACACCTGATGATTCCAAAACTGCCGTGTTGATTGCCGAGTCTGCGCCATCCGATATGAGTTTTAAGGTCGTGGATACCGCATCGGGCGAAAGTGTATTTTCTGGCACACTGGCTGCTGACAGCGGCGCATCCAACGACCAATATCAACACACCTATGCTCTGGATTTTGGCGATGTCCATAAGCTGGGCAGTTATCATCTGGAAGCGGCGGGGGTTTCATCGCCAGATTTTCAGGTCGCGCCAGCCGATGCGCTGTACGCGCCTTTGCTGGACAACGCACTCCTGTTTTATCAGGCGCAGCGCGACGGCGCGGATGTGATTTCCAGCGTGTTGAACCGCAAACCCGCACATCTCAACGATGCCCATGCCCAGGTTTATGAAGAACCGGCCTATGACGCTGATGATGTGCTGGAAAGTGATCTGACACCGGTTGAAGGCGCAACGGCTGATGTTTCCGGCGGCTGGTTCGATGCCGGGGATTACATCAAGCTCGTGCAAACCACCAGCTTTGTCGAGGCCATTTTGCTCGTCAGCCAGCGCGATGTTACGGCTCTGCCCGCCGGTTTTGCCGATGAGACCCGCTTCGGTATCGACTGGCTGAGTAAAATGTGGGACAGCGAATCGCGCACATTGTATTATCAGGTGGGAATCGGGCAGGGGCGTGATGGTATCCTCGCTGACCATGATTTGTGGCGTCTCCCGCAGGCCGACGACACCCTCACTGGCGACGATGCCCGTTATATCCGCAATCGACCTGTTTTCCGCGCCGCGCCTCCTGGTCAACCGATCAGTCCCAATCTCGCCGGACGGATGGCGGCGGCTTTCGCGCTGTGTTATCAGGTGTATCACGAGACCGATTCGGCCTATGCTGATGCCTGTCTGCAAAATGGCAAGACGATTTTCAGCCAAGCCCAGACCAAAAATGTGACCGCGCTGCTCTCGGTTTCGCCGCACGATTTTTACCCGGAAAGCGAATGGCGCGATGACCTGGAATTTGGCGCGGTGGAGTTGTATAAAGCCGCGCTGCTGGCGGGCAGCCCGGATGCCAATAGTTATCTGACCCAGGCCGCACATTGGGCCAAAGAATATCTGGGCAGTGACAGCGCCGACAATGAAATGTTTACAGTTTATGATGTGAGCGCCCTGGCACATGCCGAATTGTATCCGCTGATGAAGGACAATACCGCGCTGGAAGTCCAGCCGGACGCCTTGCTCGATGATATGCAGGCGCAGTTAGACAACGCGGTTGCCTCGCTCAACGCTGATCCGCTCGAACTGGGTCTCCCGATGGGCTGGGATGCGACTTCGCACGCCTTCGGTATCGCCGTTATCGCGGGCATCTATGACGACCTCGCCGGGGTCGATACCTACCATAATTTTGAATTGCAACAATTGAATTGGGCGCTGGGCGAAAATGCCTGGGGCGAGAGCTTTGTCATTGGCGCGGGGACTCATTTTCCGCACTGCCCGCAGCATGTCATCGCCAACATATCCGGCACGTTGGATGGGACGCCGCCGATTCTGCTGGGCGGGGTGGTCAACGGCCCCAATGATGCCGAAAACCTGAATCAATCGCTGGAAATGTTCGAGGAAACCCGCAAATGCGGCAATACCGACCTGAGCGTGTATGATCGCCCCGGTCTGAGTTTCATTGACCACGAGGCGGCATGGTGGAACGTCGAGCCGGCGTTGGATTACACCGCCTTAAGCGTGCTGGCTTTCGCCCGCCAACTCCCGCCCGCCTGAGGATAAACTTAGGCTGTCGTAAGGAATCGGTTTGATAATGGTTTCAATTGGGGAGCGTCTCAGTTGGGAGGGCAGACCGATGAAACATGATTATCAGCAGGACATTGACCGTTACGAACTGGCCTTAGCCGATGCACGTCAGAAGGGTGATCGGCACGCCGAAGCCGAAAGTCTGGGCAGCCTCGGCGAAGCCTACTATGGAGCACACAACCAGACGCGGACGCTTTCGTGCCATCAACAGGCGGTGGAAATTGCCCGCGAACTCGGCGATAAGCAAATTGAGGCCGAAAATCTGGGCAATTTAGGCCGCGCTTATTGGCATCAAAAGGATCAGGATCAGGCGATACGCTGCTATCAGCAAGCGTTGGATATTGCCCGTGAAAGTGGCAATCGCGTTGATGAAGCGAAGTGTTTATCCTGGATCGGCGTAGCCTATAATTTTAAGCATGATTGCCAGCAAGCGATCCACTATTTTGAAGAAGCCCTGACGGTGAATCGCGCAATCGGACATCGAAGCAGTGAAGGCCATAACCTGGTCAATCTCGGCCTGGCCTATCGTTCTTTAGGCGATTATGAGCGATTTATGCAATGTGCTAAAGAGTCGTTAGCGATTCATCAATCGCTCGGTGAGCGTTGGGGAGAATCGCGAACACTTGGCCTTCTCGCCAGCACTAATCAATCACTTGGCAATTTGCGGCAGGCCATTGATTATTATGAGCAGGCATTAGCCGCTGCACGCGAAATCAATCACTATACATTTCAGGCCAACTTTTCGAGGGAACTCGGCGATCTGTATATGAACGGCAGCAATATGGAATGTGCCAAGCAATACTTTGAAGAATCGCTGGCGGCTGCGCGCCAAAATGGTGATACGGAACGGGAAGAGGCCGCGCTCCGTCGATTGGGGCGTCTGAATAAGACCCCTGTCGGCTGGGAGCAAGCCTTCCAACACACCGAGCAAGCCTTAGCGGTTGCCCGTGAAAGCGGAAATCGACGTGCGCAGGGCAATCACCTCTACAGCCTGGGGATGCTTTATCTGCGGCTAGATAAAGTGCCGGAAGCCATTCAAAAGTGCGAATCGGCTTTAGCGATTGCCCGCGAGATTCAGGATGCGACTGACGAGGGGATTGCCCTTAGAGGACTGGGATTGATCTATGAAAATCAGCGCGACTTTCTAACGGCCTTAAGTTATATGCAGCAATCCCTGGCCGTTTTACGCACCACAAGAGCTACAACCTTCGCGGGCAGTATTGAAACGCATATGACCGAACTGCGCCGCAAAATGGGCGGGGACATTCCGGGTCGTGTCTGATATGCCAGAGGAACAGATACCTGGACTCAGCGATTATTTTCGGGAAGTTGATGAAGAGTCCCAGGCGAAATTAGCCCTTGCCCGCGAGTGTGGCGACAAAAAGGGTGAGGCCAAAATACTGTATAACCTGGGCGGCCACTACCTGTTTTTCTCGTCGGGCAATATACAAGGCGCTATCGACTATCATCAGCAGGCTTTAGCACTCGCCCGCGAAATTGGCGATAAACACCGGGAAGCCCAATGTCTTGCCGGATTGGGAACCTGCTGCACTGTCCCCTGGGAACGAACGAAAAAAGATCATCTTCAGGCCAGTCATTTTTTCGAAGCAGCGCTGACTGTCGCCCGCGAGATCAACGATCAAGGGCTTGAGGGGCAGTATTTAGGCGATTTAGGTTGGTCGCGGCTGAATCTGCACGACTATGTTGGGGCCGAACAGCATTTCGAGCAGGCTTTGGCAATCGCGCGCAAAATTGCTGACCGAAAACTGGAGATGGGGCAGTTATCGCACCTCGGCTCGCTTTTTTATCAGCAGGAAAATTATGAGCGGGCTTTGAGCGCTTTCGAAGCGGCAGCAGTTATCGCGCATGAAATCGAAGATCAATTTGCAGTAGCATACAATCTGGGTCAAATCTGTTCATTGCATCACAGCTTAAAGAACTACCCACAAGCAATCCATAGCATAGAGCAGGCTATAGCTGTGTATGAAGCAATCGGTAAACGCGGATTGTTTTTGACAGCAAACAGCCTGGTGCAATTAGCCGATATTTATGCGGAAATGCAGAATTATCAACAGGCAATTGCCTGTTGGGAGCGGGCATTAGCTGTTGACCACCCCTATGTCCAATCAGGATCATTGTGGGATCATATTCAGGAACAAATCGCTGAAGCCCGTGCCAAAATGGACGGTCAATCATAAAAACATCTCATTTCGGGGATTGACATTTTAGAACATTTGTACTATAATGATGCTCCCAAAATCACCAGGAGCGCGGCTGTGCCATCAAACATTTATCCTCAACTTTTTCTGGATTCTGCTGTCCAGCATCCACGCGGCCTTATCGGACAGGCTTTGGCCTTTACGGGTTACTTATCGCTCGTCATTCAGCACTTTGTCCGACACCCACGCGGCCTTCCAGGAAAACACGCGGCTTGTCCGATACCCGCCCCGTGTTTACGGGCTGATGATCGCCAGAATATCCTCGGCAAGTTTAGTGGCCTGCTGATACTGGCCGGCTTTGATGGATTCGTCGAGTTGGTGCAGGAGCGATTCAATTTCCGATTGGCGATCTGGGTTTTGTTGCAGCCAGAGCGGGAGTTGAGTCTGAATCAGTTGAATTTTGCTGGGTAAATCCGGGAACACAAAATCACCTTCGACGAGCGCGCCACCGTTCAGAAATTTCTGATACGCGCTGATCGAATCGGGTGCTTCGGCTGCCGCGCGAAAGGGGTTTTCATCCGCCGCCGACCCGATGCCCCAGCCAAAAATGTTCACCAGCGCCGCGCCATGATTAAACAGCTTCGCCAGATAAGTTTCCATGCTGCCAGGACTCGCCATCAGCGGGAGAATAATATTTGCGCCTTCAGATGACGCCCAGGCTGGATTATTGTGTTGTGCCAATTCGTCGTCGAGTTGTTCCATTAGCCCCGGCTGCGGATAGGTGCTGAAACCGGGATGATAATGTTCGCCAAAAGCAACCGATGGCGGCGCAAACTGGTTGATCTGCGAATAGCTCAATGCGGCGTCCTGCCGGTTTTTATAGGACTGAGTGGAGGTCAGAGCGGTATGCGAATAAATTTTCGCCGGATCGACTCCCCCCTCAGCGAGGCTCCCTGTCCACAGTTCGATAAATTCCTGCACAATCTGATCGCGTTCGCTGTCTATATCCTGTGGTGGATGCTCCGCGCTGAAACCGCGATGGGTCAGGGCGCAGTAACCGAGATATTGATCGGTTTCAAAATCGCGCCCGATCTGGGTTTCCCATCCGGCGATCACCCCGGCGAACAATTCCGGTTTGCCCTGCGCTTCGAGGGTCGCAATCCCGTCACGGACAGCGCTGCCGATTACATCAGTTCCCAGGTGGCGAACCGCCGCTTGAATGGCGGGGCTGTTCAGGCACATTTGTGGGGCAATCCGCGCCGGTTCGGCTCCCCAGTCGAGTCGTCTGCCCGTGTTGAGCGTGCCCGCCCAATCCAGCCACTCGATATTGGCAGGATCGGCTAACAAATCGGTGCGTCCCGCCCAGAACATCGAATCGTCGATGTGAAAGCCGACGGCGATGTTCTGCTCAAGTGCGATGGCGAAAGCGTCCTGGATCATCTGCCGCAACTGCGCGTCGCTGTGATCGAAGGCCAGCGGGCCAATAATAAAGGCCAGTTTAGTTTGCGCCTGCCCGGTTATGCCAATCGTTTGAATCAGCCGTCCGACAAAGCGGCTCATCTCGGCTTTGCTGGGCGGCGGGGACAATGGATTCCCGCCCGATCCGCCAATGGGCAGGCTGGTATCCGGCGCGCCGGTGAACATCTGGAAAGCGAGGTAGCGGGTCGGCGCTGTGTCCTGAGCGGATGCAACGCCCTGGAGACCGAACAGTAGCCCAAGTCCGAGCATTCCTAAGACAACCTGTGTTCGTAATCTAGCCATTTGCAACCTGCTTTCAGAAGTGCTTATTTGGACAGAGACCCATCGCTGATTCCGAGTATAGAATCCTTTTACGATAGATCATTCCAATTCGGTGCGGTAACTCTAGCGGAGTTGACAAGCGTATGGGGCAGGTGCTACAACGGGTCTAATTGTTGTTCGCACGCAAATTTGTGGTGAAATTGATGACCGACCTGGAACAAACCCTGACTCTCGACACGCCGCCCGCGCTGCTGGCGGATCGGTTTAAAACCCTGCGCTACGATGAAGATGAAAAAGCGGTGGTGGTGCTTAACCGCCGCAAATATCCGTTTACGACAGAATTCGTAATTCTGCGCACGGTGGAAGAGGTCGCCCACGCCATCGAAGATATGACCGTGCAGGGTGGCCCGCCGCTGGCCTACGTCGCCGGACTCGGATTGGCGATGGCTGCACGCGATCTGGACGCCACGCCGACGCGGCAGGCCATCTATCTGGAACAGGTCGCCAAGCGTTTGCTGGCGACCCGTCCGACTGCCGACGACTTGAATCACATCATCCCGGCGGTGCTTAAAGTCGCCCATGATGCCTTGCGTGAGCAGCGCGATCCCTTCCGCGCAACGCTGGATTACGTGAACGGGGAAATTCAGCGCGGCAATGAGGTCAGCCGCAAATGTGGTCAATATGCGGCGCGACTGGTCAACGATGGCGACCAGATTTTGACGCACTGCATCGCTGGGGCGGCCTTGTGCTGGATGCTGTGGACGGCCAAGCAGTCTGGCAAAAATATCACACTGGTCGGCTGCGAAACCCGCCCGTATTTCCAGGGTGCGCGCCTGACCGCCGCCAGCGCCCAGGAGATGGGCATCACTTTCAAACTCATCACCGACGGCATGTCCGCGCACCTGATGAGTGTCGGCAAGCTCGACAAATTTATCTGCGCGGCGGATCGTATCACGCTCGACGGGCATATCACCAACAAAATCGGCACGCTGACCCACGCCATCGCTGCCCATCATTTCGGCAAACCGTTTTATGTCCTGGGTTACGATGGCCCCGACCCGCACACCGAAACCGGCGCGGATATTCCCATCGAGGAGCGCAATCCCGACGAAATTTTTTACGCGCGCGGGGAAGAAGGTGCTGTCCGCACGGCGATTCACGGCATTGACGGTTACTATCCAGCCTTCGACATCACGCCGCCGCACCTCATCAGTGCCATCGTGACGGATCGCGGCATCTTCGCACCCCATGCAGTACGCGAGTATTTCAATCAGCCCGGTTGAATCCCGGTTTTTGTTAAATCTTTTCACCTGTACTGGTTTATAGATTACAATCTCCGTTTGATGTTTTTGTTACGCAAATTTTAGTTTATGGTCAAACGAGGGTCGTTCATGCGTACCTATTTCCGGTTGTCCCTGCTGACTCTAGTGCTCACCGGCTTGTTCGTTTTCGCTAATTCACCCGCTGCCGTCAATGCAAGTTCCAATTCCTGTGACTCCCTGAATGGAAAATCATACGGGCCGGTTACGGGAGATGTCAATTATTTTGGTCAGGCATTCAATGTTGGCGATACATTCACCATCACCCATAACGGTACAGCAGCTCAAGTCACTGTCGAAGCACCGGCTGGCACGCCTGTCGCTGTAATTCCACAGGGTGGCAGCGCTACCTTCACCATCAAAACCGCCGGAATTACATCGCTTTCTCTACGCAATTTGACCGGCACGGGCACTATTTCCGGCGGCATTAGCTGTGGTGATGCCTCGGCTATAGACCCGAATGCTGAAGTGTTGTTCAACCCCGGCGATGGTCGCATCAACCATCATGTGGCGGATCGGGCTGCCCCGGCGGCTGTTTACTGCCAGTATGCTGGTGTGCAGGTGATCCGCATTGATCCGGTCACCGCCAAAGGCACAGATGAAATCCGTTTGACCGCTGCGGAAATTGCCGATGCCGGTGTGCCAACTGATGGCAATATCATACTGGCAAAAACCGACTGGGCTATCGTGGCACGACTGGCTGATGGACGCTTCAGCCTGAGTACGTGGTACGCCGACGGTAAACCCTATACCATCATCTGGGGCGAGTGCAGCCTGGAGAGCATCGAATATGTAGTGCGATAACAATCATAAAGCCCGACTCACACAGTCGGGCTTTTTTATTCCAGTTCAGGAGCGCCATCGTCACGGATCGCGGCATTTTCGCGCCTCATGCCGTGCGCGAGTATTTCAACAGTGAGACATGATGATGGACGATTTTCAGAAATACAAAGAATTTGCCGACCAGGGCGCTACGCCGAACGATATATCTTTGGCTGCAAAAGCCGAGGGTGGTCACTTTATTGAGAGGATTAAATTGGTACGGCAGATTTTTGGATTGTCGCTGAAAGAAGCCAAAGAAGTCACGATTGTTGCCGATGGTTTGGGTACATCACTGGATGATTATCAGGCGAAGTTGATCCCTGGTTTAAAGCTGGCCTTTTACATTGAGGAACAGGAGGATAAGGGCAAACTTTTCGCCGAAATTTTGTGGAACGATACGATTGTAGGTGTTGGATTATTTGATGATTTCAGTTTTCCCGTCTCCGGTGAATGGATACCATTCAACACACTTGAGACGGCCTCGTTTTGGATGCGATCAATACTGATGGTCAAACTGAAGTGGAATTGAAAAGCTACGAAACAAGACTGGGGAAAGGTCTGGTTCGCTCCAATCCCTCAGCAGGTCAGATTGATATTATTGCAAGTTAAAACCCTGTTCGTTCTATCTCCATCAGGGGACGCAGCCAGTCGTCGCAGGTTTTGTAGAGTTCGCTCAGGTTATGGATTTTATCGGCGGTGCTGCCGTCTGGCGATAATATTTTGTCGATAAAACCAACCATATCTTCGAGGTAACGTTTGTAGAGGTAAAAACGGTAGGCTGTCGGGTCAAACTTGTATCCGGGCACAAACGTCCGGTACAAGTCTAAAAAGCCCGGCGTATGGCGATGAAACCAGGTATCGCGTTCGCGCGGCGCAAACAGCACGGTATCCCAATCAATCACCGATAATTGGCCGTCATCGTAGACGACATTCCCTGCCGCATCGCCGTGAGTCAGGACGATGGGCATTTTCGCCGCCCGCAGCGGTTCGAGGGTCGCTTCCAGCAGGGACAGATCGCGCAGGATAGCCTCGTAGCGCTCGATTACCCAGGCTTGTAATGCACGTTCTTGCGGCTGGTCAAATGTGCCTGCGCCCAAGCGATGAAGCTGTTCTATGAGGTCGTTTTTGAATTCGAGATCGAACGTTTCCGACGGAAGCGGTACACGAATTTGATTCGATAATTCGTGAACCTGCGCCAACACTTTAACATACGGTTCGAGCGGAAAGTGATCGTCGGTTTGTCCAGCAATATAGTTGAACAGGACGAGTAGTTGATTGCCTACGGGCAGGCTTAAACGCCCATCAAGAGTTGAAATGGGGTAGTTGATGACCTCGATGCCCAACTTGCGCAACGCGAGTAAAACGGGCAGCGATTGTTCGAGAATTTCGGAATCGCGCGAGATTTTGACCAGTTTGGCGAAGTAGCGCCCCGACTCTGAATCGACGTAATAGGTTTCAGCGACGAAGCCGCGTGGGGCGGGTGTCAAGAGAACATCCGCCAAACCATAATTTTCGCTCAATATGCGTGCCAGCATGAATTACCAACTGCCGGTTGCACCGCCGCCGGAGGAATGTCCACCACCGCCCGATGATCCGCTGCTGGATGAGCCACCGCCGCCCCAATTGTCGTGATAGCGGCCTGAGCGGGCACTGCTGTAGTAAGGCGTTAGCGCCCCCAGCATCACCGTGCGTTCATCATGAAAGCCGCAGTTAGGACAGTCGCGAATAATCGCTTTTTCGCCGCCGTGACTGATCGTCGGCGCGCGCGTGATTGTACTGCTGGTCTGCAATGTGCTCTTGCCGCAGGACGGGCATTTGTGGCTGGAATAGGAATAGACTCCAAAACCCAGAATCCCCAATCCCAACAGCCCAACACCGCCGACAACTAAGGGGAAACTGGGATCATCAGCGAAGATAAGTTGACCACCTGTCGCCCAATTCCCGGTTGCCATATGGATCGCGCCTTTGACACCTTTCAGGATGCCAGTGTTGTAATCGTTGACGCGGAAGGCCGGCAGGATATAACTGGTAATCACGCCCTGCGCCTGATCGCTGTAAGAGCCGTTGTAGCCATCGCCCAGTTGGATACGCACCTTGTGATCTTTGATGGCGACCACCATCAGAATGCCTTTATCGGTCAGGGCGTTGCCCAATCCCCAGCGGTTGAACAGATGTAGGGCAAAATCTTCGATGGTGGCATCGCCCGCCGGATAATCGTGGATCGAGTTGATGGTGATGACCGACATTTCAACCTTATCGCGGCTCTGCATCTCGGTGAGCATCGCGGTCAGCGCGGCGGAAGTCTGCGGTGTGAGCACATTGGCATAATCGTTGACATAAGGGGAAACGCGATAAGGATAACTGGCTGCCAGCCCCATCGTCAGGTCGAAAATAAACAGGCCGGTGACGACTATCATAATCATCCATGCCTTGCGCCAACTGCTTATCGGTGTCATGTGTGCGCTCCCCTCTGTTATGCTTATCTTTATTTTACGGGAAATTTTCTATAGGCTGTCATGAGGTTCTGCGCTACAATAAATCCTCACATACAAGATCAACATGACTATCCTAATACAGGATTGTGAAGGACAACAGGTGCATGGCGCTGAAGATATTTAACGTACTCGGACGCGAAAAACAGGAATTTGTGCCGCTCACACCGGGGCATGTGAGTATGTATGTCTGCGGCCCGACGGTGCAGGATTACGCTCACCTGGGACACGCCAAAACCTACATTTCTTTTGACACGGTTGTGCGTTATCTGCGTTATTCCGGCCTGGACGTGCTCTACGTGCAAAACCTGACCGATGTCGGTCATTTGCTCGATGACGGCGAAGATCGCATTATCAAAAAAGCACGCCAATTACAGGCTGGCCCGATGCAAATTGTCGAGAAATACGCTCGCAGCTACTTTGAGGACATGGACACCCTCGGTGTGCGCCGCCCGGATATTTCCCCGCGTGCCAGCGCCCATATCCCCGAACAAATCAAGATGATCGAAACCTTGATCCAGAAGGAAAATGCCTACGTTTCCAACGGCAGCGTCTACTTCGATGTGAGCAGCGACCAAGATTACGGCAAGCTGTCTAACCGCAAGGTCGAAGCCCAGGAAGCTGGTTCACGCGAGGTCATCCGCGATGAAAAACGCAACCCGGAAGATTTTGCGCTGTGGAAAAATGCCGAACCGGAACACATCCTGCGCTGGGACAGCCCCTGGGGTGAAGGTTTCCCCGGCTGGCATATCGAGTGCTCGGCGATGGCGAAAAAATATCTGGGCGACACTTTTGATATTCACGGCGGCGGCATTGATAACATCTTCCCGCACAATGAGAGCGAAATCGCCCAGAGCGAATGCGCCAATGATGCCGAATTCGCCAAATATTGGATGCTGGTCGGCAGCTTGACCGTCGATGGCGTGAAGATGTCGAAGAGCCTGTATAACTTCATCACCATCAAGGATGCGTTGCAAAAACACCGCCCGGAAGTGATCCGTTACTTCGCATTGAGCGCCCATTACAGCAGCCCCGTCGATTACAGTGACGAGGGTATGCAGGCCGCCGCCGCCGGTTGGGAACGGATGTATACGCCGGTACGTATGGCGCGGCAGATGGCCGCCAGCGCACCCGCCAGCGACGAGGGTAACGGTTTCCTGGCGCGATTAGACGAAGCCCGCAAAATTTTTGGCGAGGTCATGGACGACGATTTCAATGCGCCCAAAGCCATCGCCGCGCTGCAAGAACTCACGCGCGATGTGAATACATTGCTAAACAGCGGCAGTGCTATCGGTCAGCCGATCCTGGCTGCCATCGACAAAACCTACCGCGACCTGGGCGGCGACGTTCTGGGCATCATCCCGGAAGCTGATTCCGCCGCGTCGAGCAACGGCCAGCGCGAATCCGGGTTAATTCAATTGCTGATCCAGATGCGGGCCGACGCGCGCAAGTCGAAAAACTTCCAGGAAAGTGACCGCATCCGTGCCGAACTGGAAAAATTAGGCGTCGTCCTGGAAGACCGCGCCGATGGTACGATCTGGCGGGTCAACTAAAGAAAATTGAACCGCCGAGACGCAGAGGACGCCGAGAAAAAAAATAGGAAAATTCCTATGGACGAACAACTGTCAAGAATCGAAATCCTCAATCGGTTGCATATGGAATATAACCTTTTGAGGACGACAGTTGATCGGCTTACTTCTGCGAAAATGCTAGAACCGGGTTTAGTCGATGAATGGTCAGTGAAAGATGTGCTGGCTCAAATGATTATCTGTAATTTATTTTCAGTCCAGGAGATAAGGGACGCTCAATTTCTTGAAAGGCGAATTGCGTACGATTTTATTGATCCGAATACGATCAACGCCCAGACTATAGCAGTCTATCGCATCCTAAGTCTGGAACGGGTTATGGCTAATCTCGATTCATCTTTTCAGCAGATTGTGGATTTTATTGAGGCCATGCCGGATAGTGTATTTAAATCACAGAACACACTTGAGTGCTTGCTCAGAGATATGATTTCAGGTAGGTTCAGTAATAGCACCTATCTTCACTACATGCTCCGCCGGGAACAAATCGAAACCTGGGCGGGGCAAATTGGGGTAACGAATGGCTGAATTTGTCTACGGACATTGGGCGGTGATGGAGACTCTACGCGCGGAACGACGCACGATAGAACAACTCCTCCTCACCGAAACGGTTGAAGAAAAAGGCATGATCGCCGATATTATTGCTGAGGCGCAAAAGCGCGGCATTAAAGTCCAGCGCACCGCCAAACGCATTATCGACGACCTGGCTCCGGGCGCGAACCATCAGAGTGTGGCGCTGCGCGTCGGGCCGTATCCGTATGCGGACGTCGAAAATATTTTGAGTCTGGCGCAGAGCAAAAACGAGAAACCGTTTATCCTGCTGCTGGATTTGCTCAAAGACCCGCAAAACGTCGGCGTGCTGCTGCGTGTCGCCGATTCGGTGGGTGTGCATGGCGTGATTATCCAGGAACGCCGCAGCGTATCGGTTACGCCGTCGGTGGTCAATGCGTCGTCTGGTGCGGTGGAATTTTTACAGGTCGCCCAGGTGACGAATCTGGTCAACGTGATGAAAGACCTGAAGGAGCAGGATGTGTGGATGGTCGGCCTGGAAGCTGGCCCGGACATCCCGCCGCTGGACAAAACTGATTTGAATATGTCGCTCGGTTTGGTGATGGGCAGCGAAGGCGAGGGGATGCGCCGTCTTGTGCGCGAAACCTGCGATTTGTTACTCTCCCTGCCGATGCGCGGGCATCTCGCCAGCCTGAATGTCGCCACCGCCGGTTCTATCGCGCTCTATTCCGCATGGCAAGCGCGTGGTTGGCAGGGTTGGAAAGCATAGTTAAAGAAGTCCTGAGTTCTGAGTACCGAGTAAATACAGAAGCATGATATAGGCGTTAAGTGACGGGTAGGAACAGGAAAGAAAGTGATAAAGTGCCATGTAGTAAAATAAAAGGAACAAGTGATTGGGCGTAGAAAAGTTCGAGGATTTAATTGCGTGGCAGAAGTCGCGCGAACTCGCAATGGCGATTTATCTCGCTACTCGAAGTGACCGATTTGCGAAAGATTTTGGTTTGTCCAGCCAAATTCAGTGTGCCGCAGTATCCGTTATGTCTAACATCGCTGAAGGCTTTGAACGCAAAAATCCCAGTGAATTCCATCACTTTTTAGTCGTTGCCAAAGCATCCTGTGCCGAAGTACGTTCTCAACTTTATCTTGCGCTGGATATTGGTTATTTGAGCCAGCTTGAATTCAGTGAATTGTTAAGTCAAACACAGGAAGTAAGCAGGATTGTTGGCGGCTTACGCGCATCAGTTGACCGGCAGCCAAAGCCTAAATAGCACTTGATCTTGACTCGGTACTCAGTACCCAGAACCAAAAAATTACTTCTTTTCAACACGGAGGTATCTAACACCATGATTAACGACATTATCAACGAAACAAAAAGCAAAATGAAATCGACCATGCATGTTTTCGAGGAAGACCTGCAAGGTATCCGGGGCGGACGGGCGAGTACCGCGCTGGTGGATCGCCTGATGGTGGAATACTACGGGCAGGACACCGAACTGCGCCAGCTTGCCAGCATTTCTACGCCGGAGCCGATGCAAATTTTGATCCGCCCGTTCGATAAAAGTGCGGTCAAATCCATCGAAAAGGCGATTCAACAGTCGGAAATTGGCATCAACCCCAACACCGATGGCGACATCATCCGCCTGAATATGCCGCCGCTGACGCGCGAACGCCGCCAGGAACTGGTCAAATTTCTGCACAAGCGTATCGAGGAAGCCAAAGTTGCCATCCGCAACGTGCGCCGTTCCGCCAACGACGACCTTAAGGACTTCGAGAAAGAGAAGTTGATTTCCGAAGACGACCTGGAACGCGGTGAGGCCGAAATCCAAAAGCTGACCGATCAATACATCGCACAGCTAGACGAAACCGGGAAAGCCAAAGAAAAAGACATCATGGAGATTTAGGGGGCGATAGTCGCTCACTATCTGTTTTCAGTTGCCAGTAAAAGATATTTCCAACACTTCGCCGATAAAATGAACGGGCTGTTGGAATTCCACTGGAAACTGGCGTCTGATAACTATTCACTTGTTAAGCCTTTTTTAGGTTTGCTTTGTACCATAAGTGAGTTGGATCTGCGCCAAGATTGAAATGGGTACATAGAGAAAAGTGATTCGTAAATGGTGATTATTGCGCCAGAAAAATCAGAGAGTCCGGCTGCGTCAAAATTAGAGCATGTCCCTACCCATGTCGCCATCATCATGGATGGCAATGGCCGCTGGGCCAAAGCGCGTGGTTTGCCGCGCACCGAAGGCCACCGCGCCGGAACCGAAAATCTGCGCCAGATCATCAAGGCGTGTGTCGAGTTTGGCGTCGAAGTGCTGACGATTTATGCCTTCTCCACCGAGAATTGGCGTCGCCCACCGCTGGAAGTGCGGCTGTTGATGACGATTCTGGAAACCGTGATTGACCGCGAACTGCGCGAACTCAATGACAACGGTGTTCAAATCCGGCATATCGGCCAGTTGGAGCAAATCGCCCCGGCGCTGCAAAAGAAAATCAAATACGCCTGCGATTTCACCAAAAACAACCACCGGCTGATCCTCAATGTGGCTTTCAATTACGGCGGACGCCTGGAAATAGTCCATGCGGTGCGCGAAATCATCAAGGCAGGCATCCCGGCGGAGCAGGTGACGGAAGATTTGCTCAACCAATATATGTATACCGGCGGCCTGCCTGACCCTGACCTGATTATCCGCACCAGCGGCGAACTGCGCGTCAGCAATTTCCTCATCTGGCAGGGTGCATATTCCGAGTATTATGTCACCCAGACTTACTGGCCGGATTTCAGCAAAGACGAACTGCGCAAGGCCATAGAAGAATACAACCACCGCACCCGGCGCTTTGGCATGACCGACGAACAGGTCACACCAACCTGATTCAAGATCATCTCAGTACATTGCAAATCAATGGATAGGGGACGTTGTGCGTCTCCTATTCGAATCGTTGCAGCGAAGCCTTAGAGCTTTTTGAGTGCTTCCAAAATGGCGTTTGGCTCCGCGCGTTTGGTGGGATCAGGGTTGACCGAGGCGAACCGTACTTTGCTGTTCTGGTCGATGACATAGGTTGCTGCCATCGGCATTTCCCACGAACCGTCGCCATTATACTGCTCTAAATTTGCCGAGTAGGGGCGTACTACTTCGGGCACGGTGAACACTATCCCATAGGCACGCGCGGTATGGTTGCCCACATCGCTCAAAACTGGGTAGGTGAGGGCTTTATGCTCTACTGTGAGGATCGAATAGTCTGGTGTTTGCGGCGAGATGGCGAGCAGTGTTCCGCCTAAAGCTTGAATCTGCGGCAGGATGTGCTCGTAGGCACGCAGGGTCAAATTGCAAAATGGACACCAATCGCCCCGATAAAAAGTGACCACCACCGGGCCATTTTCCAGCAGGGTTTGTAAATTCACAGCGCTGCCATCCACATTAGGCAGCGAGAAATCCGGCGCAATTTGCCCCACCTGCAAACTTTTCTCGGCTGCTTGAGTTTGAATGAGCATTTCGAGCTGCTGTACGCGGGCGGCAGTGCCCGCCGAGGGTGCGGGAGCGGTAGACACGCTGGCTCTTTCGCGCATAAAGGCGCTGATTTGCGCTTCCAGGGTCGGGTCGGTGGTCACGTCGGCTGTCATGGGATACTCCTGTGCTTCAATAAGGATGTGATGGGTCATTGTGTGGCTAGTTGACTGGTCGTCTCGCAGCTTTCAAAAAAATATCAGGCCGTATTTTGCGCGATGCTCCTGGCGGTTGACGCAAAACGTTGAATCAAATAGGGGTCGTTGTGGGTTTTCGCCATCAACATTAAGCCCTGAAGATAAGAAAGGATGGCCTGCGCGTTCTGGCTAATGGACATGGGCGGCAAGTCTCCGATGGCGACGGCTTCCGCCAACGCCCTTTCGATGTAGCCCGCCCAGTGATGAAAAATTGTGGTCAATTTGT
Source organism: Chloroflexota bacterium (assembly GCA_039933955.1). Classification (GTDB taxonomy): domain Bacteria; phylum Chloroflexota; class Anaerolineae; order Aggregatilineales; family Phototrophicaceae; genus CFX2. Next base: position 40,179 of record JBDTNB010000043.1, read on the forward strand.
CGCGCACCGGTTCATCATGGATGCTGAGTTCCTGCGCCAGCGTTCCAAAGGGGCAGCCGCAGACATGCCCGTAGGTTTGTTTGAGGCGTGCCTGATGGGCGGCGACCACCTCAAACATTTTGACGATTCGATCCAGCGGCGGGATCGGTTCACTGAAAACCGGATCGAGCAGCAGTAGGGTTTGGCGTTCCCACTGGCGGTTCAGGGCTTCGATCACCAGATCACGTTTGGACGGGAAAAAGTGATAAAAACTGCCTTTTTGAACCTGCGCGTGCTGGCACAACTCTTTGACTCCGGTAGCATTGTAACCCGAAGTCAAAACCAGTTCGATGGCGCTTTCAATCAGCCGTTCGCGGGTATCGATTGTCATATGCACTCTCATTTGACCAGTCGGTCAAATCGTAGCATGATTAGCTGTCGCCTGTCAATAAGAAGTGTTTTCTCAAAAGCGGACGACATATATATTGCCCTGCTCGTTTTCTAGCACTTCAGTCAAATCGGCAAACAAAAACCCGGCTTTCTGAAATAACAGAAAGCCCGGTCGGATGGACTTTGTTTTTGCGGGATTCTGCTGCATGTAGGTCGTTTTAGCTAACGGCGCTGTCGGTCTTTAAAGCCATATTTGCGTTCTGGGAACGCAGCAACCAGAGACCTGCGCCAGTCAACAGGTAGGGCAGTAAGGCTGCCATCACAGCGAAATACAGGTGGATGGTGCGGCTCTGATCCTCCAGCCAATAGATCACCACCAAAGTGAGTATCAGCACCACGAGCGTGGCTGCGGAAGCTTTTAGCCAGTGCGACCAACGGATTGCAAAACTCACGCCCAGCAGCGCCGCCCACAAATTCGCCCCCCACAATCCCACACCTGTAAGAAGGCCTTCCAATGCTTGTTGGTTATAGTTCGTCGATAGCTGGGTGCTATGGAAAATGGCTGCAAATAATAAATTAGTGTAGAGCCAAAAGATAGCGAAAATCGGAATGAAAACCAGCGCGTCGATGGCAATCAGCAAGGCACATTTCCGCAAAACCAACATCATGTAGTCGCGGATGGGAGGGTTGCTACCTGAGGATTTTATAGTCTTGAGTGTCGATCTCACGGCGACAATAGTGACGATGACCGGGCATACTATGAGCACTAAAAAGGTCACTAACCCCACGTCGATGAGGAAATTCGATTGGTGATTTACGAATGCCCAGACATAGATCGCCAGCGCTATAACCCCTACTGCCACGCTGAAAAGCAGTGTTTTGTTGGCACGGCGCGGAAGCGGATTTTCGTGAGTCGTCAAAATCATTCTCCTGATAATTGGTTGTGAAAAGTGAATTGGGCGATATTTCACGCCTGCCCAAAATGGAAAATGTGGGCGCTGAGGGGTTTTAAGTCCACGTACAGCCCCATATTTTCCAGCAAATCGCCCTGGCGTACATAGCGATCCCCGTTGAGCACATCGGTCAGATGCCAATCGGCCTCGCCCACTTCCGGCCAACCATCTTCCAATTCGATATGACCCTGCGCCGGTTTATCGCTCATATTGACGACGATCAGTCGCCGGTCATCACCCTGCCGCCAACCGTAAGCCGTCAGGTTTTCGTGCGTGCCGTTTTCTTGACCGGCGGCAACGGTGAATAACCACCACTCGCCAGTCTGATAAATCGACGCGCGCGTTTCAAGTAGGATGACCTCGTAAAAGGCTTTTAATTCCTCATTGACGGGTTCATAGGGTTGGCGTCCGAGCTGCACCGGTAATTTGACGTGCCGGCCGCTGAACTGCCCATCGTGCAGCAGGGTTGCGCCGGGGAGGGTACACACCAGCACCGCCGCCGCTTTGCTGCGTTCGATACCCAGGCTCTCGGTGGCGCGCTGTTCGTCGTGGTTTTCGATAAAACGCACCAACCGCTGCTGAAAATCCCCCGGCGCGATCAAATGGGCGCGGATGTCCGGGACTTTATTGTCGCGGATGCGGTCATACAGGCGCTTATCGTAGGTGAAATCGAAGCCCATGTATTGCAGATGGGCTTCCATATCCCAATAGACTTCGGCCATAAACTTAAAGTCAGGATAGGCGGCTTTCATCGGTGGAATAATATCCTGCCAGAATTCGGTCTTGGGCGGCGCGCTGACATGCCCTTGCCAGGTGCGCGCGAAAATATCGTTCACCAGCAGCATCGCCATATCACAGCGCACACCGTCGCACTGAGTCGCAATGTCGAGCAGCGTGGTCAGCGTGGCATGGCGCGCGCCGGTGCTGAAGCCATTGATTTGTGCGGTGTCGATCCAGCCGGGGAAGTGCGGATCACGCCCGTGCGCGACCACAATCGCTTTGCCGGTGGCATCCCGTGCGGAGAAAAAATCGGTTGAGCGTTTTTCCAGGTCTTTGGGTGTGCCCAGCACCATATAATCAGGATGGACTCGTATCCAGGCATGATCGGTGGCGACATGATTGGGTACGAAGTCCAGCATGAGGCGCAGTCCGCGTTCGGCAAGGCGCTGGCGGAACAGCGCGAGACCATGCCGCCCACCAAAATTTTCGTCTACCTGATAGGCTCCGACGGCATAGGGTGAACCGACAATATCATCATAGGTCATATCGGGCAGGGCAGGTTTATACTGCGCGGCGTATTTCATGGCGCTGGCGCGTGCGGCGGGGCTGCGCTGCCAGATGCCCATCAGCCAAATGACATCTACGCCGTAACCGGCCAATTCATCCAGCACTTTATCTGGCACGTTTTCCAGCGTCACCGGCCAGTTATAGGTGCGGCTCAGGGCATCCAACCACACCCAGGTATTGATCTCATAAATAAACGGCTTATGCGGCCAGGGCGTCACAGTTCATGGTCTCCGATGTGTTGTTTATGTGCGTATAGAGTAGGCAAGTGGGGTTACACACACCTAAAATCCGACTTTGTAAACGTTTCATATCCCTCGCCCAATACTGTAACACTTTCCACTTTCCACTTTCCACTTTTGCTGTCGATTTTTTGGCGCTAACAGGACTGATGGACAAGTTGTCCAACTACGCGCATAATCTAGGCAAAGATTTATTTTTCACAGACAGCAAGTGAGGTTGAATACCGACATGGCAGATGGCTACTTTATCACCCCCGTTGACGCCGGACAGATTGAAATGCTCCCCGGCGTCCACCGCCGCACCATGGCAACGACGGATGAGGC
>JBDTNB010000044.1:0-42448 GCA_039933955.1 Chloroflexota bacterium
TTTTCGCTCTCAATTTCCTTATCTTGGTGCATATGGGACGAAATATATTTCGTCCGTTTTACCGAATTAAATGATCAACATTTTGCTTTCGCCGGTTGGTGACAGCGGACGAGACATGTCTCGTCCCTACCTTTGCGCTTTTGTGTTACGCTTTTCTCTTCAGCTTTTGGCTATCCACTAATTCAGCGCCTTCACACCTTCGCCATTGATGCCGAAGGCGACGCCCTCGCCGTAAGTGTTATCCGTGAGCAGCGAGAGAACACCCTGACCGACACCTTCCGGAGTGAGCGGCACGCCCCGGAGTTCCAAAAACTGCTCTTTGGTCAGGCCTTGCTGTGCGCCATAAACGGTTGCCGCCTTATGACCGATGTCCGTCGAGCCAACGATTTGCATCGGAACCAGGGCGATGAAGCGGATGTCGCGGTTTAAGGCTTTTGACTCGCCCTGGAAATACTGTGCCATAAACCACTGTGTCCGTTTTGCGCCCGCGTAGCTGCCCGACAGAGGCGATCCGCTCAGGGCGGCTCCGCTGGAAACAATAATAACCGCACTGCCCGGTTTCAGCGGCATGGTCAGCGCCTCTTTGCCGAACTCGAAGGTCGATTTGACATCGGTATCCCAGACTGTGCTGAACTGTTCCCAGGTTTGTTGATGGGCGGGCATCATCGTAGGCATCGCGCCCGCGTTGAGCACCAGAATATCCGGGCAGACCTCGTGCAGCGCTTCGGCGGCTACTGCCGGATCGGTCACGTCGGCGCTGATGATGTCCACGCCCGGAACTTCCCGTTTGAGGGTTTCCAGCCGTTCGGCGTCGCGGGCGAGTGCCCATACGTGGACACCCTGTGCGGTCAGGGTTTCGACAATCCCGCGCCCGATACCCCGGTTGCCGCCGGTCACCAACGCGATTTTGTTTTTCAATTCGTTCATCGTATACCTCTTTTCTTTGGTCATCATCTATACAACGAAGCCCAAATTCAAAAGGGTACGGTGGGGCAGAAAGAAGCGATTAGCTAAAAAAAGATGAAGAGAAAAGCGTAACGCAAAGGCGCAAGGACACAAAGGCGCAAAGAAGAGAATGTAGGGACGAAATACATTTCGTCCATTTATTTTTCGCCGGTTGGTGACGGCGGACGTGCTGACGCAATGTCTCGTCCCTATATACGCAGGGGTACGACCTATCGTGCCCCGGCGAAACATCTACTAAATGATTTCGTTTCATCAGGGCGCGCGGGATTTTAACTAAAAACCAATCACCTGGAATCAAAAAATGCCCCTGCCATCACCAACTGGCAGGAGCGATTAACGAAAGTGCTGTTTTCCGTGTTGTCCTACGTGAACTGTTCGAGAAATTTAAATAGAGGAGGTTGTCATGGCCTCACAAACTGAACCAACAATCATCTATAAAGAGCCGAAGCCTTATGTCTATCGCGGTTGATCCAGAAGACTCTCCTTAAACCTACCGAGACTGCCTTTTGCAAGCCGTCCCAACGGTGTTTTATAAAGTATGCGATTGTTAAAGTTAGGAACGCACCACCGCGCGCCGACGTAGGGTGCGTATTCAGGTCGCTTTAGAATCGCAGGACTTTACACGAGTCCGGGGTGGGGGGACACGACGGCGAGGGTTTACGACTCATCGTCCACCAGGACTGTGACCCCAAACGCCCCCAGTTCCCACTGGAGCGTTTGATTTTTATCAGCTATTCACACAAGTTGGCGTGTGTGCTTGACTCACAAGGTAACATAGGTATATGGTTGAGTCAAGTGTTTGAATGCTTGCGTTTAGGCTGCGGGCCTTTGCCTGGTTTGAGGGCATATTGGATGATCGAAGGTAGAAGTACCAAGTAATAACCGTAAGCATCTTTTCGGACGGTGAGTTCGCGTTCCTCTTCCGGTAAATTCCAATTGACCTGGGCAATTCTCTGCATACGATCCCGGCTGTAACCAGTGAGTTTAGCCGCCTCGCTAACTGTCACCCACATCTCTTCGACTTTTACTCGTTCCGCATCAGACATCGGTCAAACACTTTCAAACCCAAATCGCCGTCTCGAAAAATGGTGTTTCGAGCGGTCAACAGGTTTCTATTCGCTTCGGCTTATGAGAACCATTATAAGAGAGGATGGAGGCGATGTACACACGCCCATGTGTGATTGCTCGGCGGACGTAACAGTGGAGGGAGGGTTTGTCCACGATTTGTTTTCGCGGGTTGCGCCGCAGAGGGTTCAAAGGCGTGCGCGCGAAACAATTTTCGCGGGTTGCGTCACCGGGGGCTGAAGCCGCCCGGCTACAGTAGAAGACAAGCCCACTGAAGGGGCTGAAAACGAGTGACAAAAACGGTGGAATTAGAAGAAATTGAGTAATCCAAACTTTTAGGACGATCATTCCAATATATAGTGTAATTTTGAAATATCTTTGGGGGAATTATGCCATTCTCGAAATGTTATTTTCATGCAGTTTGGTCAACCCATAGACGTGAAGCCGTTATCACGCCTCGCCTTGAGACTGTTATTTTTGAGGCCATTCGGGCGAAATCGGTTGAAATGGAATGTGACATTCTTGCAATGAATGGTGTTGAAGATCATGTCCATGTTGCTGCTAGGTTGCCGCCCAAAATTGCGCCTGCTGAATGGCTACGCAACATTAAAGGATTATCCGCTCGACAAGTCAATGACTCCTTCCCTGATCTTGCCTCACGGTTTCGCTGGCAGGACAGCTACGGACTTCTGACCTTCGGCGCTAAAAATCTACCCTTTGTCACACGCTACATCGAAAATCAGAAAATCCATCACGCAGCCAGCACAATTGAACCCTATATGGAACAAACTGATGATCGTTAAAACGGCACATTGACCTGATATACCCAATTAGCAGAGATTTGTCTTGCTAGCCCCTTCAGTGGGCTTGTCTGGACGACTAGCCGGGTGGCTTCAGCCCCCGGTGACCCCCCGGTGACGCAACCCGCGAGATTGGGTTCGCGGACATATTTTTGAACCTCAGACGGCGCTTCAGCCCCCGGCTTTGGAAACCTCAGCAGGGGAGGGTGTATGACCCTACAAATAATATTTTACCGATGGAGGAAAAAGCGCATAACAATATATTAATTTGCGTAAATAACGAGAATAAGTTAATAATATTAAAAGTAATTTTTCCGCCCCAGTTACGGAAACCGCAGCATCGCGGTTTAATGCCAGCGCCTCGCAAAACGCCACCCCAATATGACCGTCCGATGAAAATTTCGTGAAAATTGGTTTACCTATGTTACGGATCGGCTGTCGCGCGTCTGTGAAGGGCGTAAAATGAGAATTACGGAATTGTACATATCCTCAAGGTTTCTCGCCGGATCGCGATGCTATGATGATAAATATGCGCTTTTACACCCAAACCTTAACGCGCCATGAACACTGACCGTCTACAGCATTTGCAGTCTGCGCTCGCCCAGATCGACGATTTGATTCGAGCGGCAGTGACTCGTGCTGGAGCGGCGGGGCAAGACCCTACCGATGCCCTGCGTGGGTTGGTCATTTCTCAGGATGAAGCTGAAAATTATCTGACACAAAGCGGGCTGGCCGGATTATGGCCGGATACCGATCCCCTGCTGCTGCCCGATCTGCCAGTGGATACGAGCACACCTTTTGGGCGTTTGCGCGTCGCTTTCCGGCTGACGGCGGTTGATGGCATCATTTTGCTGTTGTGTCTCGCCCCGGAATTGGATCGGCGTTACGAACGGCTCTACGCTTATTTGCAGGATGATGTATCCCAGCGCCGCCCAACCGTCAACCTGATGATGAATTTACTGGGCGAAAGTGTCCCCGGACGGTTCGCCGTGTGGGATCGCCTTGCTGCCGATGCGCCGCTGCGCAAACACCATTTGATCGAAGCCATCAGTGATCCCAGCCGTCCCAATTCCACTTTTCTCGCGCAGATTTTGAAAGTCGATCACCGTATCGTCGCTTATTTATTGGGCGATGCGCCCGCCGACGAACGCTTGAAGCACACGGTTCAATTGATTGGGCATGATCCGTCCGCGCCGCTGCCGGAAGTGGATTTGAATATCGTTCAGGCTGCGCTGCCCGAAGCCCCCATCATTTATATGAAGGGCGCGAAAGGCATGGGCGAACTCGAATCCGCCTCGGCCTTGTGCGCGGCTTATGATTTGCCGCTGGTGCGCATCGACGCGGCGGCTTTGATCGCGCTCGAACTTCCCGGCGACCTGGGCTACCGGCTGGCGCTGCGCGAAGGTTATCTGAACGGTGCGGCCATTTTCATGGACGAGTGGGAAAGCTGGCTGGATGACCGCCGCCAACCGCCGCCCGCTTTATGGGAAGCCTTATCGGCTTATCCCGCGCCCATCTTTTTATGTGGCGCTGCCGATTGGGAACCGCAGGATATGAACCGCGCACGGCGGATGCTGCGGATGAGCTTCGCTATCCCGTTATATCCACATCGTTACCGCGTCTGGGAACAGGTTGTCGGGGCGATTTCTGCGAATGTTTCCGCTGACGACATTGAAGAAGTCGCCAGCAAATTCCGTTTCAGCCGCACGCAAATTATCCGCGCCGCGCAAACCGCCGCCGATCTGGCCGCCTCGCGTGCCGAAGCGCCGACCAAAGCTGATCTGTATGCCGGGGCGCAGGCGCACGCCAGTTTACGGCTCGGTCATCTGGCGGATCGGGTTGTGCCGCGTGCCACCTGGGACGATTTGATCCTGCCGCCCGATCCGCTGACACAGCTTCACGAAGTTTGTGACCGGATGCGCTACACCTACATCGTCAACGAAGAATGGGGTTTCGGCACGAAACTCAACCGGGGCATCAGCGCCTTATTCGCGGGCGACAGCGGCACAGGCAAAACGCTGGCGGCTGAAGTCGTCGCTGGGGAACTCGGACTCGCGGTCTACAAGATTGATCTGTCGTCGGTGGTCAGCAAATACATCGGCGAAACCGAGAAAAACCTGAACACAATTTTTACCGAAGCCCACGCGGGCAACGCGATTCTCTTTTTCGACGAGGCCGACGCGCTTTTCGGCAAGCGTTCCGAAGTCAAAGACGCGCGGGATCGTTACGCCAACATCGAAGTGGCTTATCTGCTGCAACAGGTGGAAGCCTACGATGGTGTAGTCATTTTAGCGACCAACTTCCGCCACAACCTGGACGATGCTTTCACACGCCGCCTGGATTTTGTGGTCGATTTCCCGTTCCCGGAAAGTGAGTATCGCCGCCGTATCTGGGAAGTGCATTTCCCGACGCTCGCGCCGCTGTCCCCTGATGTGAATCTGGCGGAAATCGCCGACCAGTATCGCTTGGCGGGCGGGAATATCCGCAATGCTGCGCTGGCTGCCGCTTATCTGGCCGCCGCCAATGGCCGCGTGATTACGCCCGCGCATATCCGGGGCGCTGTCCGCCGCGAACATCAGAAGATGGGGCGGTTGCTGGAAGAATAGTCGTTAGTCTTTAGCTGTTAGTCATTAGCTAAAAGATGAAGAGAAAAACGTGACACAGAGGTTCAGAGAGATAGAGAAGCAGAGGTAAATGTAGGGACGTGATATATCACGTCCGCCGTCGCAAACCGAGAAGCAATTATAAAGAAGATGACTTTTACGATGATTCAAGTGTTAAACGGGCCAACCTATTCCAACGATGATCGACCACCTTTTTGGGGTAGGCAAAAGAGATTGTTGATTTCTGAAATTAATCAGGAACAACTAGAACGTGCTCCTCTCGCGGCGTTTCCGCTCATTGAGGATTTTGAAGTGCGGTTAGAGAACGACACGGATTACTCATTCGGATATCACCTCTGTTTTATGAGCGTTTCACGGGGATATTTGGCGCATTTCCTTTGGTGGGATCATGTGGAAAACGATCTGATACGGGATACGTTTGCTATACCACTCGGCGATTTTAGTCACCCTTTTGATGATGTGCATCAGGGGTGGGAGATTGTGATCGCCGCCAAAGATGAATTTGTATATGCACTTGAAGGAACAGCCGACGGACTAGGTTTCCACACTTGGTTCAAGGTGCGGCAAGACCGGTATCTAGCCGAATGGCAAAAGGCGATTCAAGCCTGCCGTGAGACATTCATGAAACAACCGTAAATAATCCGTTTAAGAACGGTTTTCCAATTTGTTCCTGTTCCATCCTGTTTTTCAGGAAAAAACGAATTTTTAAGGACACCGTATGCTGCAAGATTTTGATAAAACGCTCGAAAAAGTATTCATCCAGCAGGGCAAGTTCAGCAACGACATCGAAATTGCCTTTGAGCAGCCCACGCGCGAATGGTCAGGGCGTTTGAACCGTCCGACGCTCAACTGTTTTTGCTTCGACATGCGCGAAAACCTCAAACTGCGCAACATGGAAATGACCACCACGCCCATCAACGGCAATCGTGGGCGTACCAGTATGCCGCCGCGCCGCATGGATTTGGCCTATCTGGTGACCGCCTGGGCGCGCAAAATCGAGGATGAGCACCAACTTTTGTGGCGTGCATTAAGTGCCATCAAGCGCGTCCCCGTTTTGCAGCCCGAAGACTGCGAAGGGGCGATGCGTTACCAGAATTTGCCGATCCCGCTGCTGGTCGCCGACCCGTCGGGCATGGGCATTAACCTCGTCGATTTATGGAGCGTGATGGACAACCAGATGCGTCTGGGCTTCACCGTCGTCGCCACCGTCGAACTCGATACCCAGATGGGCTTCGAAAGCCCGCTGGTGCTGGAAGCCTTCGTCCGCGTGGGCGAAGCTGACCAGCCTCTAAAACGAAAACTTTCCCGTCAGCCGGAAGAAATCCGTATTAAACAACAATCTGACGATTCAACCGAAGCCGAGGACACATAAAGGAGTGCAGCATTCGAAAACCTGACCGAAAAAGTATTCGATTTTCGCCAGCCGATAAATCTATAAGCAGTAAGGAGTAAGCAATGCCAAGTTATCTTTCACCCGGCGTCTACATGGAAGAAGTAGACAAGGGCACGAAGCCGATTGAAGCCGTCGGCACGGCAGTCGCGGCATTTATTGGGTACACCGAAAAAGCCAGTGACGTCAAAAATGGCGAAACTTATTCGCTGTTGGGTAAACCCACGCTCGTGACCAACTGGAGCCAGTACATCCAGAAATTCGGTCAATTTGTGGCCGGTGCGTATCTGCCGGATTCGGTGTACGGCTATTTCGCCAACGGCGGCAGCATTTGCTACGTCGTCAGCGTGAAGACGCTGGGTGTTTCCGACGATCCCGATCTGGCATCGCCCGCGAAAGCCACCATCAACTCGGATGGCGATAAGGGCGCTAAGCTGCTGGAATTCACCGCCAAACAGCGCGGGCCAGTCGGCAACAATATTGAAGTCGAAATCAAGCCGTCTGCGCCGGAAGCCCCCGCTGATGGCGATGCCAAGAAGGGCACGATTGCCCCGGCGGAATTCACCATCGTCGTCAAGGTCAACGGTCAGGCGCGCGAAACTTTCCCCGGACTCAGCACCGGCAAAGGGGATCGCAACGTCGCCACCATCCTGGAAACCGAATCGCAGTTGGTGACGGCTGTGCTGGTGGGCAAAGCCGAACTCGTCCCGGCGGCGGGCAGCACTGCCCTCAGCGGCGGCACGATCAAGGAAAAGCAGATTTCGCTCAAGGATTACCAGGGCAGCGTTGCCGAACGGCGCGGCCTGGGTGGTCTGGAACCCCTCGAAGACGTGACCATGATTTGCGCGCCGGATTTGATGTCCAGCTATCAGGCTGGCGAAATCGACATGAAGGGCGTGCAGGCCGTTCAGCAGTCGCTCATCGACTATTGCGAACTGGTGCGCTACTGCTTCGCCATCCTGGATGCGCCTCCCAACATGATGCCGCAGGAAATCAAAGAATGGCGTAACACCGTCAACTACGACAGCACCCGCGCGGCGCTGTATTATCCCTGGATTGAAGTGGCCGACATGACCGGTTCGAACGGACGCACCCGCCTTGTCCCGCCCAGCGGTTACATGGCTGGCGTTTATGCCCGCACCGATAGCACACGCGGCGTCCACAAAGCGCCCGCCAACGAAATCGTGCGCGGCTGCCTCGGCCTGGAAGTCCAGGTGACCAAAGGCGAACATGACCTGTTGAACCCGATTGGCGTGAATGTCATCCGCTCGTTCCCTGGTCGCGGTATCCGTGTATGGGGTGCGCGCACCCTGTCGAGCGATCCGGCTTGGCGTTATATCAACGTGCGCCGTCTGTTCAACATGATCGAAGCCAGCATCGAGCACGCCACGCAATGGGTGGTTTTTGAGCCGAACGATCCCTTCCTGTGGGGCCGTGTGAGCCGCGATGTCCGCGCCTTCCTGACAATGACCTGGCGCACCGGGGCTTTGTTCGGCCTGACGCCGGAGCAGGCTTTCTACGTCAAGTGCGACGAAGAAACCAATCCGCCGGAAGCCCGTGATGTGGGGCAGATGGTCGTCGAGATCGGTATCGCGCCGGTGAAGCCAGCAGAATTCGTTATTTTCCGTGTCAGCCAATGGTCGGGCGACGCCCAATAATCAAGGAGTAGAGTACAATGCCAGCAAGAGGAAGTGATCCGCTCGTAGGATTTCATTTCGCCCTGGACGTGCAGGGCGCGGTGAAAGGTTATTTCACCGAGGTCGGCGGCCTGGGGTCGGAGACCGACGTGATTGAACATAAAATTATGTCGGAAGACGGCAAAAAAGAAATTGTCCAAAAGCTGCCAGGGCGTTTCAAATGGGGTGACATCACCCTGAAGCGCGGCATCACCGCTGTCATGGATATGTGGGATTGGCGTAAACTAGTAGAAGATGGCGACATCTCGAACGCGCGCAAAAATGGCTCGATCATGATGTATGACGAAAGCGGCACATTGGTTGCCCAATGGGATTTTGTGAACGCATGGCCCTCAAAAGTGAGCGGCCCAGCAATCCAGTCGGACTCCAATGCTTTCGGTGTCGAAGAAATGACCATCGTGCATGAGGGTATTAAACGCATGAAGTAGCCCGGAATAGGGGCGGGAGAGGCGCATGACACTGCAAACTGAATTCGAGTTTGTTTTGCCGAAAGGTTATATCGACGACAACGGCAACCTTCACCGCGAAGGGAGTATGCGTCTGGCGACGGCGATGGACGAAATTCTGCCGCTGCGCGATCCCCGTGTCCGCACTAATGAGGCTTATCTGGTGGTGATTCTGCTTGCGCAGGTCATCACCAGGTTGGGCACGCTGCCGAAGGTCACGCCCGCGATGATCGAAAAATTTTTCGCGGCGGACGTCACTTTTTTGCAGGATTTATACCGGCAAATTAATGATATGGATGCCCATGTCGTCGGGACGATTTGCCCGAACTGCGGGCATGAGTTTGATGTCGAGGTTCCCCTGCTGGGGGAATAGTCGGCTACCCCGTTGAACGCTTGCGCGAAGAGGTAGCCTTTATCGCGGTGGGGCTGGGCTGGCGGCATGATGACATTTTGGCGCTGACCCACCGGGAACGCGCCGAATGGATCACGGTGCTCAACCGGATTAATGCCCGCCAGAACCGCAGCACGACATAAGCAGGCAAGAAAGTCATTAGCTGTTAGCAATTAGCTTTTAGCTTAAAACAAAAATGAACACCAACAGCTATAGGATTGATCGAGATAATTTAGCCATAAATTGCTCTGAATTCGCCCCGTAACAGGCACGGCGAAGAAACTGTTTTCTGAGCTAATGGCTAACCGCTACAAGCTAACGACTAGGATAAAGATGCCAGCCAATAATCAAGCGAAAGACAGCGCGGTCAAAGCCCAGGAATACCAGGAACTCGTCCGTAAAATTGCGGATCGGGTGTGGGAACTCTGGCGGCGGGATATGCGCCAGAACCAGGAGCGCCGGGGCGCGCGCAGCGCGGGGCGGAGGAACTAAATATGGCTGCTCATACCGGAGCGTTTCGATTTGCCGTCGCGCTGGATGGCGTGAATTATGCGGCTTTTACCGAATTCAAACTGCCTAACCTGGATGTGCAAACGATGGATGTTCAGGAGGGTGGGCAGAATACTTATGTCCATAAGCTGCCGATACGGGTGACGGTTGGGCCAGCGACCTTGCGGCACGGCATCACCAAAGACCTGACGCTTCTCAAATGGTATATGCAGGTGCTCAAGGGTGATCTGGCAAATGCGTATAAAGATATAACGGTGGTGATGTATGACACCAAGCGTACCCCGGTGATGACCTGGACATTCCGCCGTGCTTGTCCGATCAAATGGAGCGGGCCAACGCTCAAATCCGATGACAATGGGATTGCGGTTGAGGAAGTTGAATTCATCCATCAAGGGTTCGAGGTGGAGTAAGCCCCTATGAAACGCAGCGGCCAGCCAAAACCCTTCCGTACTATCGGGACACGAATGCGCGACTTTGGACGCAGTATGATGCGGCACTATGTACCGCCTCAGGACATGCCACCCCTGGTCGAGCCGCCGCCGCCCGCGTGGGGTGCTGCCACGCAAACGCCGCTGGTCTGGCCGGAGCCAGATGCGCCTGCCAGTTTTCCAGCAGAAGCACCGCCCGCTGTGGGTTTTGACGAAGTGTCGGACATGCCGCAGGATTTTGGCACAGCGCCGCCGCGCCGCGCCCCGCAGCCGCCCGCTCAACCATCAACGGTACAGCGCCGACCCGCTCCCCCCAACAGTGTCGATGAACGGCTGAAAAATATTCTGGCGATGCACCAGGGGCGCGAGGCCGAACGGAACCGTGTCCGCGAAGAGAAAAAGAGCGCTTTTAACGCCGCCGAAATTCAGCGTCAGGCCGACCCGGAAGCGCCCCACCGTCCCCGGCGCATGTCCGTCGATTATGTCGAGACCAGCGCACTTTCTCGCGGCGAAGAACCGCCGCCTTCGCCCTCTGTCCAGCGCCAAACGCAGCCTGCTGAAGCGTCCGCGGTGGATGATTCGCAGCAAGGCGGCGACGATACCGAACGGCTGGATCCCAGCGTGATTCAGGCGTCGCTGGACACCATCAGCCTTCAGCGTGAACTCAGCGGCGAAGCACCCACTTTTGAAGAAGAAGATTACATCCCGGCGGGCGATGAAGATGCCCAGGCATTTTTTGACTCGCCGCCCGATTGGAGCGAGGACAGCGGCGACCCCGGTACACCGCCGCCTATTGATGTCCCGCCTGCGCCCATGCCGCCCCAGGGCAGCGCCCAGCGGATGCCTGACCCCGGCGATTTTTCCGAGCAAAACGAAGTCCGTGACTCTGGCAGTTGGAATGCCGCCGAAAACGAATATCCGTATACTGGCGAGGACGCCTCCGAAGCGCCCCCGGCCAGCGATATGATTACCTTGTCGCCGGATCGTTCGCGCCCTGCGCAGCGAGCGGAGCGAACACCGCAAGCATATGTCGCCGATGAGCCAGCCCAACCGGATTTTGGCGGTGCGGCGGATTTTGAACCCACCTATGATGACGATGTGCGCATTGAGCATATCCAGCGCGATTTCGAGTCGCAGACCGCGCCGGAGTCCGATTTCAGCACTGAAACCAGCGCCGATTTCGATCAAACCGATGCCGGTTTTGCCGAACCGCCGATATTCGATATGGACGAAAGCGACACCCGGCCTCTGGCTATCCAGCGCGCGCCGGTACTGCCGCCGCCGGATTTTGCCGATGACATGGATATTCCGCCCCCCCAGACGGGTTATGACACCCTCGCCGATTGGGTCGATGCCCATAATGATGAACCGCCGCCCTCAGAGTCGCAGCGTTCATTTTCAGCCCAGCCGCCGGGGACGGTACAGCGCGAATCTGAGCCGAAGCCTTTGCCGATTGCACCTGATTTCAGTTTGCAGACCGGAGATTTCAATCCGGCGGATTTCGCCCGTGATGCCGAGTCTTATCTGGATGAAGATGAAGGCGATACCCGACGCATGGATGTCCAGCGCAGTTTCCAGGAGTCGGATTTCGCGGCAGATGCCTATTATGAACCGGTTTATCCGGCTGACGATCCCGCAGAATACCCCGCTTATGGTGAACAGGCCGCGCCGGAGAGCGAAGGCGAGTGGGGTGGGGAAGTTTACACCTCGCCTGCCGACAGCGCCAATTTTGTCCAGCGCGATTATGAGTCTGCCGAAGTTCCCGAACCCGGCGAAATGGAGCAGGGCTACATCGAACCAGCGGACGCCCGCCCGTTTTTTGCCGAACCCGGTTCCGATGAACCTGCCGGATGGGATGGGGTGGCTCCCATGCCAGCCGATGCGGTCAATACCGTTCAGCGCGATTATCAACTGCCGCCGCTCTCCGACGACAATGAGGCCGATACCTTTGATTTAGGCCAGTATCAGGCCGCCGAACCTGAATCCCAATATGAAGCGAACGGGGACGTTTACACCCCGTCTGCCGAAGTCGATTATCAGCAAAATGCCGATAACTATGCAGGTGAATACGAAGCCTCCGAATATGAAGCGACTGGCGAGGTTTATACGCCGCCCGCCGATGTATCGAACACGGTGCAGCGCGAGTATCAAGCACCGTCCGCCGATGCCGATTACCCGCAAAATGAGGATGCTCAGGCAGTCGATTATCAGCAAAATGCTGATAACTATGCAGGTGAATACGAAGCCTCCGAAACCGAAATGGAATATGAAGCGACTGGTGAGGCCTATACGCCGCCGCCTGTTGATGTATCCAACACGGTACAGCGTGAGTATCAAGCCGCGACGGACGAAATCAATTTTGAACCATCGGCGGATATTTACGCAGATGAGTATGCAGCCGCTGAAACTGACAATGAAGCCAACGGCGAGTTTTACCCACCGCCCAGCATGGATGCCGCTAACCCGATTCAGCGCGATTATGAAATGCCGTCTGCCGAAGCCGGTGATGAGCAAAATGCCGATGTTTACGCGGGCGAGTATGAAGCCGCTGAAACCGAATATGAATCGAGCGGTGAGGTCTATACGCCGCCCTCGGACAGTGCCCAGGATGCTGACGGATCGCTAAACCCGACTATTGGAACCTTCAACATCCAGCGGGATTATGAGCTGCCGCCGCTGCCAGATGATGACGACGCTGAGCCAGCGCCTTATGATGAACAACCCCCGGCAAATCCCTGGGGTGGCGACGATTCGCCTGCCAATCCATCGCAGACCATCCAGCGGGATTATGAGTCGCGGACTGCGCCAACCCCGCCCGACGCGCCGGATGGTGGTGTAAATGCTTATGGTGACGGCGGCTATGATGTCGATGCCGGATACCCGGACGCGGGCGACCAGCCGGTAGATTTGTATCAGGCGATGATGGGCGCGGGCATGATCCCGCCTGATGCGGGCTGGAATGGCGGCGATGCCAATCTGTCTCCCGGATTCATCCAGCGCACGCCGGATATGGATGATGACACCAATATCCACGCGCCCGACCAGCCGGTTGATGTATTCCAGGCGATGATGCAGGCCGGTATGGTGCAGCCCGCGCCGGATGATTATCAGGCCGATACTTATTATCCCCCAGACGCCGACACATCTATGTCCGAAGCGACCAGAGCCGATTTATTGAGTTTGCTCGATATGCCCGCACCGCGCGGACGGGAAAATTCCACATCCGATTTTACGCCGGATATGAGCCTGAACCAACCCGGCAGCATACAGCATACTGTGTCACGCACTTTCCAGCCGCCCCCGGCTGAGCCGCCGCCCATGATCCAGCGTGCCGAGACCCAACCGGAAGACGAAGCGCAAAATGATGTCAATGTCGATCAACTGGCGCGGGATGTCTACAGCGTCCTGCGCAACCGCCTGCGTATCGAGCGTGAACGCCGTGACCGCAAACCCTGAGGATAGAAATTATGGCTACTAACCTGACCAGAGGGGGACTCGCCCCCGCGAAGCTGACCAATACCATCACCAACGACGTGGTGAACTTCATGTTCAACCCTTATGAGTACAGCATCAAGAAGAGCAATACCTGGAAAAGCAAAGAGGTGACGGGGTTGAATCTGCCGCTGCTGACCTTCGGCAACGGCGGAGCGCAAACCCTGAGTTTGACGCTGCACTTCGATACCCAGGCGAAAAAAGCCGATGTGCGCGCCTATACCCAGCCCTTGTGGAAGATGATGATGATCGATGAGAACGGCAAAAGCCAGCGCACCGGCAAAGGCGAACCGCCCCCGGTCAAGTTCGAATGGGGCAAACTGACTTTCAAAGCGGTCATCACCAGCATGTCGGAAAAATTCTCGGTTTTCACCGCGACGGGCATCCCTGTCCGCAGTACGGTGGACATCAGTTTGCAGCAGTACCTGGATGAAGCCGATGTTCCCCCGCAAATCCTGGCGGCGGCTGGAGAAGAAGCGGCCAAAGAACAAAAAATGAAGCAGGGGGATCGGATTGATAATGTCGCCGGAACCAGCTACCGCAAGATGGCCGCTGCCAACAACATCAACAATCCGCTGAACATCCCCTCAGGGACATCCCTGAAGATTAAGAAATCATGGTAGAGGATTAGCTATGCCCGGCCCACAGGTTCCGCAAATTGCCATTAAAGTCAACGGCAGCGATTTATCCCTCAAGATCATGAACGATCTTTACGAGGCAGAAGTCGAAACGACATTGGATTTACCCAGCATGTTCGTGCTGCGTTTTTACGACGACGATAACCTGACCCTGACCGATGGCACAACCTTAGCAGTGGGTGCGTCGGTTCAGATTGATCTGGTGGATGTCGAAGCCGAAGTTGAAACCTTTATCACGGTGATGAAAGGCGAGATCACCGCGCTGGAGCCAGAATTCACCGAGGATATGCAGCTTTTGCTGACGGTGCGGGGTTATGACAAAGGCCACCGTCTGAACCGGGGCGCAAAAACACGGGTTTTCGTCAATTCCAAAGACTCGGATATTGTGACCAAAATCGCCAGTGAAGCCAGTTTGACGCCGAGTGTTGATGCCACCACCGAAGTATTTGAGCACCTCTTCCAGGATGACCAGACCGATTTTGCATTCATACATGAGCGCGCTCACCGCATCGGCTATGAAGTCTTTGTGGACGACGGCAAATTGTACTTCCGCAAACCCAAAGGTATACGCGGCGACCTCACGCTGGAATGGGGACAAACGCTGCGCAGTTTCCGCCCGCGCATGACCTTAGCCAAACAGGTCGATAAAGTGACCGTCAAAGGCTGGGATCCCGCGACCAAACAAGCCATCGTTGGGTCAGCCTCCAGCAGCAGCATCTCCCCACAAATTGGCGAGGGTAAATGGGGCGGATCGGCGGCGCAGTCGGTATTTTCAGCATCGGAGCATGTGGTTGTCCGCCGTCCGGTGGCGACCCAGGCCGACGCGACCAGCGTTGCCCAGGCCATCCTCGATGACATCAACGCCCAGTTCGTCCAGGCCGATGGGGTAGCGTTCGGCAATCCCAATCTGGTCGCCGGAAAGAAAGTGCAGATCAATAAAGTTGGCACGCGCTTTGGTGGCAAATATGTGGTCACATCGGCGCGCCATCTGTATGCCGCCAGCAGTGGGTATGACACCTATTTCAGCGTTGAAGGCGCTCGCCCCAACCAGATGTCCGACCTTATGGGCGAACGCGGCGATACATCGCTGTGGGGCGGGGTGGTCACGGCGCTCGTGACCAACAACAACGACCCCAAGAAAATGGCGCGGGTGAAGATCAAATTTCCCTGGCTGGACGCCACTGTCGAAAGTAATTGGGCGCGCGTGGCCGGGATCGGAGCCGGGAGCACGGCTGGCTTGCACTGGCTGCCGGAAGTCAACGATGAAGTATTGGTCGCCTTCGAAATGGGCGATTTTAACCGGCCTTATGTGATCGGCAATTTGTGGAACGGAACCGATAAACAGCCGGAAGAAGCCGCCGTCAAGGATGGCAAGGTGCAAATCCGCACGCTGCAAAGCCGCGAAGGCCACAAAATCCGTCTGGTAGATGACAGCGCCGGTCAGATGATCGAAATTATCGACTGCAAAACCAACACCAGCATCAAGATGGACACGACCAACAAGAAGATCACCATCGACAGCAAGGGTGACATTGACCTGACAGCGGTGGGCAACATCAAAATCGAGGCCACCGGCAACCTGGACATCAAAGGTGCGAATGTATCGGCGAAGGCCACCTCCGCGCTGCAACTCGAAGGCACGAGCAGCGGCAGTGTGAAGTCCAGCGGGATTCTGGAAGTCAAAGGCTCGATGGTGAATATCAATTAGCGGATAGTCAATAGCTTTTAGTCTTTAGTCATTAGCTAAAAAACAAATACTAGAGGCAATAACTAAGGAATTGTGTCTTTCAGCTAATGACTAACAGCTAAAGACTATAAGGAATGTACTCATGAACGACATCATTGGCCGCCGGATCGTTTTTCCCTTTCGGCTGGGAGATCGCAACCAGATTGGCATGGTGACTGACGATCAGGCCATCCGCCAATCTATTCATGTGATTATCAACACCGTCCCCGGCGAACGGGTGATGCGCCCGGATTTTGGCTGCGAAATCCACTCCTTGATTTTCTGGCCTGCGAATTATCAGACGGCGGCGATTGCCGAGCGCTATGTACAGGAAGCCTTGCTGCGCTGGGAACCACGCATTGATGTAAAAGAGGTCGAGGTCACGGCGGGGACGGCGGATCACGGCGAGTTATTCATCAAGGTGGTCTACAGCCTGAAGGGCGAGCATGACCCGCGCAGCCTGGTGTTCCCTTATTACTTGCTGCCGTGAAGCGTAGGGGCTTATCGCTGATAACCCCCACCGAAACTATTTTTGCGATTTATCGAAGAGAAGGTCGTAGTAATGGGATTTAAGACTCCGCAATTGGATGACCGGTCTTTTACAGATTTGGTCGATGAAGCGCGCGCCCGAATCAAGCTGTATACGCCGGAATGGACGGATCATAACCTCAGCGATCCCGGTATCACCCTGATCGAATTGTTTGCCTACATGACAGACATTGTGTTGTACCGGCTGAACCGTGTGCCGGATAAACATTTCGTCAAGTTCATGGAACTGATCGGGATGCATCTGCACGAGGCCGAACCGGCGCGCGCTGACGTGACCTTCTGGTTGACCGCGCCCCAGGCCAATACGATTGTGATCCCCAGCGGTGCAGAAGTCGCGACAGTCCGCACCGAAAATGACCCGGCGATTGTCTTCACCACCGATGGCCCGCTGGAAATCAAAATACCCAAGCTCTCGCATGTTATGACCAGTTATGGCGGCGAAGAAAAACGCGCCTTCAATATGCATACTGTCAGCAGCGTGCAGAGTGGCCTGGAAAAATTCCCGGTGTTCGCCTCTACGCCGCCCGCTTCCGATGATGCCTTATACCTGGGCTTCGAGAACGACATCAGCAATCATATTCTGGGCATTGAACTCGAAGTCGATACCGCCGAGGGTGCAGGTATTGACCCCAACAAGCCCCCCTATATCTGGGAAGTGCTGGCTTCCGGCGCGAACCAGAATTGGGTGACGGTTGAGGTCGATCAGGACAGCTCCCTCGGCCTGAACGTCAGCGGTTTAATCCGTTTGCATCTGCCCGGTTTGCGCCGCGCTGCCCGTAACGAACAAACGGCTTTCTGGGTACGCTGCCGCCTGGATTTGAGCGACAACGAGAGCAGTTATAACGTCAGCCCACGCATCAACCGTTTGAGCATCACCAGTTGGGGCGGAACAGTCGGCACAACCAACGTCACCCTCGTTAAAAATGAAGTCCTGGGGCGTTCCGATGGATCGCCGGGGCAGCGTTTTTATCTGGTGCATCACCCCATCATTTCCCGTGCATCGGACGAATATCTGCTCGTCCGCCGTGACGATGGTCGCGAAGACCATTATAAAGAAGTCTCCGATTTTTCGAGTTCGATGGCGACAGATAAGCATTACACCATCGACAGCGATACCGGCGAAGTGCGGCTCGGCCCGACGCTGCCCCAGCGCGACGGCCAGATGCGCCAGTATGGTGCGCTGCCGCCCAAAAATGCACTGCTCATCATGACGGGGTATCGTTATGGTGGCGGGTTGGTCGGTAACGTGACCGGCCATACCTTGAATGTCATGAAAACCTCGCTGCCTTATGTGGATCGCGTCACCAACCGCGAAACCGCGCGCGGAGGCCGTAACGCCGAAGACCTGGAAAACGCCAAGACGCGCGTGCCCGGTTTTCTGCGGTCACTCAGCCGCGCTGTCACCGCCAGCGATTTTGAATATCTGACGCATGAGGCCGCGCCGGGGCAGGTGGGGCGCGCCTATTGTCTTCAGCCGCCGCTGACCAACGCTGGTGAAGTTAAGATGCTGGTCATCCCGCACATTCCGCTGCTGCAAGGCTTCATCGCGCCGGAAAGCCTGGATTTCCCCGAAGATGTGCGCAAGACCATCCAGGCCTATCTGGACGAGCGCCGCCTGCTTTCGACCAGCCTGGAAGTCACCCAACCGGCTTATCAATGGGTAGAAACTGAAGTGCGTTTCCGCCACAGCGACCATTATGATTTCGAGCGCGTCCGCGAAGCAGTGGAGGCCAAATTATTCGTCTTCGTCAACCCGCTCACCGGCGGCGCGGATGGCAAAGGTTGGCCGTTCGGGCGTGACCTGTTCATTTCTGATGTGATGGCCGTGCTGCTGTCCGTCCCCGGCGTGCATTTTGTTCGCTCGGTGAAGTTGTTCCCGGTCAGTTACGACAGCAAACGTCAGTTCACGCGCGGCAGTGAAGCTCAGGAAATCCGCCTCCCGCCGCAGGGTGTCGTGGTGTCGTATCAGCATAATGTTTTATCGGATTAGTCGTTAGTCCATAGTCGATAGTCTTTAGCTAAAAGATTAAAGACCAAAGACTATCCACTGGGCGCACTTGAGGTTTTGAGCGAAGTAAAGAAAGTCTTTAGCTAAAGACTTTCGACTATATAAGAGGAAAACAGTGGGCGATTTTAGGAAACTGGCTGTGTGGCAGAAAGCTTATCAACTAACGTTGAGCATCTATCATTCAACAGGCCATTTTCCAAAAGAAGAGCAATTTGGGATGACGAGCCAGATGCGGCGGGCGGCGGCCTCGATTCCCGCCAATATTGCCGAAGGCAGCGGCAGAGGCGGCGATATAGAACTGCGTCGTTTTTGCCAGATTGCATTGGGTTCGGCGAATGAACTTGAATTCTTTACCCTGCTTTCGCGTGATCTGCATTATCTTGAAGTTCAACAGTACGATCAATTGAATGAACATATTTTGGAAATAGAGCGGATGCTGGGAAGCCTGATCCAAAAACTAGGGACGAAAAGCTAATGACTAATCAATCTGCCGCAAAAGTTTTGCAATCATTTTCACAGTAGTAAATACACGAAAGCATATGTCTCCGGTCAAAAACATGATTTGTCTTTTGACTAATGACTAAAAGCTAAAGACTAACGACTAAAAAATGGAAGAAATAAAAGCACTTTTCCGCGTGAGCGGGCCAGATTTGGACATCGACGAGATCATCGTCGGGCGGCAGGGATTGCGCGTCGGGCGCGGCGCAGACAACAACCTGCCGCTCAACCATCGCGAAATCAGCCGCCATCATATGCGTATCGTCTGGCGCGAGGACGATGTGTATCTGGTCGAAGACCTGAACAGCAGCAACGGCGTCTGGTTCAACGATACCCGCATCCCGCCGCGCATCCCGCAAGCCCTCAAAGAAGGCGATGTCCTGCGCTGTGGGCCGTACATTTTCACCTTCGTGCGCCTGATGTATCCGCAGCCCGTCAGCCCGCCGCGCGTCGCCCCCGCGCCGGACGAACCGCTGCCGCCCGTTGGCGACTATGAGATCGGGCATTTGCTGGGCATCCCGCGCGACCAGAGCACCTGGCTGAAATATTTGCCGTCGATTTATTCCGACGATGAATTTATGGGACGCTATCTGCTGATTTTCGAGTCGATCCTCAGCCCGATTACCTGGATGATCGACAATTTTGATCTGTATCTGTCGCCGGACATCGCTCCGCAGGAATGGCTGGCGTGGATGTCCAGTTGGTTCGATATGCTGCTGCTGCCGGAACTGCCGATTGACCGCCAGCGCGAGATTATGCGGCAGATGGGTTGGCTGTTCATGCGCCGGGGGACGCGCGCCGGATTACAGCGTTTGCTTGAACTCTATTTCGGTGTCACACCAGAGATTATTGAGAATGCCGTGTGTCACTTTGTGGTAAGATTACCCTTAAGCGAGAGTAAGACAAACCTGCTGCCGGAAGTCGCGCATCGCCTGATTAATTCGCAGCGTCCGGCCTTTGCATCGTATACGTTGGAGATTACCTAAGTCGATAGCTTTTAGCTCAAATGCAGGTTGGCATAGGCCATCAGCACATCAAATGTCAATTTTTGATTTTGCTAATTGCTAATAACTAACCGCTAATTGCTTAGTGCAGTGAGGATTTGATTATGTCCGAACGCCAGTATATGAACGAGAATGCCCAGCAGAAGGCGCGCAAACCGGAAAACAATGTCCCGGATGCCGCGCCGGAAGTCAATGATCTGGTCAGGCTGCAAGGCGTCGTGGGCAACCAGGGCGTGCAGCGTCTCCTCGCACAGCGCAAACTCATTATCCAACCCAAGCTGAACGTGACACCCGCCGGTGACAAGTACGAGCAGGAAGCCGACAGTGTTGCCCAGCAGGTCGTGAAGCAAATCAATCAGCCGCAGGTTACGCAGGGTGCAGATGTTCAGCGCGCGGGCGAAGAAGACGAACTCGCCATGAAGCGTATTCAGCGTGCCGGTGAAGAAGATGAACTGTCGATGAAACGCATCCAGCGTGCCGGTGAAGAAGACGAACTGTCGATGAAGCGTATTCAGCGTGCCGGTGAAGAAGATGAACTGTCCATGAAGCGCGACACGATCCAGCGTGACGAAGGCGGCGAGATGGAAGACGAAGAACTCTCCATGAAACGCATTCAGCGCGAAAGTTTTGAGCAGGGCGGCGACGTGGGCGGCGACATCGAGTCCTCAATTGAGGCGGCGCGTGGATCAGGTTCGGCAATGGACGGCGGCATTCGCGGCAAGTTGGAAGGCGCGTTCGGTGCGGATTTCAGCGATGTGCGTGTGCATACCGATGCCCAGTCTGACAGCCTGAACAAATCTATCCAGGCCAAAGCCTTTACCACCGGCTCGGATATTTTCTTCAGCAAGGGCGCGTATGATCCCGGTTCGCAGTCCGGCCAGGAACTGCTCGGTCACGAACTGACGCACGTCGTCCAGCAGGGTTCCGCCGTGCAGAAGAAACAGGACGAATAGGGCAGGGTATTTATCGGAATTGTAGGGGCGCAAGGCCTTGCGCCCCTACAAAAATCACAAGCGCACTAAAGGCGCTTTGGGAGTCGGAACGTGGATTTCCAGCCCCTTTAGTGCGCTTGTCTTTTTATGGTAGCCAGGTGGCTTTAGCCTCTGGTGGTAAATGAGGCGTTCGTTGGCTGGGAACGATCAGGCAATAATTGAAAAAGAATGGGTGCAATCCTGGGATTCAGTAATCTATTTTTTCACCAGGATTAATGCGAATCATCAGTGCCGAAAGCCATTACTCGATCTGATTGCCGAGTTACGGGCGCGAGGCTATGATCGGCAGTTGCTTGCCGCCCAATCCATGCTGACGTTGATATTTCGTCGACATAGAGGCCACCGGGGGCTGCCAAACGGAAAGCCTACGCTTTCTATTAACCCAAATTCAAATCGCAGCTTCACCATACATTATTCTGGCCGTGATGGGGAAGTGACGATGGAAATCGAACAGCTTGAATTCACGCCTGACCTAGAAATATTGCTTAAGCGGCTTGTGGCACATCCGATAGAGAAAGACCAACCCACAGATGAAAAATGGTTTTTGAGTTCATGGGATCGCACTGAGGAGTCCTATAAGAGCCGCAAATTTCCTGCATCGCTGTCAGCGAGTATGCTTTCTTTAATTGCTGAATTACGTCAACGGGGATATGACCGACGGTTATTTTCCAATTGTGTGGGAGTAACTGGGACTTTTGCATTGTCGCCCGTTAGTTTTGGTATAAGCCATCATGATGCTTATTTGTTCATCTATTTGAAGCAAAATAGCGGTATGGATTTGTATTATCATGATGGTGCAGGCACTAGGATTAGAACAGAATGTGACCACTTTGCCTTCACGCCCGAACTCGAAGCATTACTGGAACGGCTGGCAGCGCATCCTATAGACTAAAATTTGCAATCAATGAGTACCATTATTTTAGAAACCTTCGCACCATCTTTATTCCACCCGCACGTAAGGAAATGTCATGCCTGACTCCGGGATGATCGGCAGGACAATCGAAAATTACCGCATCGACTTCATGCTGGGGCAGGGCGGCATGGCGGTGGTTTACCGCGCGACGGATTTGCGTTTGCAGCGTCAGGTCGCCATCAAGGTCATGCATCCGCATCTGGCGTCGCAGAAGAGTTTCCAGACGCGCTTTTTGCAGGAAGCCCGCGCCGCCGCCCGTTTGGATCATCCCAACATCGTGCGTGTGCTGTCGTTCAACAGCCTGGAAGATGATTTATTTCTAGTGATGGAATTGGCAACCGGCGGCAGCCTGCGCCAGTACATCAAGCGCCTGCACGAAGACGCCCGTTTCATTGATTATCCGGAAGCGATTGAACTCACGCGGCAGATGGCCGACGCGCTGGATTACGCCCATAAGCAGGGCATGATCCACCGCGACATGAAACCCGACAATGTGCTGCTCAAGCCGGATAACAACGCCGTTCGCCTGAATTACCGCCCGATTTTGACTGACTTCGGCCTCGCCAAGCTGACCGCCAGCAGCGAAAACGCCATCACCGACCAGCAGCCCATCGGCACATATCCGTATATGTCGCCGGAGCAGTGCCTCGCCGAAGAAATCGACGCACGCACCGATATTTATTCGCTGGGCATCATGCTCTACGAATTGGCCGTCGGACGCCTGCCCTATAATCCCAAGTCGATTGCCGAAGCCGCGCGGATGCATGGACGGGAACCGCTCACACTGCCCTCGGCGCTGCGCCCCGGCTTCCCGACAGACCTGGAAGCAGTGATCGTCAAGGCATTGCAGAAGCAGCCCTCGAATCGCTACGACAGCGCCGCCGATTTCGCACTGGCGTTGGCGGCGATGCAGCGGCCTTTGCCCGCGCCGATCCAGATGATACCCGCCGAGGGCAAACGTCCGCAGGTGGACGATGGCCTGACCACCGACATCAGCACCGCCGTGATGGACGAAGTGCTGCCGGAAAAAATCCCCAACGATTATGCGCTGCCCGTCATGCCGGACGATATTTCGCAGTATGACCGGTTGATGTTTTACAGCCCGGATCACGAAGCGTTGGCCGTCAAGCTGGACAAGACGGCTATGACCATCGGACGCGATCCCAAACAGGATATTGTCCTGAGCGGCGAAAAAGCCTCGCGCCGCCATGCCCGCATTGAGCGCAAGCCCAACGGCAAATATACGATCACGGCTTTCCGTTCCAGTAATGGTGTGTGGCTGGATGACAAACTCCTGCCGACCAACACGCCTGTGATCCTGACACCGGGGGCGGTTGTCCGTCTGGGCGATTACTGGATGCAGTTGGAACTCATGCCGCTGCCCATCGAGGCCGACACGCCTGTCCCCGATGAAGCTGAGCAAAATGGGGCAGGGGCACAACATGTTGTGCCCCTTGATGAGTCCGATGCTTCGATGGAAATGCCCGCTATCCATCCCGACACGCCGGTTGAGGAAGCCCCGATTCAGCATGTCGAAGTGCCTGCCGAAGCCGAAGACGCTTCCGTAGATGACGGCATCGCCACGACCCCATTGACCAGCAAGCCTACTGAACCGCCGCGTTATACACCGCCGCATCTGACCGCCGATCAGGTGGGTTATGACCGGTTGATATTTTTCAGCGAAAACAATCCGACTCAAACCGTCAAGCTGAATAAAGATCGCCTCACGATTGGGCGCGCCGCTAACCAGACGGTGGTGCTGGATGGCGCGGGCATTTCGCGCCGCCATGCCCGCATCGAACGCGCGATTGATGGCCGCTTTTTCATCGTCGATGTGGGTTCAGCGGATGGCGTCTGGATCGATAATGTCCGCCTGACAGCCAATACACCACAGTGGCTCTCGCCGGAAAAAGTCGTGCGCATCGGCGATTATTGGATGCGCTACGAACTGAAACGCGATATTCCCAAAGAACTGCTGCCCGCCGCCAACGTCAGCGAGACGATGGAGCTGGAACTCGATCCCGGCAAAACAGCGGTGATGATTAAGGCGCTGGACGAGGATTTCCCACAGTATTCACCGCCGCCGCTCTCGCTGGAAATGCAGGCCAGTGACCGCCTCGTGTTCTTCAGCGAAGATCACCCGATGCAGGTGCGCAAGCTGGACATGGAAATCATGAACATCGGGCGTGACGATGACCAGGATATTAAACTGGAAGGCCGCCGTGTTTCGCGCAAGCACGCCCGCCTGGAAGTCAAGCCGGACGGCAATTTATATATCACCGATCTCGGCTCGACCAACGGCGTTTGGGTGGGCGATACCCAGTGCGTGCCGGATACCCAGGTCTTGTGGAACGCCGACGAAATTGTCCGCATCGGCAATTATTGGTTGAAGTTCGAGCGCGGCAACCAGGTTTTTGATCCGTTCGCTGGCAGCGCGCCCAAAGATTCGCGCGGGCTGGTTGGCAAACGCATCAAAAATTACCGCCTGGATCGTTTCGTCGCCGATGGGCAGATGGCCTCGGTTTACAAAGCGACTGAGCTGCCCTTAGACCGGACGGTTGCGCTCAAAATTGTCTATCCGCATCTGGCTTCAGAAGAGGCCTTCAAACAGCGCTTCCTCCAGGAAGCCCGCATGTTGAGCCGCCTGGATCATCCTAATATCGTGCGCGTGCTGTCCTATGACAACGTGGATAACGAGTTGTTCATGGTGATGGAGTACATCGCCGGGAACAACCTGCGTGACTATCTCAGACAGGTGAACGGCGAAGGCAAGCAAATCGCCCTCAGCGAAGTGCTGAACATGATCTCGCAGATGGCTGAAGGTCTGTATTATGCCCACGAGCAGGGCATGATCTACCGTGACATGAAGCCGGAAAGTCTGGTGCTGCGTCCCAGTGCGGTTATCGGCCCGATTGTGAAATACCAGCCGGTACTGACCGATTTTGATGTTGCACGCCTCTCAGAAGGTGGCGAAATTTACGTCACCGATAAGCCGAATGTCGATTATCCGTATATGTCGCCGGAGCAGTGCCTCGGCGAACGGGTCGATGTGCGCAGCGATATTTATGAACTTGGCGTAGTGCTTTACGAAATGCTGGTCGGGCAGCCGCCTTATCAGCCGCGCTCGATTGCCGAAGCCATCCGTATGCACGTCCGCGAACCGCTTCAACCGCCTTCGGAACTGCGCGCGGACATCCCCGACGATCTGGAAAAAGTGGTGCTGCGGGCGCTTGAAAAAAGCCCGAATGACCGTTATCAGACCGCTATCGAACTGTCCCGTGCCTTGCAGCGTACCAGTGTATGGGTCGGGGCGGATGGAGCCGGTTCTGTCGGGACATTTGGCGTCGGCGTGGACGATCAGATCACGGCGATTATGGGGCGTCCGCTCCCGGCGGAGATGGTGCTGCCCACCCGTGTTCCCTCGCCGATGGAAACCCGCGAACATGATTTACTCGTCCTCTACAGCGAGGATTTCCCGACTAAAGTGATCCCGCTCGACAAAAATGTGCTGACCGTCGGGCGCGATAAAGACCAGGACATCGTGCTGTCCAGCGATAAAGTCTCGCGCCGCCATGCCCGTATCGAGCGCGGCCTGGGCGATGTCTACCGTATCATCGATCTGGGATCGAAAAATGGTTCCTACCTGGGCAATTATCGCCTCATCAGCAACGTTGCCGAACTCTGGGAAAAGAACCAGACCGCACGCATCGGCAATTACTGGCTGCGCATCGAATCGGCGCAGCCCGATGTGGATGCAGGGGCACAGTATGATGTGCCCGTTCCTCAGCCTGCCGCCCTGGTCGTTCCCGCGCGCCCGCAGCTTCCAACCTACTCGCCGGAACAAGAAAAAATCGCGCTTTCGGTGGCGAATACGATTGTCCGTGTCGCGCCGGGATCGAGTGTCACACTGCCCATCGAGGTCATCAACCGCGCCGATGTCGTCGATCATTTCCGCGTGGAAGTCATCGGTTTGCCCGCCGCCTGGGTGACACAACCCAGCGAACCATTGTATTTGCTGCCGGTCAACCGCGAAACCGCGTCGATTACTTTTCACCCGCCGCTCAACAGCACCAGTGCCGCTGGAGGCCACGCCTTTGAAGTCCGCGTGACAGCGCGTGCCCAGGGTCTCAGTTCGGTTGCGACACAGGGATCGCTCATCATCGAGCCGTTCGCCAATTTCGTCACCGACATGCAGCCGGAGCGCGTCAAAGGGCGGGGCAGGGTTGAACTGAGCATCACCAACACCGGCAACACCTTTGGCACATATTCAATCCAGACCCGTGACCGCGAAAAGGCCGTCAATTTCGCGCTGGAAGGCCAGCAGTATACGCTGCCGCCGGGTCAGACCGAATACATTTACATCGGTCTTTCCGCCCGGAAGCGCCGCTTATTCGGCATCGCCCAAACCTATCCGTTTGAAGTCAGTGTCGCGCCGGTTCCGCCAGAAGTCGCGGGCGGCCCCAAATCGCGCAATGGCGAATTGGTGGTGTCGTCGCTGCTGACTTTTTGGATGGTCGGCGGCTGTTTGCTGCTGCTTTTATTATGCGGATTAATCGCCGCGCTCGGTTATTTTCAAATCACCGGGGCGAACGCTGCCCAGCAGACCGCTACTGTTGTCGCGATGGCGACCAATTCAGTCGCAACCGCGACGGCTGCGGCTGAGGCCGATGATGATGGAGACCGCCTGTCGAATGTACGCGAGGCCGCTTTAGGGACTGACCCCAAAATGGCTGACACTGACGGCGACGGCCTGACCGACGGCGAAGAAGTGCTAGTCTGGGGGACGAACCCACTCAACCGCGATACCGACGGCGACGGCCTGACCGATGGCGAGGAAGCTAAACTCGGCACGAATCCGCTGGAAAAAGACACCGACGGCGATGGCATTCCTGACGGTCAGGACATCAATCCGGGTGTCATGTCCACGCCGACCATTACGCCATTCCCGACGATCCCCGGCACAACCGGCGACATCTGCCCCGGATCACCCACGCCGGGACGCCTCGCGGTAGGGATGTTGGCCTCGGTCACACCGGGCGGCGTTGCCAACCGCGTTCGTGATTTGCCCAGCAAGCAAACCGGCAAAATCACCGGTTACATGCCGCCAGGGACGCAGTTCTTAGTCATCGCTGGCCCAACCTGTGATCCTGACGACCAGATTCGCTGGTGGCAGATCAACTTCAACGGTTTGATCGGCTGGACGGCGGAAGGCGAAAAAACCGAATATTATCTTGCGCCTCCGGGCGCACCCGATGCTGTTGGCGGTGATGCCAGCGGCGACTCGTCCATCGGCAACCCGCCGCAAACGGTTGCCGCGCTCGATTCCGGTAAGATGGGTTTGCAGTTGGATTGGAATACCGACGCCGCTGGCTGGGACAAAGTTATGGCGCTGACCAAGCCTGTCGAGGTTGGTTGGGTCAAACTTCAGGCCAGTTGGGACGCGCTCGAACAGGTGCGCGGGCAGTTGGGTGGCGATTTCGTGCGCCTGCAAACCTACATCAAAGTCGCTAAAACCAACGGCTATCGTGTGCTGCTGAGTGTCGCCAAAGCGCCGGATTGGGCGCGCAGCGTCAAAGATGCCGACGGCCCGCCCGATGATCCCGCCGAACTCGCCAATTTCCTGACATTGTTATTAGAGCAAATCGGCCCCGGCGTGGACGCGATTGAAATCTGGAACGAGCCGAATTTGCAGCGCGAATGGTCAGGCGGATTGGCTTTCAGCGGGGCAGGGTACATGAAATTATTTGCCCCGGCTTACGAGGCCATCCGCGCCTATTCACCGCTGATTGTGATCGTCTCCGCCGGACTCGCGCCCACTGATAACAGCGATGTGAGCGTGAATGACCGCGATTTCCTGCGCCAGATGTATCAGGCGGGTTTGTATAACTATCAGGACATCGCCGTCGGCATTCACCCCTATAGCTGGGGTAACTCGCCCGATTCACGCTGCTGCAATCCTGTCGATGGTCGCGGTTACGACGACAAAGGTCAATTTTTCTTCCTGGATAACATCAGCGCTTACCGCGACATCATGGTCGAGTTCGGGCAAAAAGGCCGCAAGCTGTGGGCGACGGAATTCGGCTGGTCAAGCTGGGATTTTTCCAGTCCGCCGCCCGAACCCTGGATGACCTATGTGAACGACCAGGAGCAGGCCGATTACACCCTCACGGCCTTCAAAATTGCCCAGGCGCTCAACTTCATGGGGCCGATGTTCCTGTGGAATTTCAACTTCGCCAACCCGACCACCGTCAGCAGCAGCAGCGATTTAGCCGGATTCAGCCTCGTGATTGTCGATGGGCAAAATAACCTGCAACCGCGCCCGATTTACGATGCGCTCGTTGCCAAACGGGGGCAGTCGTGATGCGATTTTTACCCCTATCCCCCCGACGCCCTTTCTCTGTATACGGGGAAAGGGGGAGCAAGCCTCGTGTCGCACAAACTTTACGTTTTGGGAGGCGATGTGCGAATTTATTGACTAAAGTCGCACAAATCTCTAAACCGCGATTTTTCTGCCCCTCTACGTACACGGGGAGGGGGCTAGGGGGAGGGGTTGTATTGTTGCTCCTCCTTTTCGCCTTTCCCGTTCTCGCCCAATCGACAGCACCCGACATCACCTTCCTCGCGCCGCCTGCCGTCGATCACGATCAGGTGACACTGCAATTCACCGTGCGCCAAGCGGGTGGCCTGGGCGTCAGCAATCTGACCGCAGCCAACTTCAGCCTGAGCGAAAAAGCCACCGACCTCAGTGTAACGTCCGACGAATCCCTACCCATATCCCTGGCGGTGATTGTCAATCTCAGCTACGGCAGCGACTTGGATTTGATCCAGAACACGCTGCGCGCCTATTTCAACAGTGATTATCGTGCTGGCGATCAGGTTAGCTTTTTTGTGTTGGGCGCGGGCGATTTACAGGTGTCGAATCCCACCGATTTGCCTGCCATCAACAGCCTCATCGATGGCCTGACGCGCTCCAACGAGTATCTCGATATTTCGACGGCGTTGGTCAAGGCGCTCGATTGGCTGCGCGGAACACCTACACCGCTCATGCAGCCGCGACTCGCATTGTATGTCGGCTCATTTTTGAACGATCCGGCGGAAGCCAATGCTTCGCGCAGTTTCGCCCTGGAACGCATTCCCTTCAATGTCGTCCAGGCGCACCGCTTCCGCCAGAATGCCACCAGCGCCTACCGTGCCCTGGCGAACAACGGCGGCGGTTTATTCGCCAACAATCAGGACGGCAGTTTTGTCCTGCAAGGGTCGCCCGTCACCGCTGTCAACAATCTCAAAGTGATGTACGACGCGATGAATGGGACGCGCACGGTTTATGCACTGCATTACCGTACCCTCAACCCTGACCTGACACCGCAGCAGACTGTCACGCTGACCGCCAATCTGAGTGCCGATCAGGCTGCCAGCGCCAGCTTCACCTATGAACGTCAATTTGCTTCGCCGCAGGTTGCGCTGGCTGCCGCCAATCTGAGTCCGCGCCGCCAACCTTCGCGCGCGGGCGACTCGCTGGCCTTCGATGTCAACGAGCAGCCCTTAGCCGTCAGCCTCACGTTCCCAGATGGCGTGACGCGCAAGATCGCCTCATTGCGTTTAGAGGTTTTGAATCCGGCGACCAATAATGTTCTGCAATCGAAACTCGAACTCACGCCGCAGACCGATGCATCCGGCAATTATCTGATCGTCTGGCCGCTGGCAGATTACAGCACACCGGGCACAGCCACATCTGTCAAGCTGACCATCACCGCTGTCGATGAACTGGGCATGAGCGCGACAGTCAGCCAGGATGCCTCGGTGACAGTTGCCGCGCTGCCAGCGCTGCCCACGCCCAATGCACCGCCAACCAACACGCCGACTCTCGAACCCACCGTGACACTGATCGCGCAAACCGCCGATCAAACCGCGTCCGGCGTTCCGACATCAGCGACCAATGCATCCGGCAGCAGCATGTTCGGTATTTTGATTGGCGTCATCTTGCTTCTCGTAGTCATTGTGGTCTTTTTGATGTTGGCTTTAAGGCGGATGAAGCGCCACCAACTGGAAGCCGCGAATGTGGTCTATGTTCCAGCCAGCGCCCCCGTGATCCCAGCCAATAATGCCCCGGTTTCGGGCGGTGGGGGAGGGGGACAAAAACCTGCCATGCCCTCCGCCAATGGCGACCAACCCGCCGATGCAGAGAAGAAAACCTTAGGCCGTTTGATTATCATCAAAGGCTTGCCCGAAGAAGAAATCATCATCGACGCCGAAGAATTTGTGATCGGACGCAAGGCTGAAAGCGGCTGCAATTTTGTGATCGACATGCCCTATGTCAGCCCGCGCCACTGTGTTTTTATCTACCGTAACAACAACTTTCACCTGCGCGATTTCGGTTCCAAGAATGGCACATTCGTCAACGGCGAACGCATCCCCAAAGAGCGAGACATCATCGTGCCCATCGGCTCGGAAGTGAGCATCACCCAGAACCTGACTTTTGAACTCTGGGATCCCTTCACCGTCATCAATATCGCCGGGAAGCGCGGCGACACCCAGGCCGAGGAATATCGCAGCCAGATCACCGGCGATGAGCTGGTTTTCCGTCCCATGTTCGGTATCAAATACACCGACGATGACGACACCGACATCACCGACGATTACAGCCCGATTTAGCGATTGGCTGTTAGCTACGCTTCGCTAAGCGATTAGCAAAGACCGAAAGTCAATTTCCATCATCGGCAACGCATAGGATTCGCTATTCGCGTCGCGGCCTCATTTGATATACCATCCTATCAGGATCGACAGCATTTTCAGCTAATTGCTAACGGCTAATAGCTGTGGAGGATGCCATGTATATCATGATTGTGGAAGACCAGCCGGAGATTGCCGCGAATTTGCAGGAAATGCTGGTGAATGAAGGCCACGAAACCCAGATTGCACCAACAATCGCCGACGCCCGCGCCGTGCTCGACAATCAAAGCCCCGATATTGTCTTCCTGGACATTTATTTGCCGGATGGCAGCGGCCTCGATTTGCTGGAATATGCCGACTCGATCAGGTTCATCATCATGACCGGGACGCCCCGTGAAGAATCCTTGAATACCTCGTTTAACAGCGGCGCGGTGGCCTATCTGGTCAAACCTTTCACGCTGGAAGATGTCCTCGACGCGATCACCCTGACCGGGGAGAGTTAGCAGCCTACATCGGCGGCGACAGCGGACTGTCCGCCGTCGCTGATTTTCCCCTCAACATCGGCGGCATAAAAATCAAGTGATGCGGTTGTCGTCGGCGATGTCACAAGCTGCATGTTTGACAAGCGCTGAAGCGCAAAACGACAAAAACGACGAAAGCGAAACGGCAAAAGTCGTCGTTTTCGCCGGATTTTATGAGCACCTTGGTGATAAAGATGATCATAAGCATTGCGAAAGGGTTTTCATTTTTATCGTCGTCTCACCGATAGCCATTCAATCATTATGCCATCATTTTGAGGCGAAAGGTGAAACATTTGTTCGAACATTTGTTTCGCCTTTGAGGGAAGGATGGTTGGAAAACGGTTAAGTCGTTAGCTTTTGGTCGAAGCGTAGGGACAATAGGCACATGGCTGAACCCCAAAAAGAACTGCGGCTGCGGGTGATGGCAGAATATATGAGTTCAGGTATCTGGGTGATCGGGGAAAGAGGCGCGTTCCGACACGGGATGATCGAGCACGCCTCACTGAAGCTGCCAACGAATCTCGCTCAAGCATTCAATGACTGGATTGAGTGGTATGAAGACAATCTCAGTACGGATGAGGTCATATTCGATATTGAAAAATTCAATGCTGAAGGACTGCGTTTAGCCACCGAACTGAAGAAATTTCTCGGTTCGGATGTGTATGTCGAATTTGTACCTGAAGGTGAAAAAGGTTTGGGGCAATCGCTGGAAATTAAACTGGATACGGAATAACGCTTGAATCTGCCAGAGTCGCAAACATAATTGCTGACATTACAGCCTCACTCCGCGCCTCACCCAAACTTTGGTATAATAAAACTTGACAGAGTGCATAGAAACTACATATCCTGTCAACAGAAACCAATTGAGTCGAACCTGCGCCACACCCTCAAAGATGCGGATTTGAGGCGCTGTTTGGGTTAGGGTACAAACGTCGATGTCCGATGCGGAATTGGAAAAATTAGATTCCCAGGAAATTTGGGTTGTCTTGTATGAAGCATCCGAACTTACAGGCTATAGCATTGATGGTGTACGAAGGATTGCCAATCGTATAGGCAAACTGCCCGCGGAAGAACGCCCGATCAAGATGCGTAAGCGCAGTGGTCGTTGGGAATTCTGGCTGCCCGATCTCCTCGTCTACATGGATCAAAATAATCACGGGCCTCATCAAAAATAAATCGAATCACTTGACAGAATACATAGAAAAGTGTATTCTTTGATTCAGTCGCAAACGTCACCCTGCGATTAGCCAACAAAAACCAGAATGTTCTGCTGACGTCAGGATGTTTGGGATTTTGCAGTGTGCCGCACGGCGAAGCTGACAATGACTTCGCCGTAGTGTACGTCGTCAGCGTGCATCGGTCTGCTGTCACCGCAAAGTTCTCGGTTCTAAGGCGATCTCGCGCCTTCCCTGAATTCAATAGGGCAGGGTGCGTAATTGCATCTTAAAAATCGTATAGATTGGGAGTACAAACCCGACGCAATTTTGGTTTCTGTTTATATGCGTGGCTTCCTCGGCAGGGATGGATTTCGACGCGCCCTCGTCCTGGGAACGCTCAGTTAAACTGCAAAACTTTCGTTAATACGGTATGCGTCCGCAAAAGCGCGTGCCGACCTCTGGCGACCTCGAATCGTCAGGGGTCTTTTTGATTCTGGCCTCGGCGTATTCCAGGCAAACAAAAACCCGGTTCATGACCGGGTTCTGTTAGGGATAGGGTAGGGTGTTCACTCTACCGTGCGAATGTGCCTGCGAGCAGCTTCACGCTGGTGGTGAAGAGCGACGGGCGGACAACCTTTTTAGCTTTAGGTGCGGCTTCTTCAACCTGGCGGGCGAGGCGCTCGTTGGCGGCATCGCGGTACAGGTCGTTCAGGTGATTTTTAGCGTCGAAATCGTTCATGAGTACAGTTCCTTTTCGTTAACCAATGACAGTTTATGCCAAACCCACCGGACATACACCGTCCATCTGGTCGATTAGTGCTCCGCCTTTAGACGGATTTTTGCGGATCAGTAAAGGTGTTAAAAGACCTTTGGTGATCCCAAAATGAAATAATCGCAGGCAACTCGTGAGAAGATATAGTTTGATTGAAACGTGCTGTTTATTACTACGAAAAAAGTTTTGTATTGCGGGGTAAAACGGTGTGTGTTTTGCCTGATAAACAGGCGTAAGCCCCATGTCGATCCATCAGGCCGGAAGTGTGCGGCGCAGGGATCGGTTTGTATCTGTATGATTAGACGCACGCGCGTCTGTGCCTCTTACCATTTAACATCATATAAGACTTTTAGAGGCCATTCAACCCCATATCCCTTAAGGATTGCCCAATGGACTCATATATAGATCGCTAAAAACGAAGGGAAATTGTTTTTGCATCTTAGCTTTTAGCTAATTTGCTAACCGCTAAAAGCCAATTGCTTATGGTGCTGCCGCTCAAAAACCATTTCCAGATTATGCTGAATTTCATCCGCCAGGGTAGGCGAGGGCACGACTCCAGCGTGTTTGCGCGCCGCCATCGCCTGCCAGATCATCAAGCGCGGCGCGTTGGTATAGTGCCATTGGTTGCTGTGCCGGTACAGCCAGCGCCCGTGCTGGTATTGATACAGCGGCTTCAGGTCTTCGATCAGTTGAATGGCGATTTCCTGCGCGTGCATCGCAAATCTCCTTATTCACTGATCTATAGCTTAAGTCTTATCGTGTAAATGCCGCTTAAATCGCCGTAAAGCGCTTTTAATCAACACGCGGCGCGCCCGCCTGTCCAGATAAAGGATTTTTAATAGGTTATCGATTATGAGAAGCGATAATTGATATAGACGTGTTAACTGGTTAACTGAATATAACGATGTTCGTTAATCTTAATTATTAAAATTGCAGAAGTGTGTTATTGTTTCAATAATTGTTGCTGCCGTACTCTTCACCTCAACACCACTCCAAGAGTATGGACTGTCGCTAACCAGTCGAGTCGAGTGCAATTGAGGAGCAATCGTGGCCCAATCCCTACCCAATCTACCTGAATTTAACCGCAGCGGTGAAGACAAAATGGCGCTCGGTCATACCCCATCGACGCGCAGTGCTGAACTGGTCGCCGGGGCGCGTGCTATTTTGATGAATACCCCCGAAACGATGGCTTTGAGCAAAATGTCAGGCCGCATCGTCAGCCGTTTTCTCTCCGATATTGACCGCAAAATCAACGTAATGTGGTTTTTTCCGGCGCGCATGATGGCAATTGAAAGCCTGACCAAAGAACGCTTTCCCGAAGATAAACCCGGCCTCTTGTTTGTTGATGTCGCATCGGGCTTCTCTCCGCGCGGGCTGCATATGGCGCAGCAGTATCCGAGCGCAAAGGTCATTGAAATTGATCTGCCGGAAGTCGTGGCTGAAAAACAGCGGCGGCTGCAAAAAGGCAACATCGCCATTCCGCCTAATCTGAGTTGGATCGGGACGGATTTGGGTAAGGCCAACCTGAGCGACGTGTTGGAAGGCCGCAAAGCCGACCTCATCACCTGCGAAGGCTTGACGCTGTATCTCACTCAGGTAGAAAATACACGCTTGTTCAATCAAATATCATCCAGCCTCAAGGCCGGTGGTGTCATGATGGTTGAGATTTACTTCAAGGATAAGT
Source organism: Chloroflexota bacterium (assembly GCA_039933955.1). GTDB lineage: Bacteria > Chloroflexota > Anaerolineae > Aggregatilineales > Phototrophicaceae > CFX2. The sequence continues at coordinate 34,942 of JBDTNB010000044.1, forward strand.
TGCAGCATCTCCGCCAGAACCCCAATGTCAATTCTGTGGCGTCGTTTGTCTTTCGCATGGTGGGCAGCGTGCCAGGGATCATGCCGAATCTTGAGACCGCTACCACGCTGATGACGGAGGCCGGTTTGGCTGAAATTGTCGACCAACCGGTGACAGCCCTCATGGAAATAATGGGGCAGCCCGCGCCGCTGGATGTGATTTCCATCGTCCTGGCGAACAAACCCACCATCACCGAATGGATCGGTATCGCACCCACGCTGGAAAAGGAAAAAGTAAAAGTCGAAGTCGAAGTCGTCAATCCAAATGTAAATCCGCCAGCCCCGACACTAGGAGTCTGATCTTTATTCAGGCTCCCGGACGACATATATTTTGTCCCTGCAATCCTGGAATTTGTAGGGACATGATACATCGTGTTCACTTTGCAACGGCTGCCGAATGATTGCGGCAACCGTCTGCCGTTGGTCTTGCCGAAAGATGCCTCCAGCGAAACGCTAAACGAATCCTCTTCATTTCCAAAAGTCATCCTTTTTCGTGGATAGCACCACCCGCTTATTCACACAAAAGTTTCGACGTATTTTGCCTTCAACCCCAGCCGCGAACGCATCCACTATCACATTCTCCTGTAAGCCTAAAAGCAACGGATCATCCTTGACATCTGGAAACTTAAATGAGCTTTCGTATGGATTATGTTAGAAATGGTGTTCTGTTCCGCGATGTGTGCTATAATAGAAAAAATGTTCTGTTTTTGAGGGAGCCAGAACCATGATTTCCTTACTCGGCGCAGCGCCCACCCATGTGCATCAGGGCAGTAAATTTACAACCTTTGCCTTTGGCAACGAGAATCTACCCGGCACGTTTATCACCTGTGTTTACTCACCATTTGGCAAGTATAGTTGGCGTGCCGTGCGCTTTATCCGCGTCCTGTCGGAAACCCCCGGTATACTGGCGTCGGAATTTATCGCCGAACGGAGTTTAAGCGCCGAGGAAATTGCTTATTTTGAAGGGATGCTCCAGATCGCAGGAGGCTAGCGCAGTGGACAACATCGATCAACCGCTCATCGAACTGTATGACTTTATCGCATCTTATAAAGCCCGTCGCGGCTACTCACCCTCGCTGGAAGATATTGCGGAGGCTATGCACATCACGCGCACTACCGTTTTTCACCAGCTTGAAGCGATGGAAAAACGCGGCATGATCGTGCAGCCGCGCGGCTTTTTGCGTGCCATCAAGCTGCTGTCGCGCATCCCCAAAACGATCATGGTCGCGCAGCCGAGCAGCGCCTAGAATCAAAAACGGCACTAGCCGCTTATGACCTCCACATCGCAAGCGGTTCGCGCACGAACAGCGCAGCTTTTCCGCCAACACTTTGCCGTGCAGGTGGTGAGTGAGCCGTTCCAAGAGATATTCAGTTGTTCTGCAAGCTGTCAACAATCGCGCCGCCCCCTCTTGGATTTGTTAGATCGGGGAGGGGGAGCGCCAGTTGAACACATAGCTTCGCACGGGGCTTTTTGGCCGCCCCGGTACTCTATACTGCATTTAGAAAAGCGAATCGTCCGAGTGCGCCTTTTAAGCGCGCCCCGGTATATCTACTGCATCTATAGCATAGCAAGACAAGTTCGTTGGAGTGCGCCTTTTAAGCACGCACCCGGCAAGTACAATTCAAGTCGTTCCCGGCGGTTTTTTTAGTTGTTCAGACACGGACGAAAGTCGCTGTCAACCGAGGAGCTTTACAGGAAGAAAAAATCGGTATACACTAGTCTGCATAGCTTACAATGATGGTTCTAGATCATTGTCCGACCAGCCTTTATCGGCTCCACGCCCCGACGCCAATCGGGGCGTTTGGTTTCCTGGGCTTGCCCACATTGGCGTGTGTGGACATAGCTACAAAGGTACTAAACCTTTTTAGTTCCGTCAAGTGTTTAGATGCTTGCGTTTAGGCTGGGGCTGACGACCCTTTTTTTCAGAATGTTTAATTAAATCTGGCAACCAGAGTAAATAGCCATTGGAAAGTCGACGTACACGTATTTCGCGTTCGTCTTCTGACTGGTTCCAATTCGTCTGGGCTAATTTAAAAACGGTCATACGGTGATAACCGATAAATTTCGCGCCTTCGGTGACATTCACCCAGGATTCTTCAACGACAATATCTCGGACTGATTCTTCCGTCATTACTTACAAAACCGCCTGGACTCGCTATGCGTTAGACAAGAGATACTTGCTAAAGGTATCCTACTTCCATTATACCTTGAAATAGGCTCGCTGTTCCGCCGCTCAATTATATAGACGACATTTTACTGTGGCCTTCAGGCGCTTTTTCCTCAGCCGGGTGCTTAAGGCTTGTCTGCGAATCACTTTTCGCCGAGCGCGCCACTGGAAGCTAGAAGCCTTCCAGCTACAAAAAGATTGGAAGACTGCTCGAAGCAGTCTGTAACACATGTTTCTGTTTTTGAGCGACACGGGCACGACATGTCGTGCCCCTACAAAGATAAGTCCGTTGCCGGAAACTTTCGGCTATGAAGCGATCAGATTCATTTGCGGACACGCCTCTTTAGCATCCGGCGGCGTTAATCCTGCCCCGGCACAGGCCACACCAGCTTGACGCGCGTGCCCAATCCAACGGTGCTGGTGACGTGAAAAGTCGCGCTGATACTGCTCGCCCGTTCCGACATGGATTTCAAACCGATGCCGTTGGACGTGTTTTGGACATCGAAACCCCGTCCATTATCCGTCACTGCCAGGGTTATCGTGTTCTGGGTGCGCACGAAGCGTATCCGCGCCCGCGCCGCCTGACCATGTTTGATAATATTGTTCAGGCTCTCCTGGGCGATCCGGTAAAAAGCCATTTGCACATCCGCCGGAAGGGGATGCTCCCGATTGCCGCGCACGATCACCGATATATCAATATTGTTGCGCCCCGGCATCGCATATCCCAGTTGAGTCAGCAAATCTTCCAGATGCGCGCTCACCACACTTTCCGGGCGCAGTTCGACCAACAGCACCCGCATTTCCGCCGCCGCGCCGCGGGTCAGTTGATGCAAAAGGCGGGTTTGCTGCAACCCTTTGCCTGGTTCCCGTTCCCAGGTTCGGGGCAGTGTTTCGGCGATCAGGTTGGCGGAAAATAAGGTCTGGCTGACCGCATCGTGCAAATCGCGGGCGATGCGCTGCCGTTCTTCCAGCGTCGCCAATTCCTGCGCGTGCTGGTGGGCTTGCGCATTCTTGATGGCAACAGCCGCCTGATCGGCGAAGGCTTGCAGGCGTGCGCCGTCTTCAACCTTATAAAAATGGGGTGTCAGGCTGTTGACGTTGAGAAACCCGGTGATTTTCTCGTCGATTTTGATCGGCACAATCACCATCGAGCGAATCAGATCGAGGTTCGGCTCCTGGATTTTCATCCAGTGGTCGTCGGTCTCGGTGTCGTAAATGATGACCGGCTGCTGGTGCTCGAAAACCCAGCGCGGATAATAAGCGTCATCCAGTTTGAGCCGGAAATCCAGCATTTCAGCTTCGGATTGCACCAGGCCGTGCTGGGCATAACGGTGGCTGCGGATGATGTGCGCGATCCCGTCTTCCAGCAGCATAATATCCGCCACATCATGCTGCACCACCTTGTCAATGTTCGCCAGAATTTGGTCGAACACTTCAGAAACGTCTAAACTGCCGCTGAGGGCGACCAGAATTTCGCGCAATGCTTCGGCCTCTGTCCGCGCTTTTCGTTCGGCCTCGTACAGCCGCGCCCGTTCCAGCGATTGCGCGCACTGCTGCGCCAGGGCGACAAAAAAAGCTTCCTCGTCGGCATCGTAGGGTTTATCAAACGGAAAACTTAAATTAAAACCGCCGATAATTCTTTCGTTGATTTTGAGCGGCATACAGATCGTCGCGCGGCTGCCATTGGCTTTGATGGCCTCGGCAAAATGCGGATAGTGTTCCAGATAATCTTTATCCGATTCCAGCCAGATGGTGCTGTCGCTGCGCACGGCATCATTGAGCGGGCCGGAGAAATCCAGCGGTGTCCGCCGATATTTTTCGAAAGTTTCCTGGCTCAAACCATGCAGATTTAATATTTCCAGCGCGGTTCCATTTTCAACCAGCAGCGCTACCGTCCCCACATTCGCGCCCAGCGCTTTTAAGCCTTGCTCCACCATCACATCGGCAATTTGTTTGGAAGTCAGCGCCTGCGAAAATGCTTCCGAAAGTTCCAGTAGCAAATTAATGCGCTGTTCGCTCTGGCGGCGTAGGGCGATGTCGCGGAAAACCAGGATCACACCGATCAGTTCGCCATCTTCACCTCGTATCGGCGCGCCGCTGTCGTCGATGGGGACTTCGCGGCCATCGCGTGCCAGCAGCACAGTGTGATTGGCTAAACCGACCACGCCGCCTTCACGGATCACTTTTGTGACCGGATTTTCGGCTGTCGCCCGTGTGTATTCGTTCACGATGCGGAAGACCGTTTCCAGCGGCTTGCCGATGGCGTCGGTGTCCATCCATGCAGTCAGGGCTTGGGCGATGCCGTTCATAAAGGTGATTCGTCCCTGCCTGTCGGTGGCGATCACCGCATCGCCAATGCTGGCGAGCGTGATTTGCAGCCGTTCGCGCTGGGCATGGGCTTCGCGGTATAAGCGGGCGTTGTCCATCGCGACAGCCGCCTGCGCCGCCAAACCTTCGATGATTTTTTCGTCACGTTCGGTAAAAATGCCCGCCTCAGGATGCCCGAAAAACAGACCGCCCAAAACCTCACCTGCGCGTGAAATCACCGGTACAGCTAAATAACTGGTCACGGGTAGATGGTCTTTGGGCATCCCATAATAGGGGCTGTTTTTGCCGTAACGCGCGTCCTGGTGGACATCGGCGATACGGACTACGCCTTCGCCGCGAAAGGTTGGCCCAAATAAATCGGTATTGCGGGGCATCGGGAACTGCGAAAAATGTTCGCGCGGCACGCCCGACAGCGTAAATAAGGTGTAGGATTCGCCGTGCTCATCCAGCAAATTGTAAAAAAATGAGCCAAACTGCGCCCCGGATAACTCCGTAGCGGCGTCCGTCACGACCTGAACCAGCTTTTGCATGTCCAGTTCGCCGGATAACACTTGTCCCAGGCTGTGTACCGTTTCGAGAACTTCTACATTTTCGAGCAGGGCTTCTTCGGCTTCGCGCTGCTTGCTAATATCGCGGGTGATGGCGAGGAGGCTATCGACTGCGCCGCCCTCATCAAATTCCGGGACGACGCGCGAATGAAACACCCATTTGCGACCCGCGAATGAAGCACTGTATTCGATGCTTTCTTCGACACCCGTTTGGAACACCTTGCGCAGCGTGGTCTCCCAGCGGGCGAGGAGCGGGTCAACCATGCCCATTTCGGAACTGGTTTTGCCAATATAATTTTCTGGCGGAATCCCTGTGCCTAATTTAACAGCGGCATTCACATAGGTATGGCGTAAATCGCGGTCAAAACGGGCGACAACCGGATGCGGCGCGACCCCCAGCAGGGCATCCACTTCCTGTTGGCGCAGCCGCAGCGTGGCCTGGAGATTTTCAACTTGCTGCCGCAGCTTCTCAACCTCGCTGAGAGGCTGTTCGTTGGTATTATCCTCATAAGGCATGGTTTAGTTCAGCAATCCCTCAACCAGTCACTTAATTTTTACGCGCCCTATAAACCGTAAGTGATGGTTACCTATTGATAAAAAATGTCCAAAACAACAGAAAATTGAGCTGATATAAAGGTCTCTGTTTGAAGAACATTTGAGATAGTCAGAGTGTACAATCATGTCGGGTAAAGAAGCAACACAATTTCTTTATATATCACCTAGTTCTATCACATAATTAAGGGCAGGAACATGGCTGGCGACATACACCAAACGACTTCCTGAAAAACAGGACGGAACACGACAAAATTTGTATCCGGTTAGGCGCTAGGGCAGAGGAGGAATGGCGTACCCGTTTCGAGTATAATGTAAACATAGCAGGTACTACACCTTTGGAGTACCTTCAAAAGCGAAGCGAGTCCTGGCGGTATTGAGTAAGCATGACGGAACAACCAGTCCGAGATATTGACGTTCAAGAAATCTGGGTGAATGTAACAGAAGGCGCAGAAATCACCGGTTATCATCCCGATTACGTCCGCAAATTGGCGCGTGACAATTGGAGTATGCCTGAAAACGAGCGTAAATTAGTCGTTCAGCGGCATTCCGGCGGTTATATGTTGTGGCTGCCAGATTTAATTGACTACATGAGTAGGAAACATCGCACTTCTCAGACGAAACCCAAACACCCAAACACTTGACAAGTATCAAGTATTTGTGATAATTTTATAGTCATGTCCACACACGTCCATGTGGATTAGCTCAGGAAACCAAACGCCCCGATGGCGTCGGGGCGTTGGAGCCTTGTAAGGCAGTCGGACAATGATCTGGTGAAGTCATTGTAAGCTATGCATCCCAGTGTATACCGACTTTTTCTCCTTGTAAAGCTCCTCGGTTGAAAGCGTCTTTCGTCCATGTCTGAACAACTGAATAAACCGCCGGGAACGACTTGAAATGAACTTGCAGCGGGTGTGCTTAAAAGGCGCACTCGAACGGATTCGCTTGCTATGCTATAGATGCAGTAGAAATACCGGGGCGTGCTTAAAGGCGCACTCGGACGGATTCGCTTTTCTAAATGTAGTAGACGTACCGGGGCGGCCAAAAAGCCCCGTGCGAAGCTAAGTATGCATCCCCTCTGCGATCTCGCAGTCACAGAGGGGATCGCGTCACTTCTGATCGACTTGCAGAACAACTGAATATCTCCTTGGAATGGCTCACCCGCCCGGATATGTTCTAGCATAGATGGGAACGGACTGCGCTGTTCGTGCGCGAACCCGCTTGGGATGTGGCGATCACAAGCGGGCAGCGCCATTTTTGATTCTGGTTTCTCTGCGCCTCTGGGATACGCTTTTCTCTTATCTTTGTGTCTTTGTGCCCTTGCGTTATGCTTTTTTCTTTTGTCTTTTACTCATCACTTCACTTTACGGTTTCGGGCCGCAGCCAGAGGCGGGCGGTTGTTGTCCATTGGGTGGCTGTTGACCATTGGCTGGCGGCGGTTGATTGGGAGGCCGCTGACAATTCGGAGGCTGCTGACCATTAGGCGGCTGCTGGCCGTTGGGTGGTGGCGGCTGCTGACCATTGGCGGGCGGTTGTCCGGCAGTGGGGCAGGGGTTGGCTGTATGATTACCCGGCGTCCCTGTTTGGCCGCTTCCGGCAACTTGAACCATCGTCCCGCGAAAACACCCAATCGTATACGGATATTCATAGGTGGCGACATAATGGTACATCGTCACTTTTTGCCCATCCCAATCCACTTCGCTGGTCATGCCATGACATTCATCCAAGTCAGCGTTAGTCAGCAATTTTCCGCTGGTGTCACGCGGGCCATAAATGCCAAAGCCATCCAGCGCGTAGCCCACCAGCGCCGACGGATCGCTCAGGCTGTCCAGGATGCAGCTACTCAGGTTGTGATAATGATATTCGCCGTTCT
>JBDTNB010000045.1:0-42022 GCA_039933955.1 Chloroflexota bacterium
AATTCAATTGACTGGGAACTGCGCAGCCCGACCAATGTCCAGTTGTTCGGTCACACGGTCGCCAGCGACGGCGGGCGCATTGTATTGCCCGCCAATGGAACCTACAGCGTCAATGTCTTTGACTACTTCGGGCCGCTCACCGGAACCTACAGCTTCCGCGTTTTGCCGGTGACCGATAGCACTTTCCCGGTCACAATTGGTGATCTCATCTCCAATGGGAACCCATCAGTCGGCGCGGGCAACATCGAGTCGCCAGGGGTGAAAGACATTTACACCTTCACGGCGACGGCGGGACAGGTTGTTTTGTTCGACGCCCTGACCACCAGCAACGCATCAATCCGCTGGCAGCTTCTCAACCCGACAGCGACAGGCATTTTCGATACGGGTACGAACAGTGATGGCGGACTGCGTACACTGGCGACGGCAGGCACATACAGCATTGTGGTGTATAGCAATAGCGACGCCACCGGCACGTATAGTTTCCGCTTTTCGCTGTCCACCAGCACTGAGTTTGCTATTGGTCTCGGCACAACAGTCTCGAACAATAGTCCCGCAACAGGGGCAGGCAATATCACGCCTGCGGGCAATATTGATGTCTATATTTTTGGCGGTACGGCGGGACAACATATCAACCTCGATGTGTTATCCGGTGCGGCAGTCAATATGCACTGGCGTTTGGTCAGCCCAAGCGATACCGAAATATTCAACACATCGTTTGCCGACCAGAACAATGTCGCCCTGCCTGAAACCGGAACCTATACCCTGCGGGTACAGGCCAGCGCAAGCAACCCGTCCTTTACTGGAACCTACAGTTTCCAATTGCTCGAAACGCCGCTCATTCAAAACTTCAACATCAGCATTGGCGACAGCATATCGAATGGCTTGCCCAGTGCTGGCGCGGGTAATATCGAAACCCAGGGTGGTGAGGATATCTATTCGTTCACGGCCAGCGCCGGACAGATCATCTATCTGGACGCCATCAGCAGCAGCAATGGCAACGTCGCGTGGCAGCTTCTCAACCCCAGCAATGCAGTCATTTTTGACCTGTTTATAACTTCAAGTGGGGGGCGGCGCGTGCTGCCAACTGCGGGTACATACAAAATCCGCGTCTATGGTTATAACAACAGCAGCGGGACATACAGCTTTAAGCTGTGGGGCGTGACCGACAACAATTTCGCCATCAATGTTGGTGACACCATATCCAGCGGCGTACCGGGGACAGGGGCAGGCAATATTGAACAGATTGGCACGGAAGACAATTACACTTTCTCCGTCGCCGCCGGTCAGATTGTGTATTTCGAAGCCCTCAGCAGCAGCAACAGCGATGTGGCATGGCGGCTGCGTGATCCTTCCAGCACCCAGATTTTCGATCTCTATCTGACACAAGACGGTGGTCGGCGGGTGTTGAGCACCCCTGGAACCTACACTGTCAATGCATATGGCTATCAGGGCAGCACCGGAACATATAGTTTCCGTCTATTCAATGTAGTCGATCATAATTTCGCCATTAACCTCGGCGATACGATTTCCAATGGTGTGCCTGGGGCAGGGGCAGGGAATATCGAAACACTTGGCGCAGAAGATAATTACACCTTCAGCGTCAGCGCCGGACAAACGATTTTGTTTGAGGGTTTAAATGCCAGCGACAGCAGTCTGGCATGGAGACTGCGCGACCCATCAAGCAACCAGATTTTCGATCTGTATGTGAACAGCACATCGACGCAACGAACCCTGAATAGCGCCGGGACATATACGCTCAATCTGTATGGTTATCAGGCCAGCACGGGCACATACAGTTTCACACTTGTTGACCTGACAGAATCGGCTCAACCCGGCCCGACCTTCACCGTCAACAGCACCGCCGCGACGGACGACGGCGTTTGCGGTATTTTGAACTGCACGCTGATTGAAGCCATCAATGCGGCGAATGATGATGGCGTTGCCAGCACGATTGAGTTGGAATCAAGCCAGACCTATACGCTGCTGGCAGTGAATAACACGGATGTCGAGGACGGGGCCAATGGCCTACCGGTGATTTCATCGGCGATTACCATTCACGGTCACAACTCGACCATCTTCAATAACAGCGGCACACCGTTCCGGCTGTTCTACGTGAATGAGGACGGCGATCTTTCACTTTCCAACCTGACGCTCCAGGCTGGAGATGCTGGGACGAATAATGGCGGAGCGCTGTTCAATGGAAACAGCAGCACCCTCAACAATGTAATCGTCCAGGACAGCCAGGCAGGGCTGGGCGGCGGCGTTTACAATGCCGACGACGCCGAGCTGACGATTGTGAACAGCTCACTCCGCGATAACCGGGCTGTCGGCGGGGATGGCGGCGCACTCTATAACGAGGCGAATGGCAGCGTCAGTATTGACGGCTCGTCCTTCTTTAACAATAACGCTTCCAGCGGCGCAGGCATTTTCAACGCCGGTTTCAGCCTGACCATCAACGACACCACGATTGAAGGTAATATCGGCACGGGCAACGGCGGCGGCATCTATTATGTTATTGGTGATAGCATGACCATCACCAACAGCACGATTGCCAACAATACCGGCGTATCCGGCGGCGGCATGTATACGCAGGGTAACACGACCATTGTCAACAGCACGATTGCGAATAATGCGGCTGAATTTGGCGGTGGCATCTACGATGATGGCGGCGTGACTATCAACTTCGTGACCATCACCGGCAACATAAGCGGCGGTGTTTATACCAGCGCGGTCTTGAATGCTAAAAACTCGATCATCTCTGGTCAGGCCAGCGGTTCGGACTGCTCTGGCGATGTCAACGACAGCGGTGTCAATTTCTCCGAAACAAGCGGCTGCACCGGCTTCCTGGAAGGCACACCAACCCAACTTAAATTGGGAACGCTGGCAAATAATGGCGGTGCAACCGAGACAATTGAGCTAGGCATTGGCAGTATCGCCATCGACGCGGCGAGTGACTGCACCATTTTGGGCGGCACAACCGTAACCACCGACCAACGCGGTGCCCCACGTCCACAAGGCGCGGCCTGCGATGCAGGTGCGTTTGAAGCACCCACAAGCGTCCAGACTTTTGCCATTAATTTTGGCGACACGGTATCCGACGGTATGCCAGCGGCAGGCGCGGGTAATATCGAAACCAATGGCGCGGTGGACGAATACACCTTTACCCTTGCCCCCGGTCAAACGGCTGCTGTAACGCCGCTGTCGGGCGGTTTGGATATACAAGGTGAGTGGTTCGACTCATTCAACAATAGCCAGAGTGTTTTCAGCTTCCAATCGTCCTACAATACGCTGACCAGCGTTGATGGCGGCAGCTTTAAGCTGAGAATTCATGCAGACCCCAGCAATCCAACTTTTAACGGAACCTACAGTTTTGAATTTGCCGAAGTGCCAGACAACGCGCAGGCTGGCCCAACCTTCACCGTTAACAGCGTGACCGACAATGATGACGGCATGTGCGGAACGAACAACTGCACGCTGATCGAAGCCATCACCGCCGCCAATGCGCAAGCTGGGGCGAATACCATCAACCTGGGCAGCAACCAGACTTATATCCTGTCAGATGTGAATAATACTGACAATGATGCAAACGGTTTGCCGGTCATCAGCACTGAAATCACGATCAACAGCAACAACTCGACCATCCAGCGCAGCAATGATGATTTCACGCCTGAATTCCGTATTTTCGACGTGGCGACAACTGGTAATCTGACACTGAATGATGCGCTCCTGGGCAACGGCTCTACGACGGAAGCGAATGGCGGCATCATTGATAATCGGGGTGTCCTGCTTATCAACAATGTCATTCTGGAAGATGGTTTCGCCTACTCCGGTGGCGCGATTTACAACGACTCCAGCGCTAGCGCAACCCTTCACAACAGCACCATGCGCGATAATCGGGCAATATCAGGCGCGGCGCTGGTCAATGCTGGCACTGGGACAGCCAATATTGACGGCTCTTCCTTCTTCAATAACTCGGCGGGTCTCGGCGGTGCGATCATTAACGATGGAACGATGACGGTCAATACGTCCACGTTCACCGGCAATATGTCAACCACTGACCAGGGCGGTGCGATTGCCAACTTCGCCACGTTAACGGTGAATCAATCGACCTTCACCAATAACACGGCCACCACCAATGGCGGCGCAATCGACAGCTCCGCTTTTGGCGCGGCCACCACTACACTCACCATCACCAACAGCACATTGAATAACAATACGGCAGCGAGTCTTGGCGGCGCGATACTTAATTATGCTGACGTTGCCAGTTCGATGGCTAACCTCACCGTCCGCAACAGCACGATTACCGGGAACAGCAGCCCTTACGGCGGCGGTGTTGCGAACTTTGGCGGCACTGGAACGGAAACCGCGACAGTTGAATTCAGCACAATTGTCGGCAATCAGGCATCTTCCCTGGCAGCCAACCTCTACAACGGCGCGAGCAAGACGTTCAACGCCAAAAATCTGATCGTGGCGCAGCCAGCCGGTTCGACCAATTGCGACGGTGTATTCACCACAGACGGCCCCAACTTCGTGGATGATGCAAGCTGCAACAGCTTCCTCCAGCGTACAGCCCCACAACTGAATCTGGGCACGCTGGCGAACAACGGCGGCCCGACCCAGACGATTGCGCTGGGCACGGGCAGTGTTGCCATCGATTCCACCGACTGCAATACCTTTGGTTCCGGCGGCACCGCGCTGCCGACTGACCAACGTGGCGTCACGCGACCACAAGGCTCCGCCTGCGATGCGGGCGCATATGAAGCAGCACTGAGTGATACCGCTCAACCCGGCCCGACCTTCACCGTCAACACGACTGCCATGAACGACGATGGTATGTGCGGCACAGCCAATTGCACGCTCATCGAAGCCATCACCGCTTCCAACATGCAATCCGGGGCGAACACGATCATCCTGGGCAGCGGCGAGACTTATACACTGTCTGTTGTGAATAACAACATCGACGGCCCCAACGCTTTGCCGGATGTTACGTCAGCCATCACGATCAACGGTAACGGAGCAACCATTACCCGCGACAGCACAGGTGAGACGCCGCACTTCCGCCTGTTCCATGTCAGCAGCAGTGTCACGCTGGATCTTGCGAACATGTATATCACCAACGGGTATGTAGATGGGGCAAACCGGGGCGGCGCTATCTTCAACAAAGGTACGTTGACCTTAAATAATGTCGATGTCTCCGGTAACACGGCGGATTCCGGCGGCGGTTTGAACATCGCTAACGGCGGTTATGCAGGAATCAACGCCAGCCACATACACAATAATACCAGCAGCACCCTCGGCGGTGGCTTCTATGTCGAGGCGGGCGGTTCAGCAACCGTTGATGGCACGCTGATTGCTCACAATAATAGCGCCGCTTACGGCGGTGGCCTGTATGCCGACGGCGGTTTATCCTTAAACCACGTCACCATCACCGACAACACAGCGGGCGGCGGCGCGGGTATGCGTGTGTGTTGCAGCGGCACGATCAACATCACCAACAGTAATATTTCCAACAATACTGCCGCATCCTACGGCGGCGGTATCATGAACCTGAGCCTCTTGCTCAACATCGACAGCACCACCATCAGCGGCAACGTGGTCACTGCACCAGCCGGCGCGTCCTTCAATGGCGAAGGCGGCGGCATCCTGAACCGTCAGAGTGGCAACGTTAACCTGAGTAACAGCACCGTTTCACTCAATAATGCAGCCGTCGGCGCTGGCATTGCCAGTGACAACAGCATGACCCTCATCAACACCAGCACGATTGCGAATAATATCGGCGGCGGTATCTTCGGCGACGCGGGCAGCAGCACGGGCATTGCTCTGAGCACGATTGTGAATAACACGGTCAACCCAGGCATCGACAGTACCGGCGCCGTCACCATCAGCGACTCGATTGTGGCGAACAATACAGCGGGAGACTGCAACGCAACGCTGACGGCGCAGGGTGTCAACTTTGCAACCGACGCGACCTGTAACGGTTTCACTCAAAAGACATCCGGCGAATTGAATCTGCAAGCGCTGGCAAACAACGGCGGTTCCACCCAGACCATCGCGCTGGGAACTGGCAGCGCCGCAATCGACACCGTGACCGACTGCCTGGGCGCAACCGTTGACCAACGTGGCGTAGAACGTCCACAAGGCCCCGCCTGCGATGCAGGCGCGTATGAAGCTGAAATTAGCGATACCGCACAACCCGGCCCGACCTTCACCGTCAACACGACTGCCATGAACGACGATGGTATGTGCGGTACGAACAACTGCACACTGATCGAAGCCATCAACGCCGCCAATGCGCAAGCCGGGGCTAACACCATTGAATTGAACAATGGTGGCGCGGATTATGTGATGGATGCGGTCAATAACACAACGGATGGTGATAATGGTCTGCCGAACATCACCAGCGACATCACCATCAACGCCCACCTGGGTAACATCCGGCGTAACCCCAGCGCGATACAGTTCCGTTTGTTCCATGTCGCCAGCAGTGGCAGCCTGACCATCAATAATGCCGAACTGATCTTTGGTGACGCGGACATTTACGATGGCGGCGTGATCTACAGCGACGGTACAGTCACGCTCAACCATGTTGATGTCTCCTATAGCAGAGGCAGCAGCGGCGGCGCGATCCGCAACGGCAACGGCACGCTGACCATCAACGATAGCAATTTCGCTATCAACACGGCCAGCGGCGCAGGTGGCGCGATCTTCAATAACACCGGCACGCTGACGGTCAACCGGACGAGCTTTGACAGCAATACTTCGGCTCAAAACGGTGGCGCAATCTACAACACCAACGGCGGGCATACCACCCTTACACGAACCGCTTTTAGCCGTAACACAGCCCTGAGCGGCGGCGCATTGTTCAATGTCATTGGTTCGAGCGTGCTGAAGATTATCAACAGCACCATTTCAGGAAACTACACCAATGGTTCGAACAGCGCGGCTCTCTATAACGCGGCAACGCTGCGGCTGAGTTTCGTGACTATCGCCTACAACAACGGCGGCGGTCTGTATAACTCAGGCGGCGTGAATTGGGGACTTAAAAACACGATCATTGCGGCGCAGTCCAGCGGTGCGAACTGTGCCGGAACCCAGCTTTCGGTTTCCGAAGGTGCGAACTTTGCGAATGATGCAACCTGCTCCACGCTGGGCATCACCGTCACATCCGGGCCGCTCATTGACCCAATCTTCTCCTACAATGGTCTAGGGCTGAGTGTCGTTCATACCCTGCCAAGTGGCAGTCCAGCTATCGATGCCGTAACCGACTGCACCGATTCGGATGATAATGCAGTGACCCTCGATCAGCGCGGTCTCACTCGTCCGCAAGGGGCGAACTGCGACTCCGGCGCATTTGAAGTCATGGGGGGAGCTGGAACGCCAACGCCGACGGTCACACCGCCTCCGGGCGACACGCCCCAATCCGGGACGAATCTGGTCGTCAACAATAGCACCGACATCGACGACGGTGTCTGCGGCGTGACCAACTGCTCGCTGCGTGAGGCCATCAACCGTGCCAACGCGCTGCCAGGGGCTAACGATATTACGTTTAACACTGGCGATTCGTACCCGACAATCGTCCTCGGCGGCACGGAATTGAGTGTCACTACTGCCATCACGATCACGCCTCCTGTACGCGCCTTTATCAACGGCAATAGTCTGAGCCGCGTCTTCAACATCGATGTCGGTGGCAACCTGACTCTGACCAACGTGGATGTGTTTGGGGGTAAAGCGGCACAAGGCGCTGGTATCCTGAATGCCAACCAGCTTACACTGTCGGGAAGCCAGCTATACTCCAATGAGGCCACCTCCAGCGGCAGCGGGTTGTATAACACGGGTATCGTGACGGTGTCAGGGTCAAACTTCTACAGCAATGTCGCTGAATTTGAAGGTGGCGCAGTCACCAATAACGGCGTCATGACGATCACCAACAGTTACTTCTATAACAATATCACCACCACCAATGAACCAGGCGCGACGGGCGGCGCGATTGCCAATAATGGCGATTTGACCGTCACAGGCACAGCATTTATAGCCAATTATGTGCAAAATGGCGGCAGCATCGGCGGCGCGATTGCCAGCAGCGGCAATCTCACGGTTGATATAAGCCTGTTCCAATACAATGCAGCAGCTCTGGGCGGCGCTGTGTATACCAACGGCGAAGGCATAGCAACGTTCACCAACGTCACTTTCTCAGCCAACAGCGCAACCACCAACGGTGGCGGCCTGTATATTGCCGCACCGACCAACCTGAGTTTCGTGACAATTGCCGACAACACGGGCGGCGGCATTTACAGCGACCTCGTCACATATGGGGTCAAAAATTCCGTCCTTGCCCGACAGGCGAGTGGCGCGAACTGCGCTGGGACACCGCCCAGCGGCAGCGGAGCCAACTTTACTGATGATGCAAGCTGCGGCCTCGTCGGGTTTACCAATACGGCAACAGCGCTGATTGAGGGGCTGGCCTACAACATTGGCCGGGTGAATACCTACGCGCTGACGCAAAACAGCCCAGCGCGCGATGCCGCGACAGATTGCACGGCTATTGGCGGCGCAACAGTAACAACCGACTCCCGCGATATTGCCCGCCCGCAAGGCGCAACCTGCGATGCGGGTGCATATGAATTCGGCGGCGATCTGCATGTTACCACGAACAAAATTATCGAGGATGCCAGCGACGGTTTGTGTTCACTGCCGGAAGCCATTAAAGCGGCGAATACCGGCACAACCGCCAGCGGCGTCAATGGCGAGTGCGTACCTTCAGGGACAAGTCCGGAAGTCATCACACTAGGCGCGAACCAGACCTACAAATTGACCCAGGTGAACAATACCACCCAGGGGCCAAATGGTCTGCCCGCCATCACCAACCCGAACGTCTACCTGTACATGAACAATTCGACCATCACCCGTGCCAGCGATGCGCCCGACTTCCGTATCTTCTACATTGCTCCTGGTGGCAGTCTGTACTTCACGAACACAGGAACGATCAGCGGCGGACATTTGAGCGGGACGGATAAAGGCGCAGGTATTCTGAACCAGGGCAGCCTGACCGCGGGCGGGTTGGTCTTTGAGAATCATGCTGCGGCAGGGAATGGTGGCGCAATCTACAACGATGCAGGCGCAAACACCAATTTGTTCGGCAATATCCTGCGCGGTAATCAGGCAGAGCAGGGTGGCGCGTTCTACAATGTTGGCACACTGACCTTTAATGGCGGTGGCTACAGCAACCGCTTTGAAAATAACCATGCGACACGCGGTGGAGCACTTTATAACGTCGGCAGTGCGAATGACCTGACGGCCTCTTTCATCAACAATCAGGCCACCGATGCAGGCGGCGCGGTTTACCTGGATGGCGGGCCGCTCAACCTGAGCAACAGCACCCTCAGCGGCAATCAGGCGGCGCGGGGCGCAGCAGTGTTCCAGAACAGCGGCTCAGGCGTTATAACCTTCTCAACCATCGCCGATAATACGACGACAGGTGGCAGTTCTGGCGCAGTTGTCGCCAACGATGGAACAACAACGCTCTCCAACAGTATTCTCGCCAATAATCCCGGCGGGAACTGTGCAGGCCTGCCCACCAACGGCGACCACAATCTCCAATTCCCCGGTACAAGCTGCGGTGTCGGTTTCGCCGCAGCCAATCCGCTGCTGTCCACGCGCCAGGAATATGGCGTCTCCAGCTACTATCCGCTGCTGATTGGCAGCCCTGCCATCGACGCAGCAGATAATGCAGTGTGCCCCGGCTATGACAATGTGTCACGCGCACGTCCCGTCGGCGCAGGCTGCGACATTGGTTCGTTCGAAGGCAACGGTGAGGCGCTTACTGGGAGCCTGACAGTCACGACCACCAGCATGGCGATCAACCCAAGCGACGGTCTGTGCTCACTGCCGGAAGCCATCAACGCGGCCAACAGCGATACAGCCGCCGAAGGTGCAGCGCAGGGCGAATGCGTGCCGAACGGTAATGCGGGCGCGCTGGATAGCATCACCCTGGGCAGCGGCCTGACCTACACCCTTACGACAGTCGACAACAACACCAATGGCGCAAATGGTCTACCGGTCATCACCAGCCCGATTGTTATCAACGGCAACGGCTCGACGATCACGCGCAACAGCGAGGCTCAGTTCCGCTTGTTCTATAACGCATCAATCGGCAACCTGACGCTCAACAAAGTTACACTGACCAACGGCTTCGGCGATCCCGGCGGCGCGATCCTGAGCAACGGTAATTTGATTTTGAATTACGTTAGCGTCGCCAATAACAGCTCATCGAGCGGCGGCGGCATCTTTATCAACGGCACGGCAGCCATCAACAACAGTGCCATCAGCGGCAATCAGGGGCTTTCACCGGATGGCGGCGGTATCTTCGTCAACGGTGACGCTAGCCTCACCCTGAGCAACAGTACGGTTGCAGGCAACAGCGCAGCCAACACAGGCGGCGGTATTGTGACCGGCTTGGGTTCGACGGTTGTGGTCAATATCTATAACAGCACGATTGCCAACAATGTCGCGGCACAGGGCGCAGGCATCATGGTCTGGGGCGGCACGGTACGGGTGTACAACACCATCATCGCCAACAACTTCGAACAGGATGGCGTCACCGTTGGCAACTGCGTCGGCAACGTCCAGGCCGGAAGTGGCTTCGGAAGCAACTTGCAATGGCCGGATGTAACTTGCACCGACGAAATCCTGACCGACGATCCGCTGCTCGGCCCACTGACCGGCAGCCCCGGCTATCTGCCATTGGGCGCAGGCAGCCCAGCCATTGACGCAGGCGACAACACAATCTGCGCGGCGTCACCGGTCAACAGCATCGACCAACGCGGAGTCGCCCGTCCGGCCAATGCCTGCGACATCGGTGCGGTTGAAGCCACCGAAGTCCCGGCGTTGGTGGCAGGGACGACAGGCGGCGCGGCGGCGCTGGTCAATGCGGCAGGCACACAAGACTTCGTGCGCTTCGGTGATACGACCATTGGCCCAATTGAGGGCGACCAATGGCGCGGCGATAATGTCGCCATCCCCAGCAGCCCAACCTTTAATATCGGGCGTGATCCGCTGGGCAGCGATACCAACCATGTCACTGACTGGTTGAGCCAGGGTTCATCGGCGGGCGGCCAGAACTTTGCGAAGGCCGTCATCAATGAAGTCTTCACCGGCACGAATGATCTGGTTGAACTCTACAACCCGATTATCGACACGGTTGACCTCTCCGGTTGGGAACTGACGCTGTACGACAGCAACGATCAGGTCATCACACTGCCCAACAGCGGCGCGACGACCTATACCTATCGCTTCCCGAACGGCACGCTCTTACGTCCCGGCCAATTCCTGGTCGTCGCGGAAACCAATCCCGGCGACGGCATCTACTCGATCCTGCTGGGCAAGGATACGATCAACTGGGACGACTGGAACGCAACCGGCGCGGTGGCGCTCTCCAACGGCGTAACTGGCATGGACTTTGTACGCTTCGGCGGCAGCGGGATCAGCCCGTTAACTGTCGATGCACCCGCCGGAACGGTCTTCACAGGTATTGTCCCGGCTCCGCTCCCCGGCGAATCGATTGGGCGCAATGCCGACTCGGCGGATACGGATACTGCCGACGATTGGTACAGCCAGAGTCCATCGGTAGGCCAGATCAACCCGACCCTCAACCCGCCGGATAATGATCTGTTCAACAACGCGATTGTCATCAATCCGCTGCCGTTCCGCGACACGGGCAATACCCTGAGCGCGACAGCCGCCAATGATCCGCTGACATCCTGCGGTTTCAGTGTCGGTCATACTGTCTGGTACAAATACACGGCGGCGAACAGCAATCCGGTTCGCTTCCAGACTGACGGATCTGACTTCAATACGGTGCTGGCGGTCTTCACGCTCAACTCATCGACCAACACACTGCAACAGGTGAGTGGTCTGTGCAGCCGTATGGATGACGAACCCGGTTCGCGGCTGACGCTGAATCCAACAGCCAACACCATTTACTACGTGATGATCGGCGGTCATCTGAACACCTCCGGCAGCTATGTATTCTCGGCCAACGCCCCGACGAATGATGACATCGATGACACCATCAACATCGGCACAATCGCTGATCTGCCCTTCAGAACCTTTAGCCTGAACGCAGGCGGAGTACCTATTTCGAATACCAATGTCACGGCGGCCAGCCAACTCATCAGCGACCCGCTGACAAGCTGTGCGACCACCGTCGGACGCAGCGTGTGGTACACCTACACGGCAGCCGATGCAACCCGCCTGCGCCTGCAAACCACCGGCACAAGCTTCGACACCGTGATCGCGATTTACACCGGCAGCCTGGGCGAAAATGGCAAGGTTGACCGGACATCGCTGCAAGAAGTCGCCTGCAACAACGACGACACCTCAACCACCACTTCGGATATGGGCTTCACGCCTGTGCCGGGTACAACCTACTACATCGAGGTCGCGGGCAACAGCGACGCGGGCGGAAGTTTGCTCTTTGAAGTGGATGTCTTCCCATCGCCGAACAATGATCTGGTCGAAAATGCCTACGTCGTCACGCCGGATACTGATCCGCTGCGGCTGGGCGCGTTCAAGGTCACGACACCGGATGGCACGGTCAACGCACCGTTCGCAGAAGACACTACTGGGGCAACAGCCACCGATGATGCGACGGCCTCTTGTGGTCTGAACCTGGGTGGATCGGTATGGTTCGTCTATACCGACGACATCGCGTCAGATACACCGGCAACCGTCGTCTTCCAGACCTTCGCCAGCGATTACGACACGGCCATGACCATCTACACCGGCACGCCCGATAACCTGACCGAAGCAGCGTGCAGCGATGACGTGGGCGTCAACCAGGGTTCACGCCTGACGTTGGGCGTCACGGACGACGGCGCAGATGTGGCGCTGGTCGAAGGCCAGACGTACTACATCCGTATCAGCGGTTACTTCGGCGAGACCGGCAACCTGACCTTCAATGCCTTCGTGCCACAGGTCGCCGCGCCAACCAACGACGATCCCAACACGCCTTATACCATCATCTTTAACAGCGACAATGGCAGCTACACGATTGACGGCGTGACCGATCCGCTCAACATCAAGCCTTTCGTCCAGGACACCACCGGCACGAATCCTGCGCTGGAAGACGCCGCCAGTAAAATAACCTGCGGCCAGGACGTAGGCCACACTGTCTGGTATCGCTATGTCGCGCCGGAAAACCAACGTGTGGTCTTCGACGCGGACGGCTCGGACTTCGATACCGTGATCGCCGCCTTCATTGAACAAACCGACGGCAACCTGAACAGTCTGGTCGAAGTCGGCTGCAACGACGACTTCGGCAGCCGCCCGCAGTCCAAACTGACACTCAATACAGCCAACGGTGTCATTTTGTACGTGATGTTCGGCGGCTATAAGCAGGATCGCGGCAACCTGAGCCTGGGTGTCCAACAGATTGTCCCGGTTGTGACCGACTTCACGCTGGTCAATGCCGGTCTGATCGGCGACATCCGGATGCTCTCGAATACTGATCCGAATACGCTCGATCTGAGCGCGCTCCCGGCCTTCACGATCCGCGCCAACACCCAACCGAGTGAAGTTGGCAGCGTGAAGTTCGAACTGCACGATTTCGACAGCGGCGCTTTGATCCTGAACTATATGGACGACATGCCCCCGTACTCGCTGACTGGCAACGATCCGGATGGCGGCTACATCGCATGGTCGTCGGTGACACCAGGGAAATACAAACTGACCGCCACGCCGTATACCGCAGCCGATGGGCAGGGTAAGATTGGGACACCGCAAACGATCACCCTCATCGTCAACGGCAGTAATGCTGCGCCCGTCATAGCGGCAGACAACACCAGTATCGCGGTCAACGAAGGGCTGACCGCGCTCAACAGCGGCACATTCAGTGATGCTGATGTTGGCGATACCGTTAGCTTGTCGGCCTCTGTCGGCACAGTGACGGCTGACCTGAGCGACCCTGAGCACCCGGTTTGGAACTGGTTATTCGAGACCAGCGACGGCCCAGCCGACAGCCAGACAGTCACCATCACCGCTGACGACGGGCATGGTCATCAAACCCCGACCACGTTCGCGCTGGTCGTGAATAATGTCGCCCCAACCGCGACCTTCACGCCCGTGTTCATCAGCCAGAACGTGCGCCGCCTGACCTTCGGTGCGCCGGTTGACGTGAACGCCGACATTCCGGGTATCGTCTACAGCTATGACTGCACTTTCGACAATGATGGTGACAGCAGCAATGACGATTTCGATGTGACCGGCGTGACCACTAACAGCTACGACTGCACGTTCCCCGGCCCCGGAAATTACACGGTGCGCGGACGCATCGCTGATAAAGACGGCGGCTTCTCGGATTACACAGCGGACATCACCATCAGCGCCAGCAACATCGCGCCCACCGTCAATGTGGGCGGCGACCAGAACATCCAACTGCCGACCAACACTGTCGCGCTGCTGGGTGTCGTGTCTGACGACGGATTGCCCACTGGTTCAACCCTGACTTACGCCTGGACAGTCATCAATAACCCGCCCGCGCCGGTGGTCTTCAGCGCGCCGGATGCCCTGAGCACCAACGCGACCTTCACTATCGCCGGAACCTACACGCTGCAACTGAGCGCGTCGGATGGTCAACTCACAGGCAGCGACACGCTCACGGTGGTCGTCGCGCCA
Organism: Chloroflexota bacterium; assembly: GCA_039933955.1. Lineage (GTDB taxonomy): Bacteria > Chloroflexota > Anaerolineae > Aggregatilineales > Phototrophicaceae > CFX2. The sequence continues at coordinate 14,671 of JBDTNB010000045.1, forward strand.
GCCGACAACGTGCCACCGGACGCCAAAGCGGGTACAGATCAACTCGTCACCGACACCGCGCCTTACGGATCGCAAGATGTCACGCTCGATGGGTCTGCCAGCACCGACAGCGACGGCTCGATTGTCGGCTACGCCTGGACAGAAGGCGCAACCTTGCTGGCGAGCATCGTCAATCCGACGATCCCGTTAGCAGACGGTATCCACACCATCACCTTGACCGTCACCGACGATAAGGGCGCGATAGACACCGATGATGTGATCGTTGAAGTTCGCCTGCCGGATAATCAAGCGCCAAGCGTGAACGCGGGTGACGATCAAAATACTCAACTACCAAGCGCCAGTGTATCGCTAGCAGGCACAGCCTCGGACGATGGTCTGCCGCTGCCCGCCAGTCTGACCTACACCTGGACGGCGATCAATACGCCACCTGGGCCGGTAGTCTTCAGCGCGGCGAACGCCCTGAGTACCAATGCGACCTTCACCGTCGCCGGAACCTACACTCTGCAACTCTCGGTCTCCGATGGTCAACTGAGCAGCAGTGACACCGTGACAGTCAGCGTCAATGCGGCTTCGGTGATCCCGCCCCACGCTGATGCAGGCCCGGATCAGACAGTAGCGGATGTCGCGCCGTTCGGGACGGAAAGTGTCACGTTGGATGGTTCTGCCAGCACCGACGATGGCAATATCGTGAGCTACGTCTGGACAGAAAATGCACAGGTGATCGCTAACGGCGTCAAACCGAGCATCCCGCTGGCCGATGGCACACACTACATCACCCTGACCGTCACTGATGACAGCGGCGCAACCGCCACTGATGATGTCATCGTGATGGTGCAGCTACCCGCCAATCAAGCGCCAACCGTGAACGCAGGCAGCGACCAGAGCATCCAACTCCCGGTCAACAGCGTCGCACTGGTGGGCAGTGTCAGCGACGACGGCTTACCGCTGCCGCCAACCTTGACCTACACCTGGACGGGGCCGACGGGTGTGAACTTCAGCACGCCGAATGCCCTAAGCACCACCGCGACCTTCAGCACCGCCGGAACTTACATCCTGACACTCACGGCCTCGGACGGTCAACTCTCCGGCAGTGACACGGTGCAAATCGTGGTCTCGTCGCAGAGCACCGGCAGCAACGAAGTGACCGATCAGGTCGCCAAATCGTCGGATGACGTGAACGAAGACGGCAGCACTTACGACGCGACCAATCCGCTGCTGTGGTTCGGTACAGGCCAGAGCACCAGCAAATCGTACCTGGGTCTGCGCTTCACCAACCTGGAAATTCCGAAGGGCGCGACCATCACCGAAGCGCATATCGAGGTCTACACGGCAAGCGCGCAGTGGATCAACATGCGTATCCTGATCGGCGCGGACGCAGTGGATAACAGCGCGACCTTCACCAGCGCCACCCGGCCATCGACGCGCACGTTCTCGACAGCGCGCGTGGATTACCGCTCGAATACGCCCTGGATGGGCGGAACCTGGAATGACATTGGCGATGTGAAAGCTGTCATCCAGGAAATCGTCAACCGTACCGGCTGGCAGTCCGGCAACAGCCTCGCGATCCTGATTAAGGGGCTGGGGGCGCAGTGGGGTCGTAAATTCGTCACCAGCTACGACGGCGATCCGGCTCATGCGCCGCGCTTGGTCATCAGCTACGCCGGTGGCCCGCCGCCGCCGAACCAACCGCCAGTCATCACGCTGGATAATCCGTCGGCAGTGGCGACGGCGCTCGAAGGCCAGCCCACCAACATCATCACCGGTACGTTCGGCGACCCGGACAACAATCCGGTGACGCTGACGCCATCGCTGGGTACTTTGCAGATCGTCGGCAATACCTGGTCGTGGAGCTACACACCACCCGACGGCCCGGTCAATACCAACGTGACCATCACCGCTAAAGACAGCAAGGGTGCATCGGCGCTCGTGCCGGTGACATTCGGCCTGACCGTGACCAACGTCTCGCCGACAGCAGTCTTCGCCGCCCAGCCTGCATCGACCTTCCCGAACAACGCCGTCGCGCTGACCTTCAGCACCCCGGTGGATGTCGCCGCCGACCTCGGCAGCCTGACCTACTCGGTAGACTGCGGTAACGGGGGCGTGATCCAAACGACTGCACCGTTTAGCTGCACCTATGCCAGCACCGGGACGTTTACGGCGCTGGGTACAGTTGCCGACAAAGATGGTGGCTCGAACACCTATCAGGCGGTTATCACCGTCAACGATGTCTCCACCGCGCCGACGACCATCACGCCGCAGGTCAGCGCTTCGTCCGATGATGTGAACCAGAGCGGCAATACCTTCCAGGCCAACCTTGCGACCATCTGGGTCGGCACGGAAGGCAACGCAGCCCAGTCCTACACCGGCTTGCGCTTCAATAACCTGAGCATCCCGGTGGGCGCGACCATCACCGAAGCGCACCTGGAATTCTATACGACGGCTAACACCTGGATTAACGTCGATGTGTTGATCGCCGCCGATGCCACCGACAACAGTGTGACTTTCAGCAACGCCACGCGGCCATCCACACGGACGTTCACCACCACGCGCGTCACGCATCACTCTAACGTGCAGTGGTTGGCGAATAGCTGGAACATACTGACGGGCAACCTCGCCGGAGTGGTACAGGAAGTCGTGAGCAGGGCAGGGTGGCAGTCCGGCAACAGCCTGTCGATCATCCTGAAGGGCATCGGCAGCCAGTGGGCGCGCAAGTTCGTCACCAGCTACGAGGGCAACCCGGCCTTTGCGCCGCGCCTCGTCATCAGTTACACACCGCCCGCCGCGCCTGTGGCTGCTAACGACGATCCACCGGTTCCGCTGAACCTGACCCTCGCGAATCCGCCCAGCGCCGCTTTCGCGATGGGTCTCTCAAGCGGCGACGCGCCGCTGAACATTCAGTTCACCGATACCTCGACGGGCGACATCGCGGGCTATGCCTGGGACTTCGGCGATGGCGCGGCCAGCACCGACCAAAATCCGGCGCATATCTACACCGCCGCCGGATCGTACACCGTGATACTGACCGTGACGGGCACGGATGCCACCACCAGCGCGGCACAGGCGGTCATCAACGTGACAGCGCCAGTGGTCGTGCCGACGGATACACCACCGCCGCCAACCGATACACCGACGGAAATTCCAACGGAGATAGCAACTACACCGCCGCCCAGCGATACCCCGACGGACGTGCCAACCGAGGTGGCAACAACGCCGCCACCCCTGGCGGAGCAAACCGCAGCACCCTAAACAGAGCAGGGCGGGTCAACAAAATGACCCGCCCTTGTTTTTTCTGCCATACACCTGCGCCTACAGCTATGATGCCAATGGCAATCTGATCGGTGTGACAGCCGGTGGTGAAACCTTCGCCACCTACAGATACGATGCTGCGAACCGGTTGAAGGGCTTTACCGATGCCGCGACGGGCATCGTCAGTAACTACACCTATGATGGCATGGGGGATCGCTACCAGCAGACAGTGGATGGCGTGACCACCAACTATCTGCTCGACCCCACCAGCGGACTCACCCAGGTGTTGGGCGAGTTCAAACCGGGCAGAGGCACGTACTACCTGCTCGGCCTGGATGTAATCGGCCAACAGCAGGGAACAGATTGGTCATACTTCGGCTACGACGCGCTCGGATCGGTGCGCCAACTCACCGATGCCAGTGGCAACAAGCTGCGCTTCAAGCAACTGGTGGTCGAGGATCGCACCTGGACGCAGCAAACGGTGAACTACAGCTATGACAAGCTGTCGCGGTTGCTGGAAGCCCGTTATGCCCCTGGCATCAATGAAGCGGCTGAGGATACCGATCTGCTGCGGCGTTACCTGTATGCCTATGACCGCGCGGGCAACCGACTGTCGCAGTCCATCGCCCTCGATGGCGGTTCGCCGTCGGTCACGAATGACACCTACAACGGAGCCAACCAGCTTTCGTCGGGGAGCGCGGCTTATGACGACAACGGCAACCTGACGAGCGATGGCACGAACAGCTACACCTGGGATCGAGCCAACCGTCTTGTAGAGTGGGACAACGGCGTGGCCGCCGATTTGACCGCCTATGCCTACGATGGCCTGGGCAACCGCATCGCGCAGTTGCTTGGCACGACCAGTCCAACCATCACCAAGTACCTGCTCGACCTGCAACCGGGCTTGGCTGTCGTCTTGGCCGAAACCACTGGCGCAGATGTCATCCGCAATATTCACTCGCCGCGCGGGATTCACGCCCACAAAGACGCTGCTGGCGCTTGGGAGTGGATGGTGCAGGATGGCCTGGGCAGTGTGCACGGAGTCGTGGATAACAGCGTTGGCGTGCTGGAAAGCCGGAACTACGATCCGTATGGAGTGGGTTTTGATGCGACGGGAAGCAACCAGACGGTTTATGGCTTCACGGGTGAGCCGACAGACGACAATGGGCTGCTGTACTTACGGGCGCGGTATTACAACCCCGCAGCAGGCGTGTTCACGGCGCTTGATCCGTTTGAGGGTGTGTTCAATAGACCGATGAGTCTGAATGGATACTCCTGGGTTGAGGGGAATGTGCCGAACGCAATAGACCCTAGTGGGAAATATTGGTTCTTAGATACATCTTCTGACCTCACTAAAAAGATGCCTTTACCCGATTTATCCGATGTACGGGTAGAGTATTATTTGAGTAAACTAATTCAAACGGAGGCTTTAGGAAATCCATTTATTCATGCTGAATATCCAGTATTGAATGATAATTTTATTGATCTTTTAGGTGTTAATGACGCAGAAAGAAAGATAAGGTATTGGGAGATTAAAGCTAATAACCCTAATGGTATAAGCACAGGAAAGGCTTCAATACTTGACACTAGTCTGGCGCTGCCCATAGCAGCAGGTAAAGGAGAACTCTCCTCAACTCACACAACCTCAGTAGAAAATCCAGGCTATACTTACGACTGGAATAGTTATACTTGGTCGCCGGGTTTTAACTATCCGTTACGTGTGCTTGGTCAGTCTACTGACGGTAAAAGATACTGGTTTGCCCGACAAGGAACAGAACCAGCTACCGGTTCTCAAATCCCAGGGCTTATTACATACTGGTACGAGGAAAGAGAAGATGATCCGAAAGATATTCCCTGGTTCTTAGGCATAGCTCGTCGAAATATTCCGGACGATATACCACAGAGACCAAGAGTACCTAATAATATTATCCCTCTTTTCCCAACTGAAGAGGAGGACAGTGGTGAACCAGCAGCAGCGGCATGTGGACTAGTTCCGTCTCCTGGTGGGTTTCATTCATTTTATCAACCTCAAAGATTCTGTATAGGGCCGATCTGCTTTGATATATTCTTTATCCTATAATAGAATCAGTTTGAGATAACATTTTCTTTCATAAATCTCGCTTCTTGATCCCCTCTTCAACATCTGGAGAGGGGTGAGATTTCGATTGTGTATTTTGTTATGATTAAGGGAGTTGAATGTGACATCTGGTATTGATAGATCGCAATCGCTTAATTCCAAAGATAATCCCTGCCCGGTATGTAACTCACAAAATTTTACTTGGGGAATTCCTGTTGCAAACCAGACTCAGCCAACAACGTATTTATATTTTAGGTATAGTATAGAAAATGGTGAAGACGCTGAAGCACCCTTAATTGCTCGCCGCTGTAATCGGTGTGGTAATGTTTTAATTTTTATTCTCGATGCCTGATTTACTTACTATTGATGAATAACTCACTATCATCAGTCTCCCACTCGCCCCCCTTCGCGCACCTTGTTGCAACTACAACTGCGTGCAGGTTGGGGGCGGTTTGCTGGCTGCTCAACTGCGGCGCGGCTAGGGAGTAACCTGCGTGGGGTTGGGACGCGGGGGCGCTGTTGGTGGGGCGGCGCTAGTCCAACCTATTTTTGATACAGCCAGGGCAAAATTACCACTTTTACGTATTGATATAGTTTATATGTATCCGTGAAAGTGGTAGTGGAAGCAGTGGGGTGGGGGGAGTAGGCTATAGGTGCGGCGCGACCCTGGCTGAACTACCTCAATCGCCGCACTCATCTCAAATGCGAAGATTCTTCGCATTTCGCGGCCAGCCCATTCAGGCCAGAATCAGCACGATTACCACTTTTACGGAGTAAAAAGGTATAAGTATGTATCCGTGAAAGTGGTAATTTCGCCCCCCGACCTACGCCTTCTCATCCTCGTCGTTATCCCCGCCCCGTTCCTCTCGCACTTCATACGCCGGGTCAAACATGCGCTCGTACTTCACACATGCCCAGGCGATGGTCAGCAGCTTGCGCTCGGCGGCGATATACAGCACATGGCCCACCCAGCGCGTGTCCGGCGTGGCCGATGGAGCGTTTGCCTTCCCATTCGCCGCTTTGCCGTTGACGTGGGACGAGGCCGACGAATGACGCGGCCTGTTCGGGGGTGTCGCAGGTGGTGAAGTTGATGGCGTGCAGATCGCGGCGATCCAGGATTTAGACAGGTAATTTATGGCTGGATTTTCGGGCTATTTGGGGGTAAAATAGGATATGACAATTACAGTTGTCGAAACCCACTAAGGTACACCCTATGAACGCGATAATCCCCGTCGGACAGACCGACATTGTCGCCGCTGACCAGAATCCCGCTGCCGTATACTTGGCCGGACTGCCCAGCGATACGCCGTCGCCGGGAGAAACCGGATCACCGTAAACAGAGCAGGGCGGGTCAACAAAATGACCCGCCCTTGTTTTTTCCAGGGTATCGGATACAGGCGAATAAAGTTCGTATTTTGTTTACGCACCTGTCAGCGCTATATTAGAAGTTGAAAATAATTTTTAATAAGGAGACTTGCCTGTGAAGGCTTTTACGTATGTTGCGGCCAAAAGTATTGATGAAGTGACAGCGCTGCTTTCACAGGACGGCTCCCAGGTGCGAATTCTCGCCGGGGGAACCGATCTGCTCACGCAAGTACGCGAGAACCGCCGCAGCGTTGACACGATGGTTGATGTCAAACAAATTCCCGAACTCAACCAACTCACTTATGATCCTGTCGAGGGCCTGACCATCGGCGCTGCGGTATCCTGCCTGCGGATATGGAACGACCCAACCGTCGCCGCGCATTATCCCGGCCTGATGGATGCTGTCACGCTGATCGGTGGTATTCAAATCCAGGGACGAGCGACGCTGGGCGGCAACCTCGTCAATGCCTCGCCCGCCGCCGATTCGATCCCCGCGCTGATCGTCCACGAAGCGTTGTGCAGCATCGCTGGCGCGAACGGGGTTCGCATGGTTCCCGTCGAATCGTTCTGCCGTGCGCCCGGTCAAACGGTGCTGCAAAATGGTGAACTGCTGATCGGACTGCACATCAAGCCGCCCGTGCGTGGATTCGGCGCGCAGTATCAGCGCTTTATCCCGCGCAATGAGATGGATATTGCCGTCGTTGGGGCAGGGGCAGCCGTCATCTTAGATGAAGATGGCACGCACTTTCTCTCGGCGCGGGTTGCGCTGGGGGCAGTCGCGCCGGTTCCGCTGTACATCCCGGAAATCAGCGACAATCTGGTCGGCGAAGCGGTTTCCGATGCCGCCATTCAGGAAGCCGCCCACATCGCCGGACGGGCTGCCAGACCGATTGCCGATGTGCGCGGGACGGTGGAACAACGCAAGCATCTCGCTGTCGTGCTGACCCGCCGCGCTTTGTACGCCGCTTGCGAACGTGCTCGCCAGAGCTTAGGGGGGAAATAATGACGCTGAACAAGGTACATGTCCAGGCGTGCGTCAACGACGAAGAGGTCGAATTTGTATGTGAGCCGCGCCAGAGTTTGCTCGAAGTTCTGCGCGATATTCTGTGGCTGACGGGCACGAAAGAAGGCTGCAACAACGGCAACTGCGGCGCGTGCAGCGTCATTATGGATGGCGTCCTGGTTGATTCCTGTTTGGTGCTGGGGGTCGAAGCGCAGGGCAAAACCATCCTGACCATCGAAGGCTTGTCCGCCGGGGCGGATGGTCTGCACCCGATTCAGCAGCAGTTTCTCAAACATGCCGCCCTACAATGTGGAATCTGTACGCCCGGATTGATCGTCGCCACCAAAGCGTTGCTCGACCACAATCCCAATCCAACCGAATATGAAGCCCGTCTGTGGCTGGCAGGCAACCTGTGCCGCTGCACGGGTTATGACAAAATCGTTCGCGCTGTGCTGGATGCAGCCAAAATCATGAGGGAAACACCATGACCGACATTGTTCGCCCAACCGAAACCGCTTATAAGGTGATCGGCACACGTCAAGAGCGTTATGATGCGACGGACAAGGTGACGGGGCGGGCGCAGTACGGCGCGGACATCCGCCTGCCCAATATGCTTTTCGGCAAAGTGCTGCGCAGCCCCTATGCTCACGCGATTATCCGCTCGATTGACACCCGCGCGGCGGAGGCGCTCCCCGGCGTGAAAGCAATAGTCACAGCGGCAGATTTGCCCAGCATGGAAGACAAAATGGTCAGCGCGGGCGAAGGCGGCAGCATCAACCTGCGTTTTCAGAGTGATAACGTGCTGGCGCGGGACAAAGTGCTGTATTTTGGTCATGCCATCGCCGCTGTCTGTGCCACCAACGCTCATATCGCTGAGGAAGCTTTAGCGCTCATCAAGGTTGAATATGAAGTTCTAAAACCTGTGCTCGACGTGCGCGAGGCGATGAAACCGGGCGCGCCGATTCTGCATGATGCCATCCGCACCGACGAAATGGGGCAAAAAGGCACGGTTCCCACCAACGTGGCGGCGCACCTTCAGATTATGCAGGGCGATGTCGAGAAGGGGTTTCGCGAAGCGGCGGTGGTTGTGGAGCGCGAAGTCAACACGGCATCCGTCCATCAGGGCTACATCGAGCCGCAAAATGCGACAGCACTTTTTAACGCGGCAGGGCAGTTGACGATCTGGTGCAGCACCCAGGGCGCTTTCGGGGTACGCAGTCAGGTCGCCGAAATCCTGAAGCTGCCAGTTGCCGATATACGGATCATCCCAACCGAAATTGGCGGCGGCTTTGGCGGCAAAATCACGGCTTATCTGGAACCGGTTGCGGCGCTGCTTTCCCAAAAAAGTGGTCATCGCCCGGTACAGATTCTCATGAACCGCGCCGAAGTCCTGGCCGCGACAGGCCCAACATCTGGCTCCTACATCCGCGTCAAAATAGGGGCGGACGCCCAGGGTCACATCACCACCGCCGAAGCCTCCCTGGCTTACGAGGCCGGTGGCTATCCCGGTTCGTATGTGGGCGCTGGCGTGGTTTTGATGTTCGCCCCCTACAAAATCGAAAATATCCGCGTCGATGGGTATGACGTGCTGGTCAACAAACCGCGCGTCACCGCCTACCGCGCACCGGGCGCATCCAATGCGATTTTTGCGTCCGAAGTTCTGATTGACGAATTAGCGGAAAAATTTGGGATGGATCCGCTGGAATTCCGCCTGTTGAACTGTGCCCAGCAAGGAGATCGCCGACCCGATGGGCTGCTCCATCCACGCATTGGCATGATGGAAACTTTAGAAGCCGCGCGCAGCCATCCTCATTATCAGACGCCGCTAGAAGGCGCGAACCGGGGACGCGGCATTGCCATCGGCTACTGGGATAATTATGGTGGACAGTCGAGCGCATCCGCCGCCGTCAACCCGGATGGAACCATCACGCTGGTGATCGGCTCGATTGACCTGAGCGGCGAACGCACCGCCACCGCTATGCAGCTTGCCGAAGTGTTGTGCATCGAGTTCAGCCAGATTGTGCCGCAGGTTGGCGACACCAATTCAGTCGGCGACACCGAAGGCAGTTATGGCAGCCGCACCACTTTCGCGACGGGCTGGGCGGCCTATGAAATCGGCCAAAAAATCATCAGCGAATTGACCCAGCGTGCCGCCCAACTCTGGGAAGTGTCCGCCGATGCGGTTGAGTACCATGATGGCGAGTTTTGCGCAGGTGACAAGCGCCTCACCTTCAATGAAATCGCCGCGCAGATGGGCGGAGCATTGACCGTGAACGTCACCGTCCGACCATCCGGTCTGGGGCCGGGGGTCGCCTGCCATATTGTGGATGTCGAAGTCGATCCCGAAACCGGGAAGGTCGATATTCTACGTTTTACAGCGCTTCAGGACGCGGGCAAAGCGATTCATCCGGATTTTGTTGAAGGTCAAATTCAGGGCGGCGTCGTCCAGGGGATCGGCTGGGCGCTCAACGAGACTTATATGTATAGCGAGGATGGACGCCTGCTCAACGCGACTCTGCTCGATTACCGGATGCCCACCAGCCTCGATGTGCCCATGATCGACACCGTGATCGTCGAAGTTCCCAATCCGTACCATCCTTATGGCGTGCGTGGGGTAGGGGAAGTGCCGATTGTGCCGCCGCCCGCCGCCATCGCCAATGCTATCTATAAGGCGGTTGGCGTGACCCTGGATGTGCTGCCGATGTCCCCGGCCAATGTCCTGTCGGCCTTGTGGAAAAAACAACCGGAATCTCAGGGAGCCTAATCCATATGGCAACCGTGTTCATCCCGCCGCTGCTGCGCGAGTTGACCGGCGGCGAGTCAAAATTATCTGTTCCCGGCGAGTCGCTTCGGGAGGTCATCGCCGAACTGGAAACGCGCTTTCCGGGGATCAGCGGGCGGCTGTGTGAAGCGGGTCGCATCCGCCCCGGCATGTCGGTCTTCGTCAACAGCGAGATCAGCACCGTTGGTCTGCGCCAGCGCCTATCGCAAGACAGCGAAGTCCATTTTCTCCCGGCGATCAGCGGCGGCTGAAAACCTTCTTTAAAACCAGGGTTGTCCTTGTTTTTTGAATCTCCCGAAATGCCCTCAAAAAATCGACTTTGTAGGGACGAGATATATCTCGTCCATTTTCCCATTATGCGCTCATCATTAGCGGCTAAATAATCCGTGATAAACTGATAGAAGTGAGGGTTTAACAACATCAGTTCGAGACAAATATTCAGCATTTGCGATTTTCTAGGTCGTTTAAACATGGACAGTAAACAAATACAGGAAATCACGACACAAGGCATTATTTATATAAATGATGAAGGTAATAAGCAATTTATTGATTTTACAGAATGCTTGAATACTTATTTGAAATGGGAACTCTCCGCTCCCGTTACCACACCGCGCAGGGTTGAAGCAGCCAGAATGAGCAAACGGGTTGGAGAAATCAATTATTTAGGGGACATCGAACTTTCTACCACTGGAACAGACGACGATTCTCCCCCTTATGTGATATTTTACGATGACCAGTTAACACGCTTTGAGTTCTCTGACCAAGACGAGTGTGCGGAGTTTCATCAAAAGATGATGGATATTGGCTGGCGCGTATTCGATTTAACCGACTAATCCTTATCTCGACCTGACTTTAAAAGGGTGTATCACATGGATAAAAACACCATCCTCGCCGCCATTGACCAAGCTTTCGGGCATATTCCGCGCCCGGAAATCATGCTTCGCGAACCGACCCATTGTGAGGAATGTGTCGATCATGAGACAGTGATGCAGGCCGTGACGCCGCAAACCGTCTCGCTCCACGAAATCGGCAATCCCGGCTGGGATCCTGTGTGCTATGTCGCCGACGAAACCTTCGGCTATTTCATGCCGGCCTTCGCGCGCCTCGCGCTGGATGCAGATAATCATTACGCCTATTTGCATCAGTTATTTTTCCACCTCGGCCATACCGACCGCATCGCCGCGTTCAACACCAACCAACGCCAAGCCGTCGCCCAACTCATGGATTACCTGAGCGAAAACCTGCTCGATGTGATGATCGCAAACTGCCTCGAAACCGACTTTGACCTGGTGAATGCCAACCTCGCTGCTGCAAATTCTGCCTGAGTCCGCCCTCAAAAATTCTGAAGCCGCTGTTGAAAGTGGATAAAACATACGCCTTGACTCTCGACCTACCGGAGACTGTACAGTAATCGTATCTGTGTACACGGAGCAGTGCAGTGATCAAAATTGGCGATTTTGCGCGTCTCAGTCAATTGTCCATTGGGACGCTGCGCCACTATGACGAGGTTGGTTTGCTAAAACCTGTCAGGGTGGATCGCGAAACCGGATACCGTTATTACTCAGTCGCCCAACTGCCGCGGCTCAACCGCATCCTGGCGCTCAAAGACCTGGGCTTTACCCTGCAACAGATCGAGCAAGTATTGAGTGGTGGTATCAACCTGGATCAACTACGGGGAATGTTGAAGTTGAAACAGGCCGACGTGGAGCAGCAGATTGCCCAGGAGCAGGGGCGTTTGGCGCGGATTGCGGCGCGGCTGAGGCAAATTGAAATGGAGGATACCATGCCCGATTATGAAGTGATACTCAAAACTATCCCGCCCATGCTCATCGCATCCCGCAGAGTCACCATCCCGACCAACGATCAGGTTCCGGCCTACATCCGTCCGGCCTTCACCGAGGTCTACGACCACCTGAAACATCAGGGAGTGAAGGATAGCGGCCCGTGCTTCACACTGTGGCATCAGCCTGCCGACGTGTATGCCAACGAAGACGCCGAGGCCGCCGTCCCCGTTGACCATGCCTTGCCCGCTACGGATCGGGTGAAAGTCTACGAACTGCCACAAATGCAGGTGGCTTCCGTCGTCCATCACGGCGATTTTGAAAATTTCACGCAGGGACATACCGCGCTGCTGAAATGGATCGACGCCAACGGCTATCAGATTGTTGGCCCCTACCGCGAGATTTATTTTGAACATGACGACAGCAGCATGAACGACTCGGCAACCGAGATTCAATATCCGGTGGCGAAGTCCTGATCGGATTGCAAGGCGTCAAATAGTCAGGCGGGCATTCGCTTTGTTCAAGGGGCAAAGCGAATGCCCCTGGCGCACCTTATGAAAACCGATTCCCAGACCCGCCATCCCGTCCCCGATTTTTGGTATAATCAAACTTGACAGATACCATGCACAGGGTATTGGTCGCATAAACAGATGCCAACAGAGTCAAACCCGCGCCGCCCTCAAAAATTGCACATTTTGTAGGGATGTGTTTGGGTTAGGGTATGGATGCCAATGTCGGATGCGGAATTGGAAAAAATTGATTCCCAGGAAATCTGGGTTGATTTATACGAGGCTGCCGAAATTACAGGTTACAGCGTTGTTGGGTTACGCAAGGTTGTACGGCGGATGTTAGAACTCCCTGAAACAGAACGCCATGTAAAAGTTCGTAAGCGTACAGGCCGCTGGGAATTATGGCTGCCTAATTTGCTCACGTACCTCAACCAACCCAAACATGGCCCACACAATAAATTAAATACTTGACAGAGTGTAAAACAGTTGATACTATTGACTCAATCACGAACGTCAATAAGTGGTTAGCCAATAAAGACCAAACGCGCCGTTTGACGCGGGGCGTAGGGGTTGGGCAGGGTATCGGACGGCGGGCTGCGACTCTCGCTGTAAATTGTGCCGCGCAGGGTACACCGGTAAGTTGTCTCTGCAAAATCCCTGGTGCTAAGGCGATCCCGCAGCGCTGCTTCATATAATGGGGCAGGGTGCATGTCGCAGCTTAAGAATCTAAAATCAGTTGGAGTACAAACCCCGACGCAAGAATGGCATCTGTTTATATGCAGGCAATCCTCGGCAAGGATGGTTTGACCACGCCTTGTCCCGGATTCGCCCGGTTAATGTGCAAAACTTTCGTTAATCCGAAGCGCGCGGAATCGCGTAACCGACCCCGGACGACTCGCAATCGTCCGGGGTCTTTTTTTACGTGCTGGAATTTCGAAGGACGCTGTAGTCGCTTCGTTCGAGGTAGCATCTCGCTGATGGCGCGTACAGTTTGTCGATGTTAGGTAATGCCTGCAAACCTTAAGCACCTTTCCGTTTGTACACCCTCATCGCAAACAGATATGCGACAATCGTTATCCCGATGCACCACGCGAGCGCAACCCATATTTCATTGCCCACTGGCTGACTCGACAGCAGCGCGCGGATGGATTTCACGATGGATGTAACCGGCTGGTTTTCGGCAAAGGCGCGAACAACCGGCGGCATCGATGCGGTGGGCACAAACGCTGAGCTGATAAACGGAAGGAAAATAAGCGGGAAGGAAAAGGCACTTACGCCGTCCACCGATTGTGCGGATAGTCCGGCAATCGCCGCGACCCAGGTCAAAGCCAGCGTAAACAGTGCGAGTATACCGGCGACAGCAAGCCATGACGATACACCTGCCGACGAGCGAAAGCCCATCAGCAGCGCCACCAGAATGATGACGACAACCGAAATTGCGTTGGATACCAGCGCGGTCAGCACATGCCCCCACAGCGCGGCTGAACGCGCAATCGGCATAGAGTGGAACCGTTCGAATATGCCCCGCTGCATATCCATAAACAGCCTGTACGCCGTATAGGATGTGCCGCTGGCGATGGAAATCAGCAATATACCGGGCAATACATAATTCACATAGTTATCCGTGCCGGTTTGGACTGCGCCGCCGAACACATAGACGAACAGCAGCATGATCGCAATCGGCGTTATCGCGACGGTGATGATGGTGTCCATGCTGCGGGAAATATGACGCATGGAACGTCCGAGCATAATGCCCATGTCACTGAAAAAGTATCCCTTTGTCGCTTCCATTTACGTTCCCTCCTTTTTGCCGATGATGGCGAGAAATATTTCCTCCAAAGTCGGTTGCTTTTCCACATACTCCACCTTTGCAGGCGGGAACAGCTTTTTCAGGTCTGCGAGTGTGCCGTTCGCGATAATTTTCCCTTCATGCAGAATGGCGATTTGATCGGCAAGCTGTTCAGCCTCGTCCAAATACTGCGTGGTCAGAAATACCGTTGTGCCATTAGCAGCCAGCTCTTTGACAGTCTTCCAGACCTCGATGCGCGCTTCAGGATCAAGCCCGGTGGTCGGCTCGTCGAGGAAAATGAGCTGCGGTTTTCCCACAAGGCTCATGGCGATGTCGAGCCTGCGGCGCATCCCCCCCGAATAGGTGGAAACCCTGCGGTCAGCGGCGTCGGTCAGGCCGAAGCGTTTTAGCAGGTCGTCCGCCACTTGATGCGGATTTTTGAGGTGTCGCAGCTTGGCGATCAAAATAAGATTTTCCCGTCCGGTCAAAATCTCGTCCACGGCGGCAAACTGCCCGGTCAGGCTGATCGACTGCCGCACGCTGTCAGGCTTTGACGCAACATCGAATCCGTTTACGGCAGCGGTTCCGCCGTCCTGTTTGAGCAGTGTGGTGAGGATTTTGACAATCGTCGTCTTGCCCGCGCCATTGGAGCCGAGCAGGGCGAAAATACTGCCTTTTTTCACCTCAAAATCCACGCCTTTCAGAACCTGAAGCTGTTTGTAGGACTTTTGCAGCCCGCGTACCTGGATTGCCTGGTTTTGCATATTCATCCCTCCTGAAAATTAAATGATGGTAACTTTTGATAATTCAGCATTCATGCTTTTGAGCGAGGCGTAGGTCAGCTTATCCATCATCGCGCCGTCAAAGTTAATGGTTTTGATGGCACGGTAATATTTCTTAGACCAGCTATGCCAGGTATAAGCCGCATGGAAAGACACATTTTTGAGTGTCGCGCCTTTAAACGAAACTTCGTTCAGTATCGTGTTGTCAAACTTGACGCCGATAAAGGTCTGTCCGTCAAGAGACTGCCCTCGCAAGTCGCAATAGTTGAAGTCCACGCCGTTGAAAATACATCTTTCAAAGATCGCTTTTCTCAGGTCGTTCGTGGTTATGCTGACATCGGTGAGCTTTACATCAATGAATTTGGCCCCAGCCAGCCCCGACGTGGTGAAATTGGTACGCACAAGGATTGATTGATGGAAGCTCGCACCTGCCAGCTCAACCGCGTAAAAGTGGCAGTCTGTCAGATTTGCGCGGTCAAAGTTGGCTTCGCGCGCATCGCTGGCCTTGAACGAGCTGCCAGTCAAGTCCGCGCCTGAAAAGTCGGAGCCGTGCAGCGTGCTCCCTTCAAATGTTCTTTTATGTGCGGTAACGCCCGCGAAGTCGCTCTTGAGCAGGTTGCTCCCGCTGAAGTTTGTCAGCACCTGCCGTTCCAACGAGTGTGAGAGGTTAGCAACCTCTTGTACCGTTTGTTCGATGTCGCCGATGCTGTCGATGGTCATCTCAAATGCCGTTTCATCGTCCCTGCCCTCGGCTTTGAGTTCACCGAACCGCTCCTGCAAATCGGAGAGTAACTCAGCCTTTAGTTCGGCGGCGCTTTTTACCCCATCATAAGGGGCAAAAACGCCGTTCAAATATTGGTTTAATTTCTCGTTCATAACTTCACATCTCCTTAGAGTAAGTTATCGAGTACGCGCTTTGCGTACTCCCAATTGCTTTTGTTGCTGGCGTAAGTGGCCTTACCCTTTGCGGTAATCCGAAAATACTTACGCCGTCCACCCTGCGATTCATCGCCCCAATACCACTCAATATCGCCGTCGGCCTCAAGCCGCCGAACGCTGGAATACATCGTGGCTTCCTTTAGCTCATACTCGCCGCCCGAACGCTCGGCAATCAACTTGACAATCTCGTACCCATAACGATCCGCTTCGGATAAGAGCCGTAAAATCATCGTATCGGTATGCCCACGTAACAAGTCGGATGTGATTTTGTTCTCAGTCATGTATTCACCTCACATTGATATTATCATCATACTACTATGACTGTCAATGTAGTGTGACAGATAAAGCTGGTTATGGCTCGTATAGCCCGCCGCAATTGCCTCGGCCATCTGGTAAAATGTATTTCTCTCCCTCCTGATTTTGGATTTGCCCCCTTACTTTTTGGTGAAGAGAGCAGGGGAGGGGATCAGAGAAAGCCAATTTAACCGTGAACTTTTTGAAATCCAGCCTGGGACGAGTCACCCGCAGCCGCATTTTGCGCGATTCGTCGGTGCTGTTCGTCGGCAACTGGGTCAATTTATTGATCGCGTTGGTCACATCGGCCATGCTGGTGCGCCTGCTTGGGCCAGACGGTTTCGGCGCGGTAGCCGTCGCTATGACCGCCGTGAATTTTGTCATCACCTTTATCGACGCCCAAACCGACGAGGCACTGATTCGCTTCATGGGCGCGGCGCTGGCACGCGGCGAACGCGACTCCGCGCTGACCTTTTTTTACGCGGCAATTTCGCTGGATGCTGTCGTCGCCCTGGTCGCGCTGGTGGTCGTGATCCTGGTCGTGCCGCCCGTCATCCGTGCCTATCCCAACGGCACACTGCTGGAGCAGATGGCCTGGATTTATATCATCACCACGCCCTTCAACATTTTGCAAAATAATTTTGAAGCCATTTTCAAAACCTTCAAAAGTTTCCGCCTGATGACCATCATCCGCATCGCCACCAGTTTGTTCAGCCTGGTTTTGTTGGCGATCCTGGGCAGTGAAGGCGTGGTTCCGGTCATCTGGGGTTATGTCATCATCACCATTGTGACCTTCATGGCGAACGTCGGTTTCGCATCCTGGCTGATGGTCAAGCATCTGCGCGGTGCGCGGGCAGGGGGCTACCGGATCGTTTTCCGCCAGCTCATGCCCTTCGTTTTCCACACCAGTTTTACCGGATCGCTAAAATCCATCGCTGGGAATATCGACGTGCTGCTGTTAGGTGCATTGGCCTCTCCCAGCGCCGTCGCTTTTTTCAAATTAGCCCGCAGCGCCGTTGGCCTGATTGCGCTGCCAGTTGCCCCGGTCACGACGGTGGTCTATCCGCTGATGAATGAAGCCTGGGCCGTCGGCAATCTGGCGCGTGTCCGCCAGCTTATCAACCGATTCATGCTCTACAGTGCAGTCATCAGCGCCGGGATCGCGCTCTTTTTCCTGATAACATCGGATTGGCTCGTCAACTTGATTTACGGCGCGAACGCCATGCCCGTCGCCAATCTGATCCGCATTATGAGTATCGGCGTCGTTTTGGAATCAGTTATGGGCTGGGTGCGGACGGCGGCGCTGGCGGATGGCAAACCGCAGTTGGTCACCTTTACTGGAACTGCCGCGTCGATCCTGTATATTCCGCTGGAAGTCCTGCTCATTTACAACCTGGGTGCGGTGGGATCGGCAGTCGGTTATGTGATCGCCGTGCTGATGATGATTGGATTTAACACCTTTTACGTCCTGCCGCGCCTGGGATTATGGACTCTGTTCGCGCGCAAAGCACACTCCTCGGCAGGGGCATAATTTTAATGACACAGAAATTAACCGGCGCGTGGCATATCCTGCGGACGCGCGGGCTGAACGGATTTCTTGCCCGCATTCAATGGTATTTCCAGCGCTGGTGGTTGAGTGATAACTGGCTGCTGGGCATGCTGGTTGAACTGCGCGGCAATCCTGTCACTTTAGACGGCTGCCAATTCGATTTATCATCGAGCAAAATTTTGACCGCGCAAAAAGCCGGTTTCTGGGCGGGCAATTACGAGGTCAAAGAACGCATTGCCGTGCAGCAAATCCCCAATAACAGCCTGCCCATCGTCGAACTGGGCGGCGGCATTGGCGTCGTCTCCTGCGTGACCAGCAAACATTTCGGCAATCCGGCGCAGCATGTCGTGGTCGAAGCCAATCCCAATATGATCCCGATTATCAGCCGCCAGCGCGATTTAAACGGCTGCAATTTCACGCTGATCCCGGCCAATCTGTCCTACGATGGTCAGGAAGTGCCGTTCCACGTCAGCGCCAGATTTTTAGCCAGCAGTACGCTCGACGTGCCTAATCAGGACTCGGAAATTGTCCGCGTCCCGGCGACGACTTTGCGCGCCATCCTCGACCAGCAGGGCTTTGACCGTATCGTGCTCATTTGCGACATCGAAGGTGCAGAGGTCAGCCTGTTGCAGCATGAAAGTGATCTGTTAGGGAGCCGCGTCCACTACCTCGTCCTGGAATATCATCCCAACCTGACCGGAGCCGACGCTGTACAGACCATCAAAAATCGACTGGCGGCCTTAGGTTTCGTCAAAATTTTTCAGGGCAAAGACAATTACCTGTACTGCAATGAAACCCTGAAATAAGCCCTGAGAAAAATGAGCTAATCTAAAACCATGCGAAAAGTCATTTTGCAAATTGATGTCACGCTCGACGGCTTCAGCGCCGCGTCCGATGGCAGCCTGGATTGGGTGACTGCTGACGAAGCAATGAATCGCGAAGCCACTGATCTCCTCGATACTGTGGACACCATTTTGTTGGGGCGCGTCGCCTATCAGGCGTTTGTCGCCTATTGGCCGTTTGCCGATATGAACGAATCGACAACGGCGGGTAGGATTACGCGCCAACTTAACGAGGCCACCAAAATTGTCTTTTCAAAGACGCTGCAACAGGTTGAATGGGGCACATGGAATAATGCCCAACTCATCCACGATAACATCCCCCAAGCCATCACCGACATGAAAGCGCTGCCGGGTAAAAATCTGCTGCTCTACGCCGGTGCAAAGATTATATCGACCTTTATCCGCAGCGACTTGATTGATGAATATCGCCTGCGCATTCATCCGGTGCTGTTGGGGCAGGGGCAGCCTTTATTTCAGGGCATCGACAATCACCTTGATTTGAAACTGATCCGAACCCAGCCTTATAAAAATGGCGCTGTTTTACTGGAATATCACCGGGCATAAATGCCAGCAAAAGCAAGTTAATCACTCACCTTACGCACCAAGAGGATTTGAGTGCTTTTGCTCCCTGAAGAGAAAATATGAGAATCATGCGGTTGTTTGAAAGTCCTTCGCCCTGAGGGAGAAGGATTTAGGATGAGGGTCAAGTGCGTAAGGTGAGTTAATCAGTCTTTAGTCGGAAGGTGCACCGGACACAGATCGATTCCAGTGGCAATTTCAGGAGTGCGGCTTCAAGCCTGAAAGCCATCGTCTATCCGGTTATCCCCTGAACACCGGGCATGACGAGTTTTTGGAACATCGCGTCCATTTGCTCTGGTGTTTGCTGCATGTCGTTCTCAATCCACCAGCGCATCAACATGAGAAAGGTGCTCGCCACAAAGTTTGCCACCACCGGCAGCGGCACTGAAAAGTTGGTTTTATTGTCGCTCATGGACAGCAAATTTTGCGCGACAATTTTGCTCACCTGGCCCTGAAAACCGCGCATGAGCATTTCTGCCCCTTGTCCCCACATAAAGGCTTGCATCAGACGGCGCTGCTGCTGGACATGCCGGAACAATTCTGAGCTTGGCAGCAGGCCATTGTACGGGTGTCCCGATGCAACCATATAAGCATCCAATTGATGAATCATCCGCTCAATTTCGCCCAGCAAAAGCTGCTCTTTATCGGTGTAGTGCGTATAAAAAGTGGAACGCCCGATATTGGCGCGATCCAAAATATCCTGCACCGTAATATCATCAAAACGCTTCTCCAGCATCAGTTCGACCAGCGCATCGCCTAGCGATTGGCGGGTGCGTTTCGAGCGCCGGTCATTTTTGGAATGCTCCATCAGATAGTGTCTCCATGCCGAACAATTTTGTCTTTTTGTTCAGTAGTGAATTTTTTGTCCGGTTTGATTGTTGACCCTCAACCCCCATCAATTATATCGTAAATCGAACATAGTGTTCACTATCGAATAGGTTGTATGGACAAAAAGAGGGAAACATGAGCGCAGAAAATCATACCCATTCACACGGCGGATCAGTTCCGGCAACTGAGGGACGCACCATCGGCTGGGCGAACCACTACGATCTGGTCGTCAAACTGCTTACGTTTGGTAAAGAGCGCGGTCTCCGCGAACAAACTATTCATCAGGCAGGGATCACCATTGGCGCGGTGGTGCTTGATGTCGGCTGCGGAACTGGTTCGCTAACACTCCTGGCGAAAACCCAGGCTGGAAATCAGGGCAAGGTCTACGGCATTGATGCCGCGCCAGAAATGATTGAGGCCGCTAACCAGAAAGCCGCGCAGCAAAAATCTGATGTGGATTTTCAAACAGCGCTGATCGAGGCGCTGCCCTTCGCCGATGGCATGTTTGATGTTGTCCTCAGCAGTGCGATGTTCCACCATCTCCCCGGTGATCTCCAGCGGCGCGGCCTGACCGAAATCCTGCGCGTGCTCAAACCGGGAGGCCGTCTGCTCATTGTCGATCTTAAACGTCCCACCAGTTTTGCCCAACTCCTGACTCCCGTAGCACTACTGCACGGTTCAAAAATCAATGATGTGCATGAACTTTCGCCGCTCATGGAAAAGGTTGGTTATGCCGCCATTCAGACCGGGAATATGCGCTGGAAATCAATGGGTTTCATCCAGGGTCAACGGTCATCCCAATAATCAAATTTTTGCTACATGCCATCGTCGGCCCAAATAACCGCTACAATCAATGTGCAGCGGTCTTGAGTGGAGTATCCATCTATGCAATCCGAAAAAAGCGCGTCACCAGGGCATACCCATTCCCATACGCCGACCACCGTCTGGGGCTGGATTGGGGCTATTTTTCATATCGGCGGACACAGCCACGAACATGCGGATTTGAGCGCTGATCCGGCCTTTAGCGACAATCAGGAAGCCATTCGCACGGTATGGATTGCCCTGATTGCCCTGGGCATCACGACTCTCATCCAAATTGGGATTGTGGCAGCCAGTGGAAGTGTCGCGCTCCTGGCCGACACCATTCACAACATCGGCGACACTCTAAACTCGATTCCACTCTTAATCGCCTTTTACCTGGCACGCCGCAGCGCAACCCGGCGCTATACCTATGGCTTTGGTCGGGCGGAAGATATTGCGGGCGTGTTCATCGTCCTCTCGATTGCCGTGAGCGCCGCCCTCATTTTTTGGGAAGCCATTCAAAAATTACTGCATCCTGAACCGATGCACAATATCGCCTGGGTCGCAGCGGCGGCTATAGTCGGCTTCCTGGGCAATGAAGCCGTCGCGTGGGTGCAAATCCGCACCGGGCGCAAAATTGGCTCCGAAGCCCTGATTGCCGATGGTCTCCACGCCCGCATTGATGGCCTAACCTCGCTGGCTGTCCTGGTCGCGGCAGGTGCGACAGCGCTCGGCTTCCCGATTATTGATCCCATTATCGGCCTGCTGATTGGCTTTACAGTGCTCTTCATCACTAAAGACGCTGCCGTTCGCATCTGGTATCGGCTGATGGATGCTGTCGATCCCAAGTTGGTCGATCAGATTGAGCATTTTGCCGCTGAAGTACCGGGTGTCGAAGGCATCGAAAAACTCCGGGTACACTGGGTTGGTCATCAGCTTTTTGCCGAACTGACGATTACCGTCGGTGCTAATCGTTCGCTGGCGGAAGGCCATGAGGTCGCGACGGCGGTCAAACATAACTTACAACAGGTGGTTCCGCATCTGGCTGAAGCTGCGGTGCATGTCCATCCTGGGGAACATACCCATGACCAGCCATCCACCTCACTTACGGTGAGCGATATGGCGCTCAACATTTTGCCGCCCCGTTACCAGTTGAACACCACCGTCAGCGCGGCTCCGATGGGTGCAGCCGGTCTGGTGTATGGCACGGATGGCAAAGTGGCCTGGGACGAAATTTGGCAAGGCTTCTGTGATCTGGCGCTGGCGGGTGGGCCGCCGCATCGTGGAACCCTGTTGGAGCCGGTTACGCCCGAAGCCGCGCTTGCCGATCCGCAAGGTTATGAAAATGTGGTGCAGGAACTTCAACGTGGGATTGAGATGGTGACGGGTTTGTCGGTTGTCGAAAGTTCAACGCCGGGTTGGATCGGAATGGCATGTGACAGCGAAGCGATGGCGCTGTGGTTGCTGCGGGCGATTGTGGTTGAGAACATCAGCGTCCGCCGCGAGGATAAAATTCTCTACTTTCCGGCGGGGCCAGATTTCCGACTCGAAAAAGAAATCAAAAACGTCATCACCGTCATCGCCAAAACCAATCACTACTGGCAGGAACATGCCCAATCCCTAAACCCCACTCAATAGCCTTGCTCAGGGATTCAAAACGGGCACAGCATATTGCCTGACGAATCTGAGCAGCTTGTCGATGTCGAAGGGTTTTGGCAGACGCCCCATCACAAAAGCCGGGAACGTCTCCATGTGTAAATTCGATTCAGCGCTAAAAATGACGACGGGGGTGTGTGGCCCCGGCTCCAGGGCGTAAGCGGCGATAAATTCGAGGCCGGTCATCACCGGCATTTGTATGTCCAAAAATATCATACTATATTGCCCCTGGCGCACCGCATCCAGCGCCAACTGTCCGTTGGGAACACTCGTGGCAAGATACCCCTCTAGCTCTAAAATCATCATGAAGTCGCTGCTGAGTACCGCATTATCTTCAGCTAAAAGGATGGGCAGGTGCTTGATTTGAGACAGAGATTGAGCACCATAGCCATCCAGGGCCTGCCGCGCGAGGGTGATAAAATGTTCAATATTGAAGGGCTTGGTTACGACATGGATGTCGCGCGCTGCCAGGTAGCCTTGCATTTCCTGCGGCAGCGCCAAGAGTGTGGTGGTGATGATGGTCGGGACAGATGCGGTACTTTCCTCCATTTTCAGGAGTTGCAGCAATTCCCAGCCTTCACCGATATGCTCAACAAAGTCCAGGATGATGAGATCCGGCTTGAGATGTTGAATGACAGCGAAGTTGATCTCCGCATAACTGTGGTTGGAGACTGTCCAGCCTTCACCCTGAGCGATGCGATTCAATATCGTCCGTATGGCCTCGTCGTTGTCCACAACGACAATAAGTGGTGACATGACACCCCTTTTCTCAACACTGATTTTTAGATATTGTCATCCCGTGTTGCCCTGACAGATGACAAATGTAGAGACCAGACCCCAATGGTTCTGGTCAGATATTATTAACCAGACATGCCCCGTTACTGCTTAGACACTTTGCCGTCTTTTGACTTGGTAAGGCTGTCTTCATTCCCGTTTGTAATCGTCTCAACCGCACTGACCAGATCGCGCCGTTCAAAAGGTTTGCGTAATATCCAAACCTGTTTCGCGGCCAGATACCCGGCAATTTCATGCGCTAATTTCACGGCTGTCGTGCAAATCAGAACCGGTATCTTGGCCGTGCCCTCATCCATTTTGAGCAGTTGCAGAAATTCCCAACCAACCCCTTCGCGCCCGACATAGTAATCGAGAATAATCAGGTCAGGTTTAATCCGGGTGACATCAGTTAAATCGGAGTTGAGGAAGAACTGGGTGAAGACCTGACAGTCATCCGTCGTCAGGATTTTTTGGAACAGCGCGAGAATATTTTCGGAGTTGTTGACAACCAGAATGCGTGCGACCACTATGCACCTACTTTCAATCACAGCCGGCAAATCATTTTCGGCCTTTGGTGCTGCGACACACATCGGTTTAAAGGGTTATGAAAGCTGTTAAGAACGATCAATGTATGTTATTCATAGATTCATTTCTGTATGCTGCTTCATAAATAGCTGCACAACATCAGGCGTTCGAGCACTCTCTAAAGTAATGCGTTTAGATTTCCCAGCCAGAATAGAGAAGGGTGTAGTGAAAGGGAGCAGTCTATCGTGGATAGGCCATTATTCCAGACAAGATGCGATCAACCTTAACAGAGGATAACACATTTTGTACGAAATCGTACATAGCAACATGTTTTAACTCTATTAACATTTTTACTTGTTGAGTTCACAAAAGTAGATCGATATATTGCCTTTCCCTTTCAAGATTCCCGCTGCCCAACAAGCAGGTTCAAATTCGTCGTATCGGTCATTTTGATCCTTTAAATTGCCTATGCAAATGTGAGTTTGCACAGGTAATGCAAAAGAGCTATATTCAACATGAGCCTGAGCGATTTGAAAGCTAACCGCCAACCGCTTTATTTGGAGTCCGATCCATGCCAAACGCCGAACGACCACTTGCCATCATTTGCCCGCATTGCAGCCGCCGCTATCCAACCCGATGGGCGCGCACCGCTGATGAACAGGGTCAGCCCGGAATCATTGATGTGCTGTTCACCACCTACTGTCCATTCTGCGAAGGTGGCGTCGATATTCGGACATTGAACGCGCTGACCGTGCGTGATGCGGTTTTGTATCTGGACTACACCATCTATCCCGATTTGATCGAACATTATGCGCCGCCGATTGACCAGAACGCAGCGGCAGTTTATTTATACAGCCTGACCTCCGAACGTTCGCGCCGGGTCATGACCCAAGCCCTGCGCACGGTAGCCTCGCTGCTGACCGGTCAGGATGCCCGCAGTGCCGACATCCTTTCGATCCGTTGGGGCGCGATGCGTTATCCGCACAGTGCAGCGCTGCGGGCGCACTTGGCCGAAATTTACAGTCCCGCCACCGCCAACCGGACTTTGAGCGCGGTGCGCGGCGTCCTCAAAGAGGCGTGGCGGCTGGGACAAATGAGCGCCGAAGATTATCAACGGGCCGTCGATGTGCAGAACATCAAAGGCGAGACCGTCCCCGCCGGACGTGAACTTTCGACGGGCGAAATTCTGGCGCTGGTCAACCTGTGCAAAGCCGATAAAACGCCCTCCGGCGTGCGTGATGCCGCCATTATCGGCCTGCTCTATACCTGTGGTTTGCGCCGTGCCGAATTGGTCGCGCTGGATGTGAGCGACGTGGACACCGAAAGCGGCAGGCTGCTCATCCGTTCCGGCAAAGGCCGCAAACAGCGCACGGTTTATGCTCAGGGTGGCGCGCTGCGAGCGCTCATCGATTGGTTAGCGCAGCGGGCAACCGCCGGACAGGAAAGCGGGCCATTGTTCGTGCCCGTGCTCAAAGGCAAAAAGATCACCCCGCGCCGCATGAACGCTCAGAGCATTTACGACATGCTCAAAAAGCGGGCGATTGCCTCTGGGGTGAAAGATTTTTCGCCCCACGATATGCGCCGGACGTTCGTCGGCGAAATGCTGGAACGCGGCGTGGACATCGCGACGGTTGCCAACATCGCCGGACATGCCAGCGTCGATACCACCCGCCGTTATGACCGCCGTCCCGAAGAGACCAAAAAACGCGCGGCGGAAAAACTGCATTTTCCTTATTGATGCGGATTGCGTCCGCAATTATTTTAAATATTTTTCCTGCCAGAACGGTTTCTGTAGCGGCATATCGCCGATATGCCCAGCGAGTCCAGTTCCTTCGCTGAAAATTTTCGCGTCCTCGATGCGTGTGAATTCCATCACCCAATTCACTTCCCAGGTGTGCCCATCATCGGGCGAAAAGGCTTGCTGCCAGCGCGCCGACCTGGGTGTGATGTCCGACCAGGTGAAGCGCACCCGGATCGGTTTGCCCTCCCACACATCCGCCCCTTCGAAAATCCCGACGCCAGCGCTGAAGCCGCCGACCACCGGCGGTTGCAAAATCCCGTCGCGGTGGCTGACCCAATAGATACTCCACTGCTCGGTTTCGCGGTTGAAAAAACGCAGCGACATCCCAATCGCGCCGTCCTCGGTATGCAGTTCGTCGATGTTGCCCAGCCCGTCCAGCACCTTGAAATTTTCGGGCGTCATCGCGTCGAAGGATTCCCATTCATTTGAATGTTGCAGACGTTTGAGCAGGCGGCGATTATGAACCTGCCAGCTCCCGCGTAAAAAATCGAAATCGTGAATCGCTTCCTGGGTTTGCACAGCGGCGTTCATGGGTTCTTCCTTATATAAGCACTTTTCGCAAGAACGATATGCTCATCGTAGAACCCAATGCGGTTAAAATGTGGCCTGATTGGAAGTCTTTAGTCAAAAACGTTTTTCGCCGTCAAGAATCCTGCTTTTGTAGGGACGAAATATATTTCGTCCGCTCCCCATTACCGAAATAATTTTTCAACGGTCAACATCGCGTCTGCTTTAAAATATTGATCGGTTCGGGGCGACATCATATCGCCCCGGAACGCCCATTTTGCTAACTTTCCGGCAGCTTGAAGTGCTTATTCTCGATGATGCCGACGATGTTGCCGAACGGATCAACCACCGACGCGACCAGAATCCCATCGCCCACATCCTCGATGGTGTCACGGGCGGTTGCGCCCAATTCCAGCAAACGGGCGTGGGCCTTCGCCATATCCGGGACGCCCCAATAAGCCATCACGCCCGAATCACTGGAGGCTTTGGGCGCGCCGGGGTTCAGACCGAGTTCATAGCCACCGACGCTGAAGCCCACATAAAATGGCTGGTCAAAATAGGGATCAAAACCCAGCATCGTGCGATACCAGTTTTTAGCCTTTTCGATGTCCGCGCCCGGATTGTAAAGGACAGTGCGTAAACCTTGAAACATGGTGATTCTCCTATCGTTAGTGGTTGATTCTTTGGCTAAAACCAAATCTTATCTTTATCTTAGGGTCGAAGTAGGATAGATTCGATCCTAGATGAAAAGAAGTCATTAGCTTTTAGCGGTTAGCGATTAGCCAAGACAAAATACAAATGTAGGGACGAGACATATCTCGTCCCATGCGTACCCAGTTAAGCTGAGTTCTCACGTTTTTGACCCCCTCCCAGCCTCCCCCGAATTCGGCTGAGGGGCGGACATGTTTTAAGTAAAGCGGAAG
>JBDTNB010000046.1:0-41099 GCA_039933955.1 Chloroflexota bacterium
TTGCCGAAATCAAGCACTCGATTGAGAAAACTTACGGCAAGAAGGGCGAAGAAATTGTCGAGATGAACCTCAAGGCGGTTGACCAGACATTGGACAATCTGTTTGAGGTCAAAGTTCCGGCGAAAGTTTCGAGCAAAGTCGCCTTTATCTCGCCGGTTGCCGCTGGAGCGCCCGATTTTGTGCGCAACGTGCTGGGTGAAATGATCGCGCAGCGCGGCGATTTGATCCCGGTGAGCGCTCTGCCCGTCGATGGAACCTATCCGACAGGCAGTTCGCAGTGGGAAAAACGCAACCTCGCTACCGAAATCCCGGTTTGGGACTCAGACATTTGTATCCAATGCGGCAAGTGCGCGATGGTCTGCCCGCACGCCGTGATCCGTATCAAGACTTATGAACCGGCTTTGCTGGACGGCGCGCCGGAGACCTTCAAATCAACCAATGCCCGCGACACCGAATGGAAGGGTCAGAAATACACCATCCAGGTTTCGCCGGAAGACTGCACCGGCTGCGGCATCTGCGTCGATGTGTGCCCGGTCAAGAACAAATCGGCGGCCAACCTCAAGGCCATCAACATGGAACCCCAGCCGCCAATCCGCCAATCCGAATGCGAAAATTGGAACTTCTTCCTCAATCTGCCGGAAGTTGATCGACGGGACATCAAGGTCAGCAGCATCCGCCAACAGCAGGTGCAGCAGCCGTTGTTTGAATTCTCTGGCGCGTGCTCCGGCTGCGGCGAGACGCCTTATCTGAAGTTGATCTCGCAGTTGTTCGGGGATCGCTCGCTGATTGCGAATGCGACGGGCTGCTCGTCGATTTACGGCGGCAACCTGCCTACCACGCCCTGGACGAAAAATAACGAAGGACGTGGCCCTGCATGGTCGAACTCGCTGTTTGAAGACAACGCCGAATTCGGCTTGGGTATGCGTGTCGCGCTGGACAAACAAAATGAAATGGCGCTCGAACTCATACAGCAGCTTTCCGCTGATATTGGCAGCGAGTTGGTCGAAAGCCTGCTCAACGCCGACCAATCGGGCGAAGCGGGCATCCACGATCAACGGGAACGGGTCGTAATCTTGAAAGACAAATTGGCAGGGTTGAAAACCGAAGAAGCACGTCGTTTGCTGTCGGTTGCAGACGCCCTGGTCAAGAAAGATGTTTGGATTGTCGGCGGCGATGGTTGGGCGTATGACATCGGTTACGGCGGCCTGGATCATGTGCTGGCAAGCGGACGTAATGTCAATATCCTGGTGATGGATACCGAAGTGTATTCCAACACTGGCGGCCAGATGTCGAAGGCCACGCCGCGCGGTGCTGTCGCCAAGTTCGCGGCGGGCGGCAAAAAGACCGGTAAGAAAGATCTGGGTTTGATCGCTATGAGCTACGGCAGCGTGTATGTGGCGCGGGTGGCGATGGGCGCGAAAGATGAACAAACCCTGCGCTCCTTCCTAGAGGCCGAAGCTTACGACGGCCCGTCACTGATTATCGCCTATAGCCACTGCCTGATGCACGGCATCGATATGGGCAAGGGAATGCGCAACCAAAAAGCCGCCGTCGAATCCGGACAATGGCTGCTGTATCGCTTCAACCCGGACAAAGCTGAACAGGGTGAGAACGCGCTGTCGCTGGACTCGCGCCCGCCGAAAATCCCGCTCAATGACTATATGCGGATGGAAAACCGTTTCAAGATGCTCGAATTGAGCAACCCGGACGTGGCGAAGGTACTGCACGAAGAGGCGCAGGCCGATGTCAACGAACGCTGGGCGTTTTATGAATATATGGCATCACGCCCGTCACACACCAATGGTAGTAATGGGCACAGCAGCTAGGGAGCATTACCCCTTCATCCCCCGACCCCTTCTCCCCCGAATTCAGGGGAGAAGGGGAGTAAAAAGGTTTTTTATCTGCCAGGGAATGAGGGGATCAAGCATCAGCCCAGCATTCATGGCAAGGATTTAAGGAGATATGATGGTAGACATCAGCACAAATTATCTGGGGATGACGCTGCGCTCACCGTTGGTGGCTTCGGCGTCGCCCCTTTCGGAAAATGTCGATAACATCCGCCGGATGGAAGATGCGGGCGCGGGCGCAGTGATCCTGTTCTCGCTGTTCGAGGAACAAATCAGGAACGAGCGCGAAACGTTGTTTCATTATCTGACACAGGGCACGGATACGTTTGCCGAAGCGCTGACTTACTTCCCGGAGCCTCAGGAATATCATGCAGGGCCGGATAAGTATCTTGAATTGATTCGCAAGGCGAAAAGTGCCGTGAATATCCCGGTCATCGCCAGCTTGAATGGTACATCGATTGGCGGTTGGACGAAATTCGCGCGGAAAATGCAGGACGCGGGTGCGGATGCACTCGAACTGAACATTTACTATATTCCGACTGATCCGTTTGTAACCGGTTATCAAGTTGAACAAACTTACATCGAAATTGTGAAGGCCGTGAAAAGCGCCATCACGATCCCGGTAGCAGTCAAGCTCAGCCCGTATTTCAGCAATATGGCAAATATGGCGATGCAGCTTGACGAAGCTGGGGCGAATGCGCTGGTTTTATTCAACCGCTTCTACCAGCCGGATATTGATCTGGAAACGCTGGATGTCGTCCCGAATGTCATCCTGAGCACACCGCAGGCCATGCGTCTGCCGCTCACCTGGATTGGTATTTTGTATCAGCGAATCAACGCTGATCTGGCGGCGACCAGTGGCATCCACACCAGCGACGACGCGATCAAGATGATCCTGGCGGGCGCGAATGTGACCATGATGACCTCGGCGCTGCTAAAAAATGGCATCGACCACCTGCGTATCGTCGAGCAGCGGATGCGCGAGTGGATGGAAGCGCGCGAATATGAATCGGTGAGACAGATGCGTGGCAGTGTCAGCCAGATGCACGCCGAAGACCCACAAGCCTTCGAACGCGCTCAATATATGCGCGCCCTGACGAGCTACCGGCCTGAAGCGCTGCCGTAGACCTCATCCAAATCCTAACCAAGTGTCTGATGTGGACGCAGCGGCGCTGCGTCCCTACAAAAATCAGGGTCGGCTTTTTGCCGTGTATTGCGAAGGTGAGACATGAAGTACATTGATGAGTACCGGAATGCCAGCGCCGCGAAGCAGTACGCGGCATTGATCGCCCGCGTCACGACGCAACCCTGGACGTTGATGGAAGTCTGCGGCGGGCAAACCCACGCGATTGTCAAATTTGGTATTGACGAACTGCTGCCAGAAAATATCACTCTGCTGCATGGCCCCGGCTGTCCCGTATGCGTAACCCCCGTAGAACTCATCGACAAAGCGGTTGAAATCGCCGCTCACCCGGAGGTGATTTTTACCTCGTTTGGCGATATGCTGCGCGTGCCGGGGACGAAGAGCGATTTGCTCTCGACCAAAGCGCGCGGCGGCGATGTGCGGATGGTGTATTCGCCGCTGGATGCGGTCAAAATCGCCCGCGAGAATCCAGTCAAGCAGGTGGTGTTCTTCGCAGTAGGTTTTGAAACCACTGCCCCGGCGAATGCGATGGCGGTTTATCAGGCCAAACAGCAGGGCATCAAAAATTTTTCGATCCTAGTGTCGCATGTCCTGGTTCCACCGGCAATAGAAGCCATTTTGTCATCGCCAGGAAATCATGTTCAGGCCTTTCTGGCCGCCGGACACGTCTGTGCCGTCGTGGGTTATACCGAATACGAACCCCTCGCCCAAAAATATCATGTGCCATTTGTCGTCACCGGATTCGAGCCGCTGGACATCTTGCAGGGTGTCTATATGTGCATCAAGCAGCTTGAAGAAGGCCGCGCGGAAGTTGAAAATCAATATGCACGGGCGGTACGGCGCGAAGGCAATGTGCCCGCGCAGCAGCTTGTCCGCGATGTGTTCACGGTTGTGCCGCGCAAATGGAGGGGCATCGGGCAAATTCCAGAAAGCGGCCTGGGACTGCGCGAGGACTATGCACTTTATGACGCCGAAAAACGCTTCGGCCTGACAGATTACAGCGTTGAAGAAAGTTCAGATTGTGTGAGCGGTTTGGTGCTCCAGGGCATGAAAAAGCCGTTTGAGTGTCCAGCTTTTGGAAAGTTGTGTACGCCGGAACATCCATTGGGCGCGACGATGGTCTCTTCCGAAGGGGCGTGTGCGGCGTATTATCGCTATCGGCGGCATGATAGGGTTGAAGTCAAAACCACGCCGGTAACAGTGGAGATCAAACTATGACCACAAAAATCCCCGAAATATCCATCAGCACAGATTTTTCGCTGTCCTGTCCAATACCGATTGCGGATTATCCCAATGTGCTGTTGGCGCATGGCAGCGGCGGCAAGTTGATGCACAACCTGCTCGAAAAGATGATGCTGCCCACGTTCAGCAATCCATTATTAGAAGCCCGCCATGACGGTGCAGTGTTCGCGGCAGGCAATGCGAAAATGGCGTTTACAACCGATTCGTATGTGGTGCATCCGTTGTTTTTCCCCGGCGGCGACATCGGCACATTGGCGATTAATGGCACGGTGAATGATCTGGCGATGTGCGGCGCGCGGCCTTTGTATTTGAGCGCGGGCTTCATCATCGAAGAAGGTCTGCCGATGGAAAGCCTGTGGCGCATCATCCAATCGATGCAGGGCGCGGCGCAGGCGGCGGGCGTCCAGATTGTCACGGGCGATACGAAAGTGGTGGACAAAGGCAAGGGCGACGGCATTTTCATCAACACGGCGGGTGTAGGTCTCATCGAACACAACCTAAATATTGCGCCCGCCAGTGTGCGTCCGGGCGATGCTGTACTGCTCAACGGCGACATCGGGCGGCATGGTATGGCGATTATGGCCGTGCGCGAAGGGTTGGAATTTGAAAGCACAATTGAAAGCGACTGCGCGCCGTTGGCGTCAACGATACAAGCGCTGCTGGACACGGGAATCGAGATTCACTGTTTGCGTGACATCACACGCGGCGGCTTAGCGAGCGGTCTGGTAGAAATTGGCGAAAGTGCCAAACTACACATCCACATTGACGAGAGCGCCATCGCCGTGACCGAAAGTGTGCGCGGCGCGTGTGAAATCCTGGGTCTCGATCCTTTGTATGTCGCCAACGAAGGGCGATTCATCGCTTTTGTCCCAGCGAATCAGGCTGAACAGGCGTGCGCAATCATGGGCGCGGATGCCTGTATTATCGGCACAGTGCTGGATGATGAATCGACGCTGGTGACGATGCGCAGCGCTATCGGTGCAAATCGTATTGTCGATATGTTGAGCGGCGAACAACTTCCGCGAATCTGTTAATCACATTCCAAAATTCCGCTTTTAATCATCCGGGGTGTTCAAGCGAACATCCCATTCGCATTCCATTCAGTGAACAATATCTTCTTTTTACCTGACAGATGTCCAGAACCGGACGCCAAGGCTTACGTATTGCTATGTAGGATTGGCTATCATCGAGGCATATCATGCGACCCATTGAAGTTGTATTGTCTGTTGCAAATCTCCTGGCATTTTTGAGTCTGATTCTGCCACTGCCTGCTAACTTGAATTGGCTGCGTTATGCAGCACCCATAACACTCGTGATCGCTGTTACACAGATCGTGGTCGAGGGCTATCGTTGGCAGATGATCCCGGCTTATGCCTTAGCGGTGATTTTTGTCGTGATCTGGTTGCTGGGTACTGCCGTGCCAAACAGCATCCATATCAACCGATTCATGGCGGTCATCGGTGGCATCCTGGGCGCGGTTGTGATGTTCACTGCCATAGTGCTGCCAATCGCCTTACCCATATTTCACTTTCCCAAACCAATTGGAACTTACGCCATTGGCACGATGACTTATCATTGGGTGGATATAAGCCGCCCGGAATTGTTCACCGCCGACCCCGCCGACCACCGCGAATTGATGGCGCAGGTCTGGTATCCCGCCCAGGACAAGCCGTCCGCGCCGCGCGCACCTTATATTGAAGATGCGGATAGTGTTACACCTGTACTGGCACGGTTAACGCATTTTCCTGCTTTTCTCTTAAGCCATTTCAAATATGTAACGACCAATGCAGTTGAATCTGCACCCATCACGGCGGATCAGCCAAGCTATCCGGTGCTCATTTTCCTCTCCGGGCTGGATGGATTCCGGCAGGTGAATACCTTCCAGATTGAAGCATTGGTTTCGCAGGGTTATATCGTCGTGGGGCTGGATCAGCCAGGGGCGGTTGCGCTGACCCGCTTCCCTGATGGACGAGAAGTGTCTGGGATGCCGCGCGATGACATCCAGCCACTGATTCATCAGAGTGTCGAGGCAGCGCCAATTGCGCCAACCCTGCTAGGCAATCCCATGCCGGAGGGTATTATTCCTTATTTTGCGGCGGACGTTTCGTTCACACTCGATCAACTGGCAGCACTCAACCAATCCGATCCCAACCATATCCTGACAGGGCGGATCGACCTGGAACGCGCAGGGGTCTTTGGTGTCTCGTTGGGCGGGATCAATGCGGCTGAAGCGTGCCTGAAGGATGTGCGCCTGAAAGCCTGTCTCATTATGGATGTCTTCATGTCGGCAGATGTTGTCAAAGACGGTTTAAAGCAGCCAGCTATGTGGATTACGCGCGACGCCGATACCATGCGCCTCGAACGCGAACGTGCAGGCGGCTGGACGGAAAAAGATATTGAGGAACATCAGACCACGATGCGGGCGGTATACGAGAGTCTGCCGGGAGATGGCTACTATTTGCAGATACCCAATATGTTCCATCTTAACCTGACCGATTTCCCTTACTGGTCGCCATTCATGTTACAGCTTGGCATGACCGGGCCAATCGACAGTCAGCGCATATTCGACATTGTGAACGCTTATACAGTTGCGTTCTTTGATAAGCACCTCAAAGGACAGCCTGTGCCGCTGCTGGATGAGTCATCGCCGCAGTACCCCGAAGTGATTTTCGAGACTAAAGACCGATCCTGACTCATGAAAACGACAGCGCTTTCGGGGCGATCCAATCGAGGATGAAATATTGGATCGCCCAATTCCTGAATTAGCCCACTCTCCATCCAATCCATAGTATTGCATTTTTTCACACGAATAATACACCTGTCATGTCAGAACGTGCTTAATGTCAGTACGGTAGGTCAGTGCTTGGTGGGACAATGACCATAGAAATCTTCTTTGTGGCCTTTCTTTAGAAAAAATGGAGCTAGCATGATGGTCACAGTCGCAAAACCACAGACTGTCAAGAAACAAAGCAATGGTCAAAGACAAGCACGACGATGGGTCTACCTTTTCAGCGAGGTTGATGAAGCCGAGCGCGATGTTGGCGGGGCATGGGATATGGTGAAGGCGCTCCTGGGCGGTAAAGGCTCAGGCTTAGGCGATATGACGCGCGCGGGTGTCCCGGTTCCTCCTGGCCTCACAATCACAACGCAAGCCTGTAATGCCTATCTCGCCGAGGGTGGCAAATTCCCGGAAGGCATGTGGGATCAGGTATTAGAAGCCCTGAAAGCAGTCGAAGTCAAAGCCGGAAAGAAATTCGGCGATGTCAAAAATCCGCTGCTGGTATCGGTGCGCTCCGGCGCGAAATTCTCGATGCCGGGGATGATGGATACCGTCCTCAACCTGGGTATGACCGACACGGTTGCGGAGAGTATGGTTGCGCTCACGGGTGACGCGCGTTTTGTATATGATGCGTATCGCCGCCTGGTGCAGATGTTTGGCTCAGTGGTCATGAATATGCCTGACGAAATTTTCGAGGATTACCTGACCGATGTCAAAAAGGCGCGCGGCGTCAAATCAGATGTCGATCTCAACGCTGATGATTGGAAACAAATTACCGCGCAGTTTAAAGTTTTCTATCGCGAACATGTGAAGGAAGAATTCCCGACGAATCCGCTGGTACAGATGGAATACGCAATAGAAGCGGTGTTCAAGTCATGGAATGGTAAGCGTGCCATCGATTACCGTAACGCCGCCGGGATCGCCCACGACCTGGGCACAGCCGTCAACATCCAGACGATGGTGTTCGGCAATATGGGCGCAAAGTCCGGGACAGGCGTGGCCTTCACGCGCAACCCGTCAACAGGTGAAAAGAAACTTTTCGGCGATTTTCTGATGAACGCGCAGGGTGAAGATGTGGTAGCGGGTATCCGCACGCCAGAACCGATTGCCCAACTCGCCGAAGAAAACCTCGAAGTTTACAAACAATTTGTGGAAGTGAACCGCAAACTGGAAGCTCACTACCGCGAAATGCAGGATGTCGAATTCACGATTGAAAACGGCAAACTGTGGATGCTGCAAACCCGCGACGGCAAACGTACCGCGCGCGCAGCCGTCCGTATCGCGGTTGAGATGGTTGAAGAAGGTGTCATCAAGAAGGAAGAGGCTGTCCTGCGTGTTTCGCCGCAGCATGTGCTCCAACTCCTGCATCCGCAGTTTGATATTGACGAAAAATTGTCTGCCGAAAAGAATGACCGCCTGGTCGCGAAGGGCGTGAATGCCTCTCCTGGAGCAGCAGTCGGTGTGGTCGCTTTCGACGCCGATGTTGCCGAAAAATGGGGCAAGGCCGGAAAATCGGTCATCATGGTGCGGCCTGAAACCAAGCCGGATGACGTACACGGTATGCTGGCCTCGAAGGGTATCCTCACCAGCCGGGGCGGCGCGACCAGCCATGCGGCAGTGGTTGCCCGACAATTCGGCGTGCCGTGTGTGTGCGGCGCAGAATCGCTGGATATTGATGTGCGCGGACGTGTTTTCAAAGTTGGCGCTTTCGAAGTGCATGAAGGCGAGACGATTTCGATTGACGGCGGCACGGGCGAAGTGTTCATCGGCGAGATTAAGCGTGTCGATCCGGACTTCGCGCGCGAAACCTACCTGCGTAAACTGTTGGGATGGGCGGATGATTTCCGGCGGTTGGGCGTTTATGCCAACGCCGATTACCCGGTTGATGCCCGCCGCGCGCGTGATTATGGCGCGGAAGGTGTCGGGCTGTGCCGCACGGAGCATATGTTCTTCCAGGAAGAGCGGCTGCCGATTGTCCAGGCGATGATCCTGTCCGAGCCAAACAGTGAGGAAGAAAAAGTTCAACTGAAGAAACTTCAGGTGTTCCAGCATGATGATTTCTACGGCATTTTCAAGGCGATGGATGGACAGCCGGTGATTATCCGCCTGCTCGACCCGCCGCTGCATGAATTCATGCCCGCGCACGAACAGTTGGCGCTGCGCGCGGCGGGCCTGCGCTTGATGGGTGATCGCCCGAACGAACTCGAACACATCGAAGAATTGATGACGGCTGTCGAAGGACTCCAAGAATTCAACCCGATGCTGGGTCTGCGCGGCAGCCGTCTGGGAATCATGCGTCCAGCCCTGAGCGAGATGCAAGTGACAGCGCTGTTTGAAGCGGCTTGCAAACTCAAGACCGAGGGTGTCGATGTGCATCCTGAAATCATGGTTGCAGTCACCAACGCCGCCACCGAAGTCAAGTTCATGCGTGAATTGATCGAGCGCGTGGCTCATACGGTCATGGAAGAGACCGGTGTTGTAGTGGAATATAAGATCGGCACGATGATTGAACTGCCGCGCGCAGCCATCATCGCTGACCAGATGGCCGAATACTCCGAATTCTTCTCATTCGGCACGAACGACCTGACGCAAACCACGTTCGGTATCAGCCGCGACGACGCCGAAGGCAAGTTCCTGCTGTACTACGTCGAAAATGGCCTGCTGCCGGAGAACCCGTTCCAGGTATTGGACGAAGAAGGCGTCGGCTATCTGATCCGCCTCGCGGTAGAAAAAGGCCGCAAGACCCGTCCTGATCTGGAAGTCGGTATCTGCGGCGAGCACGGCGGCGACCCCAAGAGCATCGCCTTCTGCCACAAAGCCGGTTTGAATTATGTGAGCTGCTCACCGTTCCGCGTGCCGGTGGCGCGCCTTGCGGCAGCTCATGCAGCGCTCAAGGATCAGGGCGTGAAGGTTAAGGACGACAAGTAAGAAATGAAGTGCTGGGTACTAAGTGAAAGGCACATTTGGCGCTCGGTGCTCTGAGAAAATATAAGCATCAACTGGCGACGGCGAGGGCAACCCCGCCGTCGCTTATTTTTCGCCAATCAAATCTATAATGGAGTCCACAGGCGATTGATGAGGAGTGATGATGGCGGCTGCGCCCGACCCGAACCTGATGAGGCTTTTTGGTTTCACGGCGGCAGACCTGGAAGCCAACCAGGTAGGGAACATGACCCCGGATCAGGCTGAACGGCTGCGCGAAGGAAACCGAAGTGATAATCACCGGATTGGTCTCTTTCTGGTTTTCAGCCTATTGACCACCGGCCTGATTTTTTATGCCTGGGTTACTTCGGTGGATAAAAACCCCGCGCTTCAACAATCGGCTTGCATCTTCGGCATCCTGTGTATGATCGGCTTATCCGCATTGGTAGGCTACCATTGGAAAAAAGATCGCCAAGCGGTATTGATTGACGTTGAGAATCAACAAATGGGAGTTGCCAGCGGCCTTCTGATCTTAAAAGTTGAGTATCGCAATCGGCAGGGGTTTGTACGTTCAGCAAAGGTTGAATCGAAAACGCTGCCCCTTACACTCGAACAATTTAATTATCTTAAAGGGTTGAGTGAAACAGGTGGAGGCGAGCGAAAAGAAAAGACGGGCTGGCGTATCCTGGACAGTATTTACACGACTACGATTCGGTGCAATATCTACTATGCCAACACCAGCGGGACGATGATGTCGATGGAAATTCTGGAGTGAAAGACACTCGGCGAGGGCAACCCCGCCGTCGTTCTTTTTCCCACCAATCAATCCCGCTTCATTTATCTGGATTTACATCACTGTTTTTTGTAATACTGTAAAAATTATTTTAGTCACGGGTTAATTCGATTTTGTAGTAGAAGTGAAACGCGCTATAATTACGCGAAATTGCTCGCTGTCAACTCTTCGGTCAAAACCCCGCACCCGAATCCTCCGGCCACTGGGGACGATGGGCGACCCATACGGGAGCCGTTTGCAAATTAAATATCAGCTAGCGATTATAGTCATTACGCATTTATGTTGTATTGGATGGACTGCTTTATATGAAATATGCGCACCTCACGGATGATGTGTTAGGTGTTATGTGCCGTGAAGATTTTACCGCGTATGAGCGTGATTCCAAGCACTATCGGATTGATTCCGATTTGCGCATGGAGTTATTTTTTCGCGCATTGGTGGTTTCATCAAGACCGGCTTTTGATGAAATGATGTTAGAATGCCGCCGTTTATTTTATCGGTGGATATTGACTGACCAAAACCGTGATATGTTCAATCACCTGTGTATCGTCTGCGGCTACACCAATCAGATCGGCTTAAATTCACGCGAAACCATGTTTCTGCATGTAATTATGACCTTTTGCATCAATCTCATGCGCACTTTCCGTAATCAGTTTCATGACCATCCTTTAACGCCAAGAACAGCTTTCTTTGAGAAATTTGCTGGACTCGATAAATTATATGCTTACCTGAAGCTGGTCGTCCATACGACGTTATTGCAGATGATTAAAGACGAATCTAATTCTCCTTCCACCGAGGATGAATTTATTGCTGATCCCGCCAATATAGAAAATCAGTACGACCAGACGGAACGAGCAGTATCGCTGCGCGAATGTATACAATCTGCGTTTTCAACCCTGAGTAAGAAACAACAATTGCTATTGGAATGTCGGTTTTTCAAAAATATGAAACCACAGGCCATTGCGGAGCAGCATCCAGAGTTCTGGAAAACCGCCCACGATGTTTCGTCGGCACTGAATTATATTTTGAAGAAATTATCTTCGTTTCCCTGTTTTCAAGACCTGGGGATACAGCCTTTTGACTAGAAGCAAGAAAATAAAAAAAGTATTAAGAAACCTGAGAATCATGGGTTCACAATCTTTTAATCTAGTATGACGGATGGTATAGCCTGAATGGAGACCCCATGTCATCATGTAGCTTTAATGCCCCTTTATCCGACGAAGAACTCTACAGGGCATTAGTCGATGATGCCGATCAAACGATCCTCGATCATCTCGCAAACTGCGCTTATTGCGCCGAGAATCTGCAACAGATTGAGGAGGCAGAAATGTTCTTGAATCGGATAATTCACCCGCGCGCGGATCAACTGCTCAACTACCAGGAAAACCTGCTTTCCCCGGAAGAATGGCATCAAATAGATACCCATATTCAAAGATGTGATGTTTGCCAGGAGCAGTTGAACGCATTTGACGCCATGCGTGAAGCAGACGACGATCTATTAGATGAAGCACAAGAACTCCCTCCCCTATCCCCTCAAAATCAACTCGCAGTCCCGTCTCCGCGAAAACCGGGCAATCCACTTTACGCATCCCTGCTGCGGCCCGCTGATGCATCTCAAAGTTTGAGGACACTGGGCGCGGCAAGTACCACCAGCAGCACGCGGCGAATGCAATTCAAGGCGGAGGGTCTCAACATCAGCCTTGTCATCAAACAGGGAGAAGAGAGTCTCAGGCTTGAGGGTCTCATCAGCGGGGCTAACGAGGGTTGGGAAGAGTCGATTGTGACTTTTGTCTCCCCTGAAAACGATCCGATGACGACTCTGGGTAAACAATGGAAATTTAGCTTCGGTTCAATCCCATCTGGCGCGGCAGAAATCACTATTTTCTCTATTCATCTGGGGCGCAGTCTGGTCATTCCCGTTCTCGAAATCTAAATAAGCAGGTGCGGTGCAAAGCTCATGTCTGATAACCAGCGTGTATCCTACAGCCTTTTGCGCCGTTCACTCGATGGACGAATGTCTGCCGAAGATGCAGCACAGCTAACATTGGGCATACCAGAGTCCGAATTGGGATTGATAGCGGATTGTCTGTATCAACTGGCAATCCGGCGGCGCGGTTCGCAAACGCCCTCGCAATCACTGCATGTCGCCAGTTTCCTGATCGCAATTGGGGCATTTCAGAATAATCCCAACATAGGGGCCATTGGTTATATGCTCACAGGGGATTATTTCAACCTCATTGAGCATCGCTATGAGCAAGCGTACAATCATCTGCGGCAAGCTGGAACATTATTCAGGCAGGGATCGAACGTTTTCGGATGGGCACGCACGCGCATCGGAATGCTGTTATGCGCTGTCGAACTCGGTCAGGAAAAAGCGCAGCAAGCTCTGGTCGACGCGATAGAAGCTGAGCAGATTTTCAAATCATCGGACGATCCGAGTGCGCCATCAAAAATGCTCACCCTGTATCAGAATCGGGCTATTGTTTACGCGCGTGTAGGGGCTGTCGATGAGGCCATCCGCGACAACCTGTATATCAAACGTGAGTTGTGGCGCGTCCCCGAACCCTGGCGTACCCACCAAAATGCCAATATCGAGCAGAATCTCGGCCTCATTTATGTGGATCGGGGTGAGGCGCGTCGTGCAGCTTATCATTTTATGCGCGCTTACGTGCTTCATAGGCGATCCAAAAATTTCCACGGCCAAATTAAATCCATGCAGGGCATCGCTGAGACGGAAATTATACGCGGGATGTATCGCAGCGCGTTGAGCCGACTCAACGACATTAATCAATTGCTTGACCAGGAAAGCGTCGATGAGACCGCTTATCTGCGTATCACGGTGGGGATTGCCGAAGCCGAATGTTACCTGAGTCTCAATTATTTTGATCGTGTACAGCGTATCCTCAAGCCGCTGCTGGACTTCCAGAACGGTGAGGAATCAACCGGCTCACAATGGGCGTTTATCTGGTTTTTGCTGGCCGAGTCCGCCGCCGGATTGGGCAATTATGCCAAAGCCGAAACCTATTTCCAGGAAGCGCTGCGTTGCAGCACTGAACAAACGCCCGTCTGGGTGATTATTCATTTGCGCCGGGGACAGGTCGCGTTACGGCGTAAAGATTACAGCCTCGCACTGGAAGAAGCGCAAATTGTCCTGCAATTAGCCCGTGAGCGGCGGCAGCAAATCGAAGAAGCCAGCGCGATGTTGTTAGCCGCTCAAGTGAAGTGCGCGATGCAGCAGGATTATGCAGCCGCGCAGGATTATGCCAACGCGGTGTTGAAAAGCGCCGAAGCTTGCAGCGCTTTTGCACTCTTGTACGGAGCCTACGTGGTGCTGGGGCATGTGGCGCGTGTGACAGAAGATACGCCAACCTGTATCCAATTTTATCTTCAGGCGGCGCAAGTCGTCGATGAAACTCAACGCGATCTGACAATTTTACTGCGTTCGGGTTTTCTGGCGGATAAAGGCGAAGCTCTGCGTGCGCTGATCCAGCTTCATCTGGATCAGTCACAGGTTGAACGGGCATTAGAAATTCTTGAGCGCTCAAAATCTCAGGTATTTTCGGCCTATCTGGCTGACCGAGATTCACTCGATTGGGCATCCGACGATTTAAAACTTGCATCCGAAATCGATGACGCCCGTGAACAACTTCAATCGCTGTTGTCGCTGGAAAACACTCGACAGAACGATGCCCACACGGCGAAGCGTATCAAACAGATTCAAGCGCAGCTCAAAGCTTTATCGCCAAAAATGAATCGGCTTCAGAACCACAGATTGCCCGATATTTCGTTAGCGGAGATACAAGCGGCGCTCCAGGATGATACCTTGTTGATTGAATATTATTTTGACGGGAGAATTTTTCACGCCTTTGTCGTCGATAAGCTGAATCCGCCGCAGCATTATGAACTGGCGGAATCGGGCGTTATCAGCGAACAAATGAGTGTACTAGAAAGCGCAGTTGAGGAAGCGCTTGACCGGCTCAACTATTTCCATCTCACCAATCCCAATATGCGCGACCTGGATATTTTGAGCGATGAAGTCTTTTGCGACCCAGGTCTGAATCGTATTTTCAACAGAGCGGCGCAGGATTTGTATCACAGCCTGCTTGCCCCGCTTCAACAGCACCTCGACTCGCACAACCGTTTGGTGATCGTACCCTACAGCCGGTTGCACAGCCTGCCGTTCCATCTGTTATATCAGACTGATCGAGGACAATATCTGATCGAAGCCAAAGAAGTCGTCATTTTGCCAACGGCAGCGCTGTTGGGGCACAAAGCTGTGAAATCTGACCTGGAAGGAGGAGCAGTCGTCATTTATGACGAATTGAACAGCCATTTGTTGTATTCGCTGCGTGACGCCGAACATGTTCATAGTCTGTTGGGTGGCAGCCTGCACAATGCCCAACGCATTTCTCTGGCGGAGGTGTTCGGGCAGTGTCAGTATCAAATTTTACATATCATCGCGCACGGGGAATTCAACGGGGCGCGCCCTGAAGAATCGTTCATTCAACTGTACGATCAGCGGATCACCTATGCTGCCCTTCAGCATTATGACCTGAACTATGAACTGGTGACATTGGCATCTTGCAACGCGGGGCAGCTCCATATGTATGAGCAGCAGCTTGCGATGGGCGATGACCAGATTGGCATGGGGCGGGGTTTCCTCCATGCGGGGGCAGGCGCGTTAATGCTGAGTCACTGGGTGATTGGGGATGGTTTAACACAGACCTTTTTTAAAGGTATTTACCGGCGGCTGCAACGGGGTTATTCCAAAGCAAAAGCGCTGCAACAGACACAAGCGGCCCTCCATCGCTGCATACCCGATTTGCATCCCGTGTATTGGGGCGGCTTTCAATTGATCGGTGATCCCAACCCGCTTGGTCAATCCAGCGGGCGCTACTGATCTGAGATTCGCTGTGACTCAGTATTTATTTGTATAGGACACCAATCAAGGTTGGTATTTCCTTCATCCACGATGGCAAATTGATATTTTTATTCACGAAAGGGTAAATAGATGGACG
The DNA here is from genome assembly GCA_039933955.1 of Chloroflexota bacterium. Lineage (GTDB taxonomy): Bacteria > Chloroflexota > Anaerolineae > Aggregatilineales > Phototrophicaceae > CFX2. The sequence goes on from JBDTNB010000046.1 coordinate 15,746, forward strand.
CGCCTGACCAAATGACGACGAGTGCAATTGCGGGGCATCAAGCGAATATTTTTGTGATCCATAACAACGGTAGTACCCCACCCAGCGATGATTTAAAGAAATTGCAGGGGCTTCTCACTTCGAATAATCTGTCACTGCGCGACATTGACTTATTAGCGCTAGAGCGCGGTGATCAAATAGGGGTAACTTTTGCCCCTGCTGCATACGACGGGGAAGCATCATCGGTGACAATTCTGGCGACGAAAGATGTACCAGAGATTGATCCGAATCCGGTTGCCATGCTTGAAGATGAGGCGAAGTTATTTGCCAGCGTCCGTCAAATTAATGGTGAGCCAGATCCAAATCCAGACAAAAAACCAATCCCACGCCGAACCGAAAGTACACAATTCATCGCATCGCCCAACTGGCAGATGGGCAGCACCATGTATATATCCCCTGGTGGCGGCGGTGGCCCTGGAAAACATCGCTACAAGGCCGATGTCCAGCCTAATTCTCCCAAATTCAATTGGAACGTTTCATCGGTGATTACTGATCGTGAGAAACCGCAGCAGCAGCTAGGGGGAGCAAAAACGATAGCGTCAAAGCCGCTTATGCGTGAAGTTAATGTATTTATTCTGGACACGTTGCCACCCAAAGAAACGGTCAAATGCTGGTTGGAGCGCACGGATGGACATCGCTTAACAGAGGTGTTGAAGGTGGCAAAATTGTACTATGCACATGAGAAAAATATCGAGATTTTGCCCGCCGTCCAGCGACCTGGACACCCTGAAGACCTGTTTTCCCGGATGACCCCTTTTGCAAAAGATGTCCCCGGAAGTGACTGGGCGTTGAATCTGCCTGAGGACGAAAACATCAGCGATCACGGAATCTTCATCGCTGGTATCATCCATTCGATGGTTCCGAGTGCAACACTCCATATTATTCAGGTGTTGAATGACGGTGGCGCAGGAACGATGCTGAGTCTGGCGCAAGGGCTGCAAGTGATGGGTCAGATTATGAAAGCAGATCCCACTACACCAGCGGTTGTCAATTTGAGCGTCGCGTTTTGCAATCCTCAGCAAATCTTCATCAACGCAATTGATAAGGGGTTTGAAGGTCAGATTAAGCTTTGGGCAGATTTTTTGGGCATCCTATTGTCGGACGACGAGCTAAATCTGCTCACCACCGTATTTCCAGATTCGGATCAACCATATGAAACAGATCAAACAGATTTAATGAAGCAAATGGAGGCCAAAAATACTCTGAAAACGGTGGTCACAAAAAAAGCTGACGCTCTATTTGAGCAGACCGTGCAACCGTTGGAATTGATCTACCAACTTGCGAAGGGTGTTGCCACTCCCAACACGGTTTTTGTGGCCGCCGCTGGAAATGATGGGGGAAAGCTGCCTCGTTATCCAGCATCATCACCCATCGTTTTTGGAGTTGGCGCAGTAGGGAAAAAAGCATGGAATACAAAACTGCCTGAACTTAAACCAACTTCCTACTCAAATAACCCACCTGACGCTCAACCTCTGGAAGGATCATGGGCATTTGGTGGTGATTATAAAGACGATGGAAGTGATAAAGAAGATGGTGGTATACTCAGCGTTTCGACCATAACTTCTACGGGTTACGCCTGGTGGGCGGGTACATCGTTTGCTACCGCTGCCATGAGCGGAACGGTGGCGCGTTATATTCGATCTGCCAATCCCCTACCGGCGGACGCAAAAACCAGTGTGGATTTCTTACATAATAACGCCAAGCACGGTAGGGTTCATGATCGAAATGGAAATGATCGAGGCCCACTCGTCGATACTAGACAGCCATAGGGTCTCCCGGATTAATTCCTTCCTACTGTCACCTTAAACCATTGTCGGCTCGGAAATCCTCCGAGCCGATTTGTTTTCTGCGATTCAGGCGTCGAGGCGCTCGATGATCGTGCCGGTTCCCATACCGCCGCCGCAGCACATGGTTTGTAAACCATAGTGTCCATTGTGGGTTTCCAGGGCGTTGAGCAGCGTGGTCATCAAGCGTGCGCCGGATGCGCCCAACGGATGCCCCAACGCAATCGCGCCGCCATGCACGTTCACCTTGCTCATGTCTGCGCCGATTTCGCGCTTCCACATGCCGATCACCGCCGCGAAAGCCTCGTTGACCTCAAATAAATCGATTTGATCGAGCGACAAGCCAGATTTTTGCAGCGCTTTTTTCGTCGCGCCGATTGGCCCGGTGAGCATCAGGTGCGGATCAGAACCAATCGTGACCATCGAGACGATGCGGGCGCGGGGTTTCAGGCCGAGTTCGGCGGCTTTTTCGGCGGTGGTCAGCACGATAGCCGCCGCGCCATCGGTGATCTGGCTGCTGTTCCCGGCGGTAGTCACACCATCGGCGATGAAGGCCGGTTGCAGGGTCGCCATTTTTTCAACGGAGGCGTTGGGGCGCACACCCTGGTCGCGGGTGACGGTGAAGGCTTTGCCTTCGTCGTCTACACCTTCAATGGGCAGAATTTCGCGGTCAAACCAACCGTTTTCCGCCGCTTTCGCCGCCTTCATGTGACTCTCGTAACCGATGCGGTCAACTTCGGCGCGGTCAATGCCCCATTTTTGCGCGATCTCGTCGGAAGCCATGCCCTGCGGGATGATGTTGTACTGCTCCATCATGCGATCTGTGAAGGGCATATTGCCTCCGGCGAGGCTCGATCCCATCGGCACGCGCGTCATATGTTCGACACCGCCCGCGACGGCAAAATCAATCTGGCCGCTGGCGATCATCCCCGCCGCTAAATGTACAGCCTGCTGGCTGCTGCCGCATTGAAAATCAATCGTCGTCGCCGGGACTTCAAGCGGCAATCCAGCATCTAATACCACATTGCGGGCGAGGTTGAAGGTCTGCTCGCCGACCTGACTCACACAGCCCATGATGACATGCTCGACCAGCGCCGGATCGAGATTAGCACGCGCCAGCGCTTCACACAGTGCATACGATCCCAACCGTACCGGGGGAATCTCGCGCAGCCAACCGTTGCGCCGTCCTAAGGGTGTCCGCGCCGCTGAAAGAATAACTACTTCGCGCATTTTTTAGTCCTCAAATAATCTACTCTTCATTTGATTATTCAATCATACCGCAGATTTGCGCCCGAAAATTAGAAAATGTGGTGAGGAGGGTGAAATGAAAATACCGATTTAACCGCCAAGTACGCAGAGAGAAAGTAGGGGTTTGTCTACCTCCGGCAACAAACCCCTACAAATCGAGAAATTATGCGCGTGTCCAGATGGTCAGTCCGTCCGCGCCGGGTTGACAACTCCACAACCCTTGTGAGAGGACTATCGGTTTGTAATCGGGCGTACTGAGTTGGCTGAACATCCGGCCTTCGACGAAGCCCAGGCTGCTCGCCAGCGCCCGCGAACGCTCATTCATGCCGTCGGTGTCCCAGGTGGGGACGCGCCCGGTTTTAAGCGTGTACTCGATAAAAGCGGAACAGACCAATTTTGCCAAACCCTGCCGCCGGAATTTTTCGCCCGTTTGGACGCCGATATTAACCAGCGTAGCGCTCAGGCCATCGCTGTTGGCAAAGCTGCCGAGTTCTTCACCCATCATCAGGCAAAATCCGTAACCGTGTTGCAGATAATTGTCATAACCGTCCCACAACAGGCCGATGGTTTCATGCCATTCGCGGTCAATCCGTTCAGCCAAATCGCGATCTATGCGGACAATTTGCGCCCCCAGCGGCAGCTTTTCATGCCAATCCATAAGCGGTGCGCCCTGCCAGCGGAAATTATGGCGCGGGATTCGGATCAGCGCCCCAGCATAATCGTCGAGGATGGCTGTTTCCCAGGCATCCCCAACCGGTGCATAACCATACAACTTCTGGAAAACTTCTGGCTCGGCAGGCGCATCTTTGATAAATGTCCGCAGCGGTGACTGAACATTTCCCGCTACATAATACTCATACGTCCGGCACATCAGCGCCGCCGAGGGCGCAACCGGATCATCGACGAAAATGCGCCCTGGATGGCGGCCTTTGAGCACGGCATCCATGTATGGCTCGTCAAACCATGCCTCGTTAAACAGCGGCGCGGTCACATCAAAATGGTCAACTGGTAATTCGTAGATCGTGAGCAATTGCTCGTCCCCTTTTTGGTTCTCAATTGTCGAAGTGGAAAGTAAAACTGTCCGCACAAAAAAGTTGTACGGCTCGACAAGCTATCGGGGATTGCCAGCGCGGGGCTGGCTAGAGGACTTGTGGGTGTTTGGAGTTCAACATACGGTCATTGTAAATGCGAAGGGTTATGTCCGTCAATGCGACTTTCGGTGGAGAATAAGTCGTCAGCCGGCTTTGGCGTGACGTTTGTGAAAGTCGTCGAGGAAAGCGCGGGCTTCTTCCAGCGATTTGGTGAACACAAATTTAGGGTTTTCGAAGGTTCCAAAGCCCCAGAAGGCGCGATCCAGAATTTGCACAAGCCCTTTCACGAACTGGGCTAACATACCGGGCGCAACAAAAACGAGCTGCCCGCCGTTGGGATGGCTGATTTCGGCAACACCTTTGAAACGCTTCATGGCCTCTGGCGGCGGGAACCCCCCTTTGCGGATGTCAAAAATGACATCAACTTTATGCTGTACACTGTCGAACAGTTCCAGCATCCGATTGACCGCAGGATCAAATTCTTTCCATGTCCAGGGACTCAGATACGTAATGACAACCGCATTTTTTTGTTCGTCATCCCATTCAACCGTAACGGGCATAAATTAAAAACCTTTTCACTGATCGATATACTGCGACGATTACACTTTAGTCCGATGAGATTACACGCGCCTAACAGTTTTGAACACTAACCAATTTTCCTGTTTTGCTGGCGTACCTGGACGATGAACGCACGGGCTTCTTCGGGCGATTTGGTGAACACAATGTCCGGTACGCGAAAATTGCCAAAACCACCATAGGCGCGGTTGAGTATCTGGATGACGTTTTTGACAAAGGTTGTCAGCATACTGGGCGCGACATAAACGTACTGTCCCATATTGGAATGGGTGATTTCAGAAGCAGACTTAAAATGGCGCACTGCTTCGGGCGGTGGAATGCCGCCGCGCCGGATGTCGAAAATAATATCCACCTTGTGCTGTACGCCGTCAAGCAATGTGAGTGTCTGCCGGATAGCCGTGTCAAATTCGCGCCACGTCCAGGGACGTTGGTAGGTGAAAAGGACGGCGGTCTGCTGGGGATTATCCCATTCGACGGTGATTGGCATCTAGACTATACATCTTTATTTCAGGACGTTGCAGCGTTTACCACTATATCCCAATTGCAAACGATTTCAATGCTGTCATTTGTCATCTCTAATGGAAACATTCGAAATAAAGGTCGCGCACACGCTACAATAGCCTACGATTCCCACAACACACTAGCCCAAAAGGAAACCTCCCCATGAACCGTGTACTGCATGTTAATTGGTGGGATATTCTCTGGCGTTATCTGTTGTTGACGGTTGGCGCGATTATCGCCGCGCTCTCGGTCATCATTTTTATGGCTCCTTTTAATATTGCGCCGGGGGGCGTATCCGGTATCGCGGTGATTCTCAACTACAAAGACCCGCGCCTGCCCATCGGCCTGATGATTATCATTGGCAACATCCCAATTCAACTCTTAGGCTATCGATATTTAGGCGGCTGGCGTGTGGTCGTGCGTACCGTGTTTTTTGTGATCGTCAATGCCGTGCTGATTGATTCACTCACACCTTATCTGGCGCATGTGACTGTCGGCAATGATGTGCTGCTGAACGCCGTTTTCGGCGGCATTTTAGGCGGTATCGGCGGCGGATTGGTCTACCGCGCGGGCGGGACGCAGGGTGGCACATCGACCTTAGGGCGTATCATGCAGCGCAAGTTGGGAATCCCGGTCAGCACATCGGCGCTGTATACCGATACTGGCATCATTTTGCTGGCGGGGCTGGTATTCGGCTGGGAAGCTGCGTTGTATGCGATGGTGGCGCTGTTCATCGGCGGCGCGGCCTCGGATTATGTGCTGGAAGGGCCGAGTGTGATCCGTACTGCGACGATCATCACCGATAAGCCGCAGGAAGTGGGGGATGGTGTGCTGGAGGAGATGGGGCGCGGTGTGACGGCCTGGAAGGGCAAAGGCATGTTCACCGACCAGGAGCATACCGTATTATTCGTGACCATCTCGCGGCAGCAGGTGAATGAACTGCGCGCCCTGATTCACGGCATTGACCCGGATGCTTTTGTGGTCATTGGTCAGGGACATATCGCCTATGGTGAAGGTTTTAAGTCTATCGGAGCCTAGTCGAAATCTATGCTGATTCAAATGTGTGGGTTCTATAGTAGGGTAGATCGAATGGCGGTAGCTATTTTTTAGCGACCTTAAAAATACCCTATAGGAGGTATCATGCTTCACCTTGAAGATGTCAAAGAGTTGATCGGAGAAGCAGGCGAACCCACCCTCACTTTATATGTCAATATTGACCCTGCTTTGAGCGAAAACCAGGCTGGAAATCCAGCGTGGCGCATCTGGTTAAAAAACACCCTTAAACAGCTTGATGCTCGTGTGAAACCCAAACAGCGCCCAATGTGGGAGCACTTGCATCAACAAGCTGAAGCCTATTTTGAGCACTTCCAGCCCGACAGCAAGAGTCTGGCACTGTTCATCACCCCGGACACGCAAATCGACTACCCGCTGCCGGTTGCTGTCGAAAATGAATCGGCGTTTGGCAAACCGCTGGTGACACCGCTGCTGTGGGCAATTGACGAATACGAACCGTACTTAATTGTGATGGTGGATCACGAAAAAGCACGTTTTCTAGTTACCTACCTGGGCAGCGTGGGTTATCAGGAAACCGCGACGCTCGAATTGGACACCAGCGATTGGGCGCACAAAACGAGTCAGAACACCTCCGGCGCAGTCGATAAAATGGCGCAGAGCAACGCCCGTGATGATTTTGAAAAGCGCGTCGAACATTTCACCGAGCAGTTTTATCGCGATATCGCGCACCGTGCGGTGAAGTTAGCCGCTGAACAAAAAGCCCGCCGCATCATTCTGGCAGGCGATGAACAGGCCGCCCATGCGGTGCATGACTGCTTGCCGGAGACGATGACAAGTTCAGTCGTGGCGGTGCTGCCCATTCCCATGCGTGCTCATTTGAAAGAAATCCTGGAACACGCAGCCCCGGCAGCGTTGGCCTTTGAACGAGAGGAAGAAATCGCGCTGGTCAATCAAATCGTCGATATGGCGAAGGCCGGTGGACGGGCGGCGTTGGGGCGTAAAGCGGTGACAGCGGCGCTCAATCAACATCGCGTGGAACTGCTGGTCGCATCCTGGCCGCCCGCCGATGGTGACAAGACCGCCGATCTCGCGCTGCAAGCGTTCGCTTCTGGCGGGCAAATCGAATTGGTGCATGGTGAGGCCGCCGACCATCTGAATGACGAGGGTGGACTCGCCGCCCAGCTTTACTACGCACTGTAAATTTCACGCTTCAATTGCTGAAAATAAAAACCCGCTCGTTTAGGAAGCGGGTTTTTGATTGAATTACATTGATTCGTAACTATGGATAAGCATAGTTGGTAACGTCTATGGTTGGAATATTTAATAACCCATCAACAAGTAGTTTGGTCTCATCAGACTGTGGAAAATACCGGGAAATTTGAGGATTGGTACTTGCTGAAGTCTGATACAAAACACTTCCATCAGGCAAAATGTCGAAGAAATTTCCTTGAAGCTTTTCCGGTAGTCGGATGACTTCACGGTTTGCATAGCGATACATGATTCCTTTACGGTTATCAAGTGGGTTGATAAGAAATCCTTCCTGATTGTAAGTCGCTTCAAAAAGGCTCTCAGGTTCTTCAGTCAGTGTAAGAAGTATTTCCAGGGTTTTCCAATCAATTATCATCCGGCGCATTTGCGGATAATTCTCGGTGTCGGAAATGACGGAAAACCGACCATCAGGGGAATCGGTTATAGGCCCTACACCATCGCTGTAAACATAGCCTATAAATTTAGGCGGGGTATCAACTGAAAGCAGCCAATAGTCGTATGGACGCCCAATGATAAGCTTGTTATCAGTTAACCGATCAAAAGAGTATATGCTCGATCCGCCATGTGTATCCGGCAATGTGTATAAATAGGTATCGCCATCCATTGCTTCGAGCTGTAATGTGCAATCGGTTTCACATAAAGGCTGATAGGAAATTAAATCGTCGTCCACAAAATCGTAATCAGAATAATATTCGGCTGGATCACGTTGATAGATCACCTCGCCCGTGCCAGTAGAAACATCGAATATGCGATACTGGCTAAGACCATTTTCTCCTTCAGGAAATAACCATCGTTCTCCGTTTTTGTCACTTTCTGCATTTCCAGATGCATCGGTATAAAGCACTTTTTCAATGCCAGTATCCAAAGCCCGTTCATGCAAGGTGATAGATGGCGATTCATAACCTCCGTCACTTGTGATATATCTCAGGCTATGACCATCCGGGGTAAACCGGCAGCAGAACCCCAAAGCAACTGAGTCATTGAGGTATCCAACTGTATTTATAGCGAGATTGACTAAAAATGCGGGTCTACTGGTTTTCTTATCAAGCGAATACCAAGTAGACAACACCATATAAGGGTATTGGTAGGCTTCTAGGCGTAAGCCGTTTTGGCGTGAAATAAACGGCTCAAATGCCTGGGAATTGAGTTCTGTTACTAATTTCTCTGCCTTTATAGACCCAATCGAGTAAAGTGCCAACTGATTTGAGGTATGAATGAGCGCGATGGCACGATCTTCAGACACTCGCCAGATATACCAGCTATAATCAACATTTTCGAGTACATCTGTAAGCAGCAGGTTGGTCTCCCCATTTTCAGAATACGCGAACAGCTCATGCGTATTGCTATCCCAACCCCAATACCACTTTTCCGACTGACGATCTTGTGCAGCTACGGGAAGCGAAAACAAGAGCAATGTAATCAATATCGAAATTCTAGATACCATATTACATCGCCAATCTACTCAGATAATTATCCGTAACTGAACGTAAATCTCCGCTAATTCAGCCGCACATGGGCTTCGTGCAGGCGGCGATAACGGCCTTTGCCCACAATCAATTCTTCGTGCCGTCCCTGTTCGATGATGCGTCCGGCTTCCAGCACCAGAATTTGATCCGCATGTTTGATGGTGGAGAGCCGGTGGGCAATCACAATCGAGGTTCTGCCGCGCATCAATTCGTTGAGCGCTTCCTGAATTTCGGCCTCGGTCTCGGTATCCACCGCCGAGGTTGCCTCGTCCAGGATCAAAATCGGCGCATTTTTCAGGACGGCGCGGGCGATGGCGAGGCGTTGTTTTTGCCCGCCCGATAATTTCACGCCGCGTTCGCCGATATGGGTGTCATAACCTTCCGGCAGCGCCGTGATAAATTCATGTGCCCGTGCTGCTTTTGATGCCCGGATAATATCGTCATCGCTGGCGGTCAAATTGCTGTAGCGGATGTTATCCAGAATTGTGCCGTTGAAGAGAAAAACATCCTGCAAAACCATGCTGATATTGCGCCGCAGGCCGCTGATCGACATGGAACGCACGTCGATGCCATCAATGGTGATGCTGCCAGAAGCGGCGTCATAAAAACGCGGCAGCAAACTGGCGATGGTGGTTTTGCCCGCGCCGGTTGGCCCCGCCAGCGCCAGCATTTGACCGGGTTTGACTTTAAACGACACATTTTTCAGGGTTGCCACATGCTCGTTGTATTCGAAGTTCACATTTTTGAACTCGACTTCGCCGGTTAAGCGTCCCGGATCGGTGCAGCCAGGGTTATCATCCACATCGGGGCGAATATCCAGCACCTCGGTCACATGCTCGGCTGCTGCCAGGGCGACATTCAGCATTTCGTTCATCTGGGTCATCAGCGTAATGGGTTGATAGAACATCCCCAGATAGAGCACGAAGGCCACCAAATCTTCGACAGGCATTGTCCCATTGAGCGCCGCCTGCCCGCCGAACAAGACAACGATCACCATCCCCATCGCGGTGAGCAGTTCAACCGACGAGAACAGCGTCGCCTGCATTTTCAACCCGTACAATAAGCGGTTGGTGGTTTCCGTCGAAACCTCACCGATACGGCCACGTTCGCGCCGCTCCTGTGTGAACAGTTGAATTTCCTTAATGCCTACCAGATTATCCTGCACCATGCCGGATAATTTGCCGAGCCGGGTCGAAGCATCTTTGAGCGCCGTCCGCATCCGGTTGCCGAGAAACAGGTTGCTGAACAGCAGCAGCGGAACGGGCAGCAGCGTGAGCAGCGCCAGCGTAGCATTCAGACTAAATAAGATGACGCCCACCCCGATCAGCAGCAGTACATTCACGGTCATATCGGGAATATAATGCGCGAACAGCGGCTCAATGTCGCGCGTATCGGTGACGACCCGTTTGAGCAGTTCCCCGGTTTGATGCTCCGAGAAAAAGCGTGCGGACAAGCGCTGCAAATGGTCGTACAGGGCGATGCGCAGATCGTTGACAAAGTTGTAGGCCATGATGTGCGCCAGATAACCATACAAATAACGGCAGACGGCGCGCACGATGAAAACCACGACCAGGATCACCGCCAGCCCCACAATCCGGTTCATGGCGGTGTCGCGCTGCTCGACGTGGATCACCTGGAGGAGTTCGCGCACCAGCCAGGGATTCACCAGATTCATAGCGGTAATCCCCGCCGATGAGAGGATCACGACCAGCATATACCAACGATAGGGACGCAAATAGGGCAGCAGTTTACGGAGTGATTGCATCAAACCCAATCCTATACACACCAACAGAAAACGATACCTCTCATATGATAAGCCCGTTGGCCTAAGTCCAAGATTAAATTGGCATCATCACAGCCTACTACTGCAAGGGTCTAAATTATCGTCAAAACATGACGCGGTTATAATAATTGATGAAGCAAGATCGCCCTGCCGGATAAAAATATTATTCATCTGATTTGCCATCGTTCAGCCATCATTAAAGAGGAAATAGGCCCTTGCAAACCAACAAGTTCCAATTGAATTTATCCGGCCTGCTGCAAGTTCTGGCAGAGCATTTGTATTCCACCCGTAAAGTCGCCATACGGGAATTGATTCAAAACGCGCACGATGGCTGTGTCCGGCGGCAGTCGGAAGACCGGCGCCCAGGGTATCGCCCACGCATCAATGTCCGGGTTGACGCGGCTGCGCGGACAATCTCAATTGAGGACAACGGCGCGGGTCTGACCGAAGACGAAATCGCCAATTATCTGACCACGATTGGCAACAGCTACACGCGCGAACTCGGCCAGAAATTGCAACTGCTGTCACCAGACGAAGCCAGTAAATTAATCGGCCAATTTGGGTTGGGTTTTCTGAGCGCCTTTTTGATCGCCAGCGAAGTCACACTGACGACGCGCTCGTACAAAAGCGAACAGGGTTTACGCTGGTTCTGTGACGGCAGCGAATATTTTCAACTTGAGCCGTTGGCGCGGGAAGCCGTCGGCACGCTGGTCGAGATCAAACTCAAACCGGAGGCCGAATTTCTGCTCGATGACGCAGTTATGGCAGAAAGCATCCGCCGCTATGCCGATTTTCTGTCGATTCCCATTTATCTCAATCGCCAGATTGAACCGGTCAATTTGATGACGCCGCCCTGGGAGGCGAGTGATCCCGCCGCTGCTATTCAGGATTATATCGGGCGGGTTTTTCATCAGCAGTATGTCACCGCGATTATCCCGCTGCACGACCAGATTATCGACCTGGGGCATGATACACTTGTGATCCCGATGCAAGGCTTTGTGTTCATCCCGGCGTCCTCGGTGGTGTCTTTCCGCGAATATGGCGACATGATTGTCTACATTCGCAAAATGTTCATCACCGACGATCACCGCCATTTATTACCGCCCTGGGGACGCTTTTTTCGCGGCGTAATCGATTGTCCGCTGCTGCAACCTACCGCCTCACGTGAGAACCTGCACGAAGAAGAAAATTATCTGGCGGTACAGCAGGCACTTGAAAGCCAACTGCTGGCGGCGCTGCGAAAAATCGCCCAGGAGCAGCCGGATGTCTGGAAGCAGATTGTGTCCGGGCATACCGAGTTGGTGCTGGGTTGGGTGATCGCCAACGACGAATTTTTCGCACAGGTCGCCGACAGTATTTTGCTGCGAACAACGCGCGGATTGCTGTCGCTGCCGGATTACCTGAAGCTGACCAACAACACGGTTTATTTTGTGTCGCGCGAGATGGGATCGCTTCAGGAGCAGTTATTGGGCGAAGGTTATGAAGTCCCAGTCATTGACGCCTCATGGTTTGGTGTGAGCGCTTTCCTGGAAAAATATGCGGCCCGCCATCCCAATATCAAATTGATACAGATGGACGGCGACTCGCGCCAACTCCTGCGCCCGGTTTCCGACGAAGCCTGCGAAGATTTGCTCAAATTTTATCGTTCGCGCGGCATTCTGGCACAGGCGGCGGCCTTCAAACCGGTGACGGTTCCCGGCGTGGTGTTGTATCCGCGCAATGCCGAAACCATCAATTCGGCTCGCCGTGCCCTCGATGCCGGTGAATTAAGTGGGCCGTTCGCCGCGATGGTCGAGGAATATTTGAATCAGCAGAAGGCCGATGACACCGGTTTGCTGCAACAAGCTGAGGGCGGCGTGCTGTATCTGAATATTTCTTCGCCGCTTATCCGGCAGATGATCGACCAGCCGACGGCGAAAAATGAGTTGGCCTTGACCCTGATTCACCAGATTGCCCGTTTATTTGCCGCCCGCAATCTGACACCCGCCGATGCTGGGTTGGCCTTCCACGACGTGACTCAATCTATTCAAGGACTGATCCGATGAGCACCAATTATTGGGACGAATTTTGGAAAAGTTATGAACTCCGTACCAACAACGCGCCGGAATCCGTCCGCGCGATGATGCTGGCGCGTGAACGGGCGGCTCTCGCCGGGAATGCTGAGGCGGTGCTGTTTATGAATCACTGGATTTTGCAAACGCTGATCTTCCATGTTGAAGATTTGAAGACGGCTTATGATCTGGCGGTGAAGACCGCTATCGAAGCCCGCAAGCCGCAGTACGCCCATATGCAGGAACATATTTGCACCCAGCAGGATTTGATCCTGACCTATCTGGGCATGGATCCCGAAGGCCATGAACACCTGATTGACGAGGCCATTAAATTTATGGCGCAGGAAATTACCGGCCCGATGCAATGCCGGTTTTGTCTGCAAGAACTACGCTGTTCGTTTGAGGTCGCGCGTGGGAAAATTGACGATGCCCAGGCGGAAACCAACCGCTATCTCTCGATGGCCGATGAAGCCACCAGCAGCAGTCACAAGCGGCATCATAAGACGGTAGCCTATGCCAGCATGTGCGATGTGGCCTATCGCCAGCAGGATTGGACGCTGCTGCTCAACAGCGCCTTGCAGGGGGAACTCTTATCGGCGGGCGAAGACCAACATGTCGAACGTCACGCTTATTTTGTGGCCTGTCAGGCGTTGGCGCAGCGCAAACTCGGCGCAGAAGATCAGGCAAATCTGGCCTATCGCCGTGCTACTATGCAGGCCAGCGAAATCACCGGTATGACCCTGCCGCGCGGTTTTTATGACACACTGTGCCTGTATAACGAGGCCACCGGTGCTTGGGATGCAGCGCTCAAACTGCGGGATCGCCAGCTTGCCGAAATTGCCGATAAAGGTCAACCCTATTGGGAGTCGCGGGTTCGTCTGGAACGCATCCGCCTGCTCAAAGCTCTCGGCCAACCCATCGCCGATGATGCCGCCGCGACCCGCCCAGTCATCGGACGGTTGAAGCGAAGTGACAAATTTACGGCGGAATTGGATCGACTCACTGCCAGCTAGCATCCTCAATATGCAAAACCCGCTCCCACGTCGAGCGGGTTTTTGTTTTCTATTGCAATAACCTCGACCTTAACTTTTGACCGCTTCAAACCTATTTACAATGAGATATATATGTTGATATAGAAATAACAGGCTGGACTATGCGTTTGTTAACTCGATTCGTGATCTGTGGAATACTGCTGTCATTAATTGTAGGCGTTGCGGCTGCACAGGATGCTCCCCTCGCTTCCGGTGATGATGCGCTCGTCCTGGTGTATTGGCTGCCGGTGCATACATCGCCGGATGCCGACAGCCCCATCGCTGCCGAGATGGTGCGCGGTATGGATGCCCAGGTGATCGCTGTTCAGGCGGATAAGCAGGGTAACACATGGTATTACCTGACCAACAATGCCTATGGCTGGGTTCCGTCAGAATGGAACGGCGAGTCCGCGTTAACCCAATCCAGCGACAGCGCATTGCAGCAGATTGTTGCAGAAGCCAGCGACGCGCTTACGGCTGACCCGCAAAACCTGAATGCCTATATTGGGCGTGGCGAAGCTTATCAATCCTTGAAATCCTACGATCTGGCGCTGGCTGATTACACTCAGGCGATCAATTTAGCGCCTGATGATGGCCGACTGTACGAGTTACGTGGTGATGTATATTTGGATCAGGTCGATGGGGTTGTGGCACAGGCCGATTTTGAGCAGGCCATCAAACTAGGACGAACTTTAGCGAACACCTATAACCGTTTGGGAGTCGCTTATCTCCAGCAGGGCATTGATGGCATGGCACTGGGGCAATATCTGGAAGCGTCCAGCACAACACCCGAATATGGATTGCCCTACAACAATATGGCAAATGCCTATCTCAATTTGCGTCTGGAAGATAAGGCGATGGGCAATTATGGTCTGGCGATCAGTCACGATCCTTTCTTGACGCTGGCTTATGACAATCGCGGTTTACTGTATGAAAATCAGCAAAATTATCAGGCCGCACTGCAAGATTACAACCAGGCGCTGGAAATCTTCCCTGAGGATTATGGTGCGTTGGTCGCGCGTGCTGGGGTATACGAGGACAATTTTCGCGATTTCACGACGGCGTTAGCAGATTTGAACCGCGCTATCGAGCTTCAACCGGACATTTCTGACGCATACGTGAGCCGTTCTTATGCCTACCGCATGTTGGGGCATGTGCAAGAAGGAATTGACGATTTAAAACAGGCTGTGAAACTCAACCCAACCGACGACGATGCTTATTACAATCTGGCGAGTGTGTACGGTCATGCGGGTTTGTATGACGAGGCGATAACGGCCTACAATCGCACGATTGAGATTGGCGATAATTATGATGTCAGTGTGCTGTTATACCGCGCGCAGGTTTATGTGGCGATGGACGATGACCGCAATGCTCTGGCCGATCTCGATGCCTTTTTAACCCATAACTCGCGTAAGGATTTCATTGCAACCGCCCATTTTGTACGTGGCAGCCTGAATCTACGCCGCAAAGATTATGAGTCGGCACTGGCTGATTTCAAATCTGCTTTTGAGGCATGGCCGGAATTTGCCCAGGATTATCAAACCTATGGCCCTGGTTACTGGACAGCGGAGCCGCGTATCCAACTCATTGCGGATGTCGAAAACCGTTTTGCCGCTGATTCCTCGAATGCCGACCTGATGCTGCAACTGGGGGCGCTCTATATGGAATACGGGCACTGGAATGAAGGGCTAGCGATTTACCGCTTTTACCTGGACAGCAACCCGGACGCCGATTTACAGCGTTTTGTTGACGGCCTCGACAACCTTGTGAACGAGTAACATTACCCATATTAAATTGCGTGTTTGTAGGGCATGTTGGCGACATGCCCTGTGAGAAAACTCCTCATTATGCAAAATTGAGTGAACTGGCAAATTTCAAACCGAATTCTAATTGACAGATTCGAACTTTTGTTCTAAAATATATTCTCCTGCAAACCATTGGGAATATGTTGTGCTTCCTGTCTATCGTCCGTTACTGGAAACTCCATTCCGACAACCACGCCTGTATCTCGGACAGGCTTTTGCCTGTTGTCCCTCATACCTTAGGCCGGTTTCCAGTACCCACGCGGCCTTTCAGGAAACACCCTGCGCTTCAGCGCATGTCCGGCATCCCCGCGTCTATGTCGGACTCACTTTTGCGAACGACAATTTCGCTTATTTGTCGTCGTCGTACACCCCCTATCAACGGCAATCAGGCGTAATTTCCGTTCCGGCAAATAGCTTTGTGGATGTTTCCCTGCGCTTCAGCGCATCCACCACCAAACCGCCGACGGTTTTGGAAAATAGCCGAAACATCCGCAAAAAATGGACATTTTTATGACCGTTTTTTTGGAACAAAATAGGGACACGCGCTGGTGTCCCTATTGACGGAATGGGGCGAAGCCTTACGGTGTTGCGGTAGCTGTCAAGGTGGGCGTTTCGGTCACGTCTGTCCCGATGGTTGCTTCAGCGGTAGGCGCTTCGGTCATTTCCGCCGTTGATTCTGCCGTATTTTCGGCAGTTGGTTCGGCGGTCATTTCGCTGGTGGCTTCAACGGTTGCCTCGGAAGTGGCCTCCACAGATGCCTCAGGGGTTGGAATGTCCGTCGGCGTGGTTCCCGTCGCGGTGGCGGTGCTGGTCAAATCGGTTGTCGGGACGGGGGTCGTGTTTAGCACCGGGACGCCCGTCGCAACTGCGCTGCCGCTCAACGTGACCATCTGCGTCACCACATCACCGTTATAGACCACCGCCAGGTCTGTGCCGGGGATCATCAGGTAATCGTAGGTTCCGTTGTTGTTGGTGTCGCTGTGCAGCATCGGCCAGACAACCGGCGTGATCGGCATATTCATTTCCGGCAGCAGCATCACCGCCACATTGGCATTTTGCCCGTCCAGAACGGCGGTGTGTCCGAGTGATCCGCTGGGATGCCCATCATCGTCGGCATGGACATCAACAAATCCTGGCCCAACCGAGATGACATTATCGACCATGAAATTCAAGCCAGCATTGGGATCGCTGTCAAAAGTCTGCGGTGACGCGCTAATCGAAGGCACGGTAATCGCTGCTAACGGCGATCCATCGGCCAGAAATACTGTCGGCGCGTCAGTGAGTTTCATCGGGCGGGTCGCGGTCACATCGCCCAGGAAAATTGGCAGATCGGCATTGGCAACCGTGCCATATTCATACGTGCCAATGGTGGTGTCGTCCACATGCAGCATCGGCCACACGACGGGCGTCAGACCATCGCTACTTAAGGTGACTTTCACTGCCGGATTCGTCCCCGGCTTGAGCAGTGTTTGCCCCAGGACGGCTCCCGGCTGACCATTGGCTTCGGCGTGAATCACCAGCCAACCGCCAATCTCGCTGACGACGGAGGCAATCACAACCGTGTTATTCACCGGCTGCTGGTCAAACGAGAAAATTCCGGCAATCTTGAAGGCGCGCGCAGCCGGAAAACCCGCGTCCGCGCCGGTCAGCGGCATATCCGCACCCGTGACATGACCGAACTCGAATACACCGGGTTGGTTATCGTCAACATGCACCTGCGCGGTCAGGAAGGGGGTCGCCATCGCGCCATCAATCGGAACCGACAGATTGTCAGTTGTCCCGGCCTGTACTGGCGCAAGCCCGACGAGATGGGCATTCGCGCCATTGGAATCGGTGGCGAAAATCGACACGAAACCGGCTTTAGGCGCAGTCACGTTATCAATCATGACCATGCCATTGAGGACAATTTGATCCGCGACGCTAATGCCCGCGCCATCACCGGGCACAATCGGGGCCGCTGTCGCCGAAAGTGTTGCGCTCGGTGTAATCTGGACGGTGGTTTCCGCAGTGACTTCGGAAGTGGCTTCCATTGTGGCTTCGGACGTACTTTCCATCGTTGCTTCAGAAGTGGCTTCGCTAGTCGTTTCTAGTGTTGGCTCCAGCGTGACTTCGGTGGTGACTTCCAGTGTGGCGTCACTGGTAGGTTCTGCGGTTACATCCTGGGCGCTGATGGGAAGTACCGCTAATAGAAGGGCGATAATCAATCCGATGCCGATAAATTTATGCATATTTCACCTCTACCCAACTCAATACAATAAATCAGACCCATAGAATTGAAACGTCAATCACAATATGGATTGTAAGCATAGGATACAAAATGATTCCTTAGAATCACGCTAAATTTGGGGGAAATGAATTATCTGGAGCGAATCTAGGCGGTCAGGCGTGCCAGCAAGCCGCTGTAACGCTCGGATACCTTGTTGTTGTTGACGGCCATGTGAATGGCTTTTGTGGAACCGACCAGCACACACGTCTTTTTAGCGCGCGTAATAGCGGTATACAGCAGGTTACGCTGGAGCATCATATAATGCTGCGTCAGCAAGGGGATCACCACAACGGGATACTCCGCGCCCTGGCTGCGGTGGGTGCTGATGCAGTAGGCGTGAGTCAGTTCTTCGGCCTCGGTGAAATCATACTCGACGATGCGCCCATCCATGAAGACTTCGATGTAATTGTCGTCTAATTGGATGCCCCGGATGCGCCCGATGTCGCCGTTGAAGACTTCTTTTTCGTAGTTGTTTTTGATCTGCATGACTTTATCACCTGCGCGGAACAACCGTCCAGCGATACGTTTTTCGGCCTTGCGCGAACTACCGTTGAGGGCGGCTTGCAATGCTTCGTTGAGCGAATTTACCCCGGCAGGCCCGCGATACATCGGCGCAATCACCTGCACATCCTCCAGCGGATCGACTCCGAATTTATTCGGCAGCCGGTTTTGCACAATGTCCACGATGAGTTCGGCTGCCGCCAGCGGGTCTTCTTCGCGGAAGAAGAAAAAGTCGGCACTTTTGTTGCTGAGATTAGGCGCTTCACCGTGATTCACAAGGTGGGCATTCACGACAATCAGGCTGTCCTCGCTCTGCCGGAAAATCGTGTCGAGCCGGGTGACATGTGCCACGCCGCTGTCGATCACATCACGCAGGACATTACCCGCGCCCACGCTTGGCAGTTGATCGACATCACCGACCAGCATCAAATGGGTGCTGGGACGAATCGCTTTGAGCAGGTTGTAAAACAGCGTTAAATCGAGCATCGAGGCTTCATCGACGATGACCATATCGGCGTCGAGCGGCTGGTCTTCATCGAGTTCAAAACCACCGTCAGGGGCGTAGCCCAACATGCGGTGAATGGTGCTGGCCTGCTGGCCGGTTGCTTCGCTCAGGCGTTTAGCGGCGCGACCAGTCGGTGAAGCCAATTTGAAGCCGCGCTTCGCCCATAACAGCGCGTTGATGACCATCTGTAAAGTGGTGGTTTTGCCTGTGCCAGGGCCGCCCGTCAGCACCGAGACTTTAGTGGTCAGCGCCGCTTTGACCGCGCCCTGCTGCTGGTCGCTGAGTGAGACATTATTTTTGCGTGCCAGTTCCGCCAGAAAATTATCCCATTTCACCGTTTTCCAGGCTGATGTCAGGCTGGACGGTGTATCGACAATCGCCCGCAGCATCTTAGACGACCCTTTTTCGGAATAGTAATAGGTGGGCAGATAGATGGCATCCACCGTTTCGCCATTTTCATCGAAAATTGTCTTATCCGCCATCAATTCGCCTGCGACGATTTGCCCTTCCAGTGCCGCCGAGATGCGCGTAGAGCGCTCGATACCCAACAGTTCGGCAGCCGTGGACAGCAGTAAATGACGTGGGGCATAAGTATTGCCTTCGCTGGCGAGTTTGTTGAGCGCATAATGTAATCCAGCGCGGATACGGACTGGCGCGTCGAGTTCCACACCCATATTTTGCGCGATCACATCGGCCTTGATGAACCCGATGCCGAATACTTCATCCGCCAAGCGGAAAGGATCGTCTTTCACTTTTTGCACGGTCTCGCCGCCGTATTCGTTGTGGATACGCACGGCCATGCGGCTGCTAATGCCGTAGCCTTGCAGGAAAATCATGGTGTTGCGGACAGCCTGATTTTCTGCCCAGGCGGTAATCAGGCGTTTGGCGAGGTCGGTTTTTAATCCGGGCACTTCGTCCAGACGACTTGGTTCACGTTCCAGAATTTTGAGCGTATCTTCGCCAAAGTGATCGTAGATTTTTTGCGCGGTGCGCGGGCCAATGCCTTTGACGAGGCCGCTGCTCAGGTAATTGACAATGCCGTCTTCGGACGACGGAATCACTGGGCGCACCATCTCGGCGCGGAATTGCATCCCCCAGCGCGGATCGTTAAACCAGCTTCCAGTGAATTCAACGGATTCACCAGGCGCGAGTTCGGGCATCGAGCCGACAACGGCTATCGTGCCATCCCGCGCGGTGGCCCCCGGCTGCTGCTTCTCGTCCGGTGTCATCTTGAGGACGGTGTAGCCGTTTTCATCATTATAAAAAGTGATTCGTTCGATGGTTCCAGTGAGTGTGTCCATGTAGCAAAGTATAAAATCAAACTGGAAAAGTTAAAAGAGACAGAATGAACGAATGTTCTTGAAGTGAGAGCAGAGGGCAACTACGAGGGGCAACCAGGTGAGTTGATCGAGCGTTTCAAGGGTGCAATAAATCCCTCGTCGCTTATTCGCGTTTTCAATCCTGCATACCATTCCAGATTGATTCTGAATCGGTTTTAGCTGGGCGTTTCTTTCGCTGCGGGTTGATCTGCGAAAAAGCGCGACTTGCCCCAGCGATAGACGTAAATCGAGAGACTCAGCCAAACGCTGCCCAGCAAGTAGGCGGCGAATACATCGCTGGCCCAATGCTGACCCTCGTAGATACGCGACATGCCAATTAACCCAATCATAGCGCTCAGCATAATCAGCAGCACGATTCGCAACCAGGAATGTTTGAGTAAGGTGAATACCAGAAACAGTAAAAAGCCGAAAAAGGTCGTAAAGTACAGCACATGAGCGCTTGGAAAAGAATAACTATTCAATTGGTTGAGGACATTGACGAGATCGGCGCTGGGTCGCGGACGTGCAACGAAGAGTTTGATGACTAAGCCGAGAAGTGAGATACCCATGAGGCTGAGGGTGCTGACAACCGACTCCCATTTCAGACCACTCACGAAAAGGAACACAATGATGACTGCCGAGATAATCGGGGCCTGGGGTGTAAATCCAATCCAGGTCAGGCTGTACATGAACGCATCGAACCACCAGACGTGGAATTCCTGAATCTCGTGGGTAATGGTCACGTCGAATGTGAAATAGGCAATCGTTTTTGCCAGTACAGCCAGCACAACAAATAGAATAATCGCGCCTATCACATAGGATTGAAAAATCAACGCGCGATAATGTCGCGCTGGTTTCTCTGCAATTGCATCTGCATCCTTGACAGTCTGCCGCCATTGGTTGACCGGCTTCGCGATTACATCGGCACTTTGTTGGGCTATATTCTTAACTTCTTTTGCCATCATTAACCTTACAGCGATTTGTCTTGCTAAAAATTGCCCTTTGATTCAGACAAATGGTCTACTTTATAGATAAGGTGCTACCAGCATTCCGACGGTTCCCCAAATCAATCCCAGGATCGCACCGGCCATCACATCACGGGGATAATGAACGCCCAAATAAACGCGCGTGATACCCACCAAGACGGCAATTCCGTATAAAACCGCCGCGACAGGCAGCGGTAGTTGAAAATGCAAAGTCGCCAGCGTCATCATGAAAAAAGTTTGGGTAGTATGCCCGCTGGGAAAAGAGAGACCAGCCTCGCGCCAGCCGACCACACGGGCTTCCAGCATCATATTGAAGGGGCGAGCGCGGTCTGCGAAGGCTTTGATAATCGTTACCAACAGCAGCAGCGTCAGTGATCCTAATGCGAAGCCAATCGCAAAACGGTGGTCGCCCAAAACGTAGGAAAGCACCGCGACGACCAGGGCAAAACCGACATTGCCAATCTGGGTTGCGGCCCACATGATACGATCCATGCCCTTGACCGAATAACCACTGATATTCATCCCTTTAAACAGCCAGACATCCAGCGTTTGGCCTTTTGTCCACAACAGCGACATCCCCACCGCCGCAAACAGGAGCAGCAAAATAATCAGGAAACGGTTGGCGATCAAACTACGGACAAGCAGATTGCGGTTTGATTCGGGCAGCCACAATAGAAATAAGCCGAGCGCTGCAATCAGCGTCAAGGCGCTGGTCGCTCGACGAGCCGCAAGCTGGCGCAAAGTGTGCTGTGCTGCCGGGGTTTCCGCGACAATTTCCTGCGCGACAGCTTCCGCTTGGGGAGGCGGATCTGCGATCAGTTTTTCTTGCTTATCCAACGTGTTCTGGGACATTTACCGTTTCCATTTCATTCGCTGGTTGATCCGATTGTGGTTTGGGCATGATGACGCGAATGGCTTTCGGAATCAGTTCGACTTTCACGGGCGTCCGGCCAATGACTTCACCATCGGCTTGTACCAACTGCGATGAACCTCTGGTCTCAATTACAATGCTCTGTTTGACGCCCAGGTGAAATAACTTCTTCGCGGATTGACCCGGACGGCGCAGTAAATCCCACACCAGTTGCAGGTAATCCTGGAAGGTATGAGCCGTGACCAGATACACTTCAAGTTGACCGTCGTTCAAGTTTTCGGGGGGGCCAAAGACATGAGGCAGGGCTTCTAATAAAGTTGTGTTGGAAACCATGACCTCAGCAGCGTGTATCGATTGGCGCTGACCATCAACGGTTAAGTAATAACGGTGGAGTTGAAAGATACTGGCGTGCTTGATGACGGTCCACAGATAGGCCAACATACCAAAACGCTTTTTCTGCTCGGATTTGGTTTCTTTCATGACAATCGGGCTGATTCCCACGCTCACGTTGGACAGGTAATATTGGTCACCGACCTTGAGTGCGTCAACTTCTATGGCGGTATTGTCGCCTGCCAGCGCTGCCAGTGCATCTTCGAGTTTTAAGGGGATGCCCAGGATGCGTGCCAGATCGTTGCCTGTACCCAGCGGTAGGATTCCGAGGGGAGTCGGCCCGTTGACCAGTCCGTTTGCCACACCAACCAATGTGCCGTCGCCTCCGGCGGAAATGACCATCGCAGCGCCTTTTTTGCAGGCTGTACGGCAAATTGCGGGAATATCTTCATCTTCTTTGCCGGTGGTCTCATAGATTTCCGCCGCCCACTGCGGTTGAGGAAAATGTTTCGCCAATGCGTCTCGAACCAAATCGGCGTCGGCTGCATTCCCGGCCTTTGGATTAAAAATGACAAACACTTTTTGACCACTGCGATCCATAATCTACACTTCTCTCTTTAGTTGACGGCAGATTTTCAAACCAATTTGAAGCGGCTTTATTGATACTCGTAAATCACAGTACAGCCCTTTTCGTTAGTTCAGTGTTGGAAATCCACCAGAAATGTCTATGCAGATGTTTCGTCCCACTCTGGTCGCAGAATCGAATAGCTGTGCAAATCTTCGTGATGTCCGCGAATGGCGGTGAAGTCGCGCTTGACACCTTCAAACTGCATTCCGATTTTGGTGAGCACGCCGATTGAACCGGCATTATCCGGCAGCACGCTGGCACTGATGCGGTGTAAATCGAGTATTTCAAATCCAAATTGGACGACGCGGCGGGCGGCTTCTGTGCCGTAGCCCTGTCCCCAATAGCTGCGGTTAAAGGCGTAACCCAGATCGGCGCGGTTGTCCTGTGCGTGATATTGATGCAGCCCCAAACGTCCGATCATTTTGTGGTCGGCGCGATGCTCAACCGCCCAATCCCAGAAATTGCCCTTTGCATACATTTCCTGCACTTCGGCGAGGTCGTCAATGCTCTCCTGCAACTGGGTATAGGGCAGCCACAAACCACTCAGACCCAGTTCACGATCCTGAGCATACTCGAACATATTCTCGGCGTCGTTCATCCGCAGCTTACGCAGGATCAAGCGCGGTGTTTCCAGAGTGGGCAGGTCTTTGGGAAATTGGGCGGGCATGACACTTTTCTATGTTGGTAGGAGGTAGCACAAGAACTAAGCGCAATATGAATTTATCTTTAAACATCTATTGAGACCCCGACAAAAAATCCTGAAGCATTTCAGGAAATTTGTGAAGGTCTTCTAGTGGACACTGCATGTAGAAAGTATCGGTAGGCAGGTTCTCATATGCTGCTTCTCCAATCGTATTTATCAGAGAAGTAATGCCAGCCTTTCCATAGACTTGAAGAAGAAATATAGGAAAATTTAGAGGATCAGGTGGATGGCTAAATAAATAGAATATTGAATTAACATTCCTTGATTGATCCTGTATCACAATGGAGCGAATAGTATCATTCTCTATGCATAAAGGATCGAGCAAAAGACAAATGAATCCTTTGAAGCTTGTTCTGAAATCGAAGGTTGAAAATTCAAAAATGCCATGTTGATGAATTTCCCAAAGCCATATTGACCAGATAGTTTGATTTATTTCCAGCCGATACACTGGGAAATTTATAGATTTTTCGCTGAGTTGTCCATGTCTATTTCTGTAGTGAATTGCCTCTAATTCTGTGTGACCATCAAAAACCTTTGCTAATTCGCTTACAAGCCGCAGAATCACATCTCCTGCGAAGCCGTCAAATGCCTTGAGAAGCAGTAGCGAGTTCGTGGTAGGTTTTTGTTCAATTTCGTTAGTCATAAAGCCTACATTCTTCAAATTGATGATTTTAGTAGGTAGGGAATTTTGAAATCTCCCTACCTACTATTATAGATCAGTTCGTTGTATCTCTAAGGTGTCAGCCGCGTCAGATCGCGCGGGAAGAGGGCGGCCTCACGCACATTGGGGAGTTCCGCCAAGCGTGATACCCAACGCTCCAGCCCAATCGCGAAGCCCCCATGCGGCGGCATCCCATAGCGGAAGGCTTCCAGATAGCCGCTCATCGACTCAGCGCTCAGGCCGCGTTTTTCCAGCGCCGCCAGATAATCGGCGTACAGGTGTAAACGCTGCCCGCCCGTAACCAATTCGACGCCTCGAAAAATCAGGTCGAAGCTGTTGGAGTAGGCTGGACGCGCCTTGTCGGGATGGGTATAAAAGGGCCGCTTGACCATCGGATAACCCTCGACGAACAGGAAATCGCTGCCATATTCACGCAGCGCCCATTCGCCTAACCAGCGTTCATGCGCGGGTGCGAGGTCGGGTTCATGGCGGCCATCCTCGCCGGTTTCGCGATAAATCATTTCCAGCGCTTCGGAAAAATGAATGACCGGAATTGTTTCGGGTACGGCGGGCAGGTCGATTTTCAAAAGTGCCAATGATGTGGCAGCTTCTTCGCGCACCGAGTCAGCCATGCCACGCACGACGCAGGTCAACATCTGCATCACATCGCGATGCGAGTCGATGAATCCCATTTCCATATCGAGCGACACATATTCCGATAGATGGCGGGTAGTGGCGTGCGGCTCGGCACGGAAAACTGGCCCAACTTCATACACGCGCTCGAACACACCGACCATCATCTGCTTGTAGAACTGCGGACTTTGCGCCAGATAGGCGGGCGTGCCGAAGTAATCCAGGGCGAACACATTCGCGCCGCTCTCGGTGGCCGCACCGACAATTTTCGGCGTCTGGATTTCGGTGAAGCC
>JBDTNB010000047.1:0-40392 GCA_039933955.1 Chloroflexota bacterium
TGATCGCTTTGCTGATCTCTTGGCTTATGCCGCTTGATGTGCAAAGTCCAGCTAACGCCATGATTCAATACCAATCCTGAGGGGGATTTTCATATGATGAGCATTCGGGATATTTTGTTGGCGCTGCATATCATCAGCGCGGGAATTTGGATTGCCCAGCTTGCGGCGGAATTTGCGTTCCGATCTGTGATGCGTGGCAGCCAGGGCAAGCCGATTGAACTGCCCTTGTTGATGGCGCGGGTGCGAGTCGTTAATTTTATGGGTCAGGTCGGGGGAATCGGCATTTTGCTCACCGGATTTGCACTGTTGTGGACAGAGAATCTGTCATTTCTTGGCGTCGGCGGCTTCACGCCAACCTGGCTGCTTATCAAACAGATTGTCTATCTGGTCGCGATGGGCATCGCGTTTTTGTTCATCATCCCGACGCAGCGCAAACTCGTGCCGCAGTTTATCGAGGCCGCGCGTGGCACACCCACCGTCACGCCGCAAATCCGCCAGCTAACCGCCCAGATGACCAACGCCTCGCGCTTGGTTGATCTGTTGGTGCTGGTCAATATTGTGCTAGCCGTCTGGAAGCCACAGTAGTCAGCTTCCAGATTTTGCTGTTGTATTATGTTCCGGCGACCACAAACGATTCGGTTGGGCTGTACGTTCCGGGCGTACCGTCGGCATTCTTCGCCAGCACGCGCCAATAATAAGTTCCATTGCCGGGTACAGTGACCGGATAAGATAGACTGTCCACCGGGATAGACGTACTTTCGGCGATACGTGGCGTGGCGAAACTTGGCTCATTATCAACCTGAATTTCATAGCCGCTTGCCCATGACACGCCAATCCAGGTTAAGGTGACATTGCGTGTGCCGTAGTAATACCGAACCGGGGCGGCAGTCGAGGTCGAGGCTTTAAGCGTAATCGTGTGGCTGAGTTGCGTTCCTAATCGCGCTGGCCCGCTGAAACCGGGGCTGCTCGTGGTGGCGAAACTGAGGACCACATTACGGTCAGCCGTCAGTGGGGCGTTGAGCAAAGTGAGGGTGAGGGTTTTGGTCTGGTCGCCAGGATGGAACACCACCGATTGAAACCCAAAAAGCGCATAATCCCTTCCAGCAATGGCTGTCCCGCTGCTGATCCAGATATAAGCTGAGATCGGCGCATACCCGGCAGTTAACGGCGCATCCAGGGTCAGCCTGACGGGTATGGCTGTCATGCTGCCCGGTGTAATAGTGCTGTTAGTGTCGGCGAATTGCACTGTGCGGATTGCGCCGCCGGATTCCAATGCGCCGATGTCACAGTCACCCGTCACCGGATTATTGGGTGTGCCGTTGGCGTCAATGCCGCGCAGGACGCCGCGTTGGTCAAACCCTAAGATTGGGGCCGTCGTGCAGGGGGTGGCATTCGCCGTGTCCAGCGCTGAACTGCCTGCGTTCAGGGCAATAGTCTGGGTCGGGCCGCCGTTGTCGGCCAATGACGCCAGGTTGATGGTCGGGCTGTTGACGAAATTGGTGCAGCTACCATCATTATCCAGGCTATAACTGCCTACCATAGTCCACCCGGAACAATTCCCGACAGTGAGGGAGTCGGTGATGATGTTGTTGGTGACGATGGTGTTGGTGATGGTCGGTGATGTATTAATGCTCTGCACCCCGCCGCCGCTGGTGGCCGCCGAGTTCCCGGAGATAGTGCTGTTGATGATGGTCGCTGTGCCATTAAAACCGTTATATACCGCGCCGCCTTTATTGCCCGCGGTGTTGTCGGACACGGTGCTGTTCCTCAGGTTGAGTGTACCAAAGCTGAGCATAGCACCACCCAGGCTCCCCGTGCTGTTTGCGTAAAAGCTGCTGCTGTTGATGGTCATTGTGCCAGTGGTATAGTTGTAGACTGCACCCCCATTGAAGAATGCATCGTTGTCAAAAATGCTGCTGCTGTTGAGCGTGGCATTGGCCTCGTTCTGGATCGCGCCCCCGTTGCCGAAGCTTGCCGTATTGCCGAAAAAAACACTGTTGTGGATGTCCATTGTGCCACCACCGGCATTAAGCACCCCCCCACCTGCCGATTGCCCCGTATTGCCGGAGAAAGTGCTGTTGATGATGAGCAGTGTTCCAGTGCTGTATACCGCGCCACCTAAGTCCGCCTTGTTACCGGAGAAGGTGCTGTTGATGATGGTCAGTGTCCCAGCGTTATACATCCCACCGCCGCTGCCACTCCCGCTAAGGACATCGCCATTGCTGACGACCAGATTCAACAGGGTCAGGTTACCCCCAGCGGCTACACGCAGGATGCGGAAGGCGGGCGCATTCACGTCTCGTGTGAGGGTGTGCCCCTGGCCTTCAATGGTGATGTCGCTGCCGCTAACGATAATCGGCAGTCCGCTATTGCCTAAGCCGGTATCGACCAGTGCCGTCAGGGTGATATCGCTGGTCAGCACAATTGTGTCTGCGCCTGCTGTACCGTTGGCGATAGAAATCTTGCTGATTAATTCGTCTAGTGTCCCAGCGTTCAAGGTTGCGGCCAGGGTGGATTGGGCAGGGATTAAAATAAAAGACAAACTGAATAAAAATAATACAACAATGAATATCGTACGGCGTGGCATTGACCAAAGCTCCTATGCTATATCCAGGCTTTATTTTTAGATTAGCTTACGTGCATAACACAACCCTAAAGTGCTACAATTCAATGGTAAATCAGGTTATGGATTTTGAATCGTTACTTTCATAAAAAATTAAGAAAAAGCTAACGGCGCATCCTTCATGACTGACTTTAAAAAACTTTTCACGAAAATGATTACTTTCAGGAGAAAATCTTATGCAAGGCCTCATGATGGATTACCAGCTCACGCTGCAACCGATTCTGGAACGGGCGTACAAACTGTATCCCAAGCGTGAGTTGGCAACGAAGATCGGCCCGAACATGCACCGCTACACCTACGCTGATATGTATAAGCGTGTGGGTAAGCTAGCGAATGCCCTGAAGCGGTTGGGTGTCGAACCCGGAGACCGCGTGGGAACGCTGGCCTGGAACACCTACCGCCACATGGAATTGTATTTCGCGATTCCCTGCATGGGCGCGGTGCTGCACACCCTCAATTTACGTCTGCCGCCGGAACAGTTGGTGTATATCGTCAACCATGCCGAGGATAAAGTAATTTTTGTCGATCAAAGCCTGCTGCCGCTGGTCGAAAAGCTGGCCGAACATTTCAAAACCGTCAAAACCTTCGTCGTCATGGCCGATGCACCGCTGCAAACCACCCTGCCCAATGCCCTGAATTATGAGGATATTGTCGGCGCGGAAGACAGCGAATATCCCTGGCCGCAGCTTGAGGAACACGAAGCGGCGGCGATGTGCTACACCTCCGGCACAACCGGCAACCCCAAAGGTGTGGTCTATAGCCACCGCTCGATTTATTTGCACGCGATGGGGGCCTGCCAGACCGACGGGCTGGGACTGTCGGAAAAAGATAAAGTCATGCCGATTGTGCCGATGTTCCATGTGCTGGCGTGGGGCATCCCCTACGCGGCGACCTTCCTCGGCTGCCGCCAGGTATTCCCTGGCCCGCATTTACAGCCGCGCGATATGGCCGAATTGATTCAGAACGAACAGATCACACTGACGGCGGGTGTGCCAACCTTGTGGCTGGGCTTGTTCGGGATGCTGACGACTGAACATTACGACACCTCCAAACTGCGGGCGATGATCGTGGGTGGATCGGCTGCGCCGCGTTCGCTGATCGAAAATTATCAGAAAAAACTCGGCCTCAAAATTATCCACGCCTGGGGTATGACCGAAACCAGCCCGCTCGGCACGGTTTGCAACCTCAAAATGGAGATGCTCGACCTGCCGGAAGACGAACAGTTTGCCATCCGCGCCAAGCAGGGTATCTCGGTTCCCGGCGTTGAAATCCGCGCGGTGGACGAAAACGGCGTGGAAGTCCCCTGGGATGGCAAGACGATGGGCGAGTTGCAAATTCGCGGCCCCTGGATCGCCAGCAGCTACTATAACGACGAGCGTACCGCGCAATCCTTCATGGATGGTTGGTTCCGCACCGGCGATGTGATTTCGATTGACGAAGAGGGTTACATCCAGATTGTGGATCGCACCAAAGATTTGGTGAAGAGCGGCGGCGAGTGGATTTCCACCGTCGAACTCGAAAGCGCGATCATGGCGCATCCCAAAGTGCTGGAAGCGGCGGTTATTGCTGTGCCGCATGTCAAATGGCAGGAGCGCCCGCTGGCACTGGTTGTCCCGCGCTCCAAAGACGATTTGCCCAGCAAAGATGAAATCTACGAAATCCTGCTGAAAGACTTCGCCAAATGGCAGCTTCCCGACGATGTGGTATTTGTCGAAGCCATTCCCAAAACCAGCGTCGGCAAATTTGACAAGAAGGTCATCCGCGAGGCCTATAAGGAATATAAGCTGCCGGAAGCGGTGAAGTAAAGGTTTGTTTGGTAAAAAATAAAAGGCGTCGCATAGGGTGCGATTGAAGGCTTGTGACAAGCAGAGGAATAATTTATGAGGCGGCTGAAACGTGGTCGCCTCCTCAAGCTTATTGCTGTGCTGGCAGCCCTGATACTGATTGCCCTTGTGGTACTCAGGGCTTTATGGCTGTCGCCCTATTCGCTATATTGGGCGTACACGCTTGCTAGGCAAGGATACATAAAAGGGCATCCTGAGTATTGTGAACACGCACTCACAGATGATAGACATGTTCGACTGGCTTATACCCCCTACGCGATACCGAAACCCGTGAATGGGCATCAACTTGACCCAAACGATTGGGAGGATGAAGATTTAGCCAAAGACATTATGCCAATGTCTGCGATTATTATCCCATTGGTTGATTATGAAGTGACGCAAGATGCTGGCATAACGTGGAACCGATTCTGGCGCTATGAAAATGGGGGAAATTATTATCCTGGATGCAGTTCATTTGACTCGTTAAATGCCGATAATTTTTGTGTTTGGACGCACAGTCAATTTGCCATCACCCATGATGGAGGCAAAAATTGGCTCATACACGATAGCAATTACGCCATTATTCAGGATTATGCGGACTGCATGGGTATTAATAAATCACTATGAAAACTCATGAGAATCATACTGCTCCTGTGCCGCAGCGTTGGGAACGCCCATTCAATTTCCCACCAGGCATCTGGAAGCAGCAGTTGGCAGGGAAATATCGCCAGTTGGCCGTGCGCGGCGATCTGGATGCCCTGCGCGAACTGTTGAAGGAGCACCCGGAATTCCTCAACAAGCGTGGCAGTCACGAACGGACGCTGCTGTGGGAAGCGGTTCGACGGGGAAAACTCGAAGTGGTGAAATGGCTCGTGGAGCAAGGGGCTGATGTGGATGCGAACGGTTGTTACAACAGCGAAAGCCACGTCCAACTGACCCCGTATTGTGCCGCGATTTATTATGGTCGTGCCGCCGTCGCCGATTATTTGCGTCCCCGCAGCGCACAGCCAGACATCTTTCGCGCTGCTTTTTTAGGCGATCAAGGACGAGTTGCCGACCTATTAGCGGCTGATCCAAGTTTGCTCAATGCCGATGACCCCCGCGACGCGCTCTATTTTATGCCGCTGATTGCGTTTGCGATTTTGGGTGGTCATACTGAGATGGTGGAATTTTTGCTTCAAAAAGGGGCTGTGGTTGAGCCGTCCAGCGCCTTGCTGCTTGATCTGGCCGCGCGGGCTTCCCGCCTGGATTTGATTGAATTACTCGTGGCGCATGGCGTGGACGTGCGGGCGGTGGATGGCGGTATTTTTCTCACCGCAGTCGATATAACCATCTTCCGCTATCTCATCGACAACGGCGCGCCTGTGGACAAGCCGGGGAAGAATAGTACCCCGCCGCTGGCCTTTATCGCGCGTGGGGACAAAGCCGAACGCCCGGACAAAGTACAAGCACTTCTCGAACACGGCGCACAGGTCAATGCTGCTGATCCGAAAGGCCGAACCGCTTTGCATGGTGCGGCGGTAGGCGGACATGTGAAGGTCATGCGCATCCTGTTGGATCACGGCGCGGATGTCCGATTGCGCGATCATGAGGGACAGACCGCACTCGCGCTCGCCCGTACAGGTGGTAAAACGGCTGCGATTGAGTTGTTAAAACAGCGCGGCGCAGACCAATAAAACCTCCCGTCAAAATGCTTTTGCAGCCTACATGATTTATAATCACCCATCAATGAACCCGCTAACGCATGTCTACGGGAGTAACCTACCTTGCTCGACATTAAACAACACCTTAAATCGTTGGTTGAAGCCCACGCGCCATCCGGCCACGAAGAACCGATCCGCGACATCATCCGCGCAGCCTGGAAACCGCTGACCGATGATATGCAGCAGGATAAACTCGGCAGTTTGATCGGGATCAAGCACGGCACTAAATCGGCCAAACCGGCGCGCAAAATCATGCTGGCGGCGCACATGGACGAAATCGGCATGATGGTACGTGACATCGTGGACGGCTTTATTTATGTGCATCGCATCAGCGGCGTCGATAACCGCATCATGGTCTCGCAGCCGGTGTTGGTGCATGGCAAACGGGCGCTGCCAGGGATTGTCGCCAGTGTGCCGCCGCATTTGCTGTCGGCGGATGCCCGTAAAAAATATCCGTCATTTGACGAACTGGTCATCGACCTGGGACTGCCCGACGCCGAAGTCCGCCAGATTGTCCGCCTGGGAGATTTAATTACATTGGATGTGCCGATGCTGGAACTGTCCGGCAAGCGGGTGGCGGGCAAGGCGATGGATGACCGCGCCTGCGTGGCGGTGGTGACAGCCTGTCTCGATCATTTGGGGGGCATGAGTCATCAATGGGATGTGTATGCGGCGGCAACCGTGCAGGAAGAAACCGGTTTATACGGCGCGGCGACGGCAGCTTATCAAATCCAGCCGGACATTGCCATCGCGCTGGATGTGTGTTTTGCGCCGCAGCCCGGAGTCGACGGCGACGATACCTGCGAATTGGGCGGCGGGCCGGGGATTGGCATCGGGCCGAATTTCCATCCCAAACTGCTCGATAAAATCAAAGAAACCGCGCGGACGTATGAGATCAAGTTACAGGATGACCATATTCCTGGTGCAAGCGGAACCGACGCCTGGGCGATCCAGGTGGCGCTGGAAGGCATCCCGACAGCGCTGCTGGAAATACCCTGCCGCAACATGCACTCGCCCATCGAAACGGTTGATTTACGCGACATCGAACGCGGCGGACGTTTGCTGGCACATTTTATCGCTGGGTTGGACAGCGATTTCCTGAGCGCGATTGATTGGGAAGATTTGAAAAAAGCTGAGGCCACGTCATGACCCACGCGATCAAACAATCGGTTTCGTGGTGGTGTTTTGACGGCAAATTGACGCCGGAAACATTGGTAAACGCCTGCGCCTACATCGGTTATGCTGCGATGGAACTTGTCGAGGAACCCAATTGGGCACTGGTGAAAGATCACGGCTTGGGAATCGCGACGATACGTGGGCATGAAGCGCTGACCGATGGCCTGAATCGCCGCGAAAATCACGCCCGGATCGAAAATGAAATCCGCGCCAACCTGGATCACGCCGTGAAGTGGCGCATCCCCAATCTGGTGTGCTTCAGCGGCAACCGTAACGGCGTGGATGACGAAATTGGCGCGGCCATCACTGCCGAAGGCTTACATAAATTGGCGGGATATGCCGAATCCGCCGATGTGAATCTCGTGTTGGAACTGCTCAACAGCAAGGTCGATCATCCCGATTATCAATGTGATAAAACTGCCTGGGGTGTGAAGGTGATGCAGGAGGTGAATTCGCCGCGTGTGAAGCTGCTATATGACATCTACCATATGCAGATCATGGAAGGCGATGTGATCCGCACGATTCGCGAGAATCACCAGCATTTTGCCCATTATCATACGGCGGGCGTGCCAGGTCGCCATGAGATCGACGAAACCCAGGAATTGTATTATCCGGCTATTGCCCACGCGCTGCTCGAAACGGGCTACGAGGGTTATCTCGGTCAGGAATTTATCCCTACGGGTGATCCTGTGGTGGGGCTGCGGCGTGCGTTCGAGTTGTGTAATCTGACGGCCTAACTTTTGACTTCAGTCCGCTCGTACTGCTCAATCATTTGAAAAGCCTCGGCAATGGTATCGACGAAAAAGAGTTTCCCGTTGCTGACAAACAGTTTCATGATGAGTTGTGAGATCGCTTTGATGAAACCGTTGGCCTTGACGATGATGCTGAGGCCGGTATTCGACGATGAGCGTTTCTCGATATGGTTGCCCGAACTGAGCATTTTAGCCGGTGAAGACAGGCTGTTGGTAAAGTCGAGGACGACATGAACATTATGGCTGACGCTGGATGTCAATTTATACATCTCGTCAATCATATTGTGACTATCTTCCAGCGCCCATTCACCGTTGAATGCGCTGACAATAATCGTTTTTTGGGCATTGCCCCAGGAAACGTTGATTGGCATGAGAACCCTCGTTATATTGAACCATTTCTATAATCATAATGTTACAATTTACGGGCCTTAATTAAGGTCTGTGAATTTTTTGCGAAACACCAACTGCTAAAATTGAATACAGGACTGAAGATTATTCCGATCAATCTTCAGTCCTGTTTTATGGCATAGCGGTGCAGTGACGGCGGTCAATTCGCCCTAACTTTTGACGCCAACCGGTTCACGCTGGTCAATGATTTGATAAGCTTCCTCAACCGAGTTGGCGAAGAAGAGTTTGGCTTCCTTCATGAACATTTTGGTGAGGAGCTGCGCCATCGCTTTGATAAAACCGTTGGCATTCACAAACACGCTGATGCCGCTGTTGGGCACAGTACGTTTTTCGATGTGGCGGCCAGCCGACAGCAGCTTGGCGGGCGATGTTTTGGTGTAGGTAAAATCCATGATGATGTGAACCGTATGCGTGACGCTGGTCGTCAATTTATACATGTCGTCAATCATCTGGTGATTGTCTTCCAGCGTCCAGATTTCGCCGAAAACGGTGTAAACGACAGATTGTTGGGGGTTGCCCCATGAAACTTCGATTGGCATAACCACCTGTATCCTTATTTGTTTATGTAATTATTGTAATGTAATTATTCGAAATAACCTGCTGCTGTTTGTGAATTATGAATGAAATTGGCGATGACCTTAACTGCACCACCCCTGTTTAAAATTTTGGCTACACCAATCATAGGGTCTCCAGGTAAGATGTGCCCCGATGATGGTTTCTAAGTGATACGCGGTATCATTTAAAAACCACTTTTATCAGGAGATCATTATGTTGGATGTTGTTATTATTGGCGGCGGGCCGGCTGGACTCAGCGCAGGTCTGATATTGGGGCGCTTCAGGCGTTCGGTCATGATTTGTGATAGCGAACGTCCCCGCAATGCGAAATCAACTGGGGTGCATGGATTCCTCTCGCGGGATGGTATTCCGCCGCAAGAACTCCGCCAAATCGCCCGTGAACAGTTAACCCCCTATTCAACCGTACAGTTTCGTACCCAGGAAGTTGTGGACATCACGCGACTTGACGGCCATTTTAATGTGCATTTTCAGGATGGCACATCTGCCCTGACGAAAAAAATTCTGTTTGCAACCGGGGTGAAGGATATGCTGCCGCCCATCGAAGGTCTGGACGCCCTGTTCGGAACCAGCGTGTTTCACTGCCCCTATTGTCATGGATGGGAAGTGCGGGACAAGGCCATCGCGATACTGGCGAACGGTGAGGACGCGATTCATTATGCTTCGCTGCTGCACAGCCTGAGCAGCGACATCCTGATTTGTACGAATGGCACTTCGGAAATCAGCGACGGTGACCGCCGCCAATTTAAGCGCCTCGGAATCAGTATTATTGAGACTCCCATTCTTCGCCTGAAACAACAGGACACTATGCTTGAAGGGCTGGTTTTTACAGACGGCAGCTCTATCCAACGAGACGTGATCTTTTTGCGACCCGGTCAAGAACAGCACTCGTCCCTGCCTGCCCAATTGGGCTGCACGATCACCGAACATGGATATGTCGCGGTTGACGGACAAGGTAAAACCAGCGTTGAGGGCATTTATGCGGCGGGCGACCTCACATCTGGAAAGCAGCAGGTTGTGTATGCAGCTTCAAACGGTGCAATGGCCGCATCCATGATGAATTACGAACTGGCCCATGAAACCTTCACCAACACGGCTGTGTCAGCCTGAAAATTAACGCCGAAAATCATTTTGCGTCCAGAAGTCGGCTCATACTTTTGTACAGGCGGACTTCTGTTCCTCTGACTAATGCTGCAAACATCTGGATTGCATAAAATCGCCTAAGTGACTAGATCGGTTAATAAAAACTAAAAAGAGGATGCTCATGCGCTATCAATTGTTGGGACGGAGCGGGATGCGCGTCTCGGAAATTTGTTTGGGGACGATGACCTTCGGCGAAACCTGGGGCTGGGGCGCGTCGAAGGACGAATGCAAAAAGCAGTTTGATTTGTTCGCCGAGGCGGGCGGTAATTTCATCGACACCTCGATCAATTACACCGATGGCGAGGCCGAAACCATCCTCGGCGATTTACTGAAAGCAGATCGCGACCATTTTGTCGTCGCTACCAAATACACGCTCACCAAGCCGGATTCGACTGATCCCAATTCCGGCGGGAACAGCCGCAAAAATATGATGAAATCGGTGGAGCGCAGTCTGAAGCATCTGCAAACCGACCACATTGATGTCTACTATCTGCATATGTGGGATTACATGACTCCCGTCGAAGAGGTCGCGCGCGGGCTGGACGATCTGGTACGGGCAGGCAAGGCGAATTATGTGGCCTTCTCCGATACACCCGCTTACATTGTTGCCGAGGCCAACACCCGCGCTGAAATTATGGGTTGGTCGCGCTTCATCGGTTTGCAAGTGCCCTATTCGCTGCTGGATCGCGCCGTCGAGCGCGATTTACTGCCGATGGCCCATCATTGGGATATGGCGGTGCTGCCCTGGGGTTTGCTCGAAGCCGGTATCCTGACTGGTAAATTCCTGAATAAAGTCACCGACGCGACCCGCCTCAGTCCTGAGCAGGTGAAATTGAGTGAGAAATCGACAGCGGTTGTGCTGGAAGTGCAAAAAATCGCCGCCGAAACTGGGCACTCGATGGCGCAGGTGGCGATCAATTGGGTACGGCAGCAGCCCGCCGCGCAGATGATCCCGATTCTGGGCGCGCGCAATGCCGAACAGTTGAAAGATAATCTGGCCGTTATCGACTGGAAACTCACGCCGGAGCAGTGGTCGCGCCTGGATCAGGTCGCCAAAATTGACCTGGGCTTCCCGCATGGTTTCCTGGATCACAATCAATATGTGTTCGGCGCGACCCGCGACCTGATTGACAGCCATCGGGTTTAAGGAGCGCCAAATCCTCCTATCCACGACAATGTGACATTGCACATATGATTTATAAAACACGCGAAACCGCCGTAGGGGCACGACATGTCGTGCCCGTCTTAAAAATTGGTGGCGTTGCTTGTCCATATAGAACAAATTTTTAATGTGACATGGGCAAGGTATCCAGAAATTGTGTTTTGTAAGGACAGGATACGGCCTTGTCCACGCTCATTTTAGAGAAGCGCCAAGCCCAAAAGCCAGTTTGGATGAGCGTTTTATGAAAAGTAGGGGCATATCGCCGATATCCCCCTGCACTCCTTCTCAGGCAAGAAATCCCCCTCTATCTCCCCGCAACATTACAGAATGGGAACGCCAGCGTAGGGTAAACGTCAGTTTGCACTCAGATTTTAGCGTTACAATGCCGTCCCTCGTGCGGGTCACACTGCACGGAAAGGATGTAACATGCACAAAATCGTCCGTTATGTCGTGATCGCAGCGGTCATGCTGCTGGGGTTGATTGCCCTCGTTGCCGCCCAAAATATTCAATCGAATGTCCCCGGTGACAATGGCAGCGACGGGCAAGCCACCAATCCATCCCCACAGGTAATCGGTGGTGATGAAGCCGGACTGCGCGCCCTGTTATCGCGGATCGTGAGCAGTTCGGGTTTTCCGCCCGACCAATCCGCAGCCTATGTCCGGCAGTTACCAGACAATCTGCCCTTCAATCTGCCACTGCCGGATAAAGCCAATATTGTCGGCAGCGTGTTTTACGGCTCACCGGGTTACACCCAGGTTATCCTGGATGCCCAACAAACACCCGATGAAATCGTACAATTTTTTCGAGATTCTTTGACCACCAGCGATTGGTCTTCGCTGAGTGCCGATAACAGTCCTGTCGGCGGGTTTGTCGCGCAGCCCTGGTCGCAAGCCTTTTTTTGTTATCAAACCACCCAAGCGATGCTGCGCGTGCTGGCGGAAGGTGGGGACAGCGCTACCAACGTGAGCATCACCATCACCGCGCCTGCCGATACGACGGCATGTGGCGGGGCTGGCGCGGGCGCATCACCAGGCGAACCTTTTACCTTATTACCGCAGTTGCAAGTTCCCGCCGGTGTCAGCCTGCTTCCCAGCGGAACGGGCGGTGGAGGCTTGGGTTCTGCCGGAAAGTACACCTCGCTTTTGACGGCACTGACCAGCGATCTTCCGCTTTCCAAAATTGCCGACGCCTATAACGAGCAGCTTAAAGCCTTAGGCTGGCAGCCCATCAGCCAGGAAGCAAACGCTAAAATGAACTGGAGCGGCTGGACGGTTCTGGACGCGGACGGAAAAACCTGGGCGGGAACCTTCATGGTCAGCGCGAATCCGGCTGTCACAGGCCGCTATTCGGCGCAGGTCATCATCGAGGAGATTCCTGCACAGCCGTAAATAGCTGCTCAAAACCTCACCCCAACTCCACTCCGTCAAATGGACAGGAGCTTTAAAAAGTAGGGGCTTGTCGGCGACAAGCCCTCTCAAAAATTGCCCTTAAAATGCCTGTGTAAGTTAATGAAGAGCAACAGTTGCTAGAGTTTCACCCGCGCCACCAACAGCGGAACCGCGTCCTCGATCCGGCGGACGAGCGTCTTCCCTTCGTCGCACATGCCCCAGATGAAATTATTCAGCCAGCGGATGTCGTCCGTGATGCCGATGATCGGAATCCCCTTCATATACAGGTAGCCGATCTCAGCACAGGTTCCAGAATCATGATCCGGGCCGGTGAGCAGGGCGATGCAGCCGTCGCAAGTGCTCAAGGCATCCATATCTGTGCGGAAAATTTGCGTCCGCATCTCCTCGCGGAATTCGGTCAGCAGACCGGCGTCGCGGTGCGGCACGAAGGTACGGTAGCCTGCGCTTTCGACTGCCGCCGCGATCTGGTCAATGTAAGCCCGTTCGTGGCTGTTAAATAGCGGCCCCGCGATGTAAATATAAGCCATGCTGAAAACTCCTTTAACTTGACTTTATCCAATTATGGAATCTTACAAATTCCAGTTACAATGAATACACTGTGACCCACAAAAACTTCTTTTAGCCCCTTCAGTGGGCTTGCCCGGACAAGTAGCTGGGGCGCTTCAGCCCCCGGCGGCGCATCATTTTTGAGAAACGATTATAATGGGCGGCGACAAAAATCCACGCGATCAACATGAGGTACGCTGCGCTATGGCAAAGAAAACCAAAGCATCCAAAAAACCGGATGTGACCGAAGGGCTGACGCTGCTGGGGAGTGATGTGCGCAAGCCGTCCAAGCAGCTTGAAACTTTCCCTAACCTGACACCCGGACGCCCTTATACAGTGAAGTTGGAATTCCCAGAATTCACCTGCGTCTGCCCGATGACCGGACAGCCTGATTTCGCGACCATTACGATCCGCTACATTCCGGATCAGCGGATTGTCGAGTCGAAATCGTTGAAGTTGTATTTCTGGTCATTCCGCGACGAAGGCCATTTTCACGAGCATGTGACCAATGTGATCCTGGATGATCTGGTCGCGGCGCTCGATCCGCTCTACTGTCATGTCACCGGGGCCTTCAATGTGCGCGGCGGCATTTCGATCACCATTGAGGCCGAACACCGCAAAGCGGGTTTTGAATTACCGCGCTAACAAAAATGCCGCTTGCTGAATTCATCGTAGCAAGCGGCATCATTTTTTGATTTCAGGGATGCGCATCAGGAAACTTTTTGAGCCTCATTTTTTTCGCTGGCGCGGCTGCTGGCAATGCGTGCCCGTGCCTCCTCCAATGAGCCGACGACCACCAGTTGGGCATGTTCGCGGCTGGCAAAAATGCGGCTGAACATCGTCACCAGCGCCCGCCCGAAGCTGTTGGTATTAATCAGAATCACCAGACTCATGTTGCGGGGCATAATCCGCATCGCCCGCTGAAAATGGGGCATGGGCGACCCTGCTGGTGATGAAGAACCTTCCTCGCGGGTAATCACCAAATCGACGCGATGATCGACCTGTTGAACGGCCTCCACGATTTCGCTGAGGGTGGCGTGATATTCTTCCCACGTCCATTTTCCCTCGCCGTCACAGCGCACAATCGTGTGTTGTTCATCTTCCCAAACCATATGAACCGGCATAGCCACCCCAATAAAAACTGAATCGGACAACAAATCCAGTATAGACTGCTCTGGTTGTGATAGTGAATAAAGAAAATCTTATAGAAATGAATACCCTACCGGTCACGCCAACTGCGCGAACGAACATTGCCGGGAGCGCCGTACATCACATCGGTGCGCAAAATATATTTGCGTCCGGCGGTCACGGCTGCACCCTCATGCAGCATTTCGTGTGGGAAAATCAGCGTGTGGCCTGTGACCGGTTTGACGCCAACCGTTTTCGCGCCGTCATCATCGCGGACGCGGAAGCGGGTTTCGCCACCTTCAAAATCATCATTAAGGAAGAAGAGCACCGTATACAGACTGCGTTCGCCGTTTTCGCGCTCAAAATAACCATCCATATGCCATTCAAAACGCTGCCCAGGATCGTAACGATAAAAGCGGAACCGTTCGTTGAGTCCGCGCGCAGTACGATTTTTCACCGCTGCCGGAAAATAATCTTTCACCAATTCCCAGAGAGTCTCTGCCAGCACCTCGTCGTCATAAATCACGCGGTCATTGTTACGCACGTCAGGTCGCAGTTCCGCGCCGATCCCGGTGGTGATGGTGGCAGGTTCGTAGCCGATTTTTTCCGAGAGGGCAACATAAGCGGCACACTCGGCGAGGGTCAGCACATCCGGGACGACGAAGGCCCCTTCCGCAACCGGGATTTTTTCGGTCATAAATCACCTCGTCTTTTAACAGGCTTTCGTAGGAGCTTATCGAAAAATTCTGGCAAAATCGACCTCACAAGCCGCTCGTTCTCGCCCAAGAAACTATTTGTCTTTTGACTAACGACTAAAAGCTATCGACTAATGACTTATAAGGTTTTATAAGTCGCCAGATACGCCTGCAATTCATCCAACGAATGGACAAGTTTGTGCAGAGAACACTCGATCATCAGGTTGACCGTCTGATGGGCGAATTGCAGCCGCCAATCGCTATACACACCCACCAGGTGCTTACCTTTTGCATAAGCATAACCCAATTCCCAGGCTGTGCCATCGTCGGTGGTGATGCCGTTCAGGTTGGCGATCACGATGTCGGCGCTGTCCACACCGTTCACATCCTCGACGAAAATACGGCGAACGCGCGCCGAGCCTTCGTAGGTTTTAGCCTCTTTGCCGTCGCGGTGCGGCAAAAAAGTCGTGAATCCAGCTTGGCGGGCAGCCTGTTCGATTTGCTCATCAAACCAGCGTTCACCTTCGTTGAAGAGCGGGCCAGCGATGTAGGCGTGTACCATGTTGTCTCCTCAAAATGGATGCAATTGTGGAAAGGCAAAAGGTCATTCATTTTCGGTAATAGGGATCGCAAATGAACAATGGCTCTTGTTCAGATTGAGTGAAAAGAGGTTTTGTAGGGGCGACCCGCCGGGTCG
Organism: Chloroflexota bacterium; assembly: GCA_039933955.1. Classification (GTDB taxonomy): domain Bacteria; phylum Chloroflexota; class Anaerolineae; order Aggregatilineales; family Phototrophicaceae; genus CFX2. Next base: position 15,840 of record JBDTNB010000047.1, read on the forward strand.
CCCGGACAGAAAATCACTTGTTTTGAACATGAGCATGAACAATAGTTCTTCACCGAAAAAGCATCGTTGGAATCTGCAACCTTTAGGTTTGAGGAGGAATGCATTGCATTTTTCATTTATTTGACATCTCCTCTAAGTCGAGCTACATTGGTCACCATGAAATTAATCGCTCAAGTCAAACTTAATCCCACGCCCAAAGAACATTCTTCGCTCTTGCAAACGCTAGAGCAGGCTAATGCTTTGGGCAACACCATGAGCGATTATGCTTGGGAAAATAAAGTGTTCGGCGCGTTCAAGCTGCAAAAGCTGATCTACCATCCGATGCGGCTTGAGTCGGGATTGACCGCGCAAATGGTCATTCGGATGTTTGCTAAAGTGGCCGATGCTTACAAACTGGATAAGAAGCGCAAGCGGACGCTCAGACCACACGGCGCGATTGCCTATGATAGCCGCATTTTGTCGTGGTACACCGACATTCAGCGGGTGTCGATCTGGTCGGTTGATGGGCGTTTGAATATGCCCTATTGGTGTGGCGACCAACAAAGAGAACTTCTGAAATATCAGCAAGGCGAAAGCGATCTGGTCTACAGTGCAACCACCAAAGAGTTCTTTTTGCTGGCGGTTTGCGATATTCCAGACCCTACCGAACAAGAAACCGATACGGCGTTGGGAATAGATACGGGCGTGGTCAACATTGCCACTGACAGCGATGGGGAGAACTATTCTGGCGCTGCGATTGAATACAACCGTAAGCGGTACGCACGTCTGCGAGCCGCCTTGCAGAAAAAAGGTACAAAATCGGCCAAGCGACACCTCAAGAAAATATCGCGCCGCCAGGAACGGTTTCAAAGAGACACGAACCACTGTATTAGTAAGCGATTGGTTCTGAAAGCCCAATGCACGAAGCGCATGATTCGCTTGGAAGATTTGACAGGCATTCATGAGCGGACGAAGGTTAGTGGCAAAGCAGAACGTGCCAAGCGTAGCAATTGGTCGTTTAAGCAGTTGAGGGATTTTGTGGCCTACAAAGCACGGATGCACGGGGTGCGGGTTGAACTGGTCAATCCACGCTACACCAGCCAACGCTGTTTTGCCTGTGGGCATATTGAAAAGGGCAATCGTCGTTCTCAATCGGAATTCCTCTGCTTAAAGTGTGGTCATGCCGACCACGCTGACCATAACGCTTCCTTGAACATCGCCTTTTGGGCGGCAGTCAATCCGCCTATCGTAGCCAGTAGACCGAGACGGTTCGGCTAGGTGAGTTACAAGCCCCTCGCTTTAGCTATGGGGTTGTTGACATTTTAACGTGGAATGGTCAGGTCTTTGCTTAAGGTTCGTGGGGATAGTGAGTAGGGACGCAGCGGCGCTGCGTCCCTACAAAAAATCTACTCAGGGTTAAATTTACTGCCAGTCCGGGGCGTACAATAAACCGCCGTCGGCGGCGAGTGCGTTGACTCCTCGATCCAATTTCAGTTCGCCAATTTCCGTACCCAGATTGCGGTTGTAAATTTCGCCGTAATTGCCAACTTCGCGGATGACACCCGCCATAAAATCGGGCGCAAGCCCCAGGTTGTTGGGCGCATCAAGCGATGTATTCAATAGGTGGGCAATGTGCTGTCCGACGCGCGTCACATAAGCATCCGGCTGCTCTCCGGCATTCTGTACCAGGGTGGCGATGTTTTCGCTGCTCACATCCAATTGTTCCGCCTGGATCAATCCCAGGCTTGTCCACTCGACGATACTGCTCCACTGTTGGTCGCCGTAACGCAGCATCGGCGCGAAGGGTTCATGGGTATAAAGGCGGTCTGCCCCTTTCCACACGATGAAAGCATCTGGTGTACCGGACTGCTGCCTCAGCACTTCCAGTTCGACACGACCCGCACTTTCTGCGTCACATCGTCCATCCGATAAAGCATCGCGCGCGGCTTCAAAACTATCGACTTTCAAAATCTGGGCGTTAATGCCGTGATTGGTCAGCGCTTCGGGCAGGCTGGTCTCAGCGTTGCTGCCGGTTGTGACGCAAATCGTCTTGCCGTTCAGGTTAGGCCATTCACCCAGACCACTTTCGGAGCGCACCATCATGGTTTGGCCGTTGTAAAAATTGATCGGGCCAAATGTTAACCCGTTGCCATCCAGGGCAGGCGACCAGACAATATTGTGAAACAGCACATCAACGTCGCCTTTTTGCAGGGCGGCAATGCCATCGTTGCCACTATAAAGGAGCAGGTTGGCAGCGGTTGCATCGCCGAATATCGCTGCCCCCAACGCACGGCAGAAATCCACGTCGAAACCGCTGACCGCACCGGTATTGGGGTCGAGATAGCCGAAGCCGGGTAAATCCTGATTAACGCCGCAGTTGACCTGCCCGCGTGATAAAATCGAATTGAGGGTCGGGCCGGAAGGACTTGGGGTGGCCGTTTGGGCCTGCGCGACCAGCAGCGTTCCTGTCAAGATGAATACTATGAGGCAAAAACGTAAAGCGGATTTCAACATCGCTCATCCTTCAACTTCCGTAGTAAGGGTTGCAAACAGGCGGCCAGTCCATTACTTTTTGCCGCGCTATTGAATTGTGAACAGGATGCCTCTCAATGTCCTATCACGATCCATTATTACAATCACTATAGCATACATACCATTTCGTCACAGAAAAATCACAAAAAATTCAGGTCGATCCGCTTGACGGAATATCAGCCTTCGTTAACAATATGTAATAGAGAAATAGTTCAAGAAATTTAGGGCTAAACACCGTGAGCTACCAGATGCAAGACATATACACTGAATATTCGCGGATGCGTCAGAACGGGATGGATGCCAAATCCGTTTTGAATACCTTACGGGGGCACATTGCCGCACTGAGCAAACCCCAGCGTGAGGAATTGGCGAACCGTCTGCGGGCCTGGGAATCACGTCCTGTTCCGGCTCCACAGGCTTCGCAGCCCGCCGCTCAGCCTGAAATCACCAAATTGAAAGCGATCAAGCCGCTGAAGCCGATTGCCGCCCAGCCGCATAATATGGCTCCAGCCGCGCCCGCGCCGGAAGTCAAAGAAGTGAGTTGGGTCATCTGCACCCAGTGCGGCAAGTCCAACCAGAAACACGAAGTTTTTTGTTATTCCTGCGGCCAACTGCTGGAGTCCGGCAGGGCTACAAACGAAACCCGAAATTTCAACGATGTAGGCGCGCTCGACAGTGAATATTTTGGGATGGAATCGGTGCTGGCGCTGCGGGTGCGCGGCTCGACAGACCCTTATGAAATCCGCCTGCAAAAAGCCGATCACGAGGTTATTCTGGGGCGTGTAACCAGCAGCAGCGCGATGGCTCCCGATATTGACCTGGGCACGAAACAGGGCGCTGATTTGGGTGTTTCCCGTTTGCACCTATCCATCCGTTATGATGCTGAAAATCATGCGGTGTTGGTGTCTGACCTGGGCAGCGCGAACGGCTCCTTTATCAACGGTCAGCGTATGTTGGCGAAAGAAGTGCGCGTCCTGCGGCATGGCGATGAACTGCGCCTGGGCAAGCTGGTGCTGTCGGTCTCGTTCCGCCATCCTAACGTTCAACGATAATCATGGGGCACGGCTAACCGGTTTTGGGGGTGCTCATCTGATGCACCAACGCGGTGGCTTCATTGACCACATTGGCGAACAAAGTTTGCATCTGGTCATCGCTAATTTGATAGGGGCCGCCGAAACTGCCGTCACCCAGTAAATCGCGCGCAGCCTGCGGGTCTTCAAATTCATCTGGGAGTTCTAAAAGTGGTTTTTCGCCATCCGGTACATCTCCGCACCGTGTGAACGGGAAATTCTCGCCCCAATTGGCGTGGCTGAAGCGCAAACCCAGGCTGTGTTCAAAATCGCGGACGGCCTTGCCTAGCCGCCAGTCATACCACACCACCTGAACTTCATCTTCGTTCACAAAATCGTGCAAGCGATCTGGCAAAAGATTCCCGCCGTGCCCGTTCACGATGAAAAACTGCCGGAAACCCTGATGCAGCAGCGATTCGACAATTTCCAATAACACGAAATCAAAAGTCTGCCGCGTGATGCTGATCGTACCGGGGAAGTACGAGAATTCGCGGCTGTATCCGAAATTTAACGGTGGCGCGACCAGAACTTTTTCGCGTTCACCCACCGCCGCAGCGATTTTTGCCGGAATAAGAATGTCCGTGAGCAGGCTCAAATAAGCGTGCTGCTCGGTTGCGCCCGTCACCAGGATAATACGGTCATCTGTTTGCAGATACCGTTCCACATCCATCCAATTGAGGTCTTCCAGCAGCATAGACCACCCTTTAGGAGTCATAACGAGGATATTGATAAGCATAGTCCATCTGTTTATAGCCCGCAACATTGTCCCTCAAGTAAAGTCACTATTTTCATCAACCCCACATGAACTTTCAGCAAGCGTAGAGCAGCCGTAGAGCAGGCATATCCTTTGCAACGATCTGCGGACAAGTAACGCGCCCATTACCCTGCCTATACTGCTTATATAACACAGTCGTTCAGGCACATTAGCGACAGGACAGCATCATGCGTAAGGCGCTTTTTTTACTCACCATCAGCCTCATTTTCATCGTCGCATCAATTCCGGCGCAGGGGCAGGCCAGCGATGCCTGCGGAACCATGACCGCCCATTGGTCAGACGCGCTAGGCTACGACATTGGTCGCCCGCTGGTGCGCTACGAAGTCTATAACCAGCAAATCACGATCATCGAAGGCAAACGGCGCAAGACTGTCCAGATTGTCGAAACCAACATCGCCGCCGACCACTTTTATGGCGAATTGTCGCCGGACTGCCGTTATCTGGCGGCGGCGCTGGCGCTGAAAAATGGAAAATCGCAATTGGTCGCCTGGGATTTGCTGGCGAACACCCGCGTCAGCACCGTCGATGCCTCCCCTTCGGACGATAACTTCGCCTGGAGTCCCAATGGTGATTTCGCCGTCATCCAAACCTATGATGGTGGCTATCTCTGGAACGTCCCGGCAAATAAATGGACACACCTTACCGAAGCCGGAGACTACAACAATTTTTTCAGCTATTTCACCTGGGACATGGCGCGCGGGCAGCTTCTCGCCGTGCCCGCCGATTCCGGTTATGCCGTGCGTGCTTATGATCTGGCGACGGGGCAAATTGTGGCGACCTTCGACACGGGTACGCAGGCCGCGCCCGTGAGCTACGCCCTCTCCGATGATCGCTCGAAAATCGCCGTGTTCACATCCGAAGACGAACGCATCTACGATCACCGCGACTCCGGTCTGGCGGTATGGGATCGTAACACCAACTCGAAAATCACCCTCAACCCGGAAAGCTTGTCTGCTGTGTGGGTGTCGCAGGTGCGCTTCAGCCCCGACAATCATTATCTGGTCATCGGGCGTGACGCCATCCGCGTCTGGGATTTGCAGAATCCGCGCGGCGACGGACTGCCAACCTACCAGTATGATGGGCCGGATGCGCGCATTGGCACGGTGCGTTTCGCCGATGCCCATACGGTTGAAACCATGAGCGTGATGGGCTGCAATTTGTGCAGTAACTACTGGCTGCGCTGGGATTTGAGCAGCGGTCAATTCCTGAACGCCTATGACGAACCCCGTGACCGCCTCGTCCCGGATTTTGAGTTGGGGTGATGATCGCGAAAATCATGAATTGGGTAGAATACGGTCACTGGTATAAGGAATAAACATATGGCATGGATTCAGCGCAGCATTCTCGGACTGATTGGATGTCTGATGGTCATCGGCGTGCGAAATGTGGCGGGCGCAAGCGACACACCCGCACCCTATATTTATTACTACGCCAACACCATCAACGCCATCGTGGTCGAACGCGCCGACGGGACGGACAGCCGCATCATCGCTCCCGGCGCAATGCCCGAAAACAATCAGGTGATTGTCGATCTGGATTGGTCGCCCTCTGGCGAGTGGATGGCGTGGCGCAGTGCTCCTTGGTCAGAGGGTGGTGTGCCAACCTATCGCGGTTGGATCGCTCGTACTGATGGAACAATTCGACTGACTTTACTGGATGACCTGGCCGGCATGATTCTCAAAGTTCAGTGGTCGCCGAGTAAAGATTTATTATTTGTCGCCCGTACCGCAGGTCGCCAACTTACGCTGATGATAATAGATGTAGGGATAGGCAAAATAGTTGCGCAGACAAGTTATCAATCACTCGAATCCGCTTGGTACAACGGCGTTGAGAGCGACTGGATCAATAATGGTCAGGTCGTTTATTTTGCCTTTTCTAATTCCGGCGCTCAACTCATGGGGGAACTTACGTCTGACAATCAGCTCACAACGAGAATTTACGGAGCGAACAATGCCATCGTCGACATCCAGAATGGCCGTTTATTCCGTTATGCCTATAACGAACAAACGTCAAATTTGAGCCTCATAATGGAAGACACGTCCAGCGGACGGCAAGTCCCCTTTGGCACGATCCAAAATCGGCAAACGCAGTATCAGGTGTACTGGACTCCGAATATGCTCTATGCGCTAATTTTTTCTTCGCAGTGTCCGGGCGGAAACTGTTCAGCGGCAGAACTCTATGTGTTGGATTGGCAGGCTGGTACGGTTCAACGCACGGCCACCCATATTCAAGCGCCTCAGAACGATAACCTCTATTACATTCGCTATCGAGATAGTTCGCTCTGGTCACCAGATGGCAGCTATGCTGCTGTAATGGATAAGACAAAGCACTTAAACATCGTGGATGTCGCCTCAGGGGAAACCTTTTTGCTAAGCCAGCTTGCCGATGTCGCAAGCTGGCAATGGGTCGCAGAAACGAATATGCTGATCGTGCGAACTTCACTGGATAACCAACTTTATCGCTTCGATCTAAATCAAAAAAAGCTGACCCCACTTGATGTATCACTGGAACGATATATCGGGGATTTTATTTCGCCCGATGGTCGCTATCTGGGATTAACGGGCAGTTTGCAAGCCGCTTATGACATGTTAGACCTGGAAACAGGCACAAAACAAACGTGGCCGCATCATAGTTTGGGCGCGTCCGCTGGGCCAATTCTGGAATATCAATGGTATCCCGATAGTAAGTGGTTCATGACGGGTGAGATGAGCGCCTTTGCCAGCGGCGGCGCAGGCCCTTCAGCAGTCATGATTTTGAATACGGTTGGGACAGTACGCCGCGAGTTGAGCGTTTGCTGGTCTTTGGGAGCCTGCGCCGGATTTGTACCGGATCGCGTTCTACCCCATTTGGGCGAGGGAAGCCCAACCTCAGTCATCCAGCAGTCGGAACAATCACTCGTGCATGATGGAAAAGTTTATGGCGTCACCTGGAGTCCCGATGAAAATCGGATTGCGAGTTATAGTGTGCGTGATAACATCGGTTCGCTCAATATCTGGGTTGTGAACGGTGAGCCGAAATTACTTTCCACCTATAAAACCAAGATGAACTGCGCTCCCTATCCCTTTCCCTGTCGCCTGGATTGGAGCGCGGATGGCAAGACCATTACCCTAGACAATCGGGAGACACGGGAAGTCTGGGATATTGAGACGGGAAAAGTAATCGAAACATCCGCTCCTGAAACCACAATTTGCGAAAAATATAGTTTGCGCTCGCCAGACGGCCACCTTGTTGCTTGCTTTAGTTTCGGTGATGAGCGTATCGTCACCATCCTTGATACGGCAGATGGGCAGGTGGTCGCGACACTTTCGGATTCTGGGCGGGTTCCAACCAACTGGTCAGGGGATAGTCAAAAATTGTTTATCAATACCGAAAACGGAACAGGGAATTTACTTATGTGGGACAGGGGCGGGAATAAAACCTTGATTGCTCCCGAAGAAGTTTATTCCGCCGACGTTCGACCCGATGGCAAATATATTTTCGGTGCGAGTCTGTATCACCGCATTTATGTATGGGACGCCGTGACAGGTGAGCGTCTAACCGACCTGAACTGGTACGCCATCGGCATAGCCCTTAGCCCGGATGGGACCCGCCTCGCCGCCGCTGGCAGCAGCCTTGTCACCATTTGGGATGTCAGCGATTTGAGCAAAAAAGGACAATAACCTGAATTGATTATTGGCGAGTCTTCGGGATTGACTTTTTAGAACTTTTGTGCTATAATATACCCTCAAAATTATCCGTCTGGGAAGGTGCTATGCAGCGAGTATGGCGGCAGCAGGGGGTATCAAACTTATCGGCGGAAATTCCCCTCAGTTGTCGTCGTTGTACACCCTGCTCAACGGCAATCAGCCGGAATTGTCGTGCCGGACACAAGTCCCCGTAGTGGCGGCGATACCCCGGCCTGCGGTCATTTCCTGCCGGAACATCGTCCGAAAATCGCCACTTTTCGGACACAAGGTTTTTGCTTATGACTCTACACTTTTTCTGCCGTTTTGGAAGTTCCCCTCATCCACCACCAAAACCCTCACGGTTTTGGAAAACAGCCGAAACATCCAAAAAAATTCGGCCTTTTTACGCATCTTTTTTTGGATGGGTTTTCGGTTTTGGAAAGGCTTCGTGGGTCAGCAGAAACGATTGTGGATGGGGTCTGATACGTGAAACGACAATTGAACGGTGAATCAAAACCCTGCTTTTTTCAGCACCTCAATACTGGCCGGGAGTTCGTTCAGGATGTGCTTGGCGAACTCGGCGTTATGCCCCGGTTGCCCGCAGGAAAGCGTCACCCAACCGTCGTAATTGCCCTCACGCAAAACCGTCGCGAGAGCGACAAAATCGGTCAGGCCGCGCCCCGGCAGACGGCGATTGCTGTCCGCCACATGCATATAACCGATGTCGGCGACGCATTCGCGCAGCGCTCCGGCGGGGTCGATTTCTTCCAGCGCCATGTGAAAGGTGTCCGGCGCGATTTTCACATGCGGATGGTCTTTGATGCGGCGGCGCACACGCACGGCATCCGCCAGTGTATTGATAAACTGGCTTTCGTAGCGGTTGACAGGCTGAATATAGAAATCCACGCCGATAGCGTACACATAATCCGATAAGGTGCGCAGGTGATTGTGCAGCAGCTCGTGTTGCAGTTGAATCACCGATTTATAGGGTGTCAGATCAGGCACGGTGGGTGCGCCATAATGTGGGACGACAATCACCCCGGCGGCGTGCATATCTACCGCATTCACAACCGAGTCGCGGAAAGCCGCCAATGCCGCCTCGCGTACCGGACGATCCGCCTCAATCAACTGTCCCTGTGTGCCATAATTGACCGCCGCCGCCTGAACGCCGGTTTTTTGGATCGCATCCACAATATCCGGGACGCGCGTCGTCAGCCCTGCGCCCCAGTATTCGATGCCCTGGATGCCCAGCGCCTTCGCCTGTTCACATTTTTCCAACGGGGTTGTCCCCGGCAGCATATCTTCCTGAATGGCGAGTTTCATGGAGTCGTCCGCTTTCAATGATCGCTAAATCAAAAATAATTGTAAACCCATCCCCAATCCCAATTCTGGTAACTGGAGACTGGCAACTTTCTTTTAGGAAAACGTCCGTATTGCGGGCGCGAGATGCCCAATATCGTTCATTGAAATCAACATTTTGCGACCATCAGATTCGATGGTGCAGCGCGTAATGCCGCAGTTATTGGCTTCCATGTTGCCCCAGGTTTCCACTGCCACTTCCAGCACCCGGCAGACATAATAGCGAATCAGGTTGCCGTGACACACGATCACTTCATGTTCATCTTCGGTTCCCCCTGGGCGAAATAAGCGCTCAAAGGCGGTGTCAGCGACAGCGCGGTCACGCAGGATGGCTTCCGGCGTCAGGTTGGGAAAATGGAGCGTGAAATATTCGGCTTCTCGCGGTGGTATAGCTGGAATAATTTCCCATAATTCGCGCGAGGGCTGAACGTTAATGCTCGGAAAGCGCAGGGCGATAATGCCAGCGGTCTCGGCGGCGCGACGCAGGGTGCTGGTGTGAATCGCGCTGATGGGCATTTGCGCTAGCGCATCGGCGGCCCTTTCGGCCTGATCGCGGCCCAATGGCGTGAGGCTGCCACCCAATGCATCCCCATTTTCGGGATACGATTCATACTGTCCATGCCGTACCAGGTAAATTACGCGAACCGGCATTGAAATCCCCCTTTGCCGTTTGGTGTCTCGATTGTTTTTCTATTGCGGACTATCAGCTTTTTTCGCCGTAGCGGGAGATTATACCAGCATATTGGCGCATCACCGCATTCCAGTGATCGCCCCGGCTGGGTACTTCAATCAATTTGAACTCTGGCAGCAGTAATCCGGTGAGCCAACCGCCATAGACGCAGCGGCTGTCGATGGTGTAAACGCGCTCCTCGTAAATGAACGGGCGCATTTGTCCATCGCTGTAATCGCGGTGGCCGACGATGAGTGGTTTGTCGCCGTCGTAATATTCGTACCAGGGCCAGATGCCGTTGTCTTTCAAATACTCCTCGCCGGACATCGTGCCCACGATCACATTTTCGCGTTGATCTTCCAACGCCACTTCCGGTTCCCAGAAAGCGTGTACCAGGGTAGCATCGGGCAGTCCCAGGTAACGTGGCAGATCATCCATATAGGCGATAGCATCCGCGTAATTATCTTCACCGATTTGCGCGCGGGTAATGGTCTGCGAAGCCGCCGCTTCGGCCTGCCCGCGATAAGAACGGACATGTTTGCGTTCGTGGTTGCCCTGAATCGACATTGCGTTGGGCGTCACGCGGAAAAAATTCAGACATTCGGCGGATTTTGGCCCGCGATCCACCATGTCGCCGATACTGATAATCTGATCGTCGCTGGTGAGTCCCACTTTATCGAGCAGGTCTTGCAATTCATCGTAGCAGCCGTGTATATCCCCAATGATGAGTTGTTTCATGTATATAGTCCTCAAAAAATCAAAACACGAACCCGTTTACATTCTACAGCTTACCCATGCCTTCTAAAAATTGTCTATAGCTTTTCTTTTTTTTGCTCGCCCATATACCCCTCCAATACAATTCCGATACCGCCTATGCTACGGTGAAAAAGTCGCAGGTTTATTGTAAGGAGAAGCTAAAATGGCATCAATTGGATTTGTTTTATCGGATGAACAATTCCCCGCAACTGAATTGGTGGAGCTGGGTGCTGCCGCCGAGCAAGCCGGGTTTGATATGGTCTGGTGCAGCGACCATTTCCATCCCTGGCAGGATAACCAGGGACATGGCGGTTTGGCCTGGATTACGCTGGCGGCTTTAGGCCAGCGCCAGAATCGGATTCCGATGGGTACGGGTGTCACCTGCCCGACCTATCGCTATAACCCGGCCATCGTCGCCCAGGGGTTCGCCACCCTCGCCACTTTATATCCAGGCCGCATTTTTCTAGGCGTGGGTTCTGGCGAGGCGGTCAATGAACTTCCGACTACCGGACAATGGCATGATTACGAGGCACGCAGCAAACGCATGGTGGAAGCCGTGACGCTGATTCGTCATTTGTGGCAGGGGAATTGGGTTGATTTTCGTGGTGATTATTATCAGGTGCAGGGCGCAAAGTTGTACGATCCGCCGCCGCAGATGATCCCCATCTATATCGCCGCATCCGGGCCGGAAAGTATGCGCTTGGCAGGTCATTACGGTGATGGACTCGTAACCGGTACCGAGACGCTTACCGATCAGGAAGCCATGAACGCTTTCCGTGAAGGCGCAGAAAAAGCGGGGAAAAATGTGGCTCAACTGCCGATCACGGTTGAAGCCTGGGCGTTCGTGGGCAACCAATCAGATGCCCAAAAAGCCGCCGAAAAATGGCGCTTCGTCCCCAAAGCCTGGGGAAAGTATGTCGATAATCCCGACCCACGCGACATCCAACGCCGCGCCGAAGCCGATGTGCCAATTGAGGAAGCGATGAAGGGTTGGGCGATTTGCGATGACCCCGATGTGCATATCAAGGCACTTCAGAAATTGATTGACGCGGGTGCGACCAACATTTTTGTCCATTCCGCGCAGGAAGACCAACAGGGCATGATTGATTTCTACGGCGAACATGTCTTGCCGCGCATCGACCATCAAGTCATGCAGCCTAGCAGCCCCGTCCAAGAAACTGCCCACGCTCATTAACAGCTATTGTTTTATTGGGGCTTTTCAACGAGAAGCCCCAATAAACAAAATTCAGACTTTTTTCGGTGTTCTAGACCTCACAAAATCTTCTGCCGTAGGCGATAATAGACCATTGTGACCTTTTCCAGCCCCTTTAGTGGGCTTGTCATTTATGGCAGCCGGATGGCTTTAGCCTCTGGCGGCGCAACCGCGAATACCTGTGCTTCACGACCATTAATTTACTTGCGCGAGATGTGCAGCATATTTCCAATCTGTTCGAAACCCGCGCGTGCATAGATACGGGCTTCATCCACGCCTGCCGCCATCAAAAAGACATGCCTAGTCCCGGCTGCATTCGCTTTTTGCGCCAACCATGCCGTCATCGCTCCGGCGATTCCCCGGCGGCGAAAAGCAGGTCGCACGCCGATTCCCGCCAGTTCGGTGGTGTGATCGAAGGGCATGGTGCAGACCCCGCCCCCCGTCGGTTCACCACTGCTGATTTCCCACGCCAGAACCGAGAGTCCGCCGTCTTTCAGGAAGGTAAGATGTTTTTCAAGCGCAGACTGATCACGCTGTGTCGGAGTGCCACCATAGGCTTCGTCCTGAGCGGCGAACATCCCCTGAATTTCCTCGTCAGATTGCGGCAATAGCAGTTCGATTCCGGCAGGAATCGGCATGTTGCAGACATGACCCGGCGGATAAACCATTAGCGGCGAAAACATCTCGACGCTAAAGCCACCCGCCAGCAGCGCCGCTTCAACCGTTGGAGCCAATTCGGTGGAATATTCCAGACGCGGTGTGCGTTTGTGGCTTTCGTATAACGCGATTAAACCTTCAACATCGGATGCTGTAGGCGTCACGCCATCATCAGGGATGGCATAGTTCATGTAAGGATTGTCGGTATCTGGCGAAATGGTCGCCAGGAATGGGCCAACATGTTCGACAATACGATCAAGGCTGGCCGCCTTGCGTAGATAAGCTTGTATAGCAGACAACATTTGAGAGTCCTCTTTCCAGAGTCAATAAAAAGGCAGCATGAATAGTGGATAGCAAAGCTAGTCCGAAGTCTGGACGAATGGTAGAAAGAGGCAGGGACTTACAGCGGGGAGTGAGCTTCGCTACGAACCCGTCCAGCCGATAGAGACGTACATATTTCCGGCAGTCACAGGCGACTCCTTTTCGAGTGAACAATACATAGACTATAGCACGATTATGTGCATTGAAAAAGGTTCGGGTATCGGTCTTTCGGCGGATATTTTGCCAGACGTCTTGACTCCTATCGCGCCCTTATGTTATGCTGCCCTGCATTGTTCAATCATACAAAAGGAGGTGCTATATCATGTCAGTCACAATGAATAACCTCACCCGTCAAGGTGTTGGAGTACGCGCCTAACCTTTCGCTGATCCCCGTCGATTGATCCCTTCGGCTGTGCGTTCTCCCCTCGTGGTTTTCACCCGAAACACCATCGCGATTTAATTTTCCAGATTCCCTGGGCGTGCTTTATCACGCCGATAACGCGAGCGAGAGAACAACTGCATGTCTTATTTCCGTTCACACAAGATGGACGCCTACCGGCTGTACCTGCTGATGTCGGGCGCATCTATCTTATTTTTCACACTGGTTTTCAGCGTCAACATGGTTTATCAAGTCCAGAATGTCGGCCTCAACCCGCTCCAATTGGTGCTGGTCGGCACAACCCTGGAACTATCCCTGTTTTTGTTTGAAATTCCGACAGGTATTGTGGCCGATGTTTACAGCCGCCGCCTGTCAATCATCATCGGTTTTGTGCTAATTGGGATGGGCTTTGTCGTCGAAGGTTCGATACCAACCTTTGCCGCGATTCTGGTGTCGCAGGTGTTATGGGGCATCGGCTACACCTTTACCAGCGGCGCGAATCAAGCCTGGATCACCGACGAAATCGGCGAGGAAAATGTGGGGCGCGCCTTCATGCGTGGGTCGCAGGTTGGTAACATCGCCGGGATCGCCGCCACCATCATCGGTATCGTTTTGGGCAGCCTTCTCATCAATCTGCCCATTGTGCTGGGCGGTGTATCCTTCATCGCCTTCTCGATTTTTCTGGCGCTGTATATGCCGGAAACTGGCTTCAAACCAGTTCCCACATCGGAGCGCTCATCCTGGCATCAGATGGGTGATACCCTGCGCGGCGGCTTCAAAATGATACGCGGGCGTCCAGTGCTCATGGCGATCATGGGCATCGGTCTGTTCGTTGGCCTCTACAGCGAAGGCTATGACCGCCTGAGTACCGCACATCTGCTGGAGAGCTTCACGCTGCCCAATTTCGGTGGATTGCAGCCGGTGGCCTGGATCGGCATACTGGGCATCATTGGACAACTGCTGTCCACCGGGGCGACTCAAATCGTGATGAAGCGCCTGAAAACCACCAATAACAATGCGATGGCACGGGCGCAGTTCCTCAGCATGGCGTTGCTGATCGGCTGCTTATTGGTTTTCGCACTGTCCGGCAGCTTCTTCCTGGCGATTATCGCCTGGTGGGGCATTGGCATCGCCCGCACGCTCTATAACCCTATTGAAGATACCTGGATCAACCAGAATATCGACTCCAGCGTGCGCGCGACTGTGATCTCGATGCGCAGTCAGGTAGATGCATTCGGGCAGATTGCGGGCGGCCCACCCGTCGGCTTTATCGGCGAACGGCTGGGCATCCGCGCGGCGCTGGTCGCCAGCAGCTTGATCCTGTCGCCCGTGCTGCCCTTGTATCTGCGCCTGATACGCCGCAATGGGGCAACCCTGCCCGCCGAAGCAGCAGTCGTAGAGTAATGCAGGGTATCCGCTCCCTCAATTCCTCCTCTCCATACTTAGAGAGGAGGAACATACGGGAAAATATCGTCACTTTATGGACGAAACCAGTAACCTAATTAATGCGCGTTTGCTCCTTGCAGCCAAACCGCCTGATTCGCCGTCAGAAAATCGGCGATGCTGATCGGTTTACGCCCGGTCAGGGTTTCAATGGTGTCAGTAGCCGTGATGAACTGACCTTGAGCAGTAGCCGTGTCAAAGGTTGCGAAGGCTTCGGCAAGTGGGCGCGGAAACCCCGCACCGACCATCCCCTGAATCAAACCTTCCAATTCCAGCGGAACATACTGGATAGGCCGTCCGCTAATCGCACTGGCGATGGCGGCGACATCGGCCTGGGTCACGGCTTCCGGCCCGGTGATGTCCAGCGTCCGCCGTCCATTAAAATCGGAGAGCAGGGCTGCTACCGCCGCCTGTGCGCAGTCTTCGCGGGTGATGTAGGCTGTTTTGCCTGCGCCTTTAGCGGCGAACAAACTGCCGCTTGCCAATGCCTGACCAAGCGATGGCAGCAGCATTTCGGTATAGATGTTTTCGCGCAGCACGGTAAAACCGAGCTTGCTAGCGGTGAGTGCCGCTTCTGTGCCGCTGTGATCGACATTCACGAATGCCACGAAATCCGATGTGGGGTTCACGATAGAGGTATAAACCACATGGCTTACCCCTGCTTGCTCGGCGGCTTTGACGGCATTGATGTGCTGCTGCAAACGGTGTCCGGGGGCGTCCAGCGCATCGGTGCTGATGAGCAGCAGACGGTCTACGCCGGCGAAGGCTTCGACCAGCGAAGCCTCGTCATCAAAATCGGCTTTGCGGACGATGACGCCACGCGCTGCAAAATCGGCTAATTTTTCGGGCGTGCGTGTGGTCGCGACGATGGTTCCGGCTGGTTGTTCCAGCAGCAGTTCAAGGACGCGCTTTCCCAGATGTCCCGATCCGCCTGTTACCAATAAGGTGGGTTGCTTTTCACTCATTGTAAATCTCCATTGTTCGCTTCAAATTCACGATAGTCACTATAAGAGATTTACTATACAATGGGAAGTAGGCACTTTTGAGTAACGGAGTTACCGCATGGAAACTATTGGACGGATGGCGGATGTCTACGCAGCGGACTGCCCGACGCGGCAGGTGCTTGATTTGATTGCTGATAAATGGACGGTACTCATCATTTTTCTTTTAGCGGATGAGCCGAAACGCTTCTCTGAACTGCGCCGCAGCATCGACGGTATTTCGCAAAAGATGCTCACGCAAACCCTGCGCAGCCTGGAACGCGACGGCCTCGTTACACGAACCGTGTATCCCGAAGTCCCGCCGCGCGTGGAGTACGAGCTAACCCCGTTGGGTGAAACCCTGTGTGCGCCGATTCAGGCGGTTATCAATTGGTCGGAGACCTATATTGATGCGGTCACAATCGCCCAAGCTGAATACGATGCGCGCGAAAATGTGGCGAAGGCCGCGTCCTGATTTTACTGACACTGCACTTTTTGGGTTCCATCTAACGGCAGGGGCGCTTTCTGATCGGCTGCGCGCTTTTTACCGGTCTCGATTTCATAACGCATCCCGGCCAGCGATTGCAGCAGCACCGCGTCAACCCGTCCGCGTAAGAGCCGGTAGATGATCCCTACCGGAAATGTCAGAAAGTATCCTAAGGTGAGTTCCAGCCGCACGTTCGCCAGCGTCTTTTCGAGTCCCAATTCTTTCAGCCACACATCGGCGACCAGCCCTTTGAGATAGGGCTTGTCGCTGAAACGGATGACAAACGAGTGCCCTTCCTGCCAATCGAGAATTTCCATCTCGGATAATGTGGCGGGTACACGGTTGGCGGCTGCGGGAGCACCTTCGGACGCTTTTTTCGCCTCAGCTTCCGCTGCAAGCGCCGCCATGTCGATGGTTCCGACGTGGCGTTGTTCGGGCGGGAAATCCTTCATCATCCAGTCCCAGACCTGCTCAGACGAACGCTGAATTTCTACCTGCGCGCAAAATTTTATCATGCCTTGTCCTATGCCTTCCGCAGACCGGGATAATCCAGGAACATCACTTCGAGCGCCAGCCGCAGATTCAAATTCATGCTCAGGTTACGGAGCATGGTTCGCGTGGCCTCTAAAGCGCCCAATGCTTCCTCCGGTGTCAGCCGCGCCGACAAACGCTCAATCTGGTCGCGGCGGTCACGGTTGGCGGGAGGTACAGGCGCGTTCTGGCACATCAGCACCACATCACGCCAATAGGACTGCCACAATTCCAGCAGCGGATATAAACCCAGCTTATCTTTGCTCAGGTCATCCGCCAGATCAAAACGCTTCGCCCGCGTCACATCCAACAAATTTTCCAGCAGCGACAGCGCCCGCTCGCGTTGTTCGAGTAATTCCGGGTCTTCCAGCGCGCGCATCGCCCAGCCGACACGTCCGCCGCATAAGCCCGCCAGCAAATCGGCCTGTTCCGGCGACGCACCTTTATGCTGAACCAGAATATCCGCCACCACATCGGGGGCGATAGGCCGCAGCGGGATCATCTGGCTGCGGCTGGTGATCGTCGGCAGCAGCACTTCGGCTGAGGGCGATAGCAAAATTAAAAGTGCCTGCGGCGGCGGTTCTTCTAAAGTTTTCAGCAGCGCGTCCTGCGCCTGACCGCGTGCATGGTCAAAATCGCGCAAAATCGCAATCCGGTAGCGGGCTTCATAGGGTTTGAGCGACAAGCGCTGCGACACCGAGCGGATTTCCTCGATTTTGAGCGCGCCGGTATTCGCGTCCAGTTCCGAAAACAGCAAATCGGGATGGTTGCCGCTGGCGATCAGCTTGCAGGAACGACATTCGCCACAGGGACGTGCAGCTTCGTCCGGATGGGTGCAGTTGAGCGCCTGAGCAAACGCCCGCGCCAATGTTTCTTTGCCCACTGATTCCGGCCCGGTAATCAGGTATGCATGGCGGATACGGTTGTGGGCGAGTCCTTTTCGCAGGTGTTCCACCGCCCAATCATGCCCATACACCGGCCAATTATGTGTTGTCATGCGAATATCATTACCTCATTGAAGTCATTCAATCGTCAGTCAAAAGACGAGCATCTGACGACCTGATTATGGTTCATTACTTTCGATATTCTACTTGGATCATCTTCGTAATCCCATGATGCCCCGTTATACCTGTTGCTGCCGAACGGCTGCCAGAAGGAGATTTTCATCGCTAAATATACTCCGGCTTGGAGGCATAGGGAACGGTTTTCAGGGTATAGGTTATGTCGGTGCAACCTTTACTTTTCAGATATTCGACCAACGCCGGAATACCATGTGCGGGTTTGAAAAAAGCGATTTCGGGAATATGGATTGTGCTACCCTCGGTTTCAATCTTCCCGCCAAATGCTGATGTGTTAGCGAAATGAGCAACTTCTAGCGCTATTTTAGGTAAAACATCTGTATCCAATGAAACAAGAAAGGTATAGCCCTGATTACGCAAGGGCATTAATGCCCTAATCGCATCAGATTCGGCTATCACGACCCGATATTTTTCTCGCACTGCTTTTTGGTAGTGATACAGAGCGTCAATGGCCTTTAAGACAACATCCCGATTTGGCTCAATGTCATAAGAGCGGCGAATGAGATCAGAAGGAAAATAGAATGGGAAAAACGATGGGCTAAAAATTTCCCAGGGCGGTATCGAACCCTCAATCGTGTCGGGCGTAAAATATTGACGAATTTCAGCGGCAATTTGAGACGCGCTTTGTTCGGATGAAGTAGCACATTTTACCTCTGTAAGGATCAGGGTATCTGGACTCCACTCACTACGCTCCACATAGGTTGCGTCCGCCAGCTTGCCCATGAGCGCTTCCATGGTGTCGTAACGTTGATGGGTCTCAAAGGTGGTCATCACAAAGACATATTGCTCAAAACGCAGCAAGTGTTTGTCGATAGACTCGCTCAACCAATCCATACTTTTCTCCCATTCGATGTCGTAGGTTTGGCTGGCTTCGAGTTCAGCCCATGATGGTGATTTTTCATCAGCCGGACTACCTGCTGCCCAATAAAGTTGGATGTCCTCAAACAGGGTCTTTAGTATGCGTTCTGCATCCTCAGCCTTTTGCACACTATTAAAATGCCCTACCACCGTGAAACTCGCGCTGTGGTTGCTGCTAAACTGCCGCCAGAGGGATATTTTCATGGCGATTCCCAGGGTCTAATACGTCGCGAAGAACGAAATGAACAGCGAATTTCAGCGCATCCTTCGCGACGCAAATACTCGACAAATTTGGGCAGTGCTTTTGATAGTCTTTCACCTTCGGTAATGACTATTCCATATAAGTAAAGCATCTTCTCATCACGTTCAACTTCGAATACGCGCGTTGGTGAAAGAAATTTTGTCTTGGTGCAATCGTAGTTAAAAGGCAAGCCAATATTGGGGCTGTAATCATCGGCATTATCGGAATTTCTATAAACCGCAAAATCCTCATTGAAACTCTCGTATAAAATTGCAGCCGTATCGTGATCTTCTGGCAGTTTGCAAACCACATCTAAGAGTAACATTTCTTCGGGATAGGATTGAGATTCGGATGCATCAACAGCCACAATTCCGCCAAATTGTGCCATCAATTCATCAAACGGCTGTGGCCCATGCCAAATGTGGTAATGTGGATTTTCAACAAAGACAAATTGGTCGAATGTCGTCACTGAGTCTTGACTGCGATTCCAAGCCCATTGATACCAATTGATGCTGAACGGCCACTTGACCTGATAGCGCTGGTTGAGTTCGCGTTCTGGCGGCGTTAGCTCACTCGTTTCATCCTTATCGTGCCATTCTATTCGCTTTTCCGGTGGTAAGGCATCCCACCATTTTTCGATCCGCGCGAGGATGCGCCGGAGTTCAGCCGCCGCTTCGTTCGCCTTCTCCGCCGACTCGAATGTCCCCACGACGGTAAAACTCGCGCTGTGGTTGCTACTGAATTGCTGCCAGAGGGATAAGCGCATGGCTGCCGCCTCCTTCACTCAAACCGCGATCCGGTAAACGGGCGCAGCCGCCGATATGGGCTGCGGCCTGGGCTTTCCGGCGCGATTCCCAGATCGCGCGTAGGTCGGCGACGGTCTCGAAAGGGATACCTGTCGATGTCGCCTGGAATGAACAGGCTTTGACGTGTTTGTCGCTGGTGATCGACAAGAAATCGTCGCCCGCGCCGCAGTCCGGCTCGGTGAATAAGCGCGGTACATCCGGCAGGCTGTCGCCAAAACAGATGTCGAGTTTGAGTTGAATCGCGCTGCCCAATGCCGTATGCGCCTTATTCACAAACGCTGAAAAACGCGCCATATCATCGCCGCGCAGGTGCATTTTCGGATCACGGCCTTTGTACCCCAGCAGCAGAAAATCGCGCACGCCCAACGCCAGCAGTCGCGTAAATTTCGCCTCGATGCCGGGGAGTTCGGCAGGGGTAATCAACCAGTTCACGCCGAATCGCGCCCCGCAGCCGACCAGCAATTTCATCGTCTCCTCCCAATGGTTGTCCTCATACAGCGACACACGGATGTTGCCATATTTCCCGGCGATCTGGTGCAGAAAATCCTCGGTCAGCAGCATTCCGTTAGTCGTGAAGTTGATGCACAACCGCGTTGACTCGTAAAGTTCGTTGATGAAATCCGCCCAGCGCGGAAACAACATCGGTTCGCCGCCACCGAACGCCATTTCCAGCACGCCCCATTCGTCCGCCGCTTGGCAAAATTCCAGCAGTGTTTCATAGCGCCACAAACTGCGATTTTCCAAATCACGGTAGCAAAAATCGCAGGTCAGGTTGCAAGCGTTGGTGATGGCGACCAGCAGCGTGCGTGGCGCGATGCGACTCAAGTGGGCGGTTTCGTCGCCTTCGAGCAGGGCATTCAAGCCGGTATCGCGCTCGAACAACAGCAGCTTGCCATCCAGCGGATGCGTGCGCCAGGGTAAGCCGCGCACTTCCGGCGGCAAAAATGAACGATAGGTGTCGAGCAGGTTAGCCAATTGAGTCGGGCGGGTAATCTTCGCCCAGGTGCCAAACTGGAGTACCCCATTGCAAGCCCATGATTCTAAAGTCGGGCGGAAGGGTAAGCTGTTCGGAATGCTGATCGCGCCAGAGCATTAAGTTGCCATCCTGTATGTATGCCGCAGCCTGCCCTGATGGCGAAAGGACGATATTATTGAGCGAAAGCGGATTATCCGTCCCCAGGTAATCATCCCACGTCAGCACGGAAGTTCCATCCGCCGTTTGGAGTTGAAACAGACTTTCGAGTGGGTTGGTGAACATATGATAGAAGCTCCACATGAAACGCAGCGAATCTTGCGAGTTGGCTGCACTCACCAGCGCGATCCGTCTGGTAATCCAGTCAACTTCCCCTGTTTCCCAATCCACATAATAGAATTGCCCGTCGCCAAGCACAGGCACAATCAATGCGGTATGCGGGTGCTTACCCTGTTCATCGGGTAGCCACCACGGTCCCAAGAAAGGAAACCAGAAGCCCGAAATGTCGTCGATCTCTGGCATACGCAGCGTCTGCAACACTCCATCCTTTGGATCATAGAGTCTGAAGGTATCGGCAATATCCACAGGGTCATTGGTGAAGACGACAATCCCGCCAATCCCCCACGAGAAGAAAGCGGGCAGTCCATTAGCGCTCAGATTCATGAAGGGTAACGCATCATCAAGAACCTGGGTCTCATCGTGGTCTAGATCATAGAGCAGCAAGCGAGCGCTGCGCTGCGCGGGGTAATCCTGCTCTGTCCACGCGAACTCACGCCCATTCGGTGCCCATACAGGCGTTGACCGCACAATGCCACCGGTGTAGTTGTAACCATCGCCCGTCGCAGCAATTGTGTCTGGCTGAACGGCAACTTCACGTTCAGAACCGTCGGCGAGGTTGAGCAGTTGAATGTCCCCAAAAAATGGGTCCATCAAAGCCTGCCCATCCGCCAGCGACTCAAAAAAGGGCGGCAGCACGACTTTCGCAGCGTATTCGCCGGTAGGAGACACTGTGGCAAAAGCGTAATTCCCAAGTGGGAGCAGTTCCCATGCTCCGTCTTCATAACGGTAGAACTGTTGGGTTTCGCCAAACCCATTGATGATCAAGGGGTTTTCCGCAATCGTGGATTGTGCCTCGCTGGGATCCATAGCACTAAATGCGAACACAGCCCACATAAGCAGGAGGGGAACTTTTTTGATCACGTTTTCCATCCAATCAAGCCTCATTTGACATCGACTGTGGCGACTTGTGAGGTTTTCTTCAAGACCAAGACGATGATTTCTGTAAAATGCTGGTGAGTTTAACCCATCAATCCCTTCAGCTTAACACAGTCCAGTCCTTATTCCGCTTTTCTGCTTCAGGAAATCATAAAGGATGTGGGAAGTTATCTCACGCTGTGCTGGTCACGTGAATACTCAAGTAGTTGTCTTTGTTAGCGATTGTTTCGATCTCAAAGCCTGGCAAAATGCACAGTATCGTAATGGTGATGTTCCAAACGCTGAAAACTGAATTTGCTCTTCAGCGTACTTCATTGTTCGTCAAAGCCCGCCTTTCTACATAATTCGCGGAAGAACCGAAATCACAGGTCAGGTTGCAGGCGTTGGTGATGGCGACCAGCAGTGTGCGCGGCGCGATGCGACTCAAGTGGGCGGTTTCGTCACCTTCGAGCAGGGCATTCAAGCCGGTGTCGCGCTCGAATAACAGCAGCTTGCCATCCAGCGGATGCGCCCGCCAGGGAATGCCGCGCACTTCCGTCGGCAAAAATGGGCGATAGGTGTTGAGCATGTTATCCATTTGACGATTCTCCACGCAAGCGTTCCAGTTCTTTAGACCACACATCTACCGCACGCAGGGCTTCAGTGTGCTGCTCGGTGGTCATAAGGGATGGAAAAGGCATCTCTGAATCTCGATAGCCTTTGTTATGATCGAGTTGAGCCGCGACAGTTAGGAGTTGATAGGCACCATCATAAGCCACTTGTGTTTCCAGAGGGATCACTTCACCTCGCAGGGGCAGCGCAAACCGTTTAAATGCTTCTCTATAATTCATCCCAATCAGTCGGGGATCGTATCCGGGTAAGAAGACGGCGATGTGATACGAATAGCGATGAACGGATTTATGCAGCACTAACCGTTTGACTGAGCGTGTCAAATCAATTTCGACGACATTGACATGCTTATTGAGCAACAAATCCTCACGCCGTGACCGATAGTCAAGCATCGCATCAGGGCTTTCTTTGTTTCCTGGGGAGATGAGTTCAACAACGGTCACAAGCTGACCTGTTTCCTGAGAGTGGATATGGAGTGCGTCAAGTTCAACTTCTGCCGCAAGCGCAAAACCGGGTTCCGCTAAGACTTCAGCCGCAGCCGTTTCATAATCCCATTTTATGGGCGGTTTCGGCGTATTCATGGCATATTGGACAAATATATCCGGCTCACGCCCGCCTACAATTTGCAGACTTGCTTCTCTGCCAACCATATAGCCCATTTCCAACAATACGGAAGAGCATTGTGCAATTAGCCCGTCGATAATGCTGCTGTGAATCTGCTGAAAATAATGCGCAGCTTCCGCCCAGGGATCAACATGCCCTGGAAATGGGCCTTTTTTCAAATGTTCGACATAGGTTGGTGAATAATGTGGCATAAATTTATTCTCCTATGACACTCCCTTGATCGAAAATGGCCTGGGCAGCATCCAGTAATTCCTGGCGGCGGTCTGGCGCAATTTCTTTGCTCAGAAAGTAACGTTCCAGGAGTTCGGCGTTGGTCAGCCCTTCGGGATTTGCGCCGAGGCGGGCACGGACGGTTTGCTCAACCTGCTTACGGATACCTGCCAGTTGATAGACACCGACACGCTTGAGTTCATCCTTAATGGTGTTTTCGTTGAAGCGCGTCTCGGTCTCCGGCGTCAAATCCAGCAGCAGCCGCACCACCGCGCCGTCCAGATCATGCTTGGCGATCAGCTTCAGCACCTTGTCGGTTGGGTTATCAGACTCGCGTAAATCGGCGCTCAGGGTGACGAACGGGCGCACATTCAGCTTGATAAATTCCCAATTCACATTGCCGCGTTCAAGTTCGATCCAGCAAAAACCTTTGGGGTCGCCCTCTTCGCCGAAGTCGATGCGCTCGATGCTGCCACTGTAGACGACGGGCGGCATTCCCGGCTGACCTTTCGATAAATTCTGATGCTTATGGACGTGGCCGAGCGCGACATAATCCCAGCGCGGATCAGCTACCGATGACAGCAGCACGGCGACATCCCGCCCCAGCATGATGCCGCGTTCGCTGCCCACCGCCGCGCCATTCACGGTAAAATGTCCGGTCAGCAGACGCGGCATATCATTCATCAACTCGGCTTTTTGGGCGAGGTCTTCCAAAATGTCGGTCAGATTTTCTTGCAGCAGCGCATCGGTTTCGGCGATAGTCAACCCGGCGGTGCGCTCGTCTTCGAGCAGGCGTGATCGAATAGGATAAGGCGCAGTACCAACTGCCACCGGCCCGCGTTTGGTTTCGACCACATAGACATCGTAATCGGAAGCGACCCACACATTGGGCACGTCCAGCGTATCGTAAATCTCGATGCTGGACGCCTTGAGCATCGTCGGCGGCAAATCATGATTGCCGACCAGCATTACCACCGGGGCGATGCGCGACAAATCGCGGATGCGATGCGCAAATTCGCGTTGATAAGTGGGATTAGGCGCGCGGGTTTTGAAGGCATCCCCGGCAAAAATAATCAGGTCGGCATCATTCGCCTTGGCGAACTCGCAAATGTCGTCCATGC
>JBDTNB010000048.1:0-39910 GCA_039933955.1 Chloroflexota bacterium
TGTGTGGCGACGGCTTGAAAATCGGTGATATTGATCGGCTGTATAAGGAAAAGAAACGCGCCAACTTCCAGCAGCGTGAGCAGGACTATCTCGATACCGAGAACTACCTGCTGCGGGACGGGAAGATCATCTATCGCAAAGAAAGCTATCGCGGCACGCTGGAGAAAACCGTCGTAGACTGGACGGCCACCGCGCTCTACCAGACCTGCCAGGTGGATGATGATGGCAAAGAGGCGCACACCACCGCGCTTGAACTCCGTCGCGGTGAGTTTGTGAAAAAGCTTGATGTGCCGGGGGATGTGTTTGTGGATGATGTCGCGCTGCGCCGCTTCATCGGGGCCAGTGCCGGATCGCAATATGTTGTCCGTGCCGGGATGTCGAAGCATCTGGTTCCCGCGATTGTGCAGTTATCGGGGGAGTTTCCCACCCATCGCCATTACAATTTCATGGGCTGGATGGAACTGGATGGCCGATGGGTATACGTTTCACCGCAGGACTGTATCACCGCGAAGGGCAGATTGAGCGAACCACCATCCGTCGAACTCGACCACCGTCTGCGGGATTATGGCTTGGAGGCGACTGGGTGGAACGAAAGCCTCGCGGCGTTCGATGCGGTTACAAAGGTGCTGCCGCCTAAACTGGCTTCGTGTCTGATTGCTTTCGCGCTGCTGCCTATGCTTCAGCGTTTCTTTCCAGCGGCAGCGCCGCGACCCGCTGTGCATCTGGTCGGCACATCGGGCAGCGGCAAATCCGAGATTGCCTCGCTCTTAAGCAGTTTCTATGGGCAGTTCAGCCGCGACACACCGCCCGCGCAATGGGGCGATACCATCAATACGGTTGAGACGCTCGGTTATCCGCTGGCAGACAGCTTGTTCTGGGTGGACGACTACAAAAGCATCTATGCCGACGAGAAGACCTTCACCCGTTTCTTGCAGTCCTACTCACGCGGCATGGGACGGGGACGCTTGACCCGTGAAGCCAAAGTCCGGCACGAGAAACCCTGTCGCGGGCTGATTCTGTCAACGGGTGAAACAACCATCGAGGGTGAAATGTCGGTGGTCGCGCGGATGCTGGTGCTGGAAATCCCGCCCTGGGAGAAGCGCGATCCGGGTGGTCAGACGCTGGTACAGGCGGAACGCTTACGGGAACACCTGCCGGGTTTCACCGCCCATTTCGCATCATGGGTGGCAAAGCAGCTTGAGCAGGGTGATTTGAAAGCTGACATCGCCAACCGCTTCAGCAGTAACATGCGCGGCTACCGCGAGAAGCTTGCCGCTGAAGTTGGCGGACAGTCCAACACCGGGCGCGTCATCCAGAACTGGGCGGTGCTGGTGACGGTCTACCAGATGCTTTCCCGTTTTCTGTCCGAGATGGATAAGGACTATCTGATACCTGCATGGCGGGATGCGATTGTCGAGAGTGTCCGCACACTGCGTCAGGAGCGTGCCAGCGAGGTTTTCCTCGATATTCTGGGGCAGCTTATCGCTGGCGGACAGGCAGTGATTGACGATGACATGAAGAACCCGCGTGAGTATCCGCCAGGTGTGACGGTTGTGGGTTACAAGGATGAGGGGTTTGTCTATCTACTGCCGGAGATTGCCCACCGGGAAGTCAACCGGGTGCAGCCGCTGCGCTTCACCATGACCGCCATTGGGATGCAGTTGCGCGAAGACGGCATCCTGATAGCGGGACCGAACAACCTCAGCACCCAGAAGCGCGTCCGGGGCAGTAGAGTGCGATTCTGGCAGTTGACCTCCGAATCCTTTGTTGAGACAGTTGAGACACCTGAGACGGGGAGCAGATAACCGGCAAAAGTGACAGCATGAGTGCCAATAAGTATGTTGAGACAGTTGAGACTCTTGAGACACAGAGTCTCTTTTTTATTCGTCACAGAGTTCAAATTCAAAAGTACGGATACTCATGTCCACCTGCGGTTGAATATCGGATCACTGGCTTTCAGCAGCCCTTTGCTGATGAGGCGCGAACCCAGCAGGGCAAAGCCTTCTTTTCCCAGTGTAGTCTGTAGTTTCTGGCGGGTTTCATCGTTCGATTTGAAGCAAAACAGAACTTCACCCACACTCCCAAAATCCATGAGTTTGAGCAAGACCTCATCCGGCAGTTCCAGCGTAAAGACCGGTTGATGGTGCTTCATACAATCCTGAAGCAAATCATGGAAGGCTTGCACCTCTCGTAGAAACACCTCCGTTTCTCTGTGAATTTTGCGCCATTGCTCTCTCAGTTCGTCCATTCCAGTGAGGCTGTCGATAACCCTTTTTCCTTGCCATCCAGACCAGAATTTCCGCCAGTACGCCTGCTGCTTCTCGACCTTCGTGACGCATGTTTCGCAATTAACATCTTCCTGTTGGCATTTATCAAACGGGGTGGTCAGTTCAACGCCGCAGCAGGTTTTGATGTTGGTATACCGGTAGGCGGCACCAGTTGGCTCAAGATAATGGCGTTCGATAATGTGTACCTTTGCAGCATCCGAAGCAAGGCGGATGGCGGCGAGATAGGCATTCCATTCCATAATTCATCCCCGGTTGTCTCAAGTGGCTCAGGTGGCTCAGACTGAGACAATGATTTTTACTGAATTTCAAAAAATCGCACCCCCATCCAATTTCACATCTGAGTCCTTCAAATCGGATTGAGACAGTTGAGACACCTGAGATTTTATCTTATAACGGCGGTCTGGCTCAGCTTGCTTATTTTGAAGCGATACACAGGAACCAGATTTCTGGGTGGTGAGAGCTACGCTTTTTGTAAATTACGTTTGTATCTTTCTCTGTAACTCAACTGCAATTTGATCGCCCTTAGATGATAAATAATCAACCAAGAACGTGAATTTCTGAAACAGCACTTGATCTCGAACTAAATTACCATGGGCAAACCAAATATCGAACAGCAGTTGTGATAGTGCCGAGAAATCTCTGGAAGTAGAAAACAGCCTATCCACTTTTTCAGCACGTTGAAACGCCTCAAACAGCCAATTTATCCCATGAGGCACCCTTATAGGCTTACCTACTGTTCGTAACATTCTTACCAAAATAGAAAAATTATCGTGATAATGACCAAGTTTCTCGACCCAAAGTGCAAATTCCGATATGAGGTTGGGTGAGGGATTCCAGTCCCGATCCTTCCAAGGTTCTAGAATCCCATATCTCGTCATCAATATTAGACACGAATACGTATTTTTCAGATCATCGCTGCGCCATCCCTGAGGATTATTTTTCACCGTGTCGGTCTGTATGACGAGGGGGACCGTATGCTTCCAAATCGCTGTAAATCTTTCTTCATATTCAGAGGACTGAGTATTTACTACCAGCGTATCTAGAAGGTTTTCTAAAGCCCCGGCCCCCTCTTCCCATACTTTGATCACTGGGTCAAGAATGTGTTGACATGCCAGGTCAAATGGTAAATGTAAAACCCAGTTTGAAAGAATATCATATACAGGCTCTTCCCATTCCTGTGGTACTTGGAACAAGTGGTGTTCACGACTTTCTTTTGTTATGTGGCTATGTTCGTTGGCTTTATTGTTAAGTGCGACAATTTCATCTATAAACTCCAAAAAACGGGAGTCAAATTCCGCATGGCGGGAATCTGACAGTTTGGGAAATGCGGTTATCAAAGGAGAAAGCAAATAAACAAAATCAACGTCTAGCTGGTTGAGCTTTGGCACTTCGGCTTTAAGTTCGATTTGCTCCTCCGATTCAGGTTCATCATCAATCTTCTTCACATAAGCCTTGTTTCGATTCGCCAATATAGCCTCAGCTTTAGCTAACAACAGGTTATAACATTGCCATACGTAATCAGGATCAACGTGCCAGAGCGGGCGAATACCCTCGAATAGACTCTTAACTGCTGCATCGGTCGGGTATGGATCTGATGTAGCGATAAGCTCCCAAATCACTTCACGAGCGACATCATCTGATGGATCATTTATCACCAATGAAGGTAGTGCTTTAGCAACAATGTGAAGGAGTCCCGTGATTGGATCTAGATTTCCAGATTGCTTATCTTTGTGGCGAATCGCTTCAAACAGCTTTTGCCTACACCATTCCAAATGCCCATGTTCTTTTAACCAGCCATAGTGCTGAAGTACAGCCGCTGCACACGTCTCAGCTAAAATACTATTATCTCTGTCATCGTATCCTTCAGCAGATGTTTCGAGTTCTTTTGCAAGCTCAATCGCTTGTTCAAGTGATAAACTTGTAGGCTGATTACCAGAAGCAACTGAATGCGCCCAGTTCTGCAAATTGGTCTGTAACTGATATTTTTCTATTTCTTTGCGCTCTTGTTGCCGTCGTTGCTCGATTTCTTCAGGGAAATTGAACTCTATAAGAACACCACCTTCATGGTCTTTGAATGAATAGTTTTCTAAATTGCCAAAAGTAGCTATTTGCTCCATATGTTTCCGGCGACTAGTCACTAATTCTGTATTACTCTTTTCCTCTTCGAAAAAGAATGGCACTTTTGAGGGGAATTGTCCCAGAGCAGATTGAAGTCTTTCGCGATCCTCTGGATTCCCTGCGAACAGAATATATTGAGCTAGGGAAGCAAATTGATAGAGGTTGTCACGTTGTCCAAACATCATCATATGAGTCAACCGAAGGCTATCTATTTCCCAGAATGCGGGTTGCTCTAGAATAGGCAGTAAAGCAGTTATGCGTTGCTTAATATCTTCACAAGCAACCAATATGCACAAAGGGACGATGGCAAAAGAATTGCTTTGTGAAAGAATTATGTCGAATACCTTGTTTGGATCCTCATCTTCACGGGACCTAAGATACTCATCAAGCCAATAACGTAAAGATGTTAAAGCTAGAGCAACGGTATGAGGAGGAACTTCCAAACACCAATTGTAGACCTCGTGATTTCCCCAGAATTCTCGTTTCCCGCTAGATAACGTAAGTATTTGCGGAAGTGGGTTCACCTTGTCAGCGCGGCGAGTAATCTCCACCCATCTTTTGGTTGCGAAGTTAACAAGCTCTACAATCAACTTCACGCCGTAGGTCGGGTTCATATTCAAGAAGTAGTAAAACGGTGTGTCCTCCTTGTAATTAGTGGGGAAGCGCCAGATATGCTCGTGTTTTATTCCATTCTCTCTTAGCAGCCGACGTGAGAAGAAATCGTCAAACTCGTTCACCTTAATTTCGCTTGTATCACAGAACACCTTTAGAGTGATGTCAACAAAAACATCTGGCACATGTTTAGCAATCGGTGCCCAATTAAGACTGGAATCGCGTCCAAAAAGCAGTTCTGCAAGCTTTTGTTCCTCAGTGCCCACGAGAGAGTACAACAGAGTTTTGACTTCTTGGGGTATACAATCAGCACCATGAAAGACTGCCTCTCTAAGCTTTCGTACAACTTGATCATCAATCCAACCTTCACGGGATGAATAAACAATGTATTCATCCGTGTAATAACCGTCACGTAACCTGTTTTGGAAATCTTTATTCAGTACAGTTAAACAAAATTGCCCCACATTATTGCGAATCGGCAGGTTTGTGGTCTTCATCCATAAATAGGCGGCTTCAGCAATCTCAGGTAGAGCATGCATAGGAAGATCATCTTGGTGTTTGAATAACATGTCCCACACAGGTATCCAACGTTCAGCAACAGGCTCTCGTGACCAGGCAAGCATCTTTTCAAATTCAACTTGCGGAGTATTGGTTCCTTGAAGCAATATCAATATTGACTGACTTGGAACAGTGTGAATAGTACGTAGAGCGCGGACAAAATCACGTAGTAAAATGCCATCGTCTGCAAATAAAAGTGGCTCGATAAGTGTAAGAATGCCGTCAAGCATTGGGGACAACAGTGGCGCGACCAGAATGGACTGATACCATCTGGCGGCTAATTGCCTGTCGCTTCTTAAGATGTTCAGCAACTCAATCCACTGATCTGCTGCCTGTTTAAGCTCCAGTTGTCGAAGTGCCAGTAAGCTTATTGGTTTGATTAGTTGCATTGTCTCTCCGTATTTCCGAAGTAGAGTGGGCAACTGATCCCAATGAGTTAGCAGTATACGAGATACAGTCCAATCATCGAGTGTGTCATGCACGAAACTAGTGCGACCATCCTCACTGCGAATTACTCTATCCTGAGCTAGTGATCGGATGATCTCTGGATTTAGTTCCGAAGCAGGAACGGGTTTTCTGCCACTTCTTAGCCGGATATCCCCAAGTGAAACGATGGTCTGTTCTCTAATATCGGGATTCCCACTACCTCCTCCAGATCTCTCAGAATTGCGAATAATCTGCATCCAGTACAACTCAACCAACCAAGACTCGGTAAGTATCTCGGTTTTCGGCAAGTCAACAATCTTAAGTTCGGGAAAGGTCAAAAAGTCGAGAACAAAAGGATTGCGTAACAAATTTTGGACATGTTGTTGCTTGCTCAAATGCTGAAATGAGGGGAAAACTTCAACAATTGTATCTACGTCGTTGCTTTCCAATGGTGGTACGCTTAGTGTCTTTATAGTTGATAAATCAATTGCTTTCCGTAACAAAGGTAGAAGCGAATAAAATTGATCAGCACGGCAAGTTGCCACAATACGCCATCTGGCATCTTCAGAATAATCAGAAACCCCGTCATTATATTTGCGAACTTCCTGAATTAAGTCGTAGAGAACATTGCTACGCTGGTCGTCAGATAACACTTGTTCCAATTTATCAATGAACAAGCAGCGGAACGGAGCTGCTCTGAAAGCGCTCAAAATAAGCTGAAAGTCATGACCAATTTGAAGATTTGCAGTAAATTCCTCAAGAGTGGACCCTGATATATTGTCAATGCTGGTAACTAAGACTTCACCTTCCTGACGGAAATGGTTGACCATTTTCCTGAGCAAAACAGACTTGCCTGCTCCCGGCTCCCCCAAAATAAAAACAATTGAATTTTTGTGGACTGCCTCGATAGCTTCTGAAACGAGATTTGTGCGCGGAAGGTGAATCCGCTGACCGATTGTTTCGTTAATGCGACTCAAAGTTCTACTCGAATGATTTCTCAGTCGCTCAAGATCACGAGTACAGTCAATTCGATCTTTTAATTCATACTGATTTAGGTGCTGCCGAAGTATCGCTGCATCAATTGCGCCACCTGTTTTGGCGTAGTCGGAGACGAGAACCTGTAAAGAATCTATAAGCTTGCCAGCTTCTCCTGCATCCCTGTTTTCTAATTGATCTACAGCCCTATTCCTTAAGTAACTGAGATCACGACTACCATCATTTTCGATGTCAAAATGAAGATAGACAAAACATTTTAGAAATTGCCAAAGGTCTTTTTCCGAGATTTGCTTGCCAGCACCCTGAGATAAAACCACCTCAAAGTTATTGAGATAATTTCGCATCTCACTGGATGCAAAGTTGCCAACCTTAACACGCCCAAATTCTTCAACGGAGATGGAAGTACGCGCCCACTGAAGCAAACGTTGTAAATGCTCATCAATATTTGAGTGATAAACTCCTACAGCAATTCCAAGTCGGTCTATATCTGGGTTAAACCCTCCTCGTCGACCTTCGAAAGTTTCCCAGCAATCACTAATCACCCGCTGAAACAAATCATTCGACGCAGCGGTGGAAATAGTGATTTCGTGCTTCACTTGAAGCACTAAGGTGTGTTCTAAGGCATCGGATGAACGTGTGGTAATAACAATATCATCCAACATGGCATCATTCCACCGTTGCTGGAATCCTACTCGATAACAAATACCCTCATTCAACCCGCGTGGAATATCAGCAGCCAGGAGTGATATTAAATAATACATCCCCACCAACTGCTCGAATGTGGCTCCACCTCCACCGGTTGAGAATGGGTTTGATAACTGACTATTCATAGGACCACCATACTTCACTGAAATAAATCATACCAGAGTAATTTTAGCATTGAATGTGTTTTGCCCTGAGTAGACTGTGCCGATCATTTCCGATCTTATGAGTTTATCCACTCGATATGATTTTTCTCTCGCACAACGTCGGCGCGGCGATATTACAGCGCGGGCTTCCTCCCAGTCAAACACCATCGGCGGTACGCCAGTACCACCGTTCCGGCGGGACTGCCGAACCACCGCCTAAAAAGCCGACCTAACCTTTATCATCTACGAAAAAGCTGACCAATGGGTCGGCTTTTTTATTTGACTGGTGCCCTCCTCTGCGCTGTCCCCGGTTCTTTGAGCGTTGTGCTCAGCGTGCTGGCGATTTCCAGCGTGTGATGAGGGAGTGTTCGTCATGTCCAACATTGATATTCGTTCTAAGATTCGTAGCCAGATTAGACCGTTTCCGCGTGTTGCAACCTATCCGACAGGATGGGCTGGTCAGTGTACCTTTGAGCAGATTTACGATGATCTAATTCCCAGTTTCAACCGCCTGCTGCGCTACTACCGCAACCATGAGTTGGACATCCCCGACTTGATTGCTCACGCCTTCATGCGGCTGTGGATGGACATCAGCGCCGATACTTCTATGCTAGCAGCGGTTGACAAAGGTGGAGCGCTCAAGTTGCTGCTAAACCGCACTAATCCTCAGCTTTACCGCAAGTTCTACCGCCGCGAGATGTATCTGGAAGACATCGCCACTCGCAGCGGTGATCCAGACGACTTCATCATCGAGGGTTTCGATCATTCTCACGTCATTGGTCACGCGACCTACGCCGAAGCCATTGAACTCCGCATTGACATTGAGAGGGTCATCACCAAAATGGCGGAGAAGTACATGGACAGTCTGCCGCATCTGGCAGCACTGTACTACATCACCACTGAAGTCGGGCCAGACGACGCGGCAGCTATCGCCGGACGCAGCGGGACGAAGAAGTGCTGGTGGTTGACGAGCGTGGTTAAGCCGATACGGGAGGAGTTGTGTGAGAAGTTGGAACTGTTCAAGCCGCGTAAGCAGACCTGGCGGGATCGGCATCTTGCCGGGGTGGAAGCGCCACTGCTGCGCTTGGTCGCACGTTACGAAGCGGAAGGCAATCTCCGTATGGCGGCGACGGTGCAGAGCATGGCGGCATACGAAAGCTGCAAGACGCTGGTTGAGCGGCTGGGGTTGTCCAAGTACACCATCCACATGCTGCGGCGTAATGCCCACCGGGAATTGAATCGAGCTTATGGCTGTGCGACTTAATGATACAACGTCTTGGCTGAGACGTTAAATCAGCCACTTCCTACTTCCGAGAATTCACCACTAATGATGTGCCAAGACAAAAGTATTATTTAGCTCAGTGAACTCAAATGATTGCAATACGCCCCGCAGTTTTGACATTTTGTCTTCAGGTCAGATTACTTTTACAATCCTTTTTCAGCGAATGAGACCGCCAAACTTAATATTAGGTGACATTATGCAATTTCTCAAATAACCCTTGGGCTAGATAAGTGTCAAAGAGTTGCTCGATTTTACGAGGATAATGACCACCCCGTATCAAAACGCCAAGTTCGATATTAAGGGACATTGCATGTTCAGTAAGATTTGCGCTTGAGATGAATAGCTCGTAGCTGTCCGCGATAGTTACCTTTGCGTGCAATACACCTTTGCCACCAGATGAGTGTTGACGACGTGATTCTGTCCAAGTATAAACTTCCATACAGGAGGCCAACATCTCACCATATACGGTGCTTACATTACCTTTCGGCAGCTTATCCGACTCAACAAACAAGCGGATTTCAACTCCACGTTGTACTGCTTGGCTGAGAGCTTGGGCAAGACGATCAACTCGATATAAGGCAAAGCTAACGAGCGTTAAACGGTTTCGAGCACCTTGAATAATTTGCACAATAGCTTCATCGGTGCGTCGCATTTCAAATGGTGGAAAGGTAGGACCACTCAACACAAGCTCCAGGTGGGGAGTTTCGCGGTGTCGTTCCTCGACTGCTCCAGCAGTGCGCAGGGAAAAAGCAACTTCAGAGGGCGAATGCCCCGTATTGTGACCGGCTTGGACGATATCCATGAACAACGCATTTAGATGCGAGGATGGGATGTGAGGAAGCTGGTAAATTCCATCCCAGGTGCTATAAGTTTCAAGGGATGTTGCCACACGTTCAGTCAATTCAATAGTGGACTGTCCGACAAAATGCTGGATAGCTCTCACGAGATCTTGTGTCATAGCTTGATGCTCGTAAAGAACTCATTGCCTGTAGGTTCACTGGCAATCGTTGTGACAAGCACGGAGCGGTCAAGGTAGCGGTTGCCACGTTCACAGGACGTTTCAGGTGCGAAGAGGCACGCATGGCAAGCGGCTGCATGAATGGTACGTCCACTGGCATCAACATGTCGTTCTGAACAAAGAGGATCACCCGCACATAACATCATACTACGCAGTGAATCTTTCACTAGATGATATAAACCTTGTTCGTTTTCGCCGATTCCGATTAGACCGCCTAAAGTACCTTCACTGTCAGGAGCAGCAGTATAGATGAGTACACCTGACATTGGACCGCCTGGTAGTTGCTCAGGACGTGCATAGATGCGTTCCTTTAGGCTGGCAGCAGAATATCCTGCTTCCAAAGCTAAATGACGCATGAAAGCGTGTGAAAAGCTGTGAAGCAGCACATAACGCATTCCAGGAAAGTCGTTACTTGGATTCTGTATTCCTCGCTTTTCACGCCAACTCACATGAGCGGCACGAAACGCCTCTGTATGCTCACGAAGTTGTGGTAGATGCTCCCATTCCGCAATGACCTCTTCCTCAAAACGTAAGAACAATCCTTCTCCGCGAAGTTCAGTCGCTGGAACCCAATTGAGTGACCTACGTGAGAGTGGTGCCGGACGCACCAAGACCTGTTGATCGGGATCGGTCAGTTCTCCGACAGCATCCAACCGTGCAAAACCGATCATTGCCTGCACTTCGCGTAACCGTTCTACGAGGAGAACATCGATGATTCCAAACTCTGACCAGTTTTTCGTCAAACCGATTCTCCTTGTCTGGAAATCCCGGCTGTTGCGCGCCGGATCACCCTCGCAGAACATTTCATACTCTGGAAGTTTGATGTCCGGCGTATCGTTGCCTCTGGGGTGACTTTGATATTCTTCGTAGTTCCTTATACCTTGCAAGATTGCTTCATCTTCATAGTCAGCGAGTTCTCCCTTTATCTGATTAGTGAGACGGAACGCTGTCAAGATGGCAGATGAATTAACAACACGGAGAATGTTCCAATACTCCTGAATCAACTGCACTAGACGGTCACTCTCACTTGGAATAGAGAGGACAGTCAGGGAGATAGGAAACCATAGGTTACTGGCACCAAGCGCAATGGGGCGCGCATGATACTCACATTTCTGGTCGTCGTAATCGCGAAGATGAGGTCGTCGTCCGGTACACATGGGCATTCGATTACGGTTTTCCTTCCCAAATGCATCCGCGAGACGGCGTCGTTCACCACAGCTACAACGAACTTCCAAATCACGAACCTCGCCTGATACACCTGACTCTTCGAGTTTTAAAGTTGGAGTGTCGAGTTTGCAGGGGTTGCCCCGATGTACGAAATCCATCCACGGGAAATCGTCGAGATGCCCATCCTCACATGCCACCAGAATACGGGCAGGGATAGCCTGTGGATTTCTCGCTTTTTGACATCCTGTATGCCGAAACATGATTTTCTCTGGTGGATAAGTCTGTTTCCCGCGCTCGAAAACGCCGCTGCTGAGTGGTGCAAGTTGTCGGCAAACAGGGCACACCCACCAACGTGGAAAAATGGCGACTGGCGCACCATACAAATCAGAGCCATCAAACTGGGGTCCGCGCGACGTATCAGCTTCCGAACGAGGCAATGCCTTCATTTCTTCCACATCGCGCAACTCAGGATGATAATGGATAGCATTCAAGAGACGAGGCTCTGTTACTACGGGTGTGTCACGCGGCCAATCGTCCAGCCCCATTACGATTACAGAGAGGTTCGGCAAGTCAACTATGGAACCAATCCCATAGGTATACATCATTTGGCTGGGGCGTACTTCGCCGACATTTAAGCGTTCTTTGTCTTTGGCCTTCATAGTATTTCATCCATACGAAAATCATCGAGAATGAGGCGAATAGGTAACTCAACATCACGCATTGAATTCAAACACGTGAAGGGTTGGCGGTCTCCTGTGTGTTCCTGTGGCGCGCTAAGGAGTTTAATCTGCGCCCCACGTTTGCTGTTATATGTCAGTTGTGCAGCCGGGAGGCGTGTTTGGCGCAGCCAATCGTCTTTACATGCATTCAGGCGTTCGGCTACTTGATTAACCGTATCTTGGCGACCTGTCACTCGACTTGCCCTTTGGAGAATACGTTCAAATACTGCGTTCAGCAGTGGGTCATCGCCTTTTAATTTCCCGGCATCATCGTCCGCGTTCAGCCGATATTCACTCAGCCGCATCAGCGACACAAACACCGCAGCTAACGCTCGATCAAATGCACGAGGCGCGAACGGAGTCACCGACAGAGCCTCCACCTGCTGATAGAAGGTTGCGTGATAATGTTCAAAGCGTTCATAGTGGCTCAAGTCGCGCGGGCGTGTCCAATTGTAAACCGCAATCACCACACCGGGCGCACGTCGTCCTACACGGCTAGTGGCCTGTATATATTCGGCAGTCGCCTTTGGCTGTCCTGCTACGACCATGCATCCTAATCGGCCAACATCAACGCCGACGGAAATCATGTTGGTTGCCAGCACAGCATCCAGTGGATATTTTTTCGCATCTGGATTGCCAAACGGAATTTCCAGTTTGTCGAGGATTTCCGGGATCTCTGTGGCTGTTTTGCGGGATGTAAGTTCCTCAACATTGTTGATAAACACCACGCGCTTCGCTAGTCCACGCTCTGCCATTCGGCGTAAGCGTGACTGCACGGCATCATCCATCACGCGCATCATGCCCCCGAGTTCGCGCACTGAATTGAAGTACCCGACGAGAGTCATGTACGGATCAGCCGCAGCGCCATACTTATTGAACAGAACTTGTGCCGCTGACATTGCCGTAACATAGGCGCGGATAAGGACAGATTTAAGGCGCGCACCCGATGCACATAACCCCAGATACAAGCGTCCGGGGGCATTCTGATCTTGTTGGGCAAAGAAGTTATCCGCCGCATCTAGTCCTGAGGGCGGGAAAATTTCTACAGCACGCTGAAACAAAGCATGTATCTGATACTGCGCGCGGCGGATCGTGGCAGTTGAAGCAACGATTTTGGGGTGAACCTGGACACCGTTTACCTCCCATTCGCACAATGTATCAACTGCGGTTTCATATAGCCCTACTAGGGTTCCCAACGGGCCGCTGATCAGATGCAGCTCATCTTGAATAATCAAATCCGGCGGGCGCAGTCCATTTTGCAGCGGAACTGTACGACACGCTGGATACTTTCCTTTTCTGGGATGACTGTCAGTATCTTCCAGATCGGGCGAGCGATAACCGTGACGCGGACAGTATCCGTTGACACGTCCAAACAACATCTGTGTCGCACCCTTCCAGGGCATCTGCGCGAATTTATCCACTGTGGCAATCAGCAGGGAAGGAAGACGCCGATAGATTTCTTCGTCCACGACGACGATAGGCAGTCCTTCACCTTTGGCGCGCCTTTCCCCGAACGGGCATTCCCCGAAGGCATCACTGCAATACTGGAAGGTGCGTCCCGCCCCATCACCAACTGTCTCCACATGTATATTTCTGCCCGGATGAATCGGACTCCCGCACCAGGGACAGTGTTTTAACTGGATGGGAGTGCCACCGCTGCCATAAAGTCGTCCACCATGCGCCTGTGCGATTGCCTCAGCCGAATCGTCCGTGTAGTTGGGGGTGCTGCGCGAACCGACCCATAACCCAATGCGGAATGGTTCGTCGCCCCACGTTGCTGCATCTTCTCGCCGCAACGTTTCGCAGGCACATATAAGAGCGGTTGCACGCTGAAACTGCTGGAGAGTCAGCAAACGCAGTGTGTAGCGCATAATCACGGCGACACCCGCGCCAGCACCATCAAAGCCCAATAGATCACGCTGTAAGCGTCGAATGGCGAGCGTAAATGCTGTCAGTCCAAGATAGGCTTCGGTTTTACCGCCACCCGTGGGGAACCAAAGCAAGTCAACAGGTGAATCCAACGGATTACGTGCGCTCCGATCAGGGTGGGTGGGATCCACCATCGCAGGCAGATTCAGCAAGATAAACGCAAGCTGGAACGGACGCCAACTGCGATTTTCCGGCACATCAAGCGCATTGACGTCTGGTTTACCTTCACGTCGCACATCTTCGGCAAACAGGGAGCGCACCCGTTGAAGGCTCATGGCAGCATTTGCAAATTGAAACGCTCTCGCTGCATCTGGGTCACTATCGAGGAGCGCAATACCGGCCCGAATGCGTTCGAGCGCCCGCCAGCCATGACCAATTTGTTCGGCAGCAATCTTCTCTTTGACATAGGGCGCAAGCAGCGAATCTGGATGCTCGATTTCGATGACGCGCTCATGGAGCCAGACTTCATAAGCGTCGGTGAGTGGGGAAAGTGCAGCCGAGAAACCGCCGCAGGGTGTCCGCGCCAACTCTGCCATATCAGTGACAAGACCGGGTACTAATCGCGCATACATCTGTGACACTTGATGCATCGGGATGATACGAGTGGTTACTTTATAAGCGCGTGCAGGGTTATCAGGATCACCTTCTACATGAACACCAACACCATGCCCGACGGCGAATTCGGGATGATTGCGATACAGCATCTCCATCGCACGATCTTCACGATCATGAAGCCCACGTGTGAGCGGGCGCTTGGCGAAAATAGGGGCATCATCAGCGCCATACAAGATGATCTCCGGCTGGAATAGCCATGCCTCATCCTTGTTCTTTTTGAGCTGAGTTTGCCCGTTGACCAGGAACAGCGTGAGCGCGTAGCCGCCCATCCCCTTACGGCAAACTCCGATTAGATGCACGCCCCGATCACCTTCGACAGGTATTAGAGGAATTAAACCGTCCCGAACCAACAGTGGTTCGCTGACAAAATTGATGGGTATGCGCTTCCAGTAACGGCGATCCTGTTCATCATTCTCCCGCACGTAGCGCCCGTAATGCACCTCGACCACGATTTGCCGGACATCGCTGCCCAGCGCGACGGTCACCCCCAGTGATGAGGGGATGAATGCTGCCGTTTCACCGACATCGGGGACAACCGATTCAGCCTGTCCTTGCTCATCGTCGATACCGGCAGCGGCGAGGTCACCTTCCTCATCAACCGGCACGCTCACTTCAGGTTCGTCATCTTCGTCCGATGGATCGGAATCTTTGGCTGAAGATTTGTTCTTTGGTGCAAGCATTCCAATCAGGTAGCGATCACGCACGGTTTTTTCATAAATAATCTCTTCCTCACCACCCGCAGGGCCGAGCCAATCGCGAGTGAGCATGTCGATGAACTCATCGCGCACTGCGGCGGGTGAGGGAACGGGAAGTACAGTTGTCGTGTCAGTCATTTGTCCTCCTGAGTTGAGGCAAATCCAGTACGCAGCATCCGGGACATACGCTCTCCTGTCGGAATAACCCCACCCGCAATTCTTTTCGCCTCTCGCTCACCATCGGCGAGGAAAGTATGATGATATTGTTCCTCATAATACTCCAACGTTTCCGCCCGCACCCGCAGTCGTAACGCCACCCCCGGCAGATGATACTCCGTCGAATGGTGTTCGCTGCCTTTTTCGCAGTGAAGCCCTGTGTTTCCGCTGGCGATGAAGAAACTTCCACCTTCGGTACAGATGCGATAGTTCATATACAGACCAAAGCCGCTGTTTTGCCAGATGTCATCGTCGCGCTGCGGCTTGCCTTTCCACATGAGACCCGAAATGCCCGGCATCAGCGCATATTTGATGGCTTCCCGGTCATCTACCAGTTGCGGGCGAATAATTGGGTTTTGAGACAGGCTGGCGCGCAGCCCACGTCCGCTGTCCATCAATGCGATTTCGGCTTCCCCGCGCGACGGCCAGTATTGCGCGCACAACCAGTAATCGGGTGACTGGGCATGTTCCGCCACGTTGCGGATAATCTCGGTGAACGAATATTGCAGCGTTTTCACCAGCCCGCCCTCCTGTCGCTGCGTTAACTGGCGCGCTAACTGTAAACTGCGCTGCTCGATCTCGGAGCCGTGCAGCAAACCGGGGTCATCAATCTTCGTGATCGGCAGATAGGTTGGGCTGCCTTTTGCCTCACCGGGCTGTTTGCCCAGATGGATGCCACAGCCCTTGAAAAAGCCCATGTGTGCCGCGTAGCTTTCGATGTCATTATTTGGCAGATGGGTGGGCATGATGACCGCTGCCGGAACGCGCTTGTGAAACTGCTGTATCGCTAATGTGATGAGCAGCATCCCGAACGGTTTGATCGGCAGGTCTGACGCTTTGCTGCGTGACCACGCGCCGAAATCCAGCCCGAAAATCGTCACATCATCTGGCAGTGCTGCCACCTCGCGCGTGAAGGCCAAAGCATTTACAAGATCAAGATTGCCGGGAACATTGAGAAGCTTATAGCTCATTCACGTTATCCTATAGAATATTGTATTTAAGTAACTTACGCTCTAATGACCTCAATAATCATAAACTGATGGTAATAGCGTCCTTCTTTTAGAAAAACCCGCACATCATCATCTGTTTGTTGAGCTAACCAAAAATCAAGATAGTTTTGCTGGAAACCTTCCAGAGGCAAGCTTATTTGATGAACTATTTGCCAAGCTGAAATGTGTTGGGCTTTAAGCAATTCATCTAAACGTGCCTGCGTTTGTTTCCAACCGTGTCGACTGCTCATTGAAAAGATCATACGCCCTTGCGGCTTCAACCAGTGAATCCCCTGCTCAATTAAGCTATCCAGGACTGCCCGCCCATCTACACCGGCTTCATTCCAGTGATGAGCTGCTTCACGCTGCGGCGAATGGGGTTCAGAGTATTTTGCGGGTTGTGACGGAGGATTGGAGACAATTACATCCAGTTGTCCTTGATATGCACGGGGGATTTGATCAAAACCATTCGACACAATTGGCACAATCGCTTGGCTTGAGAAGTGATTATGAAGCCAATTGTCCTGCGTTGCTTGCACAGCCTCCCGACTTAAATCAACGGTAAGCACCGTTTTTGACCCTAGATTTGCCATTTGTAAAGCCAAAATTCCACAACCACAGCCCATATCGAGGACAGTTGCACCTGAGAACATCTCTGGGTAACGAACCAGATATTGACAGACAGTTTGAGCCGTTATCCCCGGCTTCCAAACTAGGGGTGGAATACACAGAGAAAATCCCATCATTTCAACAAGCGTATCACACATATTATTGGCTAATCCCCACGATATTAAGATCAATAAGGACAACAAAATCTTTTGTCTTAACGCAACTATGCCAGTTAATATCAATAATAGGCTCTTGCGAACAAATCACATTCATAATATGGAGTTCCCTTTGAACCTCACAGCAGCCGCTTCTGCTTTGGCGTATCATCATCGAAAAATGTCAATTGCTCCGGCGGTGGCGCATTGGGGTCGGCTTCGCCTCCGTCGCCTTCAGGTTGAAGCGTATCAGAGGCTTTCGTTTTACGTTTCCCCTTCTTCCCTGGAACACCCAGGCCCAACCGCTGCTCTTCTTCGTAACGCTCGAAGTTGAGCGCCAGCAGCCGCTTGAGGATTTCGCGGCGGGCAGCTTCGCTGATGGTATAACGCATACCCTGTGCCGTGTCGTGAAAAGCATGTTCCAGCGGCAAATCATCCCAGCCATAAGCAGCGGCGACGGCTTCATCCATCTGGCGGTGCAAATCGCATAACGCCTGAATATCGCTGCTCCGTTCGTCCGGGTTGTGGAATCGGTTGTAGGTGGCGGTCAACCCTTCCTGTCGGTTGAGCATGATTTGGCGGCGCGTCTCGTGGTAGATTTCGCCGATTCCTTCCAGCAATGCTAATGCTTCGGTAGGTGGGAAAGGAAAAGTTTCAAAGCAGTCAGACGGAGTGTATACAGGTCTAGTTTCCAAAGTAGAGCCGTGTCGATAAAGCCATTTGACATGAACTGTAGATTGCAAAACTGCGAACGGGGCAAATTGAGAAAAGGGGAAAATAACTAGTTTTTGATCAAAGACTATGTTCTGATTTTTGAAAACAAAACCGTGAAACTTGCTTGTTTGGGTTACTACCAACGTCTGGGAAAGGGAAGCAATAGCTCTATGGAGGGCGGGTGCAGTCTCACCATATCTCCACCAATAGCGTTTGCGAATCTCCCGATTTTGCTTCATTCGCTCAGGATAGACCTTTTCGCGTACTATCGCATAGCAGTCAGGATACTCTATCGCTTGTTCTACTTTCCAATCAAAGAAATTGATTGCCCATCGAGTTGCACTTTGATCCGGTGTATCATTCAAGTCTTCACCATTTACATATGGGAACAATACATCGGCATTATGTGGATCTTTCTGAATAAGCATTTGGGCTTCTTCTGGCTCCATAACGAAACCCATGCCCAAGATAACCACGCCCTTGAAACTCTTGTCTGCATTTGCTTGTAGTTTCTTAGGCAGATATTGTCCTTGTAGAGCAATGTCATCAAGCAAAGGAGTGATGAATTCAACAGCTTCATTGTCCAAATAGCAGATGTTGAGGTAATCCCCTTTGCGGATGTGAACAACATCTACCACGACTGCTGCCACACCCGGCCACACAAGATCATTGTAAGCACGGTATAATGTCGCCCCAGTTTTTTCCAGTTGAATTAGACCCACATCGCGGGTATCACCCTGCGCGATGGTGTTGGTGGCAATCAGGCCGAACGTGCCACCTGTCCGCAGATTGCCATGAGCGCGGAGGAAGAAATAGGCACATAGATCAGCGCTGCCTTTTTGCCCGTTGGCGATGAAATCCACCAGATAGTTCCGGTAGGGTATACCAAGTTGTCCTGTTAGGTGCTGCCCGCCCTGAAATGGGGGGTTGCCGACGAAGGCATCAAATCCGCCGCGTTCATTCGGGAATACTTCAGGGAATTCCAATTCCCAGTGGAAGGGGTTATAACGGTGGAAAATGGGCAGCAGCGCGTCGTAGTCCTCCGGTGTCAGGTCATGCCCATGTATCAGTGCGTCCAGCAGGCGCAGGCGCAAGGCTTCACGCTGTTTGTCGTTCAACCCATCAATCAGGTATGACAGGACAAGGTGGTCGGCAGCGGCGCGCAGGTCGTTCATGCGGGTTTCGGCCTCGTGATGTAGCGATTCCTTGCGCTGTTGATCTTCGACGGTGTTGACCGGGAAGCTTTCCAACTGCAAGCGCAGCGTCACAATCTCATCGGCACGTTCGCGTAGACGGATGCGGAATAGCGGCACATCGTCGGCATCAGGATCGAGATTCCAGAGGCGCAATTGATTCAGCGAGACGCCCAGCAGCGAATCGCCGCATTTCAGCGCGTGGTCGAGGAATGTGAAAGGTCGCCCCTTCGCCAGCGTCGTCAGCCACAATGAGAGTTTCGCCATCTCGACAGCCAAGGGGTTTTTGTCTACGCCGTACAAGCACCGATCCGCGATCAGGCGCAGCGCCAGCGTCGTGCGTTCGTTCGGGTCGTCGGGGATGAGAATGTCAGTCAGCGCACCCGTCGGCGTATCACCCTCAATCGTCAGACGTGGAATAGGCGTGTTTTCGACTTCGATTCGCTGTTCCCAGGCTTCGATCAACCGGGCAGCTAGATAACGACAGACTTGCACTAGGAATGCGCCGCTGCCCATCGCCATATCGCAGACTTTGAACGCCAGGATTTCGCGCGGGCTTTTGAGCGCCCATTGTTCAGCGGGCAAGCCTTCCGCCATACCGCGATAAACCAGCGGCTCCAGCGTGTGCTGGACAATCGGCTCTGTCAGCGAACGCGGCGTGTAATGTGTGCCGGTAGCGCGGCGTTCCGATCCAGCAGTGACAAACACGCTCCCTGGCAGCACGACCACCGGATAGCCGAACTCATCATCGCGCAGCAGGTTGAGGAAAGGCAGCACAGCATCGAACAGTGCCTCGTCGCGGCAAATGGTACGGAGTCGGCGGGCGCGATCCGGGTCGAATGGTTTACTCAGAGCGTTTTTGATCGTGTTGAGGCTGCTGCGCCCAGTGGCTTCCTTGAGGAACTTATGCAAATCGGCATCGGTCTGAATCAACAATGCTGAGAGCGGGATTTCCGGCTCAATCC
The DNA here is from genome assembly GCA_039933955.1 of Chloroflexota bacterium. Taxonomy (GTDB): domain Bacteria; phylum Chloroflexota; class Anaerolineae; order Aggregatilineales; family Phototrophicaceae; genus CFX2. The sequence goes on from JBDTNB010000048.1 coordinate 20,113, forward strand.
CGCCGGTAAAACCGAGCATAACTTCCTCGGCGCGGCGGGCTTCGTGGTCGAGCAAGCCTTCGTACACATGCCCGATCTGCTCGATGTCGAGCGCGCGGAAACTGAGACGGCGGGCTTCGCCCTTGGATTGCAGCACTTGCAGCGCATCGAGCAGGTGCAGCACCGTGCGGTTATCCACATTGGGCGGCGTGTCATCCAGCCCGTCCACATGCCCTTCAAGGAAGGGAAAACGATCCGGGTCGAACAGGCTGCCGCCATAAGCAGGCAGGCGCAAATCTTCGTGCGCCGCGCCGTAGTAGACCAGCCGGAAGGTCGCTAGTAGCCGAGACCAGGCATCCGCGCGTCGTTCCAGCACATCTTCACCCGTCCGGTCAGCGGTCTCGTGAAGTTGTGCCCGCAAGGTAGAAGCGGCATAGGACTGGTCGTAAAGCGGATCGCCCAGCAGAAATAAGCCGCGTTCTTCAGCGCTCAACAGAAAGACAAGGCGCATCATCACCGTCAACGCTGCCTGATAGAGTTCAGCTTCCCTCACACCCGCCAGCAGCGTACCACCGCTGTCCTGATCGGCGCGATCCAGCGAACGCACGAGGATTTCAACAGCATGGCGTACCTGTAAACCAAGCTGATCGGTGACTTCCTGTGCGTCGTTGGCACTTTCGTCCAGCATGGCTTCAAGCGTGTCTTCGTCGGCCACACCGAAGAAGCGGCTCACACCCAACAGGCTGAAAAACGCGCGCAGGGTATCCCGTTCTTCCTGCCATATTTCTGCATACCAGCTTACATAGCCCGCTAATCCAGTCGTCGGGGCATTAATCAGCATCCATTGTTCGCCGTTAGTGACGATGCCAATCCGTACACCAGTGGCACGCAGCAGGGCAAATGTCCGGGCTGCCGGACTGGCTGACCACAGGGCGTGCGGCATCGGTTTTTCCAGCGGTAGCCCGAACGGATAGACACACACTAGCGCGCGGGCATTATTTGATTGTCCCGGCTGATGGAGCATATAGTCGGGACGAATGGTTTCACCGCCGTGTTCAATCGCCGTATATTTGAACGGTTCCGGTATCGCCTGCCCGTCGGCAAGACACGTGTCATTCCATTCGAGCAGCGTTTCTAGCACATAACGCACCCATGCCCGATGAAAACGCGGGTCGTGTGCAGCTTCGGCATCCCATTCATCATAGGCCGCCCGTAATTCCTGAGCGCGCGCGGATTCGAGTGCGTACACTCCCTGCGGGAACACACGCTCTAGGGTGGCAATGTTCAGGAACGGACCGGAAATGTCAATAAGCGAGAGCCATTCGGAATGATACTTAACTGTAGACATCAGGTTTATCCTAACCGTTCAGGAATGAGCAGAGCAACGGCAACCGGGAACAGGCGCGGTTGATAGTCAGCGTAGCGAGCGCGTACGGTATCTTGCTCACGTGTCATTTCATACGGGATGCGCTCAAGCCGGGCATGGAGTGCGTCCATATCGCGTGTGTACTGGTCACGCTCTGCATCAGAAAAGCCGGGCAGACTAAGCTGTGCAACGGGCTTGAGTTCGCGGCGGATAGACTGCTCTAGTTCGGAGAGGATGGCGACGACATCTTGTTCCTCTTTCGCCTGCCGTTCCTCAAGCTGGTTCGTGATGGTCTGTAAACGATCCTGCATCCGCGAATCCAGCGCACTGCTCAATGATGGTGCAAAGTTTTCCCAACCATTCTGTAGTGCCAAAAGTGCGCGTTCACCGGGCATATCATTGGTCGCTTCGTCAAGCGCTTGTGTCAGTTCACCGACATTCATACGACGGAAGCTCGGACGATCACCGAAGATGAGATACCCACCTGCTGTGATTAATTCCTCGTGCAAGCGGTAGCGTCCTCCACCCACGATAACCAGACGGGCGTAACCGACGAGTGCAGGCGAACTCAAGGCATGGTTCGGGACAATACGAGCCGTCACGCGGTTTAGCTTCCCTTGCGCAGACCAGACTTCCGCGCGCAGCAGACGCTGCGCCAGTAACACCAATGGGTGATTGAGATGCGCCAACACAACACTGTCATCATTCACTAGAGCCTCATCAAAAACAATCGGGCGCTCCTCATCAGTAAATGGGTGTGCCAACCCCGTCCGCGCCAAATTCCATGTGCTGCCCCGCAGCGCTGGTAGATAATATGCGCCGGGTCGTCCGGCAGCAGGTTGCAGCGGCGGCTGCCCACCCAGTTCGAGCGCCACTTCGACTACCCTTTGTACGTTGGCGGGGGTTAAGTGCATCGTGTGTCGTTCGCTGTAAAATGTCTGAATCTGCTTTTGAATCCGTGCATCCAGTTCACGTTCCAGCCGCAGCAATGCGCGAGCGGGGGCGGTGCTTTCGTTTAGCTTGTTCAGATCAATACGGTGGCGAAGCCCTGTCATCACCTCTTCAACTTGTGTGGCAATCACATTGCCCACTTTGCCCGCAAGGTCTTCGCGCATCCGGTCGAGCTTTTCGACGACTCGCCCCAAGAACTCAAGGTCTCCATCAAGGTCATCCATTGATTTGCCACGTACTAGTTCGTCGGCTGTGCGTTCATACCCTTGCGGCACAAAATGATAGATTTCCGGCGAGTGCTTCTGCCCCATGCGATCAATTCGCCCGTTGCGCTGCTCAAGTCTGTTGGGGTTCCACGGTATTTCGATATGGACGAGACGGTGACAGTAGTTTTGTAGGTCAATACCTTCCGAAGCTGCATCTGTTGCGAGCAAGATACGCAGCCTGTTTTCTGGACTAGGAAGTGCTTGGAATTTGGCCTTAATCTTTTCGCGGTCTTCATCATCCATACCACCGTAAATCAGCGCCAGCCGATCACGATCCGCCAATCCTGCCGCCGTCAGCATCTTTTGAAGCCACTTCTGTGTTGCACGGTATTCCGTAAAGAGGATCACACGCTCATCATTCCACACGCCGTTCGGCTTGACCACACTTCGTAACCAGTCGAGCAAACGCACGGTTTTGCTGTCCGGGCGTTCACTGGCGTTAGTTGCCCAGTCAAGCATCTTATCAAGTAGGGTTTCTTCCGCTGCCGTTAACGTTGGGAGTGTATGAGTCGCGGTCGTGACTGCACCGTCCACGGCACTTTCCAATTCTTCATCATCAGCATAATCTTCTGATGTCTGTTCAATCTGACGGCGCAAAATGCCGATAGTCTCACCTCTTATAGTCGGCAGGGAAGCATTAGCTTTTTTCACAGAGGCTCGGTGGACTTCCAAGGTTGCTCGAAAGGCTTCGGGCGAAGAAAGGAGTCGTTTTTTCAACAGCTTGAAGATAAATTCCGATGCGTACTGGGTGTCTTTTGTGGTTGCTCGTTCATGCCACATAGTAGCATACGCCCGCAGCCAAGCGTGAACTTGCCGCTCCGCATCAGCATACGAAACCTCCAACGGCACAATAATGCGCGGATTGAAACGCGGATTGCCAAATTCATCTTTTAGATCGCGCTTTAAACGCCGTACCATCACAGCGTCTAGTTGCTGACGATTCGGTGGTACGCCACGTGCAAAGCGTTGATTGTCAAGCAGTTCGAGCAGAGCTGAGAAACTTTCTGGAAACCCGTTATGCGGGGTCGCGGAAAGAAACAGGTGATGTTCAAAGTACGGCACTATTTCACGTATTGCCGTTGTTCGTTGACTGTCGATTGCATATTGCCCGCTGCCGGAGGGTGAGACATTGTGCGCTTCATCAATCACGAGCACATCAAAAGGACGCGGATAGTCCGGTTTGCTTTGCACACTCTCGTGAAACAATCTGAGCGGACGTTCGCGTTTGAGAAAATCCATTGACGTGATTAAGCGTGGAAAATGTGACCAAGGATTAACGTGTAGCCCACGGGTACGACGAAGATTCCGCATGGTTTCGGTATTGATGATGCGAAAGTCCAATCCGAATTTTTCGTGCATTTGATCACGCCAGTGATAGAGCAACCCAGCCGGACAAACGACCAATACCGTGCGCGCGCGATTGCGAGTGATCAACTCTTGAATTACCAGCCCTGCCTCGACTGTTTTACCTAAGCCAACATCATCCGCGATCAAAAGGCTGACGCGCGGCATCTGAACTGCACGCACGAGAGGGTTAAGTTGGTAATCTTCTAGTTTAATACCGCTGCGAAAAGGTGCCTGCAATACAGCACGATCCGCTTGCGATGCCGCACCCCAACGCACTGCGTCCAAAAATGCTTCAAGCCTTTCCGACGAGTCAAATTCATGAGGGGCAGGTAGTTCTGCCCGCTCGATAATTTGTGTGCCAGGCTCTGTTTCCCACAACACCTGAATCGTTTCGCCAAGTGCATCATCTTCCACTGAGGCAAGGGTGACTAAATGCATCGGGCTTTCGGCTGCCGTTACAGGCAGTACACTGGAACGTACCTCGGTAACAGTGAAAACACGCTGTCTCGTTCTTACGATCTGACCTTGTTCGGGTAGTGCTGAGGCAAACGGATGGAAACGACTCATGAGATATTCACACTCCAATGTTACGAATCATAAACGTGCAATTCGCAGTTTTTCTGCCAGTCCCTCGGCACGGCACCACTCAAACACCTCATGTGTGACATCGGCAAAAGTCGCTTCGTCCTTCATGAGTTTATCGAGAAAGATTCGCACATCACTCGGTAGTCCCTCTAAATCACTCAATAAGGTTTCCAGTTTGTCTAAACAGGCATGGAATTGTTCTATCACTTCAGGCTTTACGGGCAGGTCAATAGTCTGCTTCTGGGCATTCACGAGTTCGCGGTGTATTGAATCGAGATGACGTGCCATTTTGGGAAGACGCTCGGCAATCAGTGTCAATTCTCGATAAGGTGTGACCTTCTGACGCGCATATTCTGTCCATGCTTCCCTTGTACTGATGAGCAGCCTTTCAGTTTTACTTTTTAATTGAGTGAGTTTAACCGCCTGCTGGAAGTTCTGATGAACAAACTCATCGCGCGAAGTAGAAAGTTGATGTGCAATAGTAGCTGCATCGGCATGTATTGCCTCCGCCCTCTCCGAAGCGATAAGAGGCATAAGAATGGGGAATACGTCTGCCCATTTGTGCAGTTCTGCCCCAATTCCATCCAACAGCCACTCGGTATCATGTACCGCTTCAGCCTGCGACACGATTTCCTTGAGATGCCCGAATGCCTTTGTCCGTTCGAAAACATCATTGGCAAGTTGACTAATCATCGCTACCTCTCATGATCTCATCCAGCCGCGAGTTCAGCTCCTCGTATTGACTTATGACGCGCTGGTAGCCCTGAGCAACCTCTGTTTTTGCACTCAAATCTTCGATTTTCTTTTCCAGTATCTCGTTTTTTTTCTGCATCTCTTGTTCAAACATCTGGAGGGTATGGGTGCGCTGGCGCAGCATAGGAACTTCGCTGGCATAACCCCCGCCACTATATAATGCGCGTGCTTGTAATGTCTCACATTGAAGTGCCGCCGTAATCTTTGCCAGTAGCGGCTCAAAACTCCCTGGCATCCATCGGCTTGAGCCTTTGTCTTTGTTGAACGGCTCGTCTAATCGTGGAGCATAAGATATACCAACCGTTCGGAGACCGCCTAACGCATTTTGCATAGCTTCCATCATCTGTCCGGGTGTTTCTTCGCCGAGCGCGATAATTAGGCTACTATGTAGACTATCAAGCTCAGCGTAGCAAGCCTCTACGACAGCTGAAAAACTCTTTTGCAGCGCCTTGTATACGATTAGAGCGCTTGTCCATGTCGGATCGGTTGTATCTGGAATCTCGGTCATTTCTGGTAGTACCCAGTCTGCCGCAGCAAATTCCTCCAGAATATTCAGTAAAGATGCTGCGTCTACATAACGGACGGCCTCACGTTGTCCTTGAGGGCGATTAAGCAATTGCAGCACCGCCTTGCGACAGTGTGAAACAGCGTCCTGATGATTAACATCACGCATCAGCTTGATCCATGTATCCGGTTGTGTTGCTCTCATTCTGGCGAGACTGTCTTCCCACTGTTTGTTTTCGGCACAGCTTTTGATGACCTGTTGGTATTGTGCAGTCACATCATCAGTAAGGGCCAGCTCACCTGCCAGACAAGCCAGCAGCACAACGTTCCGCGATACGATATTCAGTAGATAGTCCGGGGGCGGTGTCAGACCACTAGGCTCTCGTACAAACGCCACGATTCGGGATTCTTCAGTGCGTAACCATATGCTGAGAGTGGTCAGATGTTCGCCGTACTGAGCGGGACTTAATCCCTGCCGATTGGTGTTTAGGTCGGCAAGGGCTTGTAGGACATAACGCAGTTCTGGTGTGCGAGCAAAGAACAATCGGTGGCGACGCTGTGGGGTACCCGTTTGACCTTCAATTTCAAAGCGTCCTTGCGTAATGTATTCCTTGACCTGTTCAACTGAAATACCATGTGTTTGCCAATCAATGAATGAGCGAATTAAGTCCGCAATCCATTCACCGAACTTATCGTACCCACTCAACTTACCCGATGTCATCCAAGTGTCAATTAGACGTGTGTAGCGATCTACCTCTTCCGAAACAGCAGGTGGGGCAGGTTGCCCAGTTTCGATGGCAGTAGGTACAGATTCTATCACTGGCTCGCCGGCAGATCCCTCGACCATCTTCACATGGAAGGAACGAAACACGGTTTCAGATAGTGAACCTAAGTTTTCTCCAACACGCCCTGCGCTACGATCTCCCCAGTAGAGCAGCAGGGTCATCAAACGCTTGGCAGCCGCTCCCCCTTGTCGTTCGACGATTTGGCGGTGCGCAGCGGGATTAAACGACGGCGGTTGAACGGCGGGCGCGAGTTCCGTTTCAGGCGGCGGAAATTCGTCAGTCTTTATTTTTTCAGTATGACTTTGAAGTACATAACCTAGCAAATCAAACAAGTAAGTCCGTGGTGTACGCGGATAACTCTCTCTCAGACCCCGATAAAGATTATCAAGGGCACGCCGATTGAAAGGATAGACTCCGATTTGCCGCTTTTCACTGCCCTCGCCAATTTCAACAGCACCGAAGGCCGCGTGGCATGGGGCACGAAACCTGCATTCATCACACGCAATCGGCATGGACTCCAGCGATGCACCTGAACGAACCCATTGGTCGAGAACAGTCCGTTCCATACGCATCGCATTAAGATAACGTGCTGCGAATTCAGCCCGGACAGTCTCATCTTGCATCAAGTCAGAACCGCCGCGTGAGGTATTGCTGCTCAAGGTCAAAAGGTGAGTAGCGCGGTCTTTGAAGTTGTCGGGCATGTAGTCGCTGAAATAAGCATCTGTTACACCGATGACCGATGTTAAACGACAGTATGAACGGTTGCTCTCACTGTGATGCTGGGTAATGAGAACATCCATCAAGCCTTCGTCAATGCCTGTAAACGCAGTAATGTCCTCGATGAACAAGGCTAGCTGTAAATCCAGTTTTCGCAAGTGCTGCCGCAGTTCATTGAACATTTCACGCAGGTCTTGCGTGCTTAGTCGAGTCGCTCGACTGATGGCATATCCACGCAAAAGATAATTCAGGTAACGGGCAAGTATCTCGCGCAGTTCATCTTTGTACTGCAAATCATCAGCTACTTTTTTCGCTTCAGGGTATCCATTTAGCTTACGGAGCAGGTCGGGCTTGAACACAAAATCGTCTGCTTCAAAACCAGGAGTTTCATCCGCACCGCTATTGTCTTCACGCCCATGTGTCAGGAAGGCAGCAATACGTTCAATAGGGCCTTCCGGCGATTTGAGCTGCTCACGAATGACAACATCGAGAAGAAATCGGTATATATTTTCTGGCTTCAATCGGTTTGGGAGTGCGGGAAAATCCACTTCCAACGTTGCTGTCTTGATTTGGTCAAGCAAGTTGTCTGCCAGTGCATCAGTAGACAATTCAGTGACCGCTTCCTGTAACCGTTTCAGCGACTCAGGCAAACCTGCGCGGTCAAACAGACCTGAGTTGATTATTTGCTGAAGTGTTCCGCGAAGGCTTGTGTTTGCGCGCTCAATCAGCAGAACAGCATCCTGGGGACGTTCTGCCGCGTAGCGCTCTTTCAGCCAACGGATGAGGTGCGATTTTCCTGTGCCGGGGACACCCTTTATCACCATAAAGGTATGCTGATTCGTATCCGCCTGATGGTGAAGTTCAGCCAGCAAATCGCCTTCACTGGCACTTGTCGCTACTGGCACACGCTCATAGGCAATCTGACGCATGGGGACATGTGTGGCAAGGAAATCCGCGCGATCAACGGAAAGCGCTTCTTTGTTGATGACCGCGCCTATACGATCTGTTTGCCAACAAACAACCTGTGAAAATGAATCGCTCATTGACTTGTACCCCTACGAATATGCGTCACGCGAGCAATGTAGCTCTGGGCTGGAAACAACGTCCAGTTTTCGGTTGAGTCGGCGCGATTTTCCAGTGTGATTACTCCGCGCTGGTTTAAGACACGCAGCGCCGTTGATAACATTAGGCTGAGGCGGTTGCCACGCCGCTCTTGAGGTCGGCAGGCTTCCCAGCATCGTTCGAACAACGCACCGCCATCCAATTCGGAACAGTGTGCCGACAAATGTTCCATAAATAGACTGAACGAGATGAAATCTGTGTCAGGAAGCAGATCAGGTAAAAGCGGCAGAACCCGGAGCGTGCAATCTGGAACAAATACAGAGAACTCTGATTGCCAACCAGACCCAAGAAACTGCGCCCATGCTTGCCAGGCTCCAATACCAGGCTCATCACGGATAACTAGGTTTTGAACGCCGGGATAAACTCCGTCGTGGAATCTAGTTTCTAGTTCGTGTTTCGATAACGTCAGAACTGTATCATCTTGAGTAGCGTACCAGGCAGTAAACTGGTTGAGAATAAAATGGTCTTCGTCCTCGTTGGTAACGCCCAATAAAGTTAATTGCATATACGTTCGAAATGCCTCGAAGTCAGTCACTACACGAGGGTCTACAGCCAAAGTTGCCGTGCGAAGCTTATCCTGCGATTCAGCTATCAGGCCACAAAGTTGGCACTTTATGAAAATATTGCCTGAAGTCTCAAGACTTTCATTTACTGGAGAGGGCTGAACCAAACGAAGCAAATCTGCTCTTGGGATATTAGGACATTCGTTTACGGCAGCAGCCATAGCAAATAGGCGATGAGGGAGTACATGGTTCTTGTCAATAACTTCCGACATATCGCAAACCTCTCAGATTAATTGACTGTCGCCGTGATATCGCGGATTAATGTGTGAAATCTATCGAATACCTCTGTTAACCCATCCACATGTTCTGTGAACAGCTTACCAGCACTCGTTAAACGAAGCGCGGCGTGAACAATATGGATGCAGGCAGGCAACTTCACTCCGTATCCTTCCGCCGCTATGACAGTTTGATATACCCTGTTGGTTGTATGGTCGTCCGGTGGGTATATCATAACTGTTGGAAGGGACAGCAGTGGGGGTCGTTTACGATCCACCAGCCAGGACACAGGGATCACGCGATGTGGATAGACCGTATAGTCCTTGTCCTGTTCCGCTAAAGAACGAATCAAAACAGCTCCTAAGTCAGAATGTTCAAAAAGTGCATCAGGAATGACCAATTGCTGAAAGCCAAGCCTTGCCAGTAACGGCATAATCGGCAGGATTGCCTTAAGTGACTCTGCTGACCTTGCCCCAATCCACGTTACATTAAGCGATTTCCAGCCACCCAGTTTGGCACTCAACTGTGGCGCGATGGGTGCAGCGGCGCTGACCTGTCGGGCTAAAGCGTTCGGATACGACACTTGAAAATCGAGTGTATCTCCCCCGTATGCTTCCCGACTTTCTTGCCGGCAGTTAGTACAGCCGCCGCAGGCAATCTGCACATTATCGTAGACTTCGGCAAGCTGCCGCCCAAGACACATTTCTGCACTGGCGCTACCATATGCCTTGATAATATCAAGTAGTTGATCGGTTGGGCTGTTATCCTTCTCCTGCTCACGAACACGCTCAAACACCCGCCGGAAGTGTTCGGGATCATCCAACAACCTGGTATCCACAATCCGTATCATGAGTTCAGCGTCAGAAGGCTCTGTCGAAACAAATTCTGGTGTCGAAATATCCACAACTTGAATTGCACCGGCACGTTGAAGCAAAAGAAGAAGATGATCATTCCAATCACGATCAACTTCAACTGCGTCTCGATGCTTGCCAATCGGCACAGCCTCCCGATTTATGCGCCTCACATCACCTGATACAGCATGATTTGGCGTCGCAAGCATTGCATTCCAGCGCGGCTCTGCTTTTTCAAATGTTATTCGCTTCGGGCTTAAGCTGTAAGCAAGATCAATGTCCTGGGGACAGGTACACAGCAAAGCCGATGCACTGTATCCATCTCGCCCTCCACGTCCGACCTCTTGATAAAAACGGTCAATATTCTCTGGTAAGGTTGCATGAACAATTGCGCGCACATCACTCTTATCTACCCCCAGCCCAAAAGCGGATGTTCCAATCATAATGTCAATCTGATTGGACATCCACGCATCTAACAGAGCCTGGCGCTCTTCGCCTCGCGTTTCACCCGTAAAACAAGCCACACGCTGGTAGCCCTCATCTCTGAGCCGTATTTCCCACGCCGCCGCCTGCATTGGACGGGTAACGTACAAAATGAGTGGACGCGGCAGAAACCGAATCGATTCTAGAACCCGCTGATTTCGGGCATATTCGTTGGGCGCAAAATCAAACCAGTAACCGATTTCTGGTCGCAGCCGATTCGCCTGCACTGTAACCAGTTTTCCCGGTTCGCTGAATAACTGTTCGAGAACCTCCCGGCTACGCTCAGACACAGTTGCAGATAAGAGCAATGTTCGCAGATTCCCTTTTGAGCGACTTAACATGCGCCGTCTGAAAGCGGACAGCAACTGAAATTCTGGGCGAAACCCTGCGCCCCACGTCTCGATTAGATGGGCCTCGTCAATAACGAAGCGTGTAATGAATCCTTCTTCTGCGGCATCCAGACACGCTTCATAAAGACGCGATCCAAGCAACGACTCTGGGGAGGTGAAAAGTATAGGTAGACTACCATCGCGCAAACATGCCTCGATGTCCTTGCGCTCCTGAGGTGTACTTGCGCCCGTGCGACATTGAGGCTGCGCCGATCCTTTGAAAAATGCGCCAGCCTGTTTTTCCTGATCAAGTGCCAGTGCAACGGTTGGCACAACAACGAGGGTTGTCCCGCTGTTGACCCGCCCACCCCGCGAGTCAAACCATGCGGGCAGAACAGTACACATACTCTTCCCACCACCCGTTGGCAGGGTAACGAGCGTCGTCGAACCGGGTGGTGCAAATAACCAGGCATCCACTGCGGCTTTCTGAGCTTCTGAGCGATAGTCTGTCCATACAGGCCGCATCGCATTCAACATCCCATCCCCTAAGCTGGACGGGGTAGTGTTTCGGCGCTCAAACCCATCAATTTGCTCGGAATATCGCAGCCATGTAGACTGCCAGGATCGGGCGCTCAACTCAATAGTATCGTTTTCCACCAAACCAATGATTCCGCAGGTCTCGGCACGTTCGCGCACCTGTGACCACAGAGACTTCGAAATATGAAGCCCACCTCTGATACGTATAAATTGGCGAAGAAGAGCAACAGCATCAACAAATGATGCATTCTGAAAAGCGATACACAAACGTTCCGCTATGCCAGCGACTACTATCTCGCTCTTGGATAATGTCATACGATCATGATGAGCAGCACGCCTGAGAATTGTCCAGTTTGGGTTAGGAAAGCGTAACGCCTCATCGAATAAATCAAGAAATGCCATAACTGTCCTCGTTCGAAGCCTTTAGCCACCAAAAGCATACCGACTCCAGTTGAATTTGCGGCTTCGAAATGCCTTCTACCAGTAATCCTGAAATGCGCTCGTATTCGTCAATTTCGGCGCTGCTTCGTTCACCCGATAACCAGCGGTGTGCGGCACGCTGCCCTGTAATGGTTCTCTCGAATACAGAACGTGCTTCGTCCGCAAGTTCTGAAGCAAATTCATATTCCGAGCGCACATGGGCTTCCGCCGTTGATAGAACTGAGCGAACAACCTCCTTCCATCTATCGCGAGGAAAACGCTCCATGAGTAACTTCAATGGAGGGTTTGGTCCGCTGCGTTTACCAAGATGTATATCACCTGCGTGTGGTTCATGCTTCTGGAGAACTTGCCAAATTACATTGGAGTGCTTAATGATCTGTCCATCTAGCCCTATAATGACTCGATACAAAGGAGCGGTTAAATAGCCTTGAACATGAAATAGATTCACCGGGTCGCCACCAGCTGCGTAGAGTGGTCGCGGGTCGATTTGAATACTATAGAGGCATTCCACACCTTCCCAGTCTTCTGCCAACTGCGAGACATGACGCGATATAGCTGAACACTGCCCCCGATCAGCATGGAGTGCGTTTACGATCAGCGCGTCAGTCCAGGGTTCACCAGGCGCAAAGAAAACAACATCTTCGCGCTGTACAGCGACTTCGCGGTTGAAGGTTCCACGAATCACAAGCGCGCTTTGTCTTCCGGAACGGCGCAATGCCTCTTCCATATTGGGTGGGCTTACGAATTTTGCATTCTTTATGGCATTAAGACTGAATTGCTTTGGATTAAACACAGTGAACAGAACATCGTTGACACGATCAGGTTGCGTATAACTGGGCATACCCGCAAGCTCTGCCCACTTGAGTAAAGGCATTTTCAGCTTATCGCCATCACGGTAATCATCTAATGTTCTCGCGAATTCTTCACGTCGGTGGTTCTGGGTAGCACTTTCTTCCGCATATCGTTCTTCTTCAACGGTTTCACGCAGTGTCCGCGCTCTTGTCGTCATGTCATCTAATATGTTCACCAATCCTTCACGCGGGTTGTTTGCCAGCGCCTCCGTGATGTCATCCTGAACAGACTCCAGCACAATTTCCATTCCGCTCAGCGAATGGCTGAACAACTCAAACGCCAGATGCCAGAGTCGAAACAAATCAGCCTCAAGCGTTTGACGGGCGTATGAAACGATGGATGTCACAATTCCAGTACGCCCTAAACGATCCACACGCCCAATGCGCTGCTCAATTTGTGCTGGCATCCAAGGCAAATCAACGTGAATAATCGCAGTGGCGACTTGAAAGTTGCGTCCCTCGCCCCCCGCCTCGTCAGATAGCATAATCTGGCATTGCACGTCTGACTGAAAGCGATCTACTTCGCTCTGTAATTCATCAATACTCATACCAGCACTAAAAACAGCCAAACGCTGGCTACCATAATGTTTCTTGATTGTTTGCTCAAGCAACTGATGCGTCTCAGTCCAGTGGCAGAAGATGAGGACTTTATTTTCAGTTTTGGTACAGATATTGTAAACCGCACGGAGTACCTGCAAAACGCGGTGTGGGGCCTCCGGGGCAGGTGATTTTCCCAATACGATTGTGCTTATTGCGGCGTGAGTCACTTGTACCCAGTGGTCAAGACACCACTTAAGCCGTTCGAGGCGCTGCATTTCGCCGGGATATGCAGGTTTTAAAATCGTGAGTTGTGCGATGCTTGCTTGCAATTCGCCGTTTTGTATAGGTGTGATAATCGCGGAGTGGCGAGCATCCACGAGTGCTTGAAGGGCAAAAGGACTGCTTGCGGCGGCATAAAACAACGCACAGATGATCTCAACACTTTGCCGGTCATGAGCGATGGCTTCAATAGCATATTCTGTGAGTTCAGCGAGCGTCTCCCCTTCTTCACCAGTCGGTAAATAGCTATAGGAGTCGTCAAGAATACGTTTCGGCAAGGATACCTGTCCTTCGAGGCTAGCACGACGATTGCGTATAACACGATTTTCAATTCGATAGTTTTCACTTAGGTAACTATGTACTTCTCGTGCCGCACCAAGCCCATGATCAGAAACCTGCCCGTCAACAGCATGAATCAATTCTGGCAGGACATCATCATCTGGCAGATTTTCAAGAAGAGGATCAATTTCGTCGTGAAACTCGTCATTGTCAAAATCATCTTCGTTCAAAGCATGTCCAATATAGGCTAAACGTCGGCGTAGATCACTTTGCGCTGACAGCATCGCCTGAAACTGAGCGAGGGACATCGAATCATACTGCTGAGGCTGCATCAGGCGAAGCAGTGACAAATACTCTGCAGCGTGACGCAATATGGGCGTTGCCGAAAGTACGAGACAGTGTTCAATTTCGGTACTCAGGCGATGTACCATTTCATACTGGTTTGGCTGACGATGCAGCCTGTGTGCCTCATCTACAATTAGCAAATCCCAATGCTGTTTGAGGAGGCTCTCCACCACTTTGGGATACTGTTGAAGGTCTTCTATACTGACCAGAATGCCCGGTCCGGAAGGGTCAAATTCGAAGTGATTCTGCGACGTAGAAATCGAGAAATCGAGCCAGAATTTATGATCGAGTTCGCTATGCCACTGTCGAGTAAGGGTGTGCGGCGCAATAATGAGCGTCTTCAAACCCGGATTGCGTCGTCTTAGACCCTTGAGAATTACACACGCTTCAATTGTTTTTCCCAAACCCACTTCATCGGCAAGAACATAGCGACAGTGATGATTGCTCAGAACACGTGCTATCGTTTCGGCTTGATGAGGCAGCAACAGAATTCGCGATCCAACTAACTCCTCCATTCCAAAAGTTGCAGACTGCAATTGTATGTAGCTTTGAAGGAGTTGATCACGCTTGTTTTTCCAAATGGATGGGTGAAACTCATATTCTACAATTTGATCAAACGGATCGGGTGATTGAGCATGAGCCTCAACACGTATTTCTACTTCAGACACACTTCGTATTGCTCCACCCAACAGCGCATAGTAATCCATTGGCTGACCCGATTTGAATATGTTCTCACATGGTGTAAGCAAAACCCCCACAGTAGCCGTTGGCAAATACACGAAGGTTATATTTTTCAGAAGGCGACATCGGCGAACATAGGCTAATTGCACCTCAATTTGTAGTTGTTGAAAAGTATCATGTAATCCGGGGGAAAGTTGTACAGTGCCAATCCCATCTTCCACACTTCTTATTTGCCCAACGCGAAAATCACGGCAGTCGGCTAGAGACAATGCTGCGTTGTTATCAATCGGTATACGAACAAACATGCCACTATGTAACTCTTCGTCAATCAGAGACGTTAAATCGGGTGTCTCATAAAATTCGTTCATTCTGGAGGAATCCCCCGTGAGATCCGGTAAAGATAGTGACATGTCGGTGTTTTTCGTTATGGAATTGTCCTTCATGGTATAGGTAAATGTAGTTGGGTCGTAGACAATTTCTGGTTTACCGTAAAAATACAGTGCTTGATTTACGACTTTCTTTTCCACATGGAGTCCGGTTTCATTGAGTAGTAGTACAATATCACTGGCTTTACGGGGTATTCCGTCAGCCAGAACACTTCGTGCATATTTAACGATTTGCTCGACTAGTGAGGTTTTTTGCTTCATGACTGCAAACCCAGAGTCCAGAACTATACAATCGACATGAATTTGGATAAATGTATATCCGTAACTTGATTATATAGTTTTTGGGGCGCTTCTGACTTAAGACATCATATTTATTCAACTTTATTGGATTCTATTAACAATGGACTTCCTCCGATACCGGCGACACACAGCGGGTAGCAGTACTTTAGGTCATACCCGCCAGTTCTGTAATTTTTACCCACCCCTTGTCAAAATTGACGGGTCAAAACTGTAAAATTCCTCAAGTTGAGTGAGGTCAGTGTGATAGTCTGAACTTGTCAGTACGACGAGGAGACTTATCACATGACCACCCAACTGAATTCCACTTTACCGGAACGACAACCTAAACGAGCCTTGATGTTCAGTATTCGGCTCACCGAGCCGGAGCAGGACGAGATTGATGCGCTGGCAAGGCGGCTCAGTCTGCCCAGTTCGTTCATGGCGCGTCATTTCATTTTGGAGGCAGTCAAACACCACAAAAACCAGATGATACAGGAGGCAGCCATTGAAGCCTGAACACCTGCCTGATGAACAACCACATACACCTGAAAACGATGGCATCAACCTGCTGTCGGTGTATCGTTCGATGCTTCGTATTGTTGCGCGGCTGGACGAAAGTGAATATACTGAGGGTAATTCGTTGTTGCGCCAGACCGAAGTGCTTGAACACTCCGATCTGGCTGACCCCGCGAGTGATGGTGTCACGTCGCAGGGCTAGGAAGCATTGTACAATATGCGCCTTGCTCTTGCCGTATCACTTTTGCGGGAGCAGGGCGTTTTGTTTGGAAAGGAGTATGGGCGATGGCAACTAAATATAAGCGCCCCGAACAGACTATCATTGATCCGTATCGGTTTGAACCGCTGCCGGTGGATCGTCCCTGTGCCATTTACTACCGCCAGTCCACGGATGCCCAGATTGGCAACATCAACACGACGCTGCAAACCGTCGATATGTTTGAACATCTCGTCCGTCAGGGTTGGGCGCGGGACAGCATCGAGATGATTGACATGGATGCCGGAGTCAGTGGAACCACCAAACTGGCTGACCGCAAAGGCATGTCACGGCTGATGGCCCTCATCGAGAGTGGTCAAATCAGCCTGGTCGCCGCGCAGGAAGTGGATCGTTTCTTCCGCGATGTGACGCAAATCCAGACCAACCTGTTCATTGATGCCTGCAAACGCAATAACGTGCGGGTGATGACTCCGCGCATGGTGTATGATTTCAATCACCCGATGATGGGTGCTTACCACATGAAGATTTTCCGCGAGGAAGCGCAGCACGCGGCGGACTTCCTCGAATACCATATCAAAGGACGACTGCACAAGAGCCGCGCCTATCTGCATGAGCAGGGTTTATGGGCTGGACGAGCAGTAATCGTGGGTTATATGGTGGACTTACGTCCGAAACTGCCTGATGGTAGTTCCAATCCGAACCGCCGACGCTATGTGCCTTTCGCCCCGTGTGCTGATGCAATCCGCGTCTACTTTGAGTTGTTCAAACGCTTCAATCGCAACATGCAGAAGACATGGGAATATATCGAGCAGCACGGACCGTTTCTCCCTGAACCAGAGGAAATCGCACGCCTGACACCCGAAGGTTTCCGCACCGATATGCGGATGGATTATCGTTCGATGTTTACTGGAAGAATTGTGCCATCCCTCTCCGGGATAGATAAGCTGCTAACCAACGTGGTTTACATGGGGCATTGGGTGCATCAAGGTGCGATTACCCGCTTCTACAATCATGAACCCATCGTGGACGAAGACCTGTTTATGTTCGTGTTCAATGCGCTTTCCCCGCTGGATTTTTATGGCGATACGAACCCGGCTTATCAGCCCTACCGCACCTACAACCGTCATGATGTCAAAGACAGGACTGAAGCGCCACCCGTATACGGGGGTGTCGTTTTCTCGGATACTGCATCAGATTACCCCCACCGGCGGTTGCATACCCACTGGAACAGTCATAACAAGGTCTACCAGTATGCTTTACGGAATCGACGCGGGACAGTCCTATTCAGCGTAAAAGCCAGTCGGATGGATTTGAGCATCGACACCTTGCTGCTGGAGCGGCTGAAAGCCACAACCATTGATGAAACCGCATGGCAGGCAGCCTTAGCCAGTACACGAGAAGATGGTC
Source organism: Chloroflexota bacterium (assembly GCA_039933955.1). GTDB lineage: Bacteria > Chloroflexota > Anaerolineae > Aggregatilineales > Phototrophicaceae > CFX2. Next base: position 37,688 of record JBDTNB010000048.1, read on the forward strand.
ACAGCGAGCTGCGCCGGATTGAAAGCGAAATTCGAGGCGCAGAGCGTGCCAAGACCGCCATTCTCGAAAACTTGAAGACTTTGCAGCACCCTGAGATGGTTCGCAATCTTGAAGCCAGCTACTCTGCCAACGAGCGCGAGATTGAGCGCCTTCGCGCTGAACTCACCGAATTGCAGCAGGGTAAGCGTCAGCGTGAGGTGTTGGAAGATGCCCGTCCGGTGTTGAACAAGATTATCGCCCGTTGGAAGGATGTGCCGGGAGCAAGTCGACGTGAGTTGTTCGAGGTGCTGGCATCCTACGCCAAAGTGAATCTGCTGGACGAAGTGCGGCGCGAACTGACTATTTTCTGGCGGGACGGTTCGACTTCATCCGTCATTTTCCGCTGGGGTGACTTTCGCCAGCATTGGACACAGGCAGAATTGCAACGATTGCGCGAGATGGTGGATGCAGATCGCCCCCAGTGGGAGATACTCAAAGCCTTTCCGCACTGGAACTGGCACACCATCACCTGCCGCTACCTGAATCACTTCTCCCCGGATCGGCGGTTCATTCCCTACTACCAAGGTGAGAAGAAGTATCCCTATCGTATCAAGTGGCAGGAAACCGAAGAGTACAAGGCGGAACAGCAGGCTCTTAATTTGGCGACGAATTCTACCTCTCCTCGGTGATGTGCTGAGAGTAGATGCACCACAATGCCAGTCCACCCTCTTGCAGCCATTTCCAACTGTGACGCAGATAGGCGAACTCGACGCGCTTGTTCGCTTTGGCAGTTTTATCGTGGTCGTAGGGGGGATTCAGCCATGCCGCCCCAAAAGCGTTGTTGGATGCCAGCAGCCGTTCGACATCGCAGCGTACCGCCTGGGTCGGACCAAAGCGCTCGATACAGGCTTGAGCGCGTTCGCCGTCTAATTCATTGGCATACGGTGTGACATGCCATGCCTGCGCTGCCACGTCGAGAAACAGCCCGTCCCCGGCAAACGGATCGAGCAGTTTCACCGCTGGCGTAGCAGGCATGACCAGCGACAGAATGGCGGGGTGATGATGCGGTTCGATGGGTAAGTAACCCATGACCATTTTGCTCTCGGCTCGTGCCATGAGGTTGTTCCTTTCTGGAATCGAAAACAGCCGTCTGTCAGACCGATGACAGACGGCTGCAAGGAATGGAATGAAATTAAGTGGAAGCAGGGAGCGCGATGACGCCCTGTTCAATACCCCCGGTGATGAGCCGTGTCCAGGCATCAATGTCCAGATCGACACTGAGCAGGTCAATATCACCTGCGGAACGAGTTGGACGGACGAGCATCGCCATCTGTCCAGCGTGATACAGGTAGCCTGCCCACTCGTCGAACACCGGCACTTTGACCAGTTCGCTGACGTGGTACTTGAGTTTAGCGACTGCCTGTGCATCATCCGTGCGGAGGATGAAGGTCGTGGACTTGCCGCCATAGTTGGGATTAACCAGTAGATCGTGGCAGAGGATGAGTGAGGTGAACTTGGCTTCGGGGATGTTCTGCATGTAATCGTGATACATGCCGCTGTTGCCTTCACCAGCCGTCAGTTCGACAGCAGGAGCGTCCCACGGAGTACAGTTGACAATATCCCCCTTCGACAGCTTTGCCCGGATCGCTTCCACTGCCATGCGCGGCCCGCCCATATTCACGAAGACACAGATGCCATCGTGGATGGCATAGCCAAAGCAGTACACATTCCCGGTGATGCTGCCCGTCAGCTCACCCACATAGGATTGTCCGATGGCTGCCAACGTTCGTTTCTGGGGGGAAGCTGCCGTGCATAAAACTGATATGGGTTGTGCTTTCGCCTGGACGATTGCGTTTTGCACCTCGTCCAGCGGTTCGCCATCTGATGGCAGGGATTGCGGTTTGAAGACGCGAATGCTGGGTGGTTCAACGGGTTCATCTGGTGAAACAGTCGTCTCCTGATCGGCTGGAGCCAGTTCACTGTCCGACACCCCCTCGACAGGCGGCTCATCGGTTTTATGAAAACCCTGTGCGTCCAGCACCCCTGTCTCACCAGGCTGAATAGGTACGTTATCATTGAACACGGCAGACGATTTAGGCGCGAGTTGGACTCCCAGAATGCGTTCGGCTTCTTCATCCGAACAGGGTGCATCGTCCTCGACCTGCGGAGTGGGTTCCGGTTCAACGGTCGCGTATTCCGTGATGAGCTGCTTAATGCCATCGGGCAGCTCCCAACCCACGTAGT
>JBDTNB010000049.1:0-39231 GCA_039933955.1 Chloroflexota bacterium
TAACCGAAACCGCCCGCGCTTCGAGCAGCGGCGCAAAACCTTCTTTGAGATAAATATCCTCGCCCGTGCAAATAGGGGTTGTAACGGCGTTTGACAACCGGACATACTGGTCGGTGAACTGCCAGGGAACCATATCCTCGTACCATGCCAGCGTGAACGGATCGAGTGCCCGCCCCAGCTTGATACATGATTCCAGGTTGAGATGTCCGAAATGATCGGCGGCCAGCGGCACTTCATCACCGATAATGCCGCGCACCGTCGCCACATAATCCACCAGCCAGTCCACACCTTTTTTCGTCAACTGGATTCCGGTGAACGGGTGCATGATGTGATTGGTTTCCAAAACTTCCGGAGGCGCACTGATCGCGCCGGGAACATCCGCCACCAGATCAATCCCCACATCCATTTTGAGATATTTGAAGCCGCTTTCCATACGCCGCAAAAGGCGTTCGCCCATTTGTACCGGGTCTTTGATCGAGGGTGTGTCGCAGTAACACAATACTTTGTCGCGGAATTTTCCACCCGCCAATTGATAAGCAGGAACATTGTAAGCTTTACCCGCCAAATCCATGAGCGCCATTTCAATGCCACAGACGCCGCCCGCCTGCCGTGCGTGATGCCCAAACTGCTTGATCTTACGGAAAATTTTATCAACGTTGCACGGGTTTTCGCCCATAATCCGGCTCTTGAGCATCAGCGCATAGGTTTTGCTGGCCCAATCGCGGACTTCGCCATAACCAGATATGCCCTGGTTAGTATCAATGCGGATCAGCGATACATCCATTGGCATCCCGACCAGATTGGCAATGCGAAGATCGGTGATGCGGAGGTCAGACGGACGCGAGGACGTATTGACGTTATCAATAATTTGCGGTTGGTCAACCATAATTTCCCCTAATAAAGTGGTTGTTTTTTCACAATCTATTTTACTTTTTGCAGTTCTGATTTTGAGATCAAATCGTCCCATGATTGTAGATGGTTTCGGCAGCTTCCACCAGTACCGCGCGGGAAATGGTCAGGTGATTATGTCAAAATTTCACAGGGGTATGTAGGGACGAAATTGATCGCTCTTTGGTCATCTCGTCCTTTGCTATGGACGCCATAAACAATAGATGGGGCAACCATTATCGTAGGGGCGAAGCGCTGCTTCGCCCTTTGTGACTTGCGAAAACAGCTCATCGCGATCACATTTTTGCCAATGCTTCCGCCAATGTCGGTTGCGCCGCCGTGCCACCGACTCCTTGTGTAGACAGCGCACCACAAATACACGCAAGCCGCAGGGAACCGGGTATTTCCCAACCATTCAGATACCCATAGATAAAACCCGCATCAAACGAATCGCCCGCCCCGGTGGTATCCACGACCTCAACCGCAATGGAGTCCGCACTATAAGTTTCGTTTCCTTTTTGTGCCAGCGCCCCCACCGCTCCCCGTTTGAGCGCGATCAGGGGCACATGCTCACTCAGCATTTGGATTCCCGCCTCAACCTCATTCTCGCGGGTGATACGCAGCAGTTCGGTCTCGTTGGGCAAGAAAATCTCGACCTGCCCCAGAGCAGCCATCAAATTGCCATTCCATTTTTCAGCAGGGTCATAATTGGTATCCATCGACACTGACAAGCCCAAATTGCGCGCCGTCTCAAACAATTTGGGCACATCCGGGCGCAGTGCATCCAACAGGAAAAAGCTGCCCAAATGCAGGTGTCGCGCCCGCTGAAGCATATTCAGGTCAATCTCGGCGAAGTTCAGCGCCGCAATCGAACCCAGATAGGTCAGAATCGCCCGGTCTGTGCGCTGCGACAGGATGACACTCAACCCGGTTTTGATCGTGGAGTCAATTACAACGCCGCTGGTATCAATCCCACGCGCGTTCAGCGCATCAACCATGAAATGCCCAAAGGTGTCGTCGCCGACTTTGCCGACAAACGCTGTCCGCAGTCCCAACCGCGCCGCCCCGCAGGCGAAAATCGCTGCCGAACTGCCGATGGTCAGGTTTACATCATCCAGCAATTTTTCGACTTGCCCGAAAGTCGGGGTGACATCGCCGCTCAAAATCAAATCAGCATTGAGGTCGCCCACCACCAGCACATCGAGATCGCGAGCTTCATCAGTAGGCAGCATACCAATTTTCCTCGATGTCTGGCGTGTTGAAAAAATCCGTCCAGGGGCGTGCCAGTGCATCACACACTTCGGTCAAGCGCTCCATCCGCCGACGAGATGTACCCATAAGCATGTTCTGCCGCCCTTCGCCTGTGACCGTCGTCGCCTCTTTCCAGACTGCCCGCCCCGCCGCTACACCGGACGCCCCCGCATGACAGGCCACGATCACCTGCCGCAAATAAGTATCGAAATCCACTCCTGCCGACAGCAGCACCCAGGGTACAACACTGGCGGCTGAAAGCTGTTGGCAGGCTTCAAGCCACCTTACTTCATCGGTTTCGATGACAGTATCCAGCGGGAATTCAGCTTTAAGGATGTCCACGCCCAGCGGCGTCAGACGGCGCGCACTTTCCAACACAACATACTTGCGTTCGTCCGGCGACAATTTTTTGCGGGCAGGGTCAGGCGAATATGACAGCGGTTCCAGAAACAACGGAATTTCATGTTCGTCACACTCAGCCGCAACCTGCCTGACCAGTGCTTCAATCCCGGCAGCCGACGGCACATCCGGATGATAATAAACCAGCAACTTGACCGCACTTGCGCCCATGCGCTTGGCTTTGGCGACACTCCATCCCGGCAAAATCTGGCTTTCGCGGGCGGTGGGATCGCCCGTATAACCCGTCGCTTCAATCGCTGCGACGAGTCCCGTTTGACCGGACAGCGCCCCCGATTGGATGCACTGCGCCGCGCCAAATTCCGGGTCAAGCAAAACCGCGCAAGCCGCCCTGCCGACATTGGCAACAACTTCGCGTTTGAAAGCGACCATATCGGCAAATGTGACCGCATCGGGATTGTCTGGATTCAGCGCCTGCCGTAAATTATTGCGTTGGTCGAGCGCCAGAATCGCCAGCGCCCCATTGGGGGTACTGCATTGCTGCAAGTGCCGCAGTTTGCCGATAGACAATGAAAACATTTTTGAGTCCTTTTGAGATTTCAGTCACATAATCGGCGATACTTCAATTTACAGGAAACGCCTCTGTAGATGCACGGCGTGCCGTGTCCTTTTTCTTAACGGCAATCTTTGTTTACACCGCCAGCACCCGTACACCCAACGCCGCAACCTCGGCGAGGAAATCCGGCGCGGCGAGGTCATCGGTAACAAAAGTATGGATCGTGTTCAAAGGCGCGACCAGCGTCGTCGATACCCGCGCACATTTGGTATGATCCGCAACCACAATGACCTGCTGACCGATATTCAAAATGCTGCGATCCGTCTGTGTCTCCGGCAGATAGTCGTTGGTCAAACCTGTTTTCACATCAATCGCATGGATGCCGATAAACACTTTATCGGCACGCACTTGGCTCAGAGCTTGCTCGGTGATATGCCCGATAAACGACATCTCGCTCTGGCGCAAAACCCCACCCAGACTGATGAGTTGGATATTGGGAATTCCCGCCAGCGCGTTGATCGCCAGCAGCGAATTGGTGATTGCCGTAATATTGGCCGCGCGCCGCCGCAAATTATAGGCGACCTCCAAAACGGTTGTGCCACTGCCGAGAAAAACGGTATCGCCGTCCTCCACCAGATCAGCGCCCACTTTGCCGATGCGCCGTTTTTCGTCCGACTGTTCCGCAGACCGCAGCGACAACGGCGGTTCCGGCGGCGCACTCAGCAGGGCGATTGCCCCGCCATGAATACGCTGGATTTTGCCGTCCTTCGCCAGTGCGTCCAGGTCACGTCGCGCCGTCGCAAGGCTGATTTCAAAAGTTTCGCAAAGCTGCTCCACGCTGACCCGTTCCATTTGTTCAATGAAACGTTGGATTTGCGATTGGCGTTCACCGCTTGACAGGGCTAGTTCTTTCATTGTGCAAATTCGCTCACAAACGATCAGATTTCTTCGTCACATTTCTATCACTGATCGTTTTGATTGTCAACCGCCTTGACAAATCTTCCGATACTCGATAGATTCTGATTTAATGTGATGTTTTATGATCGTTTTCAAGATATGACCGATTCAAATTCATCAAAACCTGATCTTTATTTGAGCGATTTTGTGCCGTGCCAACAGGTGGTCACAAAAACGACTTCGGTGCTGGCTCCGCGCTTCCCGGTGATTGACGCCCATAACCATCTGGCTGAACCTTTCGGCGGCGGTTGGGATAAGCGTCCTGTCTCTGAATTATTGGATTTGCTGGATGAAGCCCAGGTTCGCCTCTACGTTGACCTCGATGGCGGCTGGGGCGAAGACATCCTGAATCGTCATCTCGATCATTTCAAAGCGGCAGCCCCGGAACGTTTTCAGGTCTTCGGCGGCGTCGATTGGTCAAAATGGCCGGAGCATGGCGACAATTTTGGCGAATGGGCTGCGGAACGTTTCCGCCAACAGGTGGCGCGCGGGGCGCAAGGGTTGAAAATCTGGAAACCGTTCGGGCTGCATGTGCGCGACCAGCATGGAACACTCGTATCCATAGATGACGCCCGCCTCGATCCTTTATGGGCAGTACCAGGTGAACTTGGACTCCCCGTTTTGATCCATATCGCCGACCCGGCTGCCTTTTTCGATCCGCTCAATAACACCAACGAGCGCTGGGAAGAACTTCACGCCCATCCTGATTGGCAGTTCCCCAGCCCGCCTTTTCCCTCTTTTATGACTCTGATGAACGCTTTCGCTAATCTCGTGAGCCGCCATCCGCAAACCAAGTTCATCGGTGCGCATGTCGGCTGCTATGCGGAAAATCTCGGTTGGGTCGGTGCATTATTGGATCGCTGTCCCAATTTTTATATCGATTTCAGCGCCCGCATCGGCGAACTCGGACGGCAGCCCTACGCGGCGCGGAAATTTTTCATCCAATATGCGGATCGGATTTTGTTTGGAACCGATGCCAGCCCCGATTTAGACGCTTATCGGCTCTACTACCGCTTCCTCGAAACCGATGATGAATATTTTAACTACAGCCTGTCGCCAACGCCCACCCAGGGACGTTGGTATATCTACGGCTTGTATCTACCCGATGAAGTTCTGCACAAAATTTATTATCAAAATGCCGAACGCTTACTGTTAAGGAATAACGGATGAAGGGTACATTCACCAGACAAGAAATATTCAGCCAGCCGGACGCCTGGGCCGACGCGCTTAAAGTCCTGGCAGGCGAACGCGCGGCGGTGGGAGCTTTGCTGCGAAATCAGCAATTTGAGTCGGTGATTTTTACTGGCTGTGGTTCGACCTATTATCTATCTCTCGCGGCGGCGGCTTTGTTTCAAGAGCAGACCCATGTGTATGCCCGCGCCCTGCCCGCCTCCGAAATCTGGCTCTATCCGCGTTCCGCTTTTCGGGCTGATGGCAAAACACTGCTCATCACCGTCAGTCGCTCCGGCGAAACCAGCGAAACCCTGCACGCCGTCGAACAGTTCAAATCGCAGCGTGGCGGTTCCGTGCTGACCATTTCCTGCTATCCCGACAAACCCCTCGCATCAATGGGCGATCTGAATATCGTTTTGCCCTCCGGCCAGGAACAGAGTGTCGCCCAAACCCGCGCTTTCAGTGTGCTTTATATCGCGACGGTGATGCTGGCGGCTTTCTGGAATGACCAGCAGCCGCCCATTGACGAACTGCAAAAACTTCCTCAGGCCGGACGCCAACTGCTGCAAACCTACGCTGATCTGGCAGCCGCTTGGGGGCAGCATACCGAATTAGATCGCTTTTACTTTTTGGGTTCGGGCGCGCGTTATGGGTTAGCCTGCGAACTGAATCTCAAGATGAAAGAGATGACCCTGACACACAGTGAACCGTTTCATTTTATGGAATTCCGGCATGGGCCAATGTCGATGGTGACGCCTGAAACGTTGATTGTTGGCCTGCGTTCCGAACAAAACCGTGCGCAGGAAAATCTGGTGCTCGAAGACATGCGGGCGATGGGTGCGCAAGTATTAAGCCTGGACGAAGCCAACGCCGATGTGAATTTTGCCTCTGGCCTGAGCGAAACCGCCCGTAATGTTCTGTATTTACCATTCTGCCAGGTCATGTCATTTGAACGCTCGTTGGCGAAAGGTCTCGATCCAGATCGCCCGCATAACCTGGAAGCCGTCGTCCGCCTGGGTACGTGATAAAAATTCAACCTCAAATCCTCTCGCACTCCGCTTGATTCCCCCTCTCCATATATGGAGAGGGGGCTAGGGGGTGAGGTGAATAAAACAATCAGTTAATTAAGGAGATCGTCGTGAACAAGAAAAGATTTTTGATCGCCCTGCTCCTCGGTTTGGTGGTACTGCTGACATCCGGCGTCATGCAGGCTCAGGACACCAAAACCATCACCTACATGATGTGGGGATCGCCGGAAGAATTGGCCGTCTGGCAGACGATTGTGGATGAATTCCAGAAGCAGAATCCGGGCATTACGGTCAACGTCGATGTCAGCGATTGGGAATCCTATTGGGACAAATTACGTACACTCTACGCTGGCGGCACACCGCCCGATGTCTTCGCGATGGATGCGCCACTCTATCCCGATTGGCAGTCGCGCGGGGTGCTGCTCAATTTGCAACCCTATCTGGACAAAGACCCAACCTTCCTCGACGGATTCTACCCGGTCACGCTGGAAGCCTATAAGCGCGATGATGGCTATTATGGCCTGCCGCGTGATTTCCAGACCATCACTCTGTTCTACAACAAGGACATGTTCGATGCTGCCGGAGTCGCCTATCCTACAGACAAATGGACATTGGACGATCTGAAAACCGCTGCCAAAGCGCTCACCAAAGACTCAAATGGCGACGGTGTGATTGACCAATGGGGTTTCTCCACCGACCTGTATGACATGGAATTGTTCTGGAGTGAGGCCATCTGGGAATACGGTGGCGAAGTCATCAGCCCCGACTATACCAAAACACTCCTCGGTGATGAAAAGGCGGCTCAAGCCTGGAATTACATCGCCGACATGGTGCTCACCGACAAATCCGTCCCCGATCCCGACCAATCCGCGCAATTTGGCAACGATCCCTTTGCGGCGGGCGTAGCCGCCATGACCACCATTGGTCACTGGGTCGTGCCAGAGTATGCTCAGCTTGGCTTCAAATGGGATGTCGCGCCCATGCCTGCCGGGCCGGAAGGCCGCGTCACCAGTGTCAACAGCGCCGGATTCGTGATCGCCAAAGACTCCAAAAATCCTGACGCCGCCTGGGAGTTTGTGAAATATGCGACAGGTCAGGCCGGACAATCCCGCTTGGCTGAACTCGGTTTTGCCATCCCTGTGCTGCAATCGGTAGCCGAAAGCTCCACTTATCTGGAGCAAAAGTCTGCGCCGATCAATCACAAAGTGTTTCTGGATGCGCTGGAATATGCCCGTCCCAAACCCAGCTTCAAAGGCTATGACGAATGGGCAACCGCCGTCGGCGATGGCTTGTATAAAGCCTGGATCGGTGACATGTCTATCGGCGATGCGCTCACAGAAATCGTACCCGCCGCCGATGAAATTTTAGCCAAGAACCAGTCCTAACGCTTGATAAGCAAGCAGTACGCTTATGATTTCCCCTCAATGGTTTTGTATTGCTCCCCCTCTCCACTTGTGGGAGAGGGGGTCGGGGGGTGAGGGGGTAGGACAACATGCAAGCTGGTATAAAACCGCTGGGGCGCGAACGTTGGTGGGTCTTTATTTTACTCGCCCCTACTCTGGTTGGGCTGATTTTCGGCGCATTTGGTTCCGTCCTGGCGACGGTGGGCATCAGCTTTCTCCACTGGGATTTGCTGACCCCACCAACCTGGGCAGGGCTGGATAACTTCCGTGATCTGCTGACCGATAAACTCTTCCTGGATTCGCTGCGCAATACGGTTGGCTTCAGTATTCTATATGTGCCACTGGTGATTGTGATTTCGCTGGGCGTGGCGATGCTGCTCAACCGCAAAATCCAGGGACTCGCCATCTTCCGCGTGGTGTATTTTACACCTGTCGTATCCTCGGCTGTCGCTGTCGGCCTCGTCTGGCTCTGGATTTATGCCAAAGACACCGGTGTTTTGAATTACATGATCGTCTCGCTGGGTGGACAACCGGTACGCTGGCTCAGTCCCAAGAATGCCTTAGTCTCAGTGGTCATCGTCAACGTCTGGGGTGCAATCGGCGAAGGCATGATTATCTTCCTCGCTGGACTCCAGAGCATCCCCCGCGACTATTATGAAGCGGCGCAGGTCGATGGTGCGAATGAGTGGCATCTCTTCCGCCATATTACCCTGCCCTTGATTACGCCCAGCATCTTCTTCCAGGCGATTATTTCGACCATCAATGCGCTTCAGGCTTTCGAATATATCTATATCCTCACGCGCAGCGGCAGCGGCAATAGTTCGACCACGCCTACGTTGGTCTACTCAATCTACCGCAACGGTTTTAACTTTTTCCGCATGGGGACAGCCAGCGCCCAGGCGGTGGTTCTGGCAGCCATTATTTTCATTTTGACGCTGATCTACTTTCAATTGCAGCGCCGCTGGGTGAATTACGAATGAACGTCAAATCGCGCAAACGCTTTCTCGATTTTTTTGCCTATGCTATCCTCATCCTGGGTGGCGTCATCATGATCGGCCCTTTCGCCTGGATGATTGCCACTTCACTCAAGCAGCCTGCCGACCAGTTTACGCGCACGCTGATTCCGCAGCCCGCCACGCTGGATAACTTTCGCCAACTCTGGGCACTCCTGCCCTTCACCAGTCTGCTCTGGAACAGTTTGAAAATCGCCCTGGTGACAACCCTGGGGCAGTTATTGACCTGTTCGATGGGCGCATTTGTCTTCGCCGTCGTCCGTTTCCGCTTTCGCGATATATTATTTATCGCGCTCCTGGGGACGCTCATGATTCCTTATCAGGCGACGATCATTCCCAACTTTATCGTGTTCAAATGGCTGGGCTTATATGGCACACAAGCGCCCTTATGGATACCCGCCTTCTGGGGCGGCGCATTCGGCACATTTTTGCTGCGCCAATATTTCCTGACCATACCGCTCGATCTCGCCGAGGCCGCGCGCGTGGACGGCGCATCCTTGATGGAAATTTTCTGGCGTATTTATCTACCACTGGCGAAACCGGCTTTAGCCGCCCTTTCCATTTTTTCTTTCCTGGGGTCGTGGAATAATTTGCTCACCGCCCTCATTTACCTGCCCAGCGACCTGCAACAAACCACGCTCCCGGTAGGACTGGCCTTGTTCCAGGCACAGTACGGCGGCAAATGGACAATCATGATGGCCGGGGCGGTGGTCAGCATTGCGCCGATTGTGCTGGTGTTCTTTTTCGCCCAACGCTACTTCATCGAAGGTATCGCCTTGTCCGGCGTCAAACGCTAGGAAAATACGCAACCTTCTTGCTAACTGCTAACGACTATAAACTGGAGATTCTCGCTTTACATGACTAAAATTACCTTCATCGGCGCGGGCAGCGTCGAATTCACCAAAAATCTACTCGGCGACATCCTCACCTTTCCTGAATTCCAGGATTGCACCATCAGCCTCTACGACATTGATCCTGTCCGCCTGGAAACCGCCACCGCGATGGCGAAATGGACGGCGCAGGCATTGGGTGCGTCGCCCAATATCGAAGCCACCCTGAATCGACGCGAAGCCCTCAAAGGCGCGAGTTACGCCGTTAACATGATTCAGGTCGGCGGACACGAGGCGACCCTCATCGACTTCGACATCCCCCGTAAGTATGGACTCAAACAAACCATCGGCGATTCGCACAGCATCGGCGGCATTTTCCGTGCGCTGCGGACGATCCCACCCATGCTCGACATCGCCGACGATATGGAAGAGATGTGTCCCGGTGCACTGCTGCTGAACTATACCAATCCCATGTCGATGTTGTGCTGGACGATTTTCGGCTATACCAATGTCCCGGTGGTCGGCTTGTGCCACAGCATCCAGAACACCACCGAGCAGATTTCGCAATACGCCGGTGTCCCTTATGACGAAGTGACTTATTTCGGTGCGGGCATCAACCATGTTGCCTGGATTTTGCGCTTCGAACATCAAGGCCGCGATGCTTATCCGTTGCTGCGCAAAGCGCTCGAAGAAAATCGCATCCCGCAGGATGATCTGGTACGCGCCGAACTCTTCCGCCGCCTGGGATACTATGTGACTGAATCCTCAGAACACAATGCCGAATATTCTGCCCATTTCATCCCGCACGCGGGACAAATCGAAAAATTCAACATTCCGATTGATGAATATATCCGCCGCAGCGAAGAAAATTTGGTGGAGTTCGAGGATATTCGCGCCCAACTTCAGCGCGGCGAACCGTTTGAAATCGAGCGCAGTTCAGAATATGCGTCACTGATTATCCACTCGATGGAAACCGGGCAGCCCCGCGTGATTTATGGCAACGTCCGCAACGACGATCTCATCACCAATCTACCCAGTGGCTGCTGCGTTGAAGTCCCCTGTTTGGTTGATCGTAACGGCATCCAACCCACCCACATCGGTAATCTGCCGCCGCAGTTGGCCGGAATGTCGCGTCTGCATGTCGCCGTCCAGGAATTGACCGTCCGCGCCGCCCTTGAAGGCAAACGCGATTACGTGTATCAGGCCGCGATGCTCGATCCGCTCACCGCCGCCACCATGCCCCTGGATCGCATCTGGTCGATGGTTGATGACCTCATCGAAGCACACGGCAGCGCCTTACCGAAGGGGATTTATTGATCAAAAGTTCTGATTTTCAATTTAGGGGAATCCCTAAGCTAGCTTTGTGAAGAGATATTTAAGACTCAGAAATTACAGTTTTGAACTCCTCCCCCGAATTCGGGGGAGGCTGGGAGGGGGTCTATAACTTACGCTGCACTCACACCCACATTCCGCGCCGCCCGCCGACGCAGCATCCGCCGCGCGAACCACAACGGTATGAGCACCAGCAACGCCAGCGGCACAACCAAAACCGCTACCGTAATCAACAGGTCAGCGCCGGATTGCAGCACATTGACCAGCGTCGCCAACGCATTTTCTACCGTGTGACCGGGACTCCAACCAGCGATCTGGATCGGCGTATCAATCGCCGTCGGGATCAAATTCACGCTGATGGATGAATAAGCCGATGCTTCATCAAAATACTGGATTTGCCCGCGAATCTGCTCGATTTCGCCGCGTGTGCTCACCAGTTGATTGTAAACATTCAGCACATCCTCGGTCTTGTGCGCGTCGTCCATGATTTTACGCAGTTGAACCTCAGCGGCCTCCAGGTTAGTCAAACGGCTGCTTAAATCAACGTACTGCTGCGTCACATCCTGGCCGGAAACATTTTCGTATTCCACCTTGCCCGCGCCGGATTTAATCTGGGTCATGGCTTCGTCCAACTTATCCGCTGGCACGCGGATGGTGATGGAACCCTGTGCTACCGATTGACCAGCAGCCGTTGTGACCATGCTTGTGCTCGATGTCACCACCCAACCGCCCATCCCTTCGGCCATTTTTGAAATCGCCGCCAGCGATGAATCCGCAGCATCCACGACCAAACTCAGCGAGGCTGTTTTTAAAATCACACGGCTGCGACTATCCTGCGCGTCTTGCCCATTGATAGTCGAACCATCGCTGTCGACTGGCATGGCGTCATTAATGGACGACGCAAAATGATCCGTCTGTTCCTGGGCAACGGATGCCGCTGCCGGTTGATTGACAGGCACAGCAGCATAATTGTAGCCGCCGCTTTCACCCCCGATTATCCCGGTTGAAATCTCGTTCTGTGGCGGCGACATTCCCGCCCCAGGCCCGCCCAGCGACTTCACTGCAATGACCAACGCCACCACCACAACAGCGACCATCACCAACGTTACCGGGTTAAAAAATCTTGCTTTCAGTGCCATGTTCCTGCTCCCATCACTCGAATTGATCTTTCGTGTTGGATACAGGACGTTGGTCTCATCAGAAAAGTTCCCGGCGGCTTTTGGAACACGCTATAATTTTATGAGAAAGATTTCTTTATCGCCTGCTGATTTTATTTCAAACAAGGACACTTTTGATGAACACGATTTCGTTTATGACCGCTAATTATGTCGCGCGCCAGATCGGCTATAACATGACCGAAGGTTGGATGCAGGGCGACAACGCCACCAATGCTTATTTCCGTCCCATCGAGACCTTCGCCACACGCTTCGACCAGTACATGACCGACGCCAAATCGTTGGGGTTTGACGCGGTGGACATCTGGGTTGCTGTTTTGAATCCCGTGTGGGCAACCGATGAGCATATCAGCGCCGCGCAGGATATTCTGTCAAAGCACGAACTCCGCGTCGTCAGTCTCGCGGGTGGCTTCGGCAACACCCGCGAAGAATTTGAGAAAACCTGCAAGCAAGCTGTCGCCTTACGCACAACGATACTCGGCGGAGGGACTTCCCTGCTGGCTTCAGATCGCGATTTTGTGGTGAGCACACTCAAAAAATATGGCGTGAAACTCGGCATCGAAAATCACCCGGAAAAGAATCCTGGTGAATTGCTGGCAAAAATTGGCGACACTGGTGATGGGACAATTGGCGCGGCAGTCGATACCGGTTGGTTCGGCACGCACAGCTACGACGCGGCGAAGGCGCTGGAAGAACTCGACGGACACCTCTTTCACGTCCATCTGAAAGATGTGCTGGCCCCCGGCGGACACGAAACCTGTCGCTTCGGCTGGGGCTGTGTCCCGATTGAAAACTGTGTCAAAACCCTCAAACGTATCGGCTATGGTGGCGCGATCAGTGTGGAGCACGAGCCAGATCATTTTGACCCCACTGACGACGTGCGTGCTGGCGCAGCCATGCTGCGTGGTTGGCTGGCCTGAAATCGGAGACATAATTTTGATAATTGACGAAATAATACGGTAGATATTTAACACCCGACAACTCTATCCATTGTAGGGACGAGATATATCTCGTCCGTGTCGCCGTTATCGACTCAAATGACCAGTGGTTAATAATCCCGCCCATTTGAACCTAAATTGCTTCCGTAGGGGCGCAGCGCTGTTGCGCCCTCTTCATATCAATCCCCGCGCCAGCCGATCACACCGCCGTAATGGTAGGCGATGGTATACAATGTCCAATTTTCCAGGTTGAATACCATCACCGGAAACGAATTTCTGCCCTCGCCCATAATTGCCAACAATTTCCCGTCTGGTGATGGCGCAAATCCGTGTGGCACGCCCATACAAGTCTTGAAAATCTGCTTGCGATCAAAATCGGCAATATAGAGTTCATAACTTCGTGGTATCGCTTTTGTTCCCATCCGAAAAATCACGTAACGATTGTCTGCCGTCCACTCAAAAATCTGAGTAGCATAACCACTCTCGATGACCAAATCAGGAGGCACATTCAATATCGTATCAACGGCTTTTCCATCACGATCAACCAACAATATCTGCTGATTTTCTTCATATGCGCCACCTAAGGTAAGGAATTGTGATGAATCTGGCGACCATGCTACGCTGGGGTATTTCAGCGGGAGCGGTAACGATGCCAACTTATCACCATTTTGGGGATTATATACACCCCAATCCACACTTGCCCCCAACCCATTATCAAACCACTGTGCATCATAAACGGCTCGTGTCCAATCTAAAGCAGGGAAGAAACTGTATTCCGAGAAGGGATCAATTTTGCCTTGCCAATCCGATACAGTTTCAAATGTAAATGGGTTGATAACATACGTTTCCTCAGGTCTATAATTCTGGTCAATATCAAGCCTTCCGGGAGACGGATAAATGAGATGCTGATTGTCAATCCATCTCGGAGAATAGGAATAGCGATCAAAAGAAGCTTTCCAGGGTAGTGTATAATGATTCATGAGGCGTTACTGTGCTGTAGACGACAATTTCATAAATTGAGATAATTGCCCATATTCCACCATTGAAAACAGTAGCGTTAGTCGTTGCAAGCCAACGTTGGTCTGGTGACAAAACGCTGTTTATTCTCTCAGCGCCATAGCGCGGAACAGTGGGGATAAACGCCACTACATATGGCGTCGGCACATCTGCGCTGACCGCATGAATCCCATAATGCCCGGTCATGAGAATCGCGCCAGGAAACGTCCAGCCTGCCGGCGGCTTAGTCGGCTCACCGACGCAGCGTTCCTCCACCGGCCAGCCTGAATTCTTGTTGTCCTGCGCGACAGCGGGCGAAAATGTAATGATGAGACAAAGCAGCAGCGGAATGAAGCGCAAAATTTTCATTATGATTCACCTGCGATGGGGTTTTAATTCAATTGTAGGCGACGATCTCGGTTTCGTATCCGGCGCTTCACCGACGCTTTTTAGTAGCACCACGCTAAACGGTGGGGAGATTAACCTAAGGTTTTTCATCGGCGATTTGCACTGTAAAAAGCCATATTGATCTCTTTAGCCCCTTTAGTGGGCTTGGCTTTTTGGCAGCCGGATGCTTTAGCGTCTGGCGGCGCAAGGCGAGAACCATTTTGATAACCACCCCCACCACCTAGTGCGGTACTCCCGCTTTTTCGCACTTGACTCAATCAGAACTTTTGTGCTAAAATAATATTCCATTTATCACCAGAACCATACTGGCCGACGTTGATCAATTTTGTTTTTACTGGACAAGCCTATCCGAAAAACACGGGACGGTATTAGACAACTTCAGGCTTCAGATGGCCTTATTTCCGATACCCAGGCGTGTATCCAGGAAAACCCGCCGCCCGTCCGGTATACGAGCGGGGTTGTCGGCGCGGACAATACTTTCGCTCAATGGCGGCGATACACATCAGATGTGCATTTTTCGGTCACAAACAGCCGAAAGCTTGTCCGAACCAATTGCGATTTCGGACATGTGGCGGAAGTCTCGGCTGTCCACCACCACAACCCCATTTGGGGGTTATTTTTGGCGGAGAACAGCCGAAACTTCGGCCATTCACCTGTTAATTTTTGCGGATCATTTTTCGTCTTTAAGCTAAACGCTTTCCAACGCTTCTTTCAACGTCAGCATAAAAGCATCGCCACTTGCGCCGTCAGCCACGCGGTGATCGAATGTCAGCGTGATATACACGCAGGGGCGAATTGCAATCATATCGTCAATCACCTTCACCCGTTTTTCGACCACGCCCACGCCCAGGATACCCACCTGCGGCTGGTTGATAATCGGTGTCGCGAACAGGCTGCCGCTCACACCGTGATTGCTGATCGTGAACGTGCCGCCCTGCACTTCATCAGGCTTAAGCTGTTTGGCCCGCGCCCGTGCCGATAAATCGTTGATCGCCCGTGCCAGCCCGGTCAGGTTCAAGTCCTGCGCGTTTTTGATGACCGGCACAATCAGCCCGTCGTCCAGCGCAACCGCCATGCCCAGGTGAACGGTGTTGTGCAGATAAATACCTTCATCTGTCCATTGAGCATTCAGATAGCGATTGGCTTGCAGCGCCTTGATGGTTGCGGCAGCAAAATAAGCAGTCAGTGTCAGGTTGATACCCTGCCGCGCAAAAGTTTCTTTATTGGCTTCACGATGGTTCAGCACATTCGTCAGGTCAATCTCGAACACGGTGGTGACATGCGGCGAGGTTTGCAGCTTGCTCCGCACCATATGCTCGGCAATCGCCTTCCGCATCGCTGACAGCGGCACAAGTTCGCCCGCTGCACCCTGCGGAATCGGCTCTATCGGATGTACCCGCTGCGGCGCAGGCTGCTTTTTCTCCCCCTCTCTGTACACGGGGAGGGGGTTGGGTGGAGGGGTTGGTTCGCCGTACTCGCTGGTCGATTTGAACAGGTCGCCGCTGCCGGGTTTCTCCCAGGGCGCGAGTTCCGGTTCGGCTTTTTCTGGGGAGGGGCTATTTTCTAAATATGCTTCAACATCTTTTTTGGTCACACGACCATCACGACCTGTGCCGGGGATTTTCGCCAGATCAAGCTGATGTTCGGCAGCCATCCGTGCCACGACTGGAGTCACGTGCCCGCTGTAGGTTCCGTTGCCGCCATTTTGGGCGACGGAGTTGATTTTTTGAGCAGAAGCAACTTGTTGCGTCGCGACAGTTTGAGGTTCATCACTCCCGTTTGGACGTTCGCCCGCGTCGCCAATCAGCGCCAGCAGCACGCCGCGTTCGACGGTTTGTCCGGCTTGTACATAGATGTCCAGGAGTGTGCCGCTGGCCGGAGCTGGAATTTCGGTGTCCACTTTATCGGTGCTGATTTCCAACAGCGGCTCGAATTCGATCACGGTGTCGCCTACATTTTTGAGCCAGCGGCTGACCGTGCCTTCGACCACACTTTCGCCCAACTGCGGCATGATTACTTTCGTCAGCATGTACACTCCTTGAAAAATTTCGCCACAGAACCGTAGAGATTTTCACCTTTTCTCTGTGCGCTCGGTGTCTCGGTGGTTCAATATTAGCTTTTAGTATTTTGCCAATTCCCGTATCGCATCAGCGATTTTGTCCGGGTTCGGCATGAAAAATTCCTGCATCGGGTGGCTGTAGGGCATCGCCGGAATATCTGGCCCCGCCAGCCGTTTGACCGGCCCATCTAAATATTCAAAGCCTTCGTCCGCAATGATAGCCGCGACTTCTGCGCCATAACCCATTGTGAAGTTGTCTTCATGGACGACTAGCGCTTTGCCCGTTTTCCTGACCGACGCCAGAATGCTCATTTTATCGACAGGCAGCAGCGTCCGCAGGTCAATAACTTCAACATCAAGGCCGTCCTCGCGGGCGACTTTTTCTGCCGCTAGCGCCGTATAATGCGCCATCATACCATAGGCGAAGACCGAAAGATCGCGGCCTTCGCGGGCAACCCGCGCTGGGCCAATCGGCACAGTATATTCGGTATCGGGCACATCGCCTTTGATCGCCCGGTAGCCCTTCTTCGGCTCGAAAAACAGCACCGGATTCGGGTCACGTACAGCGCTTTTAAGCAGCCCTTTCGCATCATACGGCGTCGAAGGAATTACCACCTTCAACCCCGGCACATGCGCGAAAAACGCCTCTACACTCTGGCTGTGATAAAGCGCTCCGCCGACTCCACCGCCATACGGCGCGCGGATGACCATTGGAACGTTCCATTCGCCGCCGGAACGATAATACATCTTGGCAGCCTCGTTCACAATCTGATTGAAGGCTGGATGGATAAAATCGGCAAATTGAATTTCGCAAATCGGGCGTAAATCGGCCAACGCCGCGCCGATACCCAACGCCACAATCGACAGTTCCGCCAGTGGCGAATCGACCAAACGGTCACTCCCAAATTGGGCATGGAGTCCCTGTGTTGCGCGAAAAACACCGCCGCGTTCGCCCACGTCCTCGCCGGTTATGAACACGCGCGGATCACGCGCCAGTTCTTCGCCTAAGGCCATTTTGATTGCGTCGATTAAGGTGATGGTAGTCATAAAGTATGGATTTCCTGTATTTTCGTTATGTCGAGTGATTGGTTTTTACTGACAACTAAAACTAATCACCTACCGTTGCATACACATTGCCCAACGCATCTTCCGGCGCTGGGTCAGGTGCGGATTCGGCAGCAGCCTGAGCAGCGTCAACCTCGGCCTTCGCACGGGATTCATAATCATCAAGCAAGCTTTGAGTGAGGATGGTTTCTTCGAGCAGGAATTTTTGGAAGCGCAGAATCGGGTCTTTTTTCTTCCAGGCTTCGACTTCTTCGCGTGAACGATAACTGCGGTCATCGTCATCCGATGAATGGGGCACAGGGCGGTAGGTTTTGGCCTCAACCAGCGTTGGGCCATCGCCGTTATAGGCACGCTCGGCGGCCTCACGCATTACATCATAAACTGCCAGCACATCGTTGCCATCGACGACCACGCCGACCAGTCCATAGGCTGCCGCGCGATCAGCCACATTGCTCACAGCCATTTGCTCATCCATCGGGACAGAAATGGCATACAGATTATTTTCGACAAGACAGATAAACGGCAGCTTATGCACGCCCGCCCAATTCAGTCCCTCGTGCCACTCACCCTGACTGGTCGAGCCTTCACCCAGGCAGGTCAGCGCCAAACGCGGCTGCGATTTATCAGATGGATTAACGATTCCAAGTTTTTGTTTGTAAACAATGGCGAAGGCCAGTCCCGCTGCCTGCGGAACCTGAGTAGCAACCGGCGACGATCCGCTGATGATATTCCGGAATCGGTCTCCAAAATGGCTGGGCATCTGCCGCCCCTGACCATTTAAACCAGTCGCTTTTCCGAAGAGGGTCATCATGAAATCGGTAGGAGTCACGCCCAACGCCAGCATCAAAGACAAATCACGATAATAAGGATGGACGAAATCAATGCCCCGGTTAATCGCGAAAGCTGTACCCACCTGCGCCGCTTCATGCCCCATGCCGCTGATATGGAAGGCGATTTTGCCCTGGCGGTGCATTACCCAGGCGCGTTCATCGAGGCGGCGGCTGAGGAGCATTGTCCAGAACATCTCCAACAACGTTTCCTGGCTCAAAGCTGCTGACGGGCGCGCGAATATTTTGGTGACCATTCATGCTCCTCAAAAACTGGTTTGCAGTCAGCAGATGACAATAGAAATGCATCAACTGATATGCTCATTATATGGCTTTTATTACATATCGCACAAAAAATTTCAGCACTTTTGTACAATTCGCGGCCATTAATAGACATTTCGAATGGAATCGAATGGAAATGAGGAGCGCGTTATAATGTTGCCTGTCATAAATAATGGAAGAGGTTATAGAATATGAAAACGGTATTGAATGTTGTGGGTGTACTGTTAGCCTTAGGGGGTTTGGTGTGGATTTTGCAGGGAGTCGGTGTGCTTCCCGGCAGTTTTATGTCGAACGACACCAAGTGGGCAGTAATCGGCTTCGTCACAGTCTTGATTGGGGCGGGATTGTTGTATTACGCCAACCGCCGCCCCCGCACCGCTTAAAACCCGGTTAAATTGGATTCCGCTGTTGGGCTGCGTTTGGATTTACCCCAAATGACCTGCGGGCCAGCCAGCAGCGCCAGCCGATCCAGCACCAGAACTTGCAACAGGGCGAAAATAGGCAGGAATATGAGGCCAAAAACGCCGATGAACACCAGTGAAAGCGCGACGCCTGTGGGACGTTGAGTACCGAACTGGTTGCTAATCTGGACAATCTGCGGCGCGAAACTAAACGATGACTGACTGTTGGTGGCAATGAGCGGCCACCATAACGCCTGGGCGCTGACAAAACTCAAGGTCGTGCCCACCAGCAGCACGATTGCCAACGATGGCAGCAAAACCGTGTTCAAAAAAGCATCTGTAGACGTTTGCCCATCCTCGCGGGCAACCTTATACCGGTCAAATGCGCCGTCGAAAAAGAGTTTGAAAATCACGAGGCTGAACATCCCCACAACCCAGGTATAGCCAGTCGCTTGAGTCGTGTTCAGCCAGCCCAAATCGCGCAATGATTGCCACCATTGTAGGGTCAGCGCTTCAGACGGGATGAAGGCCAGCATCAGCAAACCCAAAAACACAATGTTGGAAATCGTCCGATTGATGGGGCGCACAAATCCCAGCGATAGCCCCAGCAGATAGGTGAGTGGGATTTGAACTAACCAGATTGCCAACCAGGAGCCACCAACCGTATTTAGAAATAATTGTCCCTGATTCACCGTTTCGTTCAAGGCACTGAACCCGCCCTGACTGGTCGCTAGCCATAGACCCCATCCCACCAATACCAATGACGGAAGCCCAATAAGCACCACCAACGGAACGCTGAGAAAGCTCAGAAGTCCAGCCGCCTCCACACGGGGCGCGGGTGGCGTGAAATTCAGGCGCAGGCGGAATCCCCAGATAACGATTCCCACTAGAAGGCCAATAAACAGCGTTGCAAAAATCATCAGCGTCGCCTGAGCAGAAGCGTATCCGGCATTGAGAACGATGAAGGCACTCTTGTAGAAGAACAGGCCGATAGTCTGGGTGGCGTTGCCGGGGCCTCCTTGCGTCAGGATGTAGGGCAGCGTGAAGGTTTGTGGCGCACTCCCCAGTGCCAACAAAAGGCCAATGAGCCAGACGCCAATGCCTGCACGGCTGCTGGATGGGCTGACCTCGCGCCCGCGCATCACTGCCATAAAGGCTGCCCCGCCGACAACAGCCGCAATCGCCGCAGTGATAATCGAATCGAGCAGGAGAATCGTGTTACGTGCGCCATCCGGAGAAGCGAGATTCATGCCCAAGAGACCATTAGTGAGCGGCGAAGGTGTCGTACCCCAAATCGGTGCGATGAAGCCCCGCAGCAGCACGGGAAGCGCAACTGGCACGATTAGTACCGCCAGAACGGAAAGCAGCAGACGGTTGGTTGCCCGTCCAGCAAATCCCTGTGCGCCAACGAGCGCGCCCACAAGTGGAGGAATGAGCGCAATAATAACCAGCCGTGCAAATACGATGAGCAGCGTATACACCACTGCCGTACCAAAGACCGAATCGGTGGACAACTGAGTGTAATTTTCCATGCCCACAAACTTAGGCGGATTCAACATGTTCCAATCCGTCTGGCTTGCAGCGAGGGTTTGTAAAGCCGGAAAGAATTGAATGAGCAGATAAATAAGGGTTCCCGGCACGAGCAGCAGCAGACCGACGATGAGCCGGGTAGCCGAAAATGTTTCCTGGTTTTCGATGGGGGTGTATCCTGGCGTGTCGAACTGGTTCACTAGCGACCTCCCAACAGATGAATGATGACTCATAAGGCATTATAGTGAGATTGCTAGCAGGAGGATATGCGACTAATGATGGATTTAAGGATGGGACTCAATCTGAAACACTAATTTGGTACGTGCAAAGAAAGTTACTTACTTAAGGTATAAGCCTCTTTGAGCCAGAGGAGAAACTGCTCGTCAATTTCAGCCAGTTTACCATCGAATAAATGGTCAATTACTGTAGCCGTTTCCATCAAATTATCACCCGAAACCGAACGCATGTTCACCGTATAGATGGAGTCGGGTATGAAAACAAGTTTTCGTATACGATAAAGTAAAGGTCAGGAGTCTTACAACATGATTGATACAGGTGATTTGCTGCCCATAGTCGTTGATGAAGTTTCGCCCCAAAAAAACCCACGCAACCTGCGCCGACTGATAATAGATGTACTGTTTGGGGTTATCGCACCGATAGCGACCTTGATTTTTGATCCTGCTATCTTCCGGGGTGGGATCGAGTCTGGTTTACCGGTTCTGGCTCAATGGCGCGTATTTGCTTACATCGCAATCCCCATCGGCGTCGCGGTGTTTACGCTGTGGCTATCGCTGCGATTTCGGTTGAAAGCCTGGAGCGGCATGGTCGCAGGAGTACTATTCGCCGGAGCTGTATTCTCGCTTTTGATTGGCATTGCAATTTTGCCAATCACCCTTTTTGGTCTGCTCTTGGGTATCGGAATACTGGGTTTTATTCCTTTTATCACCGCAGTTATATTTTTTCGCAACGCGCTTCAGGCATTCAACTATGTGGGTAAACAACTCAATCTACAGGGGATGGTTGGTTCATTCCTGCTGGGCGCGTTGATGAGCGTCACGATTCCGGCGGCTGCCCAGTTATGGACAGCAAATTATGTACAGGATGCAGAGGTACAAATTATTGCGGGCGATGTCACACAGGCTGAAGTCGGATTAGCAGATTTGAGACGCGCCTTCTGGTGCGAATTATATTGCTATCGCGACCTTGAAGTTGCTTATCCTAACGAAACCGATCCTACTCGTCGCCAGCGACTCGCCAGCGCTTATCTTGAATTAACCGGACGCGAGATTGAATGGCGACGTTATTCCTCGGATTAGGTGAGGGTGTGCCGCTGACACACCCATAACACAATTTTTATGTCTTATTTCTGACCGCGCGGCCCCATAAACCACTCGCAAAAATCCTCGCAGTGTCCGGTATCATCAAAACTCAGGACAAAAATATTATCATATTGACGCACGAGCGTTTTGCCATCTGCCTCGTAATAAAGTGATTTTCCGTTGGTGACAGCGGTATTCCCATCCAATGCAAGCGGTTGATATTTGGCTGAATAAGTATCGGGCGTGTCGCGATGTTTCAACCAATTCGCGACGATCTCATCGCGCCCGCGCAAAGGTTCGTCGTAAGGGTTATAGCGATATGCCGCGTTTTCGCTGAAGAGCGCGCCAATCGCCGCCGGATCATAGGATTTCCACGCACCGATATAATCGTCGAGCCATTTTTGTACCATTGGATGGTCAATCATCATCTAGCCTTTTAGTCTAACCGTCGTGACGGTTAGACTCTAATACAGGTGTTATAATTTGTCAAATGCATCAAATTTTGAATGGATGTCATCGTGGCAATTGAAAATATATCGCTGGTCGGTGGACATATCGCCCTCGATTTCGTGAATACGGTTGGCGATCATTTAGCCGAGCAGCCCAGGGAGTGGGTGAAAACCTACGCCGATTTGGCAATCTGGGCGGTACACGCGGGAGTTATCACGCAGGATCATGCAGGGCGGCTGATTACATTAGCCGAAGAGCAAGCTGATGTGGCTGAACAAGCATTAACAAGAGCAATTGAAACCCGCGAGGTGATTTTCCGGCTGCTGCTGGGTGTGATTCGGAAACAAGCGCCAGATGAAGTCGATTTGGCGGCCTTCAATGCGGTGCTGGCAAATGCTCCCGCGCGCACGCGCATCGTTCATGAACACGAACATTATCACTGGCATTTTTCAGGCGAAAATGAGTCACTGGATGATCCGCTTTGGCGCATTATTTGGGCAGCAGCCGATTTGCTGACCGCTGACCAACTGTCTCAGGTAAAAGTTTGCGAAGGCGATCAGTGTGGCTGGATATTCCTGGACATCAGCCGCAATCAGGCGCGGCGCTGGTGTTCGATGGCTAATTGCGGCAACCGGGCAAAGGCCAACCGGTATTATAAGCGCCACAAAGATGAATAAGTTTCCGCCTGTTTAGGGCAATTTCGAGCAAAATCGCACAGTTTTAGCCGCTGCTGCCGTCATAACAGATGAATCCAAAGTCAATTTAATGGAGGAAATTGTTATGAGTAACGCAGCCAAAAGCATTCTGGTACATGGGATTTACCTGCTCGGCCTGGGAGTCGTCATGCTCACGATTCCGAATGTCCCATTGAAGATTTTCGGATTGCCAGAAACCAATGAGGTCTGGATACGGGTCGTCGGGATGATGTCGCTGGTGCTGGGCTATTATTTCGTCCAGTCAGCACGCAAAGAACTGACCGATTTCTTCCGCTCAACCCTGCTGACGCGCTCGGCAGCGATTGTCTTTTTCATCCTCTTTGTCGTCTTGGGTCTTGCGCCCATTAATCTGCTGCTGCTGATTGCAGTTGATCCGGTGTTTATCATCTGGACAGCGCTGGCACTGCGTTCATCGGAAGGCGTTAAAACGGGGTTGGTACACGAATCCGCATAAACCTTCGGCGCGGATGTCATCGGCTAATGACATCCGCGCTTATTTATCAGCGCTCAGGTCGTCCGGCAAGCCGAAATAGGTGAATAAGGTCGGGTCTAAAAACGCTGTCAGGCTGGCGATACCTTCGCCGTCCAGCACCAGGACATGAATCGAATGTGCCTGATAGTGATTAGCTGCCCCATTATATTGATAGTTGGCAAAGCCGGGTTGACCGTTAACATGGATAGGCAGCAAACGGCATGGGATAGCCTGGGCAAAAACGCTGGTTGTAAAAAATGCCGCGATGGCTTCCCGCGTATGGAACCAAGCCGGAAATGGCGGCATCGAAAAAGTAGCATCTTCTTTGAGCAGTGCGACCAGCGCGGCGACATCGACCTCTTCCCAGGCGCGCACATAGCGTTCCAAAAGCGCGCGGGTTTCGTTATCATCGTCGATGATGGTTTTGAATTTTGGCGAGACCATTTGCTGCTTGGAAAGGGTTGACCGGGCACGATGTAAGGCACTGTTGACGGCGGAAACCGTCATATCCAGGAAGTCGGCGACCTCGCTGGCCTGCCAATCGAGCACATCACGCAGCACCAATACGGTTCGCTGGTGCGGTGGCAACACCTGGAGCGCTGTCAAAAAGGCCAGGGTGACACTTTCCTGGAGGGTGTAACGCGCCTCCGGGCTGGGAGTCGTATCGTCCAGCCAATCGTCGGGAAAGGGATCAAGCCATAGCGGTTCGCTGCTGGCAGGTGGCAGGGCATCCTGCGGATTTGTGGGGGCAAGGCTGGTTATCGGCAGCCCGCGTCGGGATGCTTTTTCGAGTGCATCCAAGCAGGCATTAGTCGCGATTTTGTAAAGCCATGCCCGGAACGATGCACGTCCTTCGAAGGTTTCTAAACGTCGCCACGCCCGCAGCATGGTCTCCTGAACCAAATCTTCAGCGTCTTCCAATGATCCCAACAGCCGATAGCAATATGCCCGCAGTTCGCGCCGGTACGGTTCTGCCAATTCCGCGAACTGCCCCGAATCACCACTACGGGCAGCGGCAAGCTGTGTGATTTCAGTCTGGCTTGACGTTTGCATAAATCAACCTGACGATCAATTGACGAAAAGTGCAAAGACAGACTGAAATTCCTCTGTCCTATAGGCGTTCGGCGACTAGTTCGGCAATGTCTTTGATGATCGGGCCATCAGGAATAGCTGATTTAGCCGTTTCGAACATCTGCGCGCAGAACGGGCAGCCAACGGCGACGACTTCCGCGCCGGTAGCTTTGGCCTCTTCATACCGCTCGATGTTGACCGCTTTCGTGCCGTGTTCCTCTTCCTTCCAGAACTGCGCGCCGCCCGCCCCGCAGCAGAAGGATTTTTTGCCGTGACGCGGCATTTCAATCTGCTTCACGCCGATGCTGTTGAGCACATGGCGCGGCTCATCAACCACATCGTTGTGGCGTCCCAGGTAACAGGGATCGTGGAAAGTGACATTGCTCTGTTGGTTGGGATGAGCACTCATAGGCAGCTTGCCTGCGCCGATTAACTCATCAATGAATTCAGTGTGATGAACAACTTCATAATTACCGCCGAACTGATGATATTCCTTGCCGATGTTGTGGAAACAGTGTGGGCAGGTGACGACGATGCGCTTAGGCTTGACCTCGTTCAAAATTTCGACATTTTGCGAGGCGAGTTCAACATACAGGTCCTCTTTACCCGCGCGGCGGGCAACATCGCCCGTGCAATTTTCCATCTCACCCAGGACGGCGAAAC
The DNA here is from genome assembly GCA_039933955.1 of Chloroflexota bacterium. Taxonomy (GTDB): domain Bacteria; phylum Chloroflexota; class Anaerolineae; order Aggregatilineales; family Phototrophicaceae; genus CFX2. Next base: position 25,161 of record JBDTNB010000049.1, read on the forward strand.
TGACTCCCGCCTTGTTCAGCACTTTGACCAACGCACGGGCAGTCAATTGGGCGCGTGGATCGTAATTCACAGCGCAGCCCGTCCAATACAGGACATCAAAGTCGGGATTTTCATCAATGGTGGGGACAGGGATTTCCAGACCTTTCGCCCACTTGAAGCGATCTTCACGGGGCGCTTGCCAGGGATTGCCCTGCCGTTCCATCCCCTTGAACGCACCCTGCAACTCTGTTGGAAAATCGGAGTTCATCAGCACAGCGTCGCGGCGAATATTGAGGATGTCGAGCATCGGTTCGTTGCCGACGGGACAAATGTCGATACACGCACCGCACGAAGTACAGGCCCAGACCGCAGATTCACTGAGTGCCATGCCCACCAGAAACGGTGCTTCGCCGCCATTTGCCAATCCGATCATGTCATCTTTGATGAGATAGCGTTTGTTGATTTCCAGCGCGGACGGCGACAATTCTTTGCCGGTGACATACGCTGGGCACACATCCTGGCAGCGGTTGCACATGATGCAGGCGAAACTGTCCAGGATATTGGTTTGCGGCAGGTCGGTCAGCTTGCTGACGCCAAACTGCTCAATCGTATCGTCTTCAAAATTGAGTGGCTGCATCTCGCCCAACGAAGTTCGCTTGGGTTTGGTCAAAAAATTGAGCGGCGCGAGGAATAAATGAATGTGTTTGCTGTAGGGAAAATAAGGCGTAAATAACAGGATGCCGCCGAGCGCTGTCCACCAGAATACATGCTCCATAATACGCAGTCCGTCGGCGCTCATGCCATGCCAAATTGGGGAAACCAGCGTCGCGAAGGGCATCCACAAGTCTGCGCCAGTGTCGGCTACGCGCACCGATTCACCCAGGAAACGCGCGCCCACATGCAGCAGAATGAATATCGCCACGATCAGTGAGTCGCGGGTGATTGCTCCGGCTTTTACTTTCGGGTGCAGCAGCACATTATCATGATATTCGAGGTCAGTTTTGTTCGGCAGGACAAAACGGCGCAGGATGAAATAAACTACGCCAACCAGCACAGCGATACTCAAAATATCACCAACCAGCCGGTACAAATCATAAATGATGCCGAAATTTTGCAGCCAATCCAGAAAATTCGGGATGTAGCCTTTTAAGCCGTCCAGCAGATTCACGAGAAAATAAAAAGTGAATCCCCAAACAACCCCCAGATGAAACAGACTGGTTACACGACGTGTTTTGAGGGTTGTCGGTTGGGCGAGGTACACACGCAGGGCATTAAAAATCCGGCGCGGCAAATGGTCTAAATAAAGTTGACCGTCGCCCCGATTGATGATGAGCACCATTTCGCGGACGCCCGCATAGGTCGCTCCAACAGCGAGCAAGGTCAGGAGGATAAACGCCATTTGTTCAAAGGGTGTGAGCATAAGTCATCCTCGAAAATCGAATCGTTATTTGATTAAATCCATTTTCTGTAGTGTACCATCCGGGGCAGAAAAGGCAAAAGAAGTGACGAGGAAAATTAAAAGCGTAAAAACAGATTCAGGCTTGTAAGAAATGGTTTGCAATGGACTTCTAAATCAAGAGCTACAATCCATATTCGTCCCATCTCAAGAATGCGGTTACGCAGGAGAACATCGTGCTAATTGACTTTTCCCCGGTTGAAAACGGGGATGTAAAAATGCTGGAATTTTCGAAGCAATTCAGTTTGACTGAATTGAAGGCTGCTACCAACGATTCGATTGATACTATCCTGGAAATTATTCAGGATATGAGCGACGCCCAAATGACCTTCTTGCCATTTGACCCGGATGCTGATGATCCACACGCGGTTGAAGGTGAAGAGAAAATCGGCTGGAGTCTGGCGCATCTGGTCGTCCATGTCACCGCAACCAGCGAGGAAGGCGCAGCGTTTAGCTCGATTCTGGCTCGCGGCATTCCCTACCCGAAAGAACCTCGTTTGCGCTACGAAACCAATTGGCACACAGTCACGACCAGAGCACAAGCCCTACAGCGCTTGGAAGAAAGCCGCCGCATCCGTCTTGCCTATCTGGATACTTGGCCGGATTCGCCGCAATTGGATGTGTACCGTGAGATGTCGGAAAAAGCCCTTGAAAAATTCGGTCATCTGAATGCGCCCGCGACTTTTCTGAACAGCCTGAAGCATGAATGGGGTCACTTCGCCCAATTCCGCGAAGTGCGTAGACAGGCTATTAAGGCATTTGCTCCAGCGAGCACGAAATAACGATGATTTAAACCTGCAAAGGCGTTCCAGTGGACGCCTTTTTTATTTCAGGAAACGCTTGAAATGAATTTCTGCTCTGCCAATTGGAGTCGCAGTGCGACTAGAAATACCCAGGCTAACAAGCTGCAAATAGCAATCCATTCAAAAATCGAAACATTCCAAAAAGGGACGCGATTTTTCGGCGGAGCCAGCGCTTCCACGGAAAAGCTGCCAACGCTCATCATGCAGCCGATGATGCCGAATATAGTCAGGCCGCCGGGAATCACTAACCACAGCGGAAATAGCGTCGGACGACTGAGCAGAACATACAGCGAAAACGAACTGACCAATAGCAAAATTGTTAAGAACAATGAGCAAGCCGCCAGCGCATGAGGCGTTAAATTATCAATAGAAAAAACACCGACCAGTATCCCGGCGGCCCCCGCCAGCACACCAATCCACCGGAAAAGATCGCGAAACCAGCCTTGTAAGTGCTCAGCTACGCCTGCCGTAAAAATTACAAAGCAAATAGCGCCAATTATCAGGCTGGCATTAAACACAATCGCCGCCTGCGAAACACTGGCCTGCCCCAATTCCGATACCCAATGATTGAGCGGCGAATAAACTTCGCCTTTACTGCCCGTATAAACCAGCGCAGTAATCGTTGATCCCACGAGGATTGTGACGGATCCGATAAAACCTGCAACGACGCTCATGCGGTTGAGATTTAATTTCACGACTGTTCACTCAAAAACGACGCGAGTCTATTAACTGACGATTGAGTGTAACGATGTTTCGCCCGAAATGTATACCGGATGGCATGTTTGGGTGAGACCTTCGAATAGATACGCATCGCCCATTTCCGATCACGGTGATGTGTCAATCTGGAACGATTCTGGGGTACTCCACGAGCCGCAGGTCGAATCGGTTTTCAGCGCGCATACTCGCCAATAATAGATACCATCGGGCAAGGATCGAGTCAGCCACAATTGGCTCGGCGGCAAATTATTAGCCTCGTATGTAAAGGGCGTAGCAAACGTACTCGAATCATCAATTTGCATATTGTAACCCACTGCCCAACTAACCCTATTCCAGTTTAAGGTAGCGGTTCCTGTTCGATTTAAATTGCGTACAGGCGCGGCACTCGCCGCCGATTCTTTGGCGATGGTCACGCTATAGTGTGTGCCGACCAGCGCGCCAATGGCAATCGAGATGCCATTTCGGCTGTCGAAAAATTTTTCTCCCGTCGTCCACATGGCTCCAGCATCGTTCACATTTCCATTACTGCTGCCATTGGCATAATCGACATCAACGATGAGCGCGTGACCAGCATTGGTTTCGCGGGTGGTATCAACCTCAAAAATGAGCACGACGGCAGATGGTACGAAGTACGGGATATTGACATCATAACTGGTATGCGCCCGGACTTCGACAGTATAGAAATGGGTAGCGGAACCAGTAATCGGAATCTGCGCCATCAAATAGGTGTTGGCAGGCAAACTGGCGGGTGTCGCTCGCAGTTGCTCCAGTGTAATCGTGTTAGGTCTTCCCGGTACAATAACAGCTTTTTGAGCGCTGGGCATCCAACCAGCGAGATCAACGTGATACCCAATCGTACCAGGAGGTGTATAGCCGTATGCACCGTTATTCTGAACAAACGCGCCGGAACTATTGCTCATAATATCCCAGTCGGAAATATAAATACTGAGATAACCCTGTGGTGGGTTGCTGGCTGGGCCGGACGAATGTGGCAGGCCAAAACCATGCCCCATTTCGTGGCCTAAGGTGCTGTATTCCTGTCCCCAGGGCGGCAACCAGGTCGTCGGATAGGATTTTGAGACACCATCCAACGTATAAAACATACCCGCTGTACCCCAGGCACAGCAGCCTATACTATCGTTCAGCATGATGTTAATGCCGACAAAATTAGGAAAATTTACAGCAGCATTCGCGGCTTGGGTGCAGTCATAAGCGATGTTGGCTAAATAAACCGTATCATCATGCAGATAATATGAACGGAGATGTGGAAGGGTATACCAGGTATCCACCAGCGTCGTCCCCGTCAGGTTAATTTGATTATAGGACATTTGCCGCCAGTAATTATCCAGCCCCGGATAGGTGCTGCTGAACAACTGGTCATAAAAGGTATGATCTCGCGCCAATGGAGGACGATCCGGGAACTGACATTTCAGATTTACAAAGGGCTGCGATCCCGATGACTGCGCCGAAACTGCTAGCTCAGTTCTGGGCGGCGGTGTAGTGGCATGGATACTCTGTACCTGAATCGTTATCGAGCCAATTTCCTGGGCACTTAACTCGCTGGTTGTACCCGTCACTTCAACATATTGGCCTTGCAAGTTGTCGGCAAGGTTTGAGTCGATGTTCAGATTAGCGAAGGTCGTGTTATGTCCATCGTTCAACAACGCCAAAAAACGCGGCGCTTCGCCAGAACCGGGCTGCGGATCACCATACAGGACGGATAACCAACCGGAATAAGTATTGGATTGAGCAAAAGCCATGCTGGGCAACAGCACACTTAAAAAGAATATCGCCACGAGGCATCGAAACAGCATCGAAGTATTCCATTCTCGGATGGAATTGAGCACGTTGTATTCTCCTGGAGTAGACGTTGAATGTGGTGATAAAATCGTGTCTGATCGTTCCACAAAATTCAGTGAGATATGGAACCAGTATCGGGGCGCGACATAACATACACCTATCTACTGTAGTTAGTTTATTTCAAATAAAACATGAATATTAACCGAATTTTGTAAAGCATCTGGAAGCCAAAAATCGCGATGAGAAGGCTATGCCGGACTTATTGGCACGGCCTCTGACCGGTGTTATAATGCCAACATTATTTGTGCTTATGATTTACTGCTGCCCCTGGCTGGTTTCAGGAGGAAATTAAATTGACTTCCCTCGTTCTTACCTTAACCGAAACGCTGCGTTATCGCGGCGCGCTTGGTCAGTGGAGTTGGGTTTTGCACCGCATCAGCGGGTTGGGCGTGGTCTTCTTTCTCACACTGCATGTGATCGACACATCCTGGTCGGTCTTCTACCCTGAATTGTACGTAAAAGCCATCGCCACCTATCAGACACCGATTTTCACACTGGGCGAATTTGGGCTGGTGGCCTCTGTGGTCTATCACGCGCTCAACGGTTTGCGGATTGCGATTATCGACTTCAAGCCTGTATGGTGGAAATACCAACAGCGCGCCGCATGGTATGTGCTGCTGGGCACGGTCATCATCCTGATTCCGGCCTTCATTTTGATGTTCGGTCACGTCTTGAATTTCTACAACGATGCTAATCATCAAACCATTAATCAGATCGAAGCCTTGATTGACCAATGGCCGTTCGCAGTCGGCATCGTGGTCGCAGCAGTAGCCGGGATTCTGTTCTCCGGCCTTCACGGGCTGATCGCACCGGCGCGCAAAACTGCTGACGCGAAACCGCACGGCAGCCGCGCTGAACGCTTTTGGTGGTCGTATATGCGTATCAGCGGTATCTTGATTGTTCCGCTGGTGTTCGGCCATCTGGCGATTATGCATATCATCCAGGGTGTGTTCGACATCACTGCTGTGCAGCACACTGTCGTCGGCACAAATCTGGTCAACATAACCGGCACATCGGTAGAATTTGTAGCCAATCGCTGGAACTTGCTCATCAGCGGCGTGGCTGTCTGGCGGATTTACGATGCGGCAATGCTGGCACTGGTCGTCATACACGGTTTCAATGGACTTCGTCTGGTGCTCACCGATTACACGACCTTCAGCCCTCTGCTGCGGCGCGGCATGACCTACATGTGCGTAATCGGTGCGGTAGTGCTGCTCGTGCTTGGTTCAGCGGCATTGTTGAGCACGATTTCTGATGGCGCAGTGCAAATTGCTGCCCAAGCCGCCGCGAGTTTGCATCCGTAGGAAAAATAACGAATAATTATGGATAGGGGCACGCTAGGTGTCCCTATTTGATTAAGGCGGTGAAAAGTTGCGTCGTCCTCTTGCACTGCTCATTTTTTTAACCCTCGTCACACTCTCAATTGCGGCAGCTCCCCTGCTCGCTCAGGAAGATTGTCCAGCGGCGGTTAAGCAGGCGTTGGATGCAGCCATAACAGCCTGTACGGGCATTGTCCGCAACACTGTTTGCTATGGTAACAACCGCGTTATCGCCACAGACTTTGACGGCGCGGCCCTCAACAATTTCGACGCTCCCGGCAACATACTCGACCTCTTGAATCTAGGCGGCTTGGCGACTTTCCCATTTGACACAACCAGCAATACCTGGGGGGTGGCGATGTTGGCTGTTCAAGCCGATTTACCGGACACATTGCCAGGACAAAATGTCACGCTGGTCGTATTTGGGGATGTCGCACTACAAAACGAAGTTTCACCTGGGCAAACCGTGACTCCCAAGTCGCTTGCAGGAAAATCCACCTCGAATCCCAACTTGCGTTTAGGGCCAGGAAAAAGTTACGCCGTCGCTGGTAATTTAAATTCTAATCAGGATGTGACCGTCATCGGACGCAGTGAAGCCAACGATTGGCTGCAACTCCTCGTTAACAACGAAATTCGTTGGGTGGCAGCACAATTTATTGACGTGACAGGCGACCTTTCGACTCTACCCGTTGCCGACACATCAGCCAGTCCACAGCTTTTCACCAAACCCTTGCAAGCTTTTCGGATTCGCTCGACACCGCGCGGCTCAAAATGCGACGAAGTGCCGGGGGACGGCGTGGTCATTCAAGCGCCTAAAGATACGACGGTCAATTTTCTGGTGAATGGTATTCAAATGAGCGTCGGCAGTACCGCTATCCTGCGCCCCGGCGCAACCGACGACAGCTTGCAGGTTGCGACCTTAGCGGGCAGCATTGGCTTGACATCAGGGGGTGTCGAAGCGACGATCCAACCCGGTTTCATCGCGGATACAACCGCTGGCAGTGCACCGGGCGATGCAGACCGTTACACCTATGATGAAGTCCGTTCCCTACCGCTCGGACTTTTACCCGAAGAAGTCAATGCGCCGCCGCCGGACGGAACGGTCATCAGTGCCTTTGCCTGCCATTACAAACGCAATGGCGTCTGGCCGGACATCATTCCTGCGGATAAACCGATTATTTTCAGCGAAGCCTTAGGCGGTAGCAGTTACGAATCAGCCCAGCGGGCGCGAGAAAATTCGGTCGTCAAATTGACTTTTGATGGTCACGCTATCAATCGTTGGGGAATTTCCGACCCCTATGAAAGTAACAGCAGCATCAACGCAGCCTCCGGTCAGGATCGCGGCAGCGCGATTTTCCAGGATTGGTGGTTTGTTGTGCCCCACCCACAACCGGGCAAACACAACGCGAAATTAACCTGGGTGACAGACAGAACGACTGACTATAGCTGCGCGTTCACCGTGCGGTGAAATCCTAATCTACGTAAAATAGCCTAAGGGCATGTTGGTGACATGCCCATCAGCTAAAAATACGCCCCAATTTTTAAGAGGTCATCTACGATTCGACGGAAGCTTGAAACTGTTGCAGCAAATCGGTGATGGCCGTAGCACCTTCGCCCTGAACGTCTACAGTCAGCAAATGGCGCGGATCGGACGCACGGGGCGCAAACGCAACCTTGTTCCCGCCGTATAACTCGGATAATACGACCTGCAAATCGCCCAGTATAGCAGCAAACGATTCAGGTTGATTCGGCAGTTGCAGACGATCTGCAAAGCGGATTTCGAAGGCATCCGCGCGGAACTTCAGTCGCGGATCAAAATCGGCTTCGGCTTCCAGCAGTGCAGCGGCTTTCAATGCAAAACGAATGGCTGTCCGGAGCTGCGATTGAAGCTCACCTTCGACCTGCCGTTTGCGGGTATACAGCAAACCGACATGCCCCTCGCGGCTTTCAATTGAGTAATCGCTGAAATGGCCGATCAGGACGATCCCTGGCCCTTCAAAAACATGCTTGTAATCAGCAACATCAATCAGCAGCTCATCGAGTGCGTTCTGTTGAATCCAGCGCTGGAAAACACCCACAAAATCAGCTAAATCAACGTCAGAAGCCTTGTCGATGTCCAGCAAAAATTTAACTTGTGTGCGGAATGGTATCATCGCTGCTTTCCTCTCATGAACCAATCGTGCCGATAATCGAGCCGTTCACCCGTGCTTCACACGAATAGCACGCCTCGATAAAAAGCTGGGCTTCTTCAAGCAAATGTCGAGCCGAATCAGCGTCGGGTTGGGCTGGTGGGTTTTCGTGGCGGTCAAACAGATAATGCGCGAATTTACCGCCCGCATACTGGTCAAAAAACAGTTTAGTATCGTAGAACTGCTTGCGGAATTCCTCGACAATTTTGTCCGGGTCTTCCGACATTGAGAGAAAACGAGTGCGGACTAAGGCACGCGCCGCCATCAGCATGGCGCGATAGCCGCTTTCATCGGCCTTCACAAAATTCCCCTCATCCAACGCGATAAGACCGTCAAAGTGGTTCGATGCGGCCTTGGCGATTTCCATCGAGAACAGGGAGACCACTTCGCCCGCGCACTCGCCTACGCCGATGTCGCCCAGCGAGTATTCGCGCGTATCGCCCCAATCAGTGTAGAATGATGCGTCAACTTCGTGGGCAGGAATCTGGGTAAAGGGTTCGAGCATCGACTTCACCTCTTTTTTACCCAAACGTGTGACCCAATCCTGGAAACTTTCGCCCTTGTTGCGTTCGTTAGCAAAGCGGTTGGTCACGGCCTCAAGCACATCTGGAACACGCTTCGACGGAACTGCACCGATGGCGAGTCCATAGCTGCCTGCATTTTGCTTCCATTTGCCGCCCAGCACCAACTGGAAGTGCGGAACCAGGTAATTGCCGGAACGGCGGCTGTTACCAAAGAAACCAATATCAGCAACGTGATGCTGGCCGCAGGAATTGAAGCAACCGCTTACCTTAATTTTCAGTTCTTTTACCGCATCCGGCAGGGTATCTATTTTGGCGGTAAGCTGTTGACGCAGTTCGCCTGCCAGCCCGCGTGACGAGGCGATGCCCAGTTTGCAGGTGTCTGTACCGGGGCAGCTTGTAATATCGACAATCGTATTGATTCCTGCATCCGCCAATCCCACTGCTTTCAATTCAGTATAAATTTCAGGGAGATCGGCTTCGGAAACCCAGCGCAGCACCATATTTTGCTCGACGGTGGTGCGGACGTTTTCGCCAGCATATTTACGGGCAAGATCAGCCAGACGGAACATCTGCACTGAGGTCAAATCACCCAGTGGCAGGTTGATATACACGACGACATAACCAGCTTGCCGCTGTTGATAAATGTTGGTTTTATACCAGCCGTCAAAGCCTTCGGGGCGTGCCTGTCCGTTCAATGAAAATGGCTGTTTGGCGGGCGACTCGTGATAATCCAGCACATCGTTCAGATATTCCGTCCAGCGATCATCATGCGGAAGTTGCGCGCGTTCTTCAAACACCAGACGCCGGAATTCTTCGATACCAATTTGCTCGACCAGGAATTTCATACGGGCGCGGTTGCGATTTTTCTTCTCGCCCAGACGGGCGAATACCCGTGCCATGGCCTGCGCAATCGGCAGAATTTCTTCTTCGGTTACAAAGCTGTCCAGCAATTTCGCTTGCTGCGGAATAGTGCCCAAGCCGCCGCCGACAAACACCGCAAAACCGCGCTTGACCACGCCATCCACTTCTTTGGTACGTGCCAGCAGACCAAAATCATGCATATTGACCAGGGCGCAGGCGTGCTGTTCGCAGCCGGAGAAGGCGGCTTTGAACTTGCGTCCAAAGTCCTGGGTATCGCCATGACCGAGCAGGAAATAAGCCATCGCTTTGGAATAAGGCGTAACATCAAAAGCTTCGTCATGGCAAACACCCGCCAGAGGACAGGCCGTGATATTGCGGACAGTATTGCCGCAGGCTTCCTGTGTCGTGATGCCTACCGCCGCCAGCCGCCGCATTAAATCTGGCGTGTCGTCAATGTGGACAAAATGTAGTTGAAAATCCTGGCGCGTGGTGACATGCAGAATACCATCCGAATATTCGTCGGCGACCTCCGCCAGCGCTTCCATCTGCTGGGGCGTAACGCCACCAAAAGGAATTTTGATGCGCAGCATTCCGGGTGCATCCCAGTAAGTATTCGGCCCTTTGGTCAGGTCGCCAGCGGGGAAAACCAGCGTTTGAGTCTTCGCGCCATCAAAACGCTGTCCGTTGTCATAGCGCTGTCCATAAATACCCCACCGCAGGCGGGTTTCTGCAAACACTTTTTCATCAACCTTATTCTGGCGACGTAGCTCTACCTGCCCTGCAAAAGTCTCGATCTCACGTCCCCGCTCTTCGGGGATTTGATCGCCCAACACTGCTTTCCAGTTTTGGCTGGTCATACACACGCTTCCCTTATATCCATCAGCCCATATTTTGAAGGCTGTTCGCGAACGATTTACTTGAAAACGAGCTTATAAATATGTGCCTTAAAACAAAAAAGCCGATCTCCAGGATCAGCTTTTTGTAGCTCACAATAGGTTTGAATTCCCTACGTTAATGCCCCCCGGACACACCCGCGCCAAAACCAGCGATACAACAACACATCGCACAACAAACCAGACACGAGGGGGCAGGAAGAAATTTCATGTTTAAGAAACTACCACATGATGATTAGCGTGTCAACAAATTCGACGACATTACAGCATACTTATCGTCCAAACTAGCGTGAAGCCTCTGCGCTGCGCCTACCGGAGGGATCAAGACTGAGGATTTCGTCACGATCATCATAGTCGATGAGTTCGGCATAGCGTCCCCAGTCAATCGCGATGTTGAGTTGGCGCTCGGCGAGTTCATCTGGAAATTCTGGCGAGAGTGCGGTGTAAAAGACGCGCCAGGGCAAGCTGCTGTCTGGCACGGCGGAGAGCATGTCAATAACCCATTTAATCATCGGCAGACGGCGCGCGCGGTTGGCAAAAATTTCCTTACGAGTCTGAATGGTCGCTTCGGCGAAGGTTTGACCCAACGGCGTGATTTTAATATCACCGGCATCGACATGGACAAAACCCATCATTTCGGCCATTTCGACAGTTTGAATCAGATCACGCATGTCGATGCCCAATTCATCATCCAGTTTATACAAGTCATGGGTCGTATTCGGCAAGTTGAGATGGTCGAGCATACCGGCGAGTTCTTCTACCGATGAATCTGGCAAAATACGGGTCGGCCCCGGCGCACCAGGAGCCGTGCCGACTTCTTTAGCTTCCGGTTCAGTTCGGCCTGCGATTGCGCCATAAATGCGATCTACCAACGCCTCAAACAGTGCATCTTTGCGCTGACGTGGACGCGGCAGTTCAACTTGAATTTGTGTGACGATGTGCCCTGGTTCTTTACCCATGACGACGATACGATCCGCCATCTCAATTGCTTCCTCAATGTTATGGCTGACCATCAACACGGCTTTAATTGGCAGCAGACCGCCCGTCCACAATTCCAGAAGTTCGCCGCGCAGGGCTTCGGCGCTCAACACATCCAACGCGCTGAAAGGTTCATCCAGGCACAGCAGTTCCGGTTCTACAGCCAGGGCGCGGGCAAAACCCACTTTCTGCCGCATCCCGCCGGACAATTCACGCGGATAGGCCGACTCAAACCCATCCATACCGACCAGATCAATGAGACGCTCGGCTTGGGCGTGACGCTGGTCAGCCGCTACCGCACGCGCTTCCAGCGCCAAAGCTACATTATCCAGCACCGAAAGCCAGGGATACAAAGCGAAACTCTGAAAAACCATCGTGGCAAACGGGTTCACGCCCACGACGGGCTTACCCCGGTAGGAGACAATGCCACTGGTGGGCGCGATCAGGCCGGTAATCATTCGCAACAGTGTACTTTTCCCGCAACCGGACGGCCCCAGCAGGGCGACAAATTCCCCACTTTTTATTTCCAGGTTGATGTCCTTGACTGCCGTAAATTTACGATCCCCCTGCCCAAAAACACGGGTCACATTTTCCAGGTTCAGCAGCAGTTCGTGTTCCATAGTTTCAATCCTTCATCAGCCGTCAAGGTTGCCTTATTGATCCATGCGGTAGCGGGTTTCGGCGATATGATACAAGCGCCGCCAGAAAAAGCGATTGATGGATACCACGATGATAATCATGGTCAGTGTGGAAGCTAGCAGCAGTGCATAATCGCCATTCGCCGTCCCGGATGTGATAAGCGCGCCCAAGCCGGTTACACGGTTGGTCTTGCCACCAAATTCAGTGTATTCGGCGATAATACTAGCATTCCATGCGCCACCGCTGGCAGTAATGAGTCCGGTGACAATATAGGGAAACAACGCGGGCAAGATCAGTACACGCCAGCGTTTCCAACCTTTAAGCTGCATGAGTTCGGTGGTATATTTTAAATCTTGCGGGATCGCGGCGGCTCCTGCGATAACATTAAACAGCAGATACCATTGCGTTCCCAGCAGCATTAACAAAATCGCCGCGATATTGCCGCCACCCGGAACATTCAGCAGACCGAGCAGCAGCACCGGAAACAAAGCTGTCGCCGGGATCGCCGCCAGAATTTGCACAATCGGTTGCAGAAATTTGGCAGCACGCGCATTTGTGCCAATCAGCACGCCCAATGGAACCGTCCAGGCCAGCGCGATGATGACCGCCAAAGTGACCCGTAGCAAAGTCGCCAGCGCACCAATAACGATTTGTCCCCAGGTATCCGGCGGCAGTGTCAGCAGCAAATTGACCGCGCCAACCAAACCGTAGACAATAATCGCCCCAATAATCACAACCACAAGCCATCCAGCGACGCCTCGCCCTGACGGTTGGTTGGCGGGTTCCAGACTAGCAATAATCTGTGGTGGGCGGTTTAACGTGCTATTCAGGCGGCGACCTATAGGTGCAAGCAATCGCCCCATCAAAAATGCGGCGATAGACGAGCGCCTCAGTCCATTCAGAAACCACGATGTCGCTGGTTCATCACTTTCGACCTGAGAAACTTTGAAACGCTCTGCCCAGGCCAACAGTGGACGCCAGACAAGTTGATCGAGCAGCACAATAATGAGCACCAATGTGCCAATACCCAGCCATAATGCTTTAGTGTCGCCCTTGTTGGCCGCCGTTTGCAGATATGCGCCCAGCCCCGCCAGCCGAAAATCCTTCGCGCCCAACGTGAAAATTTCGGCGGCCATCAGGAAAAACCAGCCACCCGCCCACGACATGACACTGTTCCAGATTAAACCAAGCGACGCAAACGGCAGTTCGACCTCACGAAAGCGCAGCCAGGGGCTAAAACGGAAAATCGCAGCGGCTTCCCGTAGTTCCGTCGGAATCGTGGTCATCGACTGATAAAAGCTAAAAGTGAGATTCCAGGCTTGACTGGTGAAAATCAGGATGATCGCCGCGAGTTCGACTGCAAAATCTTCCGGCAGAATGGCAGTCAGCGACAGCAGCACAACCGGCAAAAACGACAGAATCGGAACGGACTGCAAAATATCTAGCACAGGCAGCAACCAACGCCCCGCCCCCGGACGACGTGCAGCCGTGTAGCCATACACAATGGAAAAAGTAATGGACAGAACATAAGCTGCCAGCATTCGACCCAAAGAGAGCAGCGCATAATAAGGCAGCGCACGGGGTTCCAGGCTGATCTCAGGCCCGGTTACGGACTGGGGCGCACGAAACGCCAATCGAACGCCCAAATATACGCCGATGAGGACAAGAACGAGGACAACAATATCGCTAAAACTGAACACCCGCCCAAATGGGGTTGGTGGGCGGAAAATACGCTGGCGTAGGGACATGGGAAACTCCAGTGCTGGGTGCTGAGTACCAGGTGTCAGCGAACAAACGTCGGGTAGGCTGCACAGGATTCTTGCGTCTTCGAATCGAAGTGTACTCCCTTAAGA
>JBDTNB010000050.1:0-39183 GCA_039933955.1 Chloroflexota bacterium
TGCCAGTTACCGGGCTGACCAGTGTCGGAGCCGCCGGAGCCGCGCCGATGAACAGCGTGCGGTGAACATTTGGATCGGCAGGGGTTTCGCCACTGCGGAGGACACGCCAGTAGTAGGTTCCGGGTGCGAGCACGCCCAGCGCCGGTTTGAAGCTCACGCCTGTCACCGCCTGGTTGATAACCGAGTCGCTGCCGATGTTGCTGAAATCGGTGTCGTCACTGACTTGCAGCGTATAGCTGGTCGTGCCCGCGACGACTGCCCAGGTGAAATTCGGCGTGGGCGATACAGAGAAAACGCCATCCAACGGCGCTGTGCCGATGAACACCGTAAAGCTGCGCGAGGTGCTCCAATTTGTGCCTTCGTTGCCCGCCGCATCTATCGCCATGACGCGCCAGTTCTGGACGCCCTGTACTAATGGCGCGGTGGCGGCCGGGACGACATACGAAGTCGCCTTGACGATCTGGCTGATTTCTGGCGAGTTAAAGCCGGGGTCTTCATCCACTTCCAGACGATATTGAGTCGCGCCGACTGCGGCTGACCAGGAGAAGGTAGGCCGGGTGGTAGACAATTTGGCTTGGTTGAGCGGGGCAATGAGATTCGAGAGGGTCGCAAGCGGTGTTATATCCACCGTGAAACTGCGTACCGTGCTGAAGGGGCCTGCGACGGGCGGTACGGCGGTGTTATAAGCCCGCACCCGCCAGAAATAAACGCCTTCGGACAGGGTTAGGGTCTCGGTGTAATTGGTTGCCCCCAAACCAGTGACGGCCTGAAGACCTATCGTGAAGGTGCTGTTGCTGGCAATTTGAATCTCATACGAGGTCGAATTGGCAACCGCATTCCAGGTGAAAGTTGGTGATTGATTGTTGGTGAAGGCATTCGCGAGCGGTGTCACCTGCACGGGCGCAGTCACAACCGGGCAGGCCAATGTCGCCTTCGAGACGGGCGCAGTGTACGACGAGTAGCGCGACAGCGAACCATCATAAGACCGGATGCGGTAATAATGGGTGCTGGCGCAGGTCAACCCGCTGTCGGTAAAGGTGATCGTGTTCGCTGGCAGAGTCTGAATTTCAGTCCAGCTTACCCCATCCGTCGAATGTTCGAGTCGATACTCGGTCTCGTTCGCGGCGTCTGTCCAGGCCAGCTTGATCGAGGTCGTGCTCAAGGCCGTCGCCACGAAATTGGTGGGTGGCTTGAGCGCAATCAACGGATTCTGCGCGACGAACACATCCTGACAGGGGTCGTTGTAATCGGCGCTGTTTTGAGAGTCGTCGCCAATTTCGCAGATGTTATTGGTATCGCCAGGGACAAGGTTGCTGCTGGATGTGTAGAACGTAATCCACAAACCATCCGGCGAGATTGAAGGATCATATGAGTCATAATTGCCCGCTACGTTAGCGGCGCTCACCGACACCCGTGCGGTGCTACTGGTGGCAACATTGCGTACAAAGATGTCATATTTTCCGTTGCTATCGCCTGGAACCAGATTGGACGCATAGGAGTAGAAGGCGACATAGCGTCCGTTGTCCGAAATCACGGGCGACCACGAGCCATTGTTGGGCTGCGCTCCGGCTGCGCCATTAGCCAATGAGACGCGCGTGACCGTGCCGTTGGTCAGGTCGCCTAGTGTCAGCGTTTTGAGATAAATGTCTGACTGGGCATTGGTATCGCCTGCAACCAGATTGGTCGCGCCGGTTGAGAAAGCGACGTAAAGATTGGTTCCGTCAGTCACAGCATACGGATACCAGGAATTGTCATTCGCCGGATTGCCCCCAGCATTCCGTGAAATCAAAGTGGTCGTGCCACTGTTGACATCGCGGATAAAAACGTCCTCACAGGATTCCAATCGCGGGGTCGGGCCGATATAGTATGTCCACCAGCAGGTTGCGCTATCGTCATTGACCAAATCACCCGCGCGCGATTCAAAAACTACATAAGGATTACCGCCCATGACGACGACACTGCCCCCATCAGACTGCTGATTGCCTGTCCCCGTACCGGCAGCATTGATGGATATGAGCGTCAATGTGTCGTTAGTCAGATCATAGAGGAAAATATCTGGGCAGTTATCAAGCCAGTCATAAGATGATTCGGTGCTGTTTTCGCAAACGCTGGTCGTATCCCCCGCAGCTAGGTTGCCAGCATAGCTGGTGAACGCAACATAGCGCCCATCGGCTGAAATCGTCGGATGGAAGGAATAATTGTCGGCCTGGATGACACCATTGACCGAAATCCGTTTTGTGGTTCCGTTCAGCACATTGCGGACAAAGATGTCCTCAGTGTTATTGGTGTCGTTGTTGACCAGGTTACCGGCCCAGGAGCTAAAGGCGATAATGTTGCCATCGGCGGAAATCGCTGGTTCCGACGCATAGCCGTCTCCCAGGGCTTCGTTGTCTGCCAATGAAACCTGGATGATGCTACAGTTCTGCCGGTCTACGCGGAATATATCGCCGACGTTATTGGTATCACCCGGCACTAAGTTCGAAGCGTCGGATGCGAATACCACGTAATGTCCGTCGCTGCTGAATTCACTGCTGCCGTAGGTGCTATTTGAATTGCCATTGCCCTGCGGCACGCCGTTTGAACCAGTGGACGCCCGCGTCAGGATAGCATTCGGATCGCAGGGCTGCGGTGTGCAGGGCAGGGTTGTACCCGACACAATACTACTGTAAATCGAGTTCGTCCCGGTTTTATAGGCACGCACACGGTACATAAAGGTTGTGCCGCACAGCGCCGTATTGTCGTTGAAACTGGTCACATTCGCGCCGACCTGCCCAAGCTGCATCCAATCGTAAAAGTTGTTGGAGCGTTCGATGCGAAAACCCTGTTCGTCGGATGAGCCATCTGCCCAGGATAAACTCACCTGAGTTTGAGTCGAACCTGTTACCGCCAGATTGGTCGGCGGCAGGAAAGGCGGCGGGAAAATCACCGGGGTGATATAGAATTCAGGGCAGTTTTCGTTGTTGTCGTAAGGGACTACATAATCCGTTTCGCAGCCCGCGTAGGTACTGCCAGCAACCAGATTGGTTGCCTCGGAATAGAAGAGTATGCGAGAACCGTCGGCTGATAGGTTAGGGAGATAGGAATTGTGATTTCCAGCTACACCGGCTGCACTCTTGGAAACAAAGGTTGTTTGTTGGGTATCGCGCCGGTAGACGTAAATCCCCCAGAGTGCGCCACCTCCCCCTGGACTATTGGGAGCAATACCATTGGCGTTCCAGGCATAAGCGGCAAAGGCGATGAAATTGCCGTCGGGTGACATCTCGGCAGCATACACGCTGCCTTCTAGGGCTGTGCCACCATTCGATAAGGCCGCCTGTGTGGTCGTATTATTGACGGTATCGCGGATGAACACATCGTCCTGTCCGTTGTTGTCACCATACGTCAGGTTCGACCCCAGTGAAAGGAACATCACGTACTGCCCGTTAGCAGAAATGTTCACGTTCCGCGCCGGTTCGACACCTAGCTCGGCGCTTGTCCCAGTGGTACTGACAGATACCAGTGTTGTGGTATTGTTTACGGTATCGCGCAGGAATACATCCGGGCAGTTTTCATTGTTTTGACAGTCGTTATTGTTATCGTTGGGAACCATATTGCCGTCAAATGAAACGAAGGCCACAAACTGACCGTTATCTGATACGGCTGCCCGTGCTGGAGGGTACATCCCAAACACGTTGGTGACCGCTTCGCCGCCCGCGTTGGGGATTGAAACGCGCGTGGTGCTGGTTGCGTTTGCTTCATCAAAAATCTCGTCGGTGTCGGTGTCCCGGTCATAAAGGAAAACATCTGCAACCCCGTTGGTATCACCGACAACCAGGTCACTCCCATATGAATAGAAAACAACGAAACGTCCGTTGCCGGAAATCGTCGGCGTCATGCTGGCACCATTGGCGCTGACAGCGATTGCTACTGTTGTAGCCTGCTGCCGATCTCGAACATAAATTCCGGGCAGGCTAGCTCCATCAGAGGCTGAAAAAGCCACGAAGTTACCATCATCCGATATGCTGGGTGCATAAGCGCCAAAGGCAAACGGCGTGCCGGTCTCCCGAATTGAGACAAGCTCATTGGTGCAGTTGGTACGGTCAAAGACAAAGACATCAATGTTGTTGTTCAAATCCTGATCAGCAGTCAGGTTGGATGCCGAACTGGCGTAGGCAACATACCGACCATTCGTTGAAATGTCTATTTCGTCTTGTTGATCCCAATAGGCTGGGATCGAAGGAACGTAATGTGGTACTGCGCCATTGTAACCCGCCACCATCGTGATTTGATTCGATGGCGCGCAGGCAACCTGGGCTGTAACGCCCACATCCTGGATTCCCATTGGCGCTTCGGGGGTCAATTCTGGGGTGACTTCGGCGGTTGCTTCCACTGGTGGTGGGATGACCACGCTGCCTTCCGGCACACTCAAAGATAGGTCATCGGCGCGCACAATGCTCCCCGCCGCGACGCTGAAGCCGGCGTTTCCTGGTGGGAACGGTTCGTTGTCTTCCGTAGTGATGACTTCAAGGCCATCCACGCTCACGCGCAGGACACCAGCAAAAGCCGAGAGCCGCAGTGTGTGCCATACAGTCGTATCCAACGGTAGTTGAACCGATTGAATCACAACATCGGCGCGGTACAGATTGACCATGCCATCGCTGGACAGACCCGCCGTGTAATTCACTGGGTCATTCTGGCGCAGGAAAACGCGCGCCTCGCCGGAGTTGAGCAGGAAACGCGCCTGCACAGTACCTTCCGCAAACGGCACGAGTGAATAAAGCCCTGCGCCCGCGCCATCGCCAGACTGGAGCGCTTGCCCATCGTCAGTATTGACCATTACCCAACCAGGAGCAGTCAATTCTGCCGGCAGCAGCCCGTCGTTGAAATTCGTGTTGAACAGTGTAATCAGCACTGGCTCTGGTGGATAAGGCGCAACAGTTGCCGTCATTTCTGGTGTGACATCTACTGGCAGCGTGGCTTCCGAGGTCATCTCAACAGGCTGAGTGACCTCTTCGGTTGGCACAATCACGTCGGGAGTAGCGGTATCCGTCGGAACCTCGGTTGGGGTCTCCGTCACTATTTCAGTCGGATCCGCTGTGGGGGTCTCCATAGGAGTTTCAGTGGGAATTTCGGTAGGTGTATCCGTAACGGGGAGGGGTTCTGCCGTCCCATCCACTAGTGCTCCTGTGTCCTGGGCAGCGACCACAAAGGTCAACATAAACAGGCAAATAAAAGCTATTAGGACAGGTTTAATGCCCCTGAGATAATGAGACAAGATGTACTCTCCTCAAATTGGGATTTGGTATTCAGGGAAATGTAGAGCCAGAAGCGACTCTTTAGTTACCTACAGCTTAACACCCATCCTGGGTCTCAAAGCTTAAGATATAACAAATATTAATATACTTATATATAAATATCTTGAACTGCGGTGTATTATAATATATTCGATTTTTGTTCGGTTGGCTTCCTGGGAATTGCTACACAGAAAGGTACTTTACAGTCCAAAGGTCGAACATTATTTGCGGAAACCTTACGTCACAAGTTCTTCGACAGGATTACACTGAAATCAGACAAAATTTAAGCTCGCTCAGATAGCAGGTAGTCCACATGAAGCGCTTCTTCGTACTCCTCTCTCTAACCTTCGCAGTGAGTTTCATTGCCATCGCCGCACAATCCGACCTGATCCGCATTGTGACTGCGGAGCAAAGCGTGAACGTGCGCGAACGGCCAGCCACCAGAGCCGCCATTGTGGGTTCGCTGGACGCGGGTAAAACGGCTATCGTCATTGGCGAAGAAGCCAGTGGAGAAAAGGTCAGCGGGAGCAGCCTGTGGTATCAGATAGAACTGCGCGGGGACGTATCCGGTTGGGTCTGGTCGGGAGCGGTACAATTAGCAGAAGCCGCGCCCACGCCCACCCCTACTCCACGCCCGACACTGCCACCGAATCCGAACTATGAACGCCTCAGCCTGAATAATCTACAAAATATCCGCCCGATTGCTCAATGGGGATTGGGAGTGCCCTATAACGTCGCCTGGTCAAAAACCAGCAACGTGGTTGCGGTGGGTGTGCAGGGAGGCGTCTTATTCTATGATCCCAGCGATTGGTCACTCATCCGGCGCGTAACGGATGACACCCAGTTTCAACCAGCGTGGCTCGGTAAGCCACGTTTTGAGTTCGCGGGCGACACTCTCATTACGCCCTATTGGTATTGGTACGCAAAAATTAACTACGAACTGCGCTTGTACCGTGCGGATGAGCCGAATCCGCGCTCCATACCCCTCCGTGCGCCAGTGGCCGGCATGGCCGCTTCACCGGGTGGCAAGTATATCGCTCTAGCGCTTGTGGATCACGGGGTTGACATCTACAACCTGGAAACACGACGGGGTATTTATGAAATACTACCGAAGGTTGGCTCATCTCCCGGCGATTGGGATTATCAGTTAGCTTTACCGCTCGCCTACAGCCCGGACGGGAAACGGTTTGCGATGGTCATAGATGGTGTCGTGACCGTCTACGATGTATTCGCGCCCAATAAGTACGCGGTGTCCAAAGAAATCCGAATCACCGTTAAGTCGGGCGAAAGCGTTTTTGGGCCAACGACCATCGCCTTCAATGCAGATGGCACGCAGATTGTCACCTTCGGCAATTTCCAGGATACGCGCCTGATCGACATCGAAGCGGGCACATATCAAAATGTGAAAAGCGGATACCAACTGGGCCGGACGGCGGCCAGTCCCGATGGTGACTATTATGCGTTTGGTACGGGCAAATTGTGGCTGATAGACGCAGCGACGGGGGAGACGATTCCCGATTTGCCCGAACTGCTCATCGGTGATTTCGCCTTCAGTCCTGACGGTCAACAGATTGTGCAGGTGGACGAGAACAGCGGCCTGCTGCAAGTGGTGAGTGTGCCGGATTTAACTGTACAGCACACCATGCAGTTATCGCAGATCTATGATGACGCGGATATGAGCGCCGATGGACAAACCCTGGCGGTCACATCTGGCGTTCTAAACGAGGTCAACGGCAGCCATATCGACCTGTACCATCCCCTGGATATGAGCAGTAGTGGCATCCCGTATGCGACGATCACGCTGGGCGACGACATCATCATTAATCAAATTGCGTTCTCGCCGGACGGGAAACAATTGGCAGTCGGCGGGATGTCGCGGGATGGTTTCGGAAGCGGGCTGCGTATCCTTAGCCTGCCAGACGGCGTGGTGCTGAACGAATATGACCTGGGAAAGCGCAATGTTGACACGATTGCGATGGGTTACTTCGGGGACATCGTTTGGAGTCCCGACGGCCTCACCCTGGCAATCGGTGGGTCGGATGGCGTGGTGCGGTTGTGGGACGTGGCTACGCTGCAACCCAAAGCGGTCATCCCTGCGACCAGCGGTAAGGTCTACAATGCGATCAGCGATCTGGATTACAGCCCGGATGGTCAACTGCTGGCGGTCAGCACCCGGACGGACAGTGTTTACCTGTATGACGCGGACGGACGCTTCCTGCACACGATGCAGTCCTCTCCCTGGAACCGGTTCGAACGAGTCGCATTCAGCCCAGATGGGCAAACGCTCACCACTGTCGGGATGTACCAACCAGAATGTACCCGGACTAGCTGTACATACCCAGAGGGCATTGAATACGAAACGACACTGGAACGCTGGGACGTGCAAACGGGCGAACGACTGACAGGCTATTTCGTTGTTCCAATGGCTCAATCCCTGCTGCGCTCCCAATTCAGCCCGGATGAGACGTTTTTGCTGGGCGCAGATGCAGGTGGTTATGCTGGTTTCTTCAACACCGAAACCGGCGAACGCATCACTCAGCGCCACTTTGCGTCTGATCTGGATGGTTGGGATGCACAGCGTAATCAGGCGTTCTTCAGCGCCGATGGGGCGCTCCTGATTCTCATCAATTCGTCTGAAGGTATGATCCAAGTGTATGGCGTCCCGCAAGAAGACCCGACACCTGTCCTGTTTGCAGATGATTTTGAAGGCGGCGACCTGCACCGTTGGGTGAATCGGCAGGGCGCTGGCAGTATTGTGGATCATGGCGGCAACCATGTATTACGGTTGGCCGATGATACCGGCAAGGGAACTATCTTTCCCCTACGCGCCTTGGGCTGGACGGATTACGCCTTTGAGGCGGCTGTGCGTATTGTGCGGGAATCGCCGGACACTGCTGGCATTTCCATGAGTATACGCGAAACAACAACCGGCGCTTACCGGGTAGCCCTGGATGCAAAAGGCGGAGGGAGTAATTTAACGGCCCAGCTCAACGGGGGCGAGACTGGGCTGGACAGCCACTGGGATGGCTATGCCCCTGGGGAATGGGTTCGTGTCCGGTTGCAAGCTTCCGGCCAACAGGTCGAGCTATACATCAATGACCGACTGATTAAATCGGTTAAAAATGACTCGAACAGTGCTGGCAACATTTCGTTCACGGTTGGGCCAAATGCCATTGTTGAGGTAGACAACGTGCGTGTGATCCCGCTGAACCCTGAAACGGGCGAAACAGCCGTCACACCTACGCCTACAGCAACGCTGACCGCAACGCCGACGTTGATCCCTACCCTGACTATGACTCCTACCGCGCTGCCGTCCAGCACACCCACACCGACCCCAACCTTCTCGCCGACACCTGAAAGAGTTGCGTTTGAGGAAACTTTTGAAGATGGCGACATTAGCGAGTGGGAAAACCAGAATTCGATGGGTTCGATTGTGAGCGACGGCGACAACCACATTCTGCGCTTTCAAAATAACAGCGACAACTATTCTGGCTTCCGACTGATGGATCGAAGCTGGTCAGACTATGCAGTGGAAATAAGCGTCCGCATCGAAAGCGGCACACTCGATAACACTGACTTTTTCCTCAATCTGCGCGGAGACGCCACCGGAGGATACAGTGCTACTCTGGATGTGGAAGCAGCCAGCGCGGGTATCATGGAAGGGCTAAATGGGAATTATCCTGACCTGGGGACTTCAATCATTTCGCTGCCCAGGAACGAATGGGCTAAGGTGCGTATCCAAGCCGTTGGTAATCAGCTTAAACTTTACGTGAATGATGCACTGGTTCAGTCCGCTACCAATAGTGACCACCGCGAGGGTAGCGTTTCGCTCACCGTCGCGCCCCACACGGTGGTAGAAGTGGATAATGTGCGGGTGATTGATTTACGATAAGGATCAAGGAATCAGGCATATAAATGCTCAAATAGACGCTGCCGATTCAGAAGTAAATGTTCGAAAGTTGCTAAAACTATGGATTGAGCATCTCATAATAGTGCAACGATGGATACGTGCATTTCTCATGGTCGTTGGTTTTGTTTTGACGACCCAAGCGGCACTCTAGCACAACATCCCCTTCCAGGTGCATTTCATTGATGTTGGACAGGGCGACAGCATTCTCGTTCAGGCCCCGGCAAAAGTTCGTTAAACCTGAGTGAGGTTTCGCAGCGATTGATAGCGAATTCAGCCCAGAAGTTGTTCTCAATGATTTCGTAGGCTGAACGCCTTAGGATACATCGGGATCGGCGATTTGGAACACCGATCCCGGTGATACGCTGGCGTCCTACACGGCCAACTATGACCCCTATGGCAGCCCGCTGGAACAGTTTGGCACAGGCACGGGCACGACCAACCTGGGCTTCACCGGCGAACAAACCGACCCCAGCGGCCTGCTCTACCTGCGCGCCCGCTATGTCAACCTGAGTACCGGCACATTCCTCACCCGCGACCCGGTACAGGGCTTTGTGGGTGGCGGCAGCGTCCGCTGGAACCCCTACATCTATGTGGCTGGTAATCCCGTCAACTACACCGATCCAAGTGGTCGTATCTTACCAATCGTAGCGGCGATAGCATTTGGCGCTGTCGTTGGAGCCTTAGTAGGCGGTATAGGCAACCTGGCCGAACAGCTTGCCCATAAACGGCGGGAATATACATTGTATTGACACAAAGGCCTTTTTGAACGCAACCCTCGAAGCGGGGATACAAGGAGCCATCGGCGGCCTTTTTGGCGGCCCGCTCGAACAGGCGGCCACGACCATGATCTGGGAAATGGCCGTCCACCATACGCCTGTGGATCAGGCCTTCGTGAAAGGTATGGCTGCGCTGGCTTTCGCATCGGCCTTTGAGATTGGCACTGGTCTGGCAGGCGAGGGGCTATCCATGCTGCGCGGATCAGGCGGCGTGGCTGATGACGTAGCGCGGGCGGTTGAAGAAGGCGCGAACCAGATTGACGATGATATTGCGCGTCTACGTCTTCAAGATGATCCTTTGATCGACAATAATATCCTCTCGGAAGCACATGCTGGCACCGCGTCTGCAGACCAGTTTCTCGACTCAAATAGAGGATTAATAAAGGTAGGCCAATCTACAAGAAAAGAATTTCTCGATGGAACTGGTCGAACTGTTGAAGACTTCGAGAATCTCTTAACAAAATATGATATCACGTATGATGCCAGCTTAGACCCTAGTGATATCGCCGATGAAGCTGATCGTTTGCAGCGATCAGTTGCTGCTGCAAAGTTTCCGGGTGGACAAAGAGCAGTGATTAAACCAAAAGACGCTATGCAATTAGCTGAATCACGGTTGTTGGGTATTGATCTCGCTACAAATGATGTCAAATTGTATAATCGCGCCAAAGATTTAGGTTCGGGCGTACAATTCATTGACTTATTTCCAGGTGATGGAACTGCTGCACGAGCAGCCAATTATGTGCCTAAAACCATAAATCTACTCCCTTAGCCTAAATAGTAAGCCAAGTCAGACTTATTCAAGTGGGTATAGTGATGTGATCACTATACCCCAACGTTCAGAGGACTCATCTTGCCCGACATTCTCCACACTCCCGACACTCCTGATATTGAAGAGATAGTAATACTCAAAATCATACAAGAGGCTCTTGGAGAAAGTGTCGACTTAGATATTGCTGTTGCTTTAACATATATTCTCAATCACAAACTACTTTATGTTAATAAAAATTGCTATGAAGGATTGGATAATTTCAGAACCCCGTTAGATATGACATTACGATATAGTTGCGATATTGTCTGTAGGTTACAAATAAACGGTACTAATTTGCCTATCGTTAATTACAATTCATGGATGAGAGTATGGCACGAACGATATGGCAAAATCTATAAAACGAATAAATTTCAAGAAGATATACTAAAAATCATCAATCTGCTTGTAGCACATCCCTGTATCGATAAAATCGAAGAATCGTGATGTAGGGGATAATAATAGTCAAGGTTACATGGTGTATACGAGCCTAACCTTTCTAATTACCTCCTAAGCTAAATCGAGCGGGTCAATAGGTCGAAGCAATCTAGCGTTGAACTTGATTCCTGACGCAAGTTACCATCTACACAATTCTTGGAAACTCGCGACTCCCTATAAGAGTCTTGACTAGGTTATCTCCAACTATGAAAGAAGTATCAGTTACAGCTTTCTTCACTTAACGTCGGCCAACTCAAAGTGGGCGACAAGGTGCTGGCCTATAATGCAGCTACCGGCCAGACCGATGAGTATCCGATTACTGCGGTTCTTGTTCATACAGATGCGGTTATTACCGACCTGACGATTGACGGTGAACCCATCGAAACCACACCGCAGCATCCCTTCTACACCCAGGAACGCGGTTGGGTCGATGCGGGTGATTTGCAGGTGGGCGAACACATCCGCACCGCCGATTGGGATTACGGCACAGTCGAATCCGTTAAGAATGTCCAGCAGACGCAGCCGATGTACAACCTCACCGTCGATGAAGCCCACACTTTCTTCGTCGGCGACGGCCAGTGGTTGGTGCATAATGTTCAATGTGACCTGGAGTTTCTGACAAATATTGCCGATGATCCTTTAGAACAGAATCAAGCCGTACTTGAACGTTATCAAGAGGGCAAAGCAGGGTTTTCTGGGGTTTACGATCCTAAGAACGAAGTCTTTTTGGCTCGACCAAGTGACAGTCCAAATCCAAACGTTCCACGTGGTACACTATTTAAGGATGGTACTCCACCGGAATATACGGTCTCCAACCAAGGTGGACATGACGCCGTGAACAGCGAATTGGCACAAATCGGGGGTATTGATACTAGCAAGACTGTAGGCTTCGTTATAGTCTACGATGGGCCAAACTCATTAGAGTTAAGGTGGAATTCGCTCTCAGTAAACGCTACAAACTATGGTAATAGGACTGCTTTGCCGGAATACCAAAAAGCAATTACAGACCTCATTAAAAGTGTTACTGGATTCAATGTCTGGTCAAAGCCTGGTTAGACAAAAGGTAAGGCTCTATGGAAATCGCACAAGGCACTCACTTTTTACTGCCTCTTTCGGATTTATCGAGGGAGGCAGGCAATCTGGCTCTGCTATGGATTCCGCCAGGAACTTTTTTGATGGGACGCGAAGATGCGGTTACGCCCGTTGATCCTTTTGACGCGGACGAACATCAATTTGAATTGACGATCACCAAGGGATACTGGTTAGGTCAATATCTGGTCACACAAGCGCAGTGGCAATCAATCATGGCACATAATCCGAGTAAGTTTAGTGAACTAAGTCCAGATTGCCCGGTTGAAAATATTAATTGGTATCAAGCGAAGTCTTTTTGTGAAGCGTTGAATCGACGTTTCGTTGGCGATTTGCCCCCTGAGTATAAATTTAATCTACCCACCGAGGCACAATGGGAGTATGCGTGCCGTGCTGGTACTCAGAGCAAATACTATTCGGGAAGTACCGTAGAGGATTTATCAAGGGCGGCATGGCATAAAGGAAATAGCTCTGGGCATACCCATCCGGTTGGACAAAAAGACCCGAATAGGTGGAATTTGTACGATATGCTCGGAAACGTATTCGAATGGTGTTATGATTCCCCATTGGATTACCCTACTTCACCTGCAATTGACTGGGCGGGAAACAACGATGATCACCTGCGTAATTTCCGCGGCGGATCGTGGAGTACCAATCCAACTGATCCTTCTATCTGTTGTTTTGCTCGTGGTTATGGTGATCCAAACGCTGAACGTCCCTGGTTTGGCCTTCGGCTTGCTCTTACTATCGAGCTTATAAATGCGAGTTGAACAATAATCCAGTTGGCAAATTTCCAAATTAGACAATGAATCAGACTGGATACTAAAAACCTTTGCCGTTGCTAGTGCTTAAAACCACGATCTTTCACTTTTTGATCCGCTGCAAGATGGATTCAGTCGAGTGGGTGGTGCGCGTCAGCATCGAGACGGTCAATATCGTGCGCGGGTTGCAAAAACTGCCGTTTCGGGATTGACAAATTAGAACTTTTGTGCTATAATACATCTCCAAAATCAGCAGTGATAGAATGTGTTATACAGCGAGTAAAGCGGCAGCAGAGGGTATCGAAACAACGGCGACTTTTTTCTGGACGCGCCCGTCCGGCATACACGCGGCCTTGTCGGACACGCCTGGTCTTTTACGCGCTGCTCGTCACTCATCACACGCTGCCGATTCCAGTACCCACGCGGGCTTCCAGGAAAACAACCCTGCCCATTCGCTATCCTCGCCTGCTTGTCGGACAGCCTTGTGTCGATCATCGCCCGCCGCAGCATACAGGTATCTTTGCACTTTCAGCAACCCCGTCTGACGCTTCAATTTCCGCAGTATCCAGGCGTGTTTGCTGCGCTTTCGCGGAATGCTTTTCAAGTTCCTCCCGCTGAGCAAGGAGAGATTTAGGATGGGGATTATCACTTTTGGATTTTCCCCTCATCCACCACCAAACCCCTGTGCTTCAGCGCATGTTTTGGAAAACAGGCGAAAAATCCGCCAAAAATCAGCAATTTCATACTCTTTTTTGCGGATGGGTTTTCAACTCTCGGTTGCAAAGCGGGGAAACTGACGCCGCAGTATACGAATATCTTTTCAGTAAAAACCCTCCGGGCTACTTTCCAGCGCAGTATCCAGGCGTGTTTGCTGCGCCGCTACCCCTCAGAGGAAAATCAGCGACGACAGTCCATCCCGCCGTCGCCGCTTAAAAGAAGAATAGGTGAATTTTTGCTTCTTCGTTTCGTCGTTGGCGCAACCGTCCCATTTTCACCCACGTTGAGTAGGTGTTTCAAACTTTAGCCCACGTAGCATATTCAGCCTGGGTGCTTTGCTCTATATGTGTGCGCAATGCCTATGCCAAAAGGTTCTCAGGTCAGTATCTACAACATAACTTATAGGGAGATCACAATAGCATATCGCGCATCAATAGCTTGAAGGTACATGTCCCGATTGGAATTCCCCTAGATAAAATGCTCTAATCTGGATTTAACTCGTTCACCTAGCAAACCAAATATCAATAGGATGTGGACATTAGGCTAACCAGCTTATAAAATCGACCTGTCAGGTATTGACCATGACAGAAGTCCGACAATAGGTGCTTATTGCGCGGTTTGCCAGAAGGCGGCTTACAGGCCAACCCGAACACAACCCAAAATTGCCAATTGAAATACGTTTTACAATTAGCTATCCCAGACCACGCCTTATTCCCCCATTCCGATAGTTTTGTGGAGTAATGATGACCCGGATAATCCACGCTCATAAATCACAATTCTTACTCATACTGTTGATTGCCTTCACACTAAATATCAGCGGCACAGCAACCCCGCAGGAAGCCACACCGGAAGAAACCGAGACACCCTTTGCTGTAGGCAACGATCTCACGATTGCAGCCTTACGCCACATGAAAATCGAAGGCAGCGACATCATCATTGAGCAGGCTTTAGATAATGGTGCAAATTATGCCCGCTATATCGCCAGCTATGAATCACAAGGCAATAAAATCTACGGATTGCTCACCATTCCCTTTGGCGGTATACCTGAGGGTGGCTTTAAAGCGATAGTTTTCAATCACGGGTATATCCCGCCGGACACCTATAAAACCACTGAACGCTATATCGCGTATGTTGATGCGCTGGCTCAAAGCGGATTTGTAGTTTTTAAGATTGACATGCGCGGGCATGGCAACTCCGAAGGCGAGCCAATGGGGTCTTATTTCTCACCCGCCTATACAATTGATGCCATCTCTGCTTTAAAAAGCCTGCAAAAAATGGACATCATTGATCCGGACGGGATTGGTATGTGGGGACACAGTATGGCGGGCAATCTTGTGCTGCGGGCTATGCTGGTTGAACCCGCTATCAAAGCGGGGGTGATCTGGGCGGGCGCGGTTTACAGCTATGACGATTTCGAGAAATATGCAATCACGGACACATCCTATGTACCACCCTCAACCGAGTCCGCCGGGACACGCCGCAGTCGAGAAATCTTCCAGACCTATGGGCAGCCCAACACGACAGTACCTTTCTGGCAAGCGGTATCACTCACCAATAACATCGACTATCTGCAAAGCCCGCTGCAACTCCATCATGCGATTGACGATGACACTGTGAATATCGGTTATTCGCGCGATTTAGCTGCGGCACTGGAAACCGCTGGAAAAACCTATGAGTTCTACGAATATGATAGCGGCGGACATAATATCAGCTCACCATCTTTCGAGCTGGCGATGCAGCGAACTATTGCGTTTTTCCAGAAATACCTGTAAGGGCAACACCAGGGAACTATGGTCACAAAACTGGGTTATCGCCTGATAACCCAGTTAAGCGCCGAAAAAGCATTTACCGCATCAAATGGGCAAAAGCCTGTTGTAAGTCAATAACTTCATTTGCACCAATCGAGACAAGCCGTCCAATCGAAGCTGTTTCGATGAGTGAGCGCGCCGTGAATTCTGCTATTTCTAAGCGGTCAAACGCCTGCAAAATGCTGTTGCCGGTGGTCAGAACGCAATCATTTTGCAGCAGCAGTACAGGGGTATGTGTGGAAATGGTGGTGGCGATCACTTCCGGTTCGACATACGGTGTTCCATACGGCACTTTAGGGACATCCATCAGCATAATATAACTTTCGGGGATTGTTTTGGTGTCCAGCCGCGTTTCAGCGATGGCATAGGCCGTGCTGTAAGGAGCCTGTGCCGTGATAATGCATTGGATATAGGGATGACATTGATAAATCATTTGATGTAACTGGACTGAGCGGCTCGGCAATTTACCGGTTTCGCGCTGTCCGTTTTGGATAAGCACAAGATCTTGATTCTGAATACTGGCACGGTCAAAATCGGTAGGCGTAATCAAAAATGTATCGGATTCAATACGGGCGGATACGACACCCTCGGTGCTAATCATAAGTTGACGCTGGCAAGCTCGGCGCACAATATCCACGATTGTTTCTCGCAGTTCGCGCTCACGGCTAGCGTGATTCAAGGGTTCGAACTCCGGCAATAGATTTTGGGAATGGTCAAACAAACGCAGTTGGTCGTCCGATAGGGATTGTATTTTCCCCAGGCCTTGTGCATACATCTGGGTTCGGGCGCAAAAGTCCAGCGTTTCCAGACGTTGAAAGGCCTCTAATAAGTTTTCGCCAGCAGTGACAACACCGTGATTTTCGAGCAGCACCGCATCGTAACCCTGACCAAAGGCATTGGCAATATTGCTGCCAAGAATTTCACTTCCGGGAAGAGCATAAGGTGCATAACCGACTCGACCACATACGCGGCGCGCCTGTGGAATGATACTGGTATCCGGAATCTTGCGCACAATACTGAACGAAACCAATGCAGGCGCATGAGCATGAACAATCGCGCGCACATCGGGACGGCTGTTATAAATTGCCCGATGAAAAGTCAGTTCGGAAGAAGGCTGATGCAGCCCAATCACGCGACCATCGGGCATGACACACATGATGTCGGCAGCGCTGAGTTTTCCTTTATCGACGCCGCTAGGAGTAATCCAAATATGGCCTTCGTCATCGAGTATAGACAAGTTTCCGCCCGATAAGGTGGTCATACCGCCATAGTAAATACGGTTCATAATTTGGACGAGCTGCTGGCGTGGCGAAACCAAATTAAACATCAAAACCCCTTCATCATGTGATTAAACGACAAATCAGCATGTTTTTGAATATTTCTCCGATCAAGTATCTAATTCCTATTGAATCGATTTATTCTCCAAGAGAATAGTGACAGAGGTCAGGGCTTCGGCATCAATAAGCAATGTGTCGCCAGACTAATCCTACACCAAATTCCTATGTAACCTGAGTTTTGGATAGGTCTGAAAAAGAATATTGCACCTTCTACCCTCATCTCTCAGTCCCTTCTCCCTCAGGGCGAAGGGGTGAAACCGGTTCATAACAGGTCTTAAAGTCCCTCTCCATGAGGGAGAGGGATTTCGGGTGATGGCAAAACGATATCCGAAACTCAGGTTATGTATCTTGATGTAGTTCTTCTGAATCAAAACCCCCTTAAGAACGGGGTTTCTGACTAGGTCATAGTGATTTGAAAATTAATTGTCACTCGGACAAAACAGGAACCCGTCCGGCATTCTCGATATAATCCAGGCTTTGATGGCGGAAATAGGTGTTATAGAGTTCGGCATAGTGCCCGCCTTGCGTCAGCAACGTGGTATGCGTACCTTCTTCGATGATTTTGCCTTCGCGCAGCACAATAATGCGATCCGCGTTTTTGATGGTGGAAAGACGGTGAGCAATAACAATCGACGTCCGGTTTTCCAGAACAATGTCCAAACCCTCTTGGATCAATGTCTCTGTCAAGGGATCAATGCTGGCAGTGGCTTCATCCAGGATAAAAATGGACGGGTTTTGAAGCAGCACACGCGCCAACGATACCAACTGCCGCTGCCCCATCGACAAACTACCGCCGCGCTCACCAACCGGTGTGTCAAGACCATTGGGCAGCGCGCGTATCCAATCGCCCTGTCCGACAGTCTCAGCAACACGGCGCACATCGTCATCGCTGGCGTCCGGTTTACCGTAGCGAATGTTTTCCATAATTGTGCCGTCAAACAAAAATGGAGACTGTGTTACCACACCTAGTTGGGCGCGATATTGTCCCAGATCGAGCGTCCGAATATCCCGTCCGTCGATCAGGATTTTGCCGCCCTGATACTCATAGAAACGCGCGATCAACTTGCCAATACTCGATTTGCCCGATCCCGTATGCCCCACCAGCGCTAGTGTCTCACCGGGAGCAAAATGCAATGAGAAGTCTTTGAGCACCGGCTCATTTTCGTTATAGCTGAAATCTACATGCTCAAACTGGATGTCACCCTTAAGCTGTGGAACATCCAGATGGTCAGTCTGAATTACTTTAGGATCAGCGTCGATGAGGGCGAAAACGCGCTCACCGGCAGCGAGGCCGAGTTGAAACTGACTCCAGAATGAGGCAATGCTGGTGAGCGGGAACCAGAACAACGCCAACCCTTGAATGAACAGATACCACTCACCGGGTGTCAGCGTTCCCGCCTGCGCCTGCAACCCGCCAAAATAAACCAACCCCGCCGTACCAATCCCCGCCATCAGGTTCAGGATGGGGAAGATGCTGCTAAAAGTGTAGTTGGTACGAAGGTTCACCCGATAAGACTGGGCATTTACGTCCAGGAACTGATCGTAAATGGCTTGTTCCTGGCGGAAAGCTTTGGCGATACTGATGCCGCTGATGGTCTCTTGAATGTGGGAGCTGACAATCGCATTGACGCGCCGGGAATTGGTGACTGTTTGACGCGCAATTCTGCGGAAGCCCAGCGCCGTCGCGACAATAAACGGTGTCAAAAGCAACGTCATCAACGTCAGTTGAACATTGACCGAGAACAGATAGCCGATCAACAGAACGACCAGCAAAATCTGACTCATCAGATCAGTAGCTAGCGCTACAACCTGCGAAAATGCCTGCGTGTCAGACGTCACACGGCTTACAATTTTGCCCGATGGATAGGTGTCATAAAATGAAAGGTCACGCTTCAAAACGGCATCAAAAGCATCTTCACGGAGTTGCAGGGTTACATTGCCAATCGCCGAGGCTGACAACCATTGGCGAATGGCATTAAATACCCATCCCAGAATTCCCAATACGATGATCCCAGCCGTGAGCATCACCAGCGTGCGCGTCGAGTCATCGACTTGCAGCCTGTCCAAACCATCCGAAATAAATATCGGCAGCCCAGTATTGACAAGCGAAGTCGCTATGATAGCAGCAGATACCGCCAGCATCCGCCGCGTTTGTGGACGAAAATAGCTGACAATCCGCTTGACCAGCACCCCATCGCTATATTTACGATCATACGCTTCGCCATCGAGGCCATCCATGATAAAGCCCATTAGAAGCACACTCCTTTTAGAATGATAAAATTTGAGTGATTACAGCTAAACCAACGGCGCTTCGACCTTTACAGGCGGCAGCGCCACATCATAACGGGCAAAAATACGTCGATATTGATCGGATGTTCGCAGCAAATCGTCATGTGATCCTGCCGAGATGAGCTTGCCACCTTCGAGCAGCAAAATATGATCGGCCCAGCGAATTTGTGATAAGCGATGCGTGATAAGGAAGGTCGTCCGTCCCTGTTGAGCGCGGCGGATGGCCTGCTGGATTTCATCTTCAGTGGCGCTGTCAATCGCACTGGTCGAGTCATCCAAAATTAAGACGCGCGGATTACTCAGGAACGCCCGCGCCAGAGCGATACGCTGGCGTTGACCGCCAGAAAGCGTTACACCACGCTCCCCAACTTCGGTCTCGTAGCCATTGGCAAAAGACATAATGAAATTATGCGCCTGAGCCTCACGCGCCGCTTGTTCGATTTGTTCCTGCGGTGTATCGGGTGCGCCAAACGCGATGTTCTCCGCGAGGGTGCGCGAAAAGAGAAATACATCCTGTTCGATCTTAGAAATTTGCGAACGCAGCGCTGTCAAACTCCACTCGCGCACATCCACGCCATCGACCAGGATGCGCCCGCTGGTCGTGTTATAGGTGCGGTTCATGAGTTGGGTAAGCGTACTTTTGCCTGATCCAGTTTGCCCAACAATCGCGATGGTCTCGCCCGGTTTCACATGGAAGGAGATGTTATCCAGCACCATGCCATCTTCGTAGCCAAAGCTGACATTTTCAAAAACAATGTCGCCCTGCATCGGTTGGGCATAACCTCCTGCATTCTCGTCGAGTTCTGACTCGGCATTAATAATGTTCAAAATACGCTTGGCGCTGGCGACACCAAGCTGCACCAGCGAGAACGAAAAGATCGAAACGAAAATAGGGAAGCGCAGCGCAGCCAACAGACCCATCACCGCAATGATATTGGGGATCGTGAGCTGTCCCTGCTGGAAAAGTACCATGCAGTGCAGAAAGCCGAAGCCGAGTGCGAATGCATACAAGAGCATCGGCAGATAACGGGCTTCGACCTGACCTTGTTCGGCGAAGTAGTTGCGATAGTTGCGGGCGTTTTTGTGAAACTTTTTCCGCTCAAAGGCTTCCTGTGCACTGGCTTTCACCACTTCGATACCGGAGATGGTTTCTTCCAAACCAGCATTCATCGTACCGAATGCCTCGCGCTGATTGGTGACCACCGGGTTCAGGCGTCGTGAATAAGCGCGAACACTTATGATGTAGGTCGCGATGAAGATCAATGGAACCAGCAGCAGATCAACTTTGATCGAGGCAATCCACAATAGGGGTACAGATAAGCCTAGCACGGTTTCTGCGATGAACAGCACACCCGGATTAATCATGCCATTTAGCTGATTCATGTCGTCGGTAGAACGTGCCATGATGTCGCCGACCCGCTGACGATCATGGAAAGTCTGACTTTTGCCTAGCAAGCTGATGTATAGCTCTTCACGCGAGTCGCGTTCTAATCGTTGGCTGATTGTCCCGACGGCCAGACTGCCACCTAAAGCGGCCAAACTATCCATACAAAGCACCAGAAGGACGCTCAAGCCAATCTTGACCAGCCCATCGCTGCCGGTTGGATGCATAATTTCCTGGGCGGCATTCCCGATGAGGACGCGCGCATAGGAAAACGAAAACCAGGCGGTCACGTACAGACCGCAGGTGGCCAGAAAGAAAAATTTGTAACGCCATATATGAGAAAGTATCCATCGGACGGCACTAGAACGATTGTAGGGGTAAGTGTTGGGTACGGTAAATTCGCTTCTCTGTACGGCCACGTATCCTCCCTGATGAGTATGAATTGAAGTAAATTATTATACTAGAACTCAAGTTCTAGCACCACTCCAGGTTTTTACGTCTGTAAAAAACAGGTGTCCCATTATAGACATTAATGGCACTTTGTGAACCCTAAATATCCATTGAGATATAACAATGGCTGATGCCAATTTCGAAATATTTCATATTTATTCGGCAATGTTTTAAATCACGATAAATGTCACCAATTCTCATTAAGATACATTTGAATCGCGCTCAACCGGTATACTTACCATCAGTGTGGCAAGTTCATATACCAAATCGGTAATCACAAAAACCATGAAACTGGAAATTTAATTTCGTGATCTCTCAATATTCAACATCCGTAAATACGCCTTCTGCTCACCCACTGCACGGTGATTGGCAGGTACAACCCATCGCTTTGAACGCCAAGTTTGATCCAACTCAATTGTTTTCCGATGCGCTGTCAGTTCCACAATGCGCGCATCTTCAGCCCATCCTGTATCCTAACCAGCCTTACTGGGGCGATCACTTGCGAAAAATCAATAAGCAGGCATGGCTGTATCGGCGCACATTCACACTGCCCGATGTGCCTTATCAACGTGTACGGCTGCGTTTTGAGGGTGTCGATCACTTTGCTGATGTCTGGCTAAATGGGCATTACCTCGGTCATCATGAGGGTCATTTTGCGCCTTTTGAATTTGACGTCACCGATTTTCTCAATTCAGAAAATGTGCTCCTTGTCCGGGTCACGTCGCCCTGGGATGCGCCCAATCCAAGTGGCTCGTATCCTACAGATCATGTAATTCGTGGGTTGGTCAAAGGGCTGTACGAGCATGGAGAAGGTGTGATCCCGCCGAATGTCAATCCGCTGGGCATCTGGCGGCCTGTGTCGCTGCTGCTGGATCAGGGTCTAAGCCTGGATCATATCCGCATCCGCACGGACATCGACGGAAAGATCGCGCTTTCGATAACGGCTACAAATGCCACCATGGAAACCTGGAACGGAACTCTAAATCTGAACATCGTGGCTGATAATCATGATGGTAAAGGTGTTCAGGCGGCGGTTGAACTTGAAATGCCTCCTGGTATGCAGAGGATTGAACACACCTTACAAGTGACAGAATCCCGTTTATGGTGGCCCTGGGATCAGGGGCTTCCCAATCTGTATCGCCTGACCGCAGATTTGTGCGGTAACATAGACAACATGATTGCCACGAAAACTGAAATCTTTGGCATCCGCACGGTGAAATTGGAACGCACTCCAGAACGATTCACCTATTACGTCAATGGTCGAAATGTTTTCCTGCGCGGCTCGGCTTATATTCCCGCGCTTTACCTCTCCGAATGCAATTCTGATACCCTAGCCCGTGATTTGACTCTTGCCCGTGAGGCCAACCTGAACCTGCTGCGTGTTCATACCCATGTATCGCCGCTAGAGCTATACGATCTATGCAATCGGGCGGGAGTCATGATTTGGCAGGATTTTGAACTCAACTGGGTTCATGAGTCCTCGCCGGAATTCGAGATACGTGCCCGAAAACTTCAGCGCGAGATGATTGATTTACTCGACAATCATCCGTCGATTATCACCTGGGCCTGTCATAATGAGCCAACCATGCTCTTTATCCGGCGTCAAAATCTAGAAACTCATCCCGACCCGGCGCTTTATGCCGATGCCATGCAGCAGGATCCGACACGCCCCGTATTCATCTGTTCCGGGCAAATGGAAAGCGACTGGCAGCGGGCAGGCGACGTCCACACTTATTATGGCGCGATCTGGTCAACTCGATATACGGATATTTATTCACATCGCTATCGCCTCCAAACCGAATTTGGTTTTGAAGCGCCCGCTGCTCTCAGTACCCTGAAAGAATATCCTGCGAGTTGGGAGCGATTAAAACATCTCGAACCGCAGATTGATGACTTGTGGGCTTATCAGGCTGAATTGATTCAGTTCCATGTTGAGCATCTTCGCCGTCTTCGCGCGGATTGCTGTGGCGGGTACATTCACTTCTGGTTGGCCGACCTTGTGCCCCAGGTGGGATGCGGCGTGCTCGACTCGAAACGTCTGCCCAAAGGTGGCTATGAAACATTACAACGGAGTTCACAACCGCTACAAGTGGCTCTGGAACATGATGGTCGCCATCCACACTCATTATGGGTTTTCAATGATACGCCACAGGCATATCCCAATAGTGTGGTGTGCTGGAAAGTGAGCAATCAAGCCGGAATAGTATTATTAGAGGGTCAAATCACCTTTGACGTAAAAGCCAACACCTCGCAGCAAGTCATGCCCATAACCTGGAACATTCCGCCCGATGATTATGGTTACCTGGAATTATCCTTGTGTGCAGCCGACAGCACGATACTCGCCAGCAATTTTTATCGCCATCCCTTCCAACCGCTCCCGCGTCCCCAGAGCTATCCCTGGAATTTTGATCCAGTTTTGGGTGTCAAAGTATTCGACCAACCTGGGGCAGCCAGTCTAGCCAACCAAACCAATAACCCCATCATCAAAAGGGTTCCGCTCAGGCTGCGCGAAAAGCTGGCGGAGTGGGCACTGCGTCAGCCGTTTCCACCCCGCCTCTTATCCTTCATTGCTCGCATCGCCACTTTTTTGGAGGGATAACGCTAATTCAAATGTGGTTTGACGACCTCACCATTGCTGGATTCAGCAACCGTTTCGGGAACGCGGCGCTGCGCAACGACATAATTGCCGTATAAGCGCCATTCATCCATGCGGCAGGAATGCACAAGTTTGCCTTCCCAGACCGTCATATCTGGGCAGCTTTCGCACATATCCACGCGACCATCTTCGAGCAGGTCTGGCCCCTGGATGATGCCGATACTTTGTACATACAGTGGACGCAGCAACTCGCGCGGATGACGTATGACTTCGCGGAAGAACTTACCCGCTGCCTGACGGATACCTTTATCAACCAACCCTAACAAGAAAGCGATCTTCGGAATCCGGTGGCTAGGCGAATACACCACATAATCCCCGTGTCGCATATGATGAATGGTCTGGAATAATTCCATCACTTTCGCGCCCGCCGAGCCATACATTTTCTCTTTTGTACCAATCTGTGCCGAAACCAGCCATGTCATCTTATCCGGGTTATGAGTCCCGCCCATGTAGGCCGAAGTCTCGTAGTGGTCAAAGGTTTTCTTGATTTTGGCATAGATGTCGCTTGAAGTGAGATAAGCCTCGGCATCCGAATCGGCAATGTAGCTAGTCTGCATATCGACCTTCTTGCCATCGGCATAATAATCGAAGTTGCCGCCCATCACTGCATTGCGGAAGCCAATGAACACCAGGCCGTGCACTTTATTAATATTCTTATTCGCCCACTTAACCATCTCAGGAACCATATACAGATTTCCTGGGTACACCGTCATACCAAAGCTGACGAACATCCCGCCGACTTCCGCCACCATATCGGCATAGTGCTGGCGCAGTTCGAACAGTTCCATCTCGCTCTTGCCCTTCCATCCGGGGCGAGCCTGTTCACTGTCGATGTGAAAAGTAAAGCCGACAGCGCCAGCGTTTTTCAGTTCTTGTATAAAGCCCCGATTCTTTTCCAATTTGATACCATTCGTCAAAATCAGCGGTTTCATGCCCAACTCATGTATGTAAGAAACAATTTCCAGTATGTTGGGGTGAATGAGCGGTTCGCCACCTGCAAGTGAAATATTGTCGCAGTTGCGCAGTTCCTTGAGCAGTTTCACTTCTTGCTTAATCTGTTCAAGCGACTTGTGCCCCTGCATACCATTAATGCGGTAGCAACCGCGACAATAGGTATTGCAACGATCAGTCACTTCCTGCCAGCCAATTGGGTTGTCATTTACTGACCAGGGAAAACGATACATTTCATGTTTAGACGGCTTCATGATGATTTCCTTATAATTCAAGCTTCAGCATCCCATTCGTGAAAATTTTAACCTTATTACTTAGCGTAGCAAAGTAATTTTAATCCTCAGAAAGAAGTGACTGGAACGACATGGATAAGCTGTCGTTACGAGGTAATGAATAAAACTTCCGTAGAGGTATTCAAATGAACTGCGCAAAAAGCCCCGTTATTCACAGGGCTTTTTTGAATTCAATCTGGTTTGAATTTATGTCGTGCTAGGGGTTGGCTGCGCCGGATCAGGCAGGTCAAAACCGCAGCTTGGAGCATTATCGGTGTAGAGATACTGATAAATGAAATGATTCACGTAAATCACATCCAGGTAAGTTTTGGTCTCT
The DNA here is from genome assembly GCA_039933955.1 of Chloroflexota bacterium. Classification (GTDB taxonomy): domain Bacteria; phylum Chloroflexota; class Anaerolineae; order Aggregatilineales; family Phototrophicaceae; genus CFX2. The sequence goes on from JBDTNB010000050.1 coordinate 25,254, forward strand.
GCAAAATCAATCGACTGATACAGCACATCGAGATCACCATTGGCGTCATTCAACCAGGACTGTGCTGCCACCGGGCCAGCGTTATAGCTCAAAAGCGCCCCGACTGCGCTGCCGTCCTGAAAGGCCATCATAGCGCTCAAATAGTGGGTTCCGAAAGCCAGATTCACCATCGGGCGCAGCAAATCATCCACTTTATAATCCGGCCATGCCAATTGATTGGCGACATCCTGCGCGGTAGTCGGGATAAGCTGCATGAGACCACGAGCATCAGCAATGCTCACATTGGTCGGGTCAAAACTCGATTCTTGGCGGACTAAAGCCGCAACCAGCAGCGGGTCGAGGTTATTTTGGGCAGAAAGCTGCGTCAGCAAATCGCCATAGTAGACGGGAAAAGCTAATCGCAAAATCCCCTGAGGAATACCGAATATCGGCTGATTGGAGGAAAAAATCAGCCGGGTCGCCACAAAAATGGACGAGCGATAGACTGGAATGGTCTGATAATAAAAAGCCAGTTGCAACAGCGCCGCCGGATTAGCGCGAACCTGTTTATGCAGCGCATCGAATTCACCGCGCGCCTCGTCCCACATCCCGACCATCCAGAGTTCAGTGCCACGTTGGAGGATAGGGTTAGCCGCCAATTCTGGTGACAAATCCGCCGAGACACCGGGGAGATTGAACGCTTGGGCCACCCACTGCGCCGCCGCAGCGCGGTCAGGAATTTCGCTGACTTTTTGTGGAGAAATAGGCAGCAAACTCAACGAATCACGACCACTCGCCAGTTCACAACCGCGCAGTGCAAAGAATGTCCCCGGTTCAGCGGCCTGGGCTTGCTGCCAAGCCTGCTGCGCTGCGTCGCTATTGCCACCTTGTTGGAGTACCTTGCCCTGCCATACAAAACCTTCAGCATTACCGGCACGCCCCAGAAATTGAGCGGCACGCGCGGGATCGGTTCCACGCAGAGACATGCCTGCCTCGAACAAACCCTGTTTGGCTTGCTCGGAAGTTGGATACTGCTGTCCCAATTGCTCGTAGAGGATGAGTGCTTGTTCTTGATTACCGCTGGCGCGGGAGGCTTCTGCGGCCTTCAGCAAGGCGTCCGACGCTTCGGGCGATCCTGGATAAGCCGATACGAGGGCGGTATAGATCGCGACAGCCTGCGAAGGATTGCCTGCTTGTGCATAAGTCTGCGCCTGCTCGTATGCGGCAGTGCTGGCGATTGGATCAGATGGAAACTGCTGCTGGATACGCCCAAAAGTATCAATCGCACCCTGCAAATCATTTTGTCCACGCTGGGCTTTCCCAAACAGCAAAAACAATTCGGCTGGCGCACTTTGCGCCATCGCCGGATCATTCAAATAATCGGTGAGAATATCTACGACAGGGAAATAATTCTCGTTCAGGACATTGATCCGCATCCGCGCCAACAAATCCACCGGTTGGGCGGCTGTAACCAGTGCGACCAGCGCAGGCAGCGCTGAAGGGGTTTTATCATAATTGGTGATGATACGCTGCAAACGGGCATAGCCAGCATCGCGTTGGTCGAGCCTGATTTCGATGTTCGCGGCAGAAAATTCGATGCGCGCGCGCAGGCTGCCATCTTTATCAAATTCCGCGCCTTGAATGCCGCTCAAAGTCGCCAGATAGGCATCAATTTCGCTCAATAGTGCGTTATATTGAGCCAGCGCGGTTGTTGGGCTGCCCACCAGCAGATAAACTTCAGCCAATTCTTCATACAGCGCAAACTTGCCCTCTGGTTGGCGCGCCGCTTCTGCCGCTAACCGCAAATAATGTACGCTTTGATCCGTATCGAGCGAGGCCATGCGTTCATACAAATAGCTATCGAGTACCCCTGGCTTCAACGCAATCGCCTGCTGATAATCGGCAAATGCATCTGCCGGACGAAGTAACTGCTGACGTGCCTCACCGCGCATCACCAGGGCACGAAATGATGTTTCGCATTCGTTCAAATAGGCCGTGAAATTGGCGTCGGCAGTCTCATATTGTTTAGTGCGCAGGTAAGTTACGCCTAAGCCATACTGCCCAAAACATTTTGACGCCGGATCATTGATTGCATTGGTGTACGCCGAAATCGCGGCGGCATAATCGCCGTTGAATAACGCAGCGTTCCCGTCATTAAGCGCATTGCCAGTTTGCGCCGCCGCATTTGGCAGTTGAAATCCAATGAGCAGCAAGATGCCGATCATGCCATTTAGTAAGCGGATGGTATATCTGTTCAAAATCGACCCTTTCGATAATCTCCTCAACACAACCTTCAAAAGTATTCCCTTGATTATCCTGAATGGACATCGTAATACGGTTAGAGATTGATCGCAATATCACCGAACGGAATTCTCAGCGAACCATCAGAAATAAAAGACCCGCCTTGAGCGACGGGTCTTGAGTAGTTTTCACAACATTGCCTCTAAAGTTGGAGCGTATTTTAGACCCTCATACTTCTACGGTAGAGAAGAATACCTTGTTTTCGGTAACCACTTTTTTCTCACCTACAATTTCGAATGACCCGTTGCAGTGAATATGTTGCGAAGAGTTACCCACCATGACCTCAACCGTTCCCGGTTCGATCACAAAGTTTTCATCGAGGTCATAAAATCCCATCTGCCCTGCCGATAAGCGAAAACTGACGGTGCGCGTCTGCTGCGGTTCAATCGTGACACGCTTAAACCCTTTCAATTCTTTCAATGGGCGGGTGAGCATAGGCACTTGTTGATGAACGTAAAGCTGAACGACTTCATCCCCGGTGCGTTCACCCTTGTTGGTCACGTCAATTTTGACAGTCACGGATCCATCTATCGGGGCAGTTTCATCAACAGAAAAATTGCTGAACTCGAAACAGGTATAGCTTAAACCAAAGCCGAATGGATACAACGGCTTGGAACTCGTCTCGACGTAATCACCTTTCCAGTGAGAGCGCCCGCCAGAAGGACGATGACCATAAAAAATCGGAACCTGCCCTACCGAACGCGGAAACGTGATTGGCAGCTTACCGCCGGGGTTTACGTCGCCGAATAACACGTCAACAATGGCGTCCGCGCCTTCTTCTGAAGGAAACCAGGTTTCGACGATGGCGGGTACAGACTCGGCAATCCATTCCAGGCTAACGGGTCTGCCGTTGACCAACACCAGCACAACCGGGGTTCCGGTGTCATAAATCGCTTTGACCAGGTGGCTTTGAATCCCCGGCAGCGTCAAATCAGCGCGATCCCGTGCCTCACCGCTAGTGCAGTCATCAGTTAGACCACCCTTATCGCCCACAACGACGATGGCAACCTGGGCATTCTTTGCGGCTTCAACAGCCTCAGCAAAACCTGCCGTCGAGTCGTCCAACACATTACAACCTTTGGCATAATGAACCTGCGTATCAGTGCTCACACTGGCGCGAAGGGCGGCAAGCACACTGATTGAGGGGATAAAATCTTCGGCAGCCTGAATGTCATCTGGTAGGGGTTGATTAAATACGTTGGCCTTATTTTTACTTTCTAACAGGGTTTCGACATGTGCCGGATAAGCGTAATCGCCGAATAAATTGCGCACACTATCTGCATTGGGGCCAATCACAGCGATGGATTTCAGGTTTTTGTCGAGTGGCAATAAATTATCTTCGTTCTTGAGGAGAACAATCGATTTCTGCGCAATGTGTCGCGCGAGTTGGCGTTCTTCAGCAGTATCAAACTTCACGCTTCCCGCGTCGACGTATGGATTTTCAAAAAGGCCCAGGGCAAATTTCTGCGCCAGTACACGCCGCACCGACACATCGACCAACGCTTCAGGGATATTTCCCGCCAGAACCGCCTCACGCAGCGGGTCGCCATAAGCATCGGTGAAAGGCAGGTCAACATCGAGGCCGGCCTCTAAGGCGATACGTGCCGCGTCAGCCTTCGATGAAGCGATATGATGATATTCATGAAGCATGGTGATGGCAAAATAATCGGACACTACCGTACCATCGAAGCCCCACTCATCGCGTAAAATATCGGTGAGCAGTTCTTTAGATGAGCCGCAGGGGACACCATCCAATTCGTGATAACCATTCATAATAGAAGCTAACCCAGCTTCGTGGACAGCGACTTCAAAGGGAAATAAATAGACTTCACGCAGTTCGCGCGGGGTGATATGGGGGGGTGCCCAATTCATGCCACCCTCGGACATGCCATAGCCCACGAAATGTTTCCCGGTAGCAATAACCCCTTGATCGAGATTGTCGCCCTGAATGCCTTTGACATAAGCCGTGCCCAGGCATGCCGTCAGATAGGGGTCTTCGCCGAAAGTTTCTTCAACCCGTCCCCAACGGGCATCACGAGCAATATCGAGCACGGGCGCTAAGGCATGGTGCGCGCCAACGGCACGCATCTGCTTACGAATGACTTCCGCCATTGACTCGACCAATTCAGGTTCCCAGGTACTGGCAACACCGATGGCCTGGGGGAAAACGGTTGCGCCCCGCGCCATATAACCGCTGCAACATTCCTCGTGAATGACGGCTGGAATGCCCAGGCGGGTATTTTCAACCAGGAATTTCTGAATTTGATTGGCTATCACGGCCAATTCGGCGGGTCGGAGATTACTCGCCCCACCCAGCCGCGAAATTTGCCCGATTCCATGTTGAAAAAGCGGGCTTGCTTTTTCCGGCGAAAACGCCATCCCATCCAGCACTTGATAAACCCAATAGCTGCCTAATTGAGCAATCTTTTCGTCCAGCGTCATCTGTTCCAGTAGATACGAAACACGATCATCAATAGACCGCGTTCCATCCACAAGAAACTCGCGATTGATTACCATTGCTACTTTGCCTTTGCTGCCTGGATGAGTTCGCTGGGAAATTAGCCTTTCAATTCCCCGCCCGTCAAACCCGTCACAATATATTTTTCAGCGAATAAATAGAAGATAACTGCCGGAACAATGAGCAGGGTGACATACGCCATCACACGCGCCCAATCCGTGCCGAATTGACCCTGGTACTGCATAATGCCCAGTGGCAAAGGCCACTGACTCTGATCATTTAGCACCAGAAGTGGCAAGAAGTATTCGTTCCAACTAGCGATCACTTGTAATACTGCTACTGCGGTGAGCGCCGGACGTGCGAGCGGGAGCAAAATGTAACGAAAAAAACCAAATGTTGTGCAACCATCAATATAAGCGGCGTCTTCCAATTCACCGGGAACATGGATGAAAAAGCCGCGCAAAATCACGACACTTCCAGGCAGGCCAAAGGCAACCAGCGGCAAAATGATGCCCCACAGATTGTCAATCAGTTTCAGTTGGCGTATCTGAATAAAAATCGGGAGGATGGCAATCACAATCGGGAACAGCAGCCCCAGCGACAGAACACCAAACAAGAATCCACGTCCACGAAATTCAACGCGGCTGAAAATGAAAGCTAACATACTGCCGCACGTTACATTCAGGGTGGTGACACCCACCGTAATCACGAGGCTGTTCTTCATAGAATTCCAGAACGACGGGTTGACCAGAATACTGATATAGTTATCCCACTGAATACCATTGTTGGGCAGCCCAAAGGGAGTGGTCAGAAATTCGCCGGTTGTCCTGATGCTGCCCAGCACAGCCGTCGCAACCGGCCCCATCATGAGCAGGCACAGAACAATGAGAATGATGTATCGAAACCCTGCAAAGAAAGAAAATTGTGGTCGGGGTGTCATTGTCTCATCCCTCTTTCAGATGGAATCGGCAGTGTAATCCCGCCGCAGAATAATACGCTGATAACCCAACGAAAAAACCAATGTGATGGCAAAGAGTACAACCGCTACTGCGCTACCGAAGCCGAGCTGCTGCTGTATGACGCCAAATTTGTAGAGAAAAGTGGCTATCACTTGACTGGCATTGACCGGCCCGCCCAAAGTCGTTATCCAGATGAGGACGAATTGTTGAAATGAACCCAACACCGAGAGAAAAACGGTCAAACGAATAGTGCTGCCAAGCAGCGGTAAGGTGATATACCGCAGTACACCGCGCTCGGTTGCGCCATCCACCCGTGCAGCGTCTTCCAGGTCTTTGGGAATAGATTGCAGCCCTGCCATATATAGGATCATATGGAAGCCGAAGTATTTCCAGGTGATGATTGCAAAGATACTGTAGAGTACAACGCTGCGCTCTCCCAACCATGCAATAGGCTGGAAACCGGGGACGATTGTGGTCAAAAATGTATTTGCCAGACCATTCCCAGGCTTAAAAACATATAACCAGATGATGGCCGTGATAATTTCGGAGAAGACAAATGGAATAAATAAAATCCCGCGAAATAATCTTCGCCCGCGAAGCTGGCCGCGCCCCACTAATAATGCTAAACCCAACGACAGTGGAAGCTGAATGACAAGCGAAAGCACCATGAGAATAACGCTATGCAGGAGCGAATTCAGGAAGGTCGCATTCTTGAGTAAGTTAGCAAAATTATCCATGCCTACATAATCAGTCATCGGCCCCAGGCCGTTCCATTTATACTGACTGATGAAAAAAGACTGGCTGATGGGCATCAAAAGGAAGATTAAAAAGATCGCCATACCAGGCAGCAAAAACAACGTTACCAGCAATGCTTTGTTCAACTGACCGCGCTGTTTATCGGCATTAGTCTGTTTATAACTACTGGGTAGGATTCGAAATCGGATTGCAGACATAGAATAATCTCTTTTGAAAAATTATATGGACAGGATTTAATGTCCCTGGGTAGAAGCAGTGGAGATGCAACGAACCATCCAATGAATGGGGCCATCTCCACTACTTTTGAACCAAACACCTAAATTTTATAGGGTAACGCTGGTTACGAGGGTGAAGCAAGCCTCACCCTCGTAATCGAGTAAATCCCTAGCTTCCAGTAAGTTCAACTGCCGCAACGTCTTCGACCGCTTGGGCAGCTTCTTCTGGTGTTGCTACGCCTGCAAAGACCGATTCAGCAGCGTCGAGGATCGCCGCAGCCAACGGAGCCGACAGGAATTGGTCGTAGTAGAGCTGGAAGTACGGAGCGTTGTTACGGGCATCGACGATTGCCGACAAAACCGGGTCATCTTTGTAGGTATCTTCTAAGCCTTTTACCGTCGGAGGAACAGTCAGGCCGACTTCAACGCCCTTGCGCTGATTTTCCTCAGACGTCAAGAATTTCAGGAAATCAACCGCTTCATCCGGCGCATTCTTGCCTACGGAGAAACCATCGCCGCCGCCGAACACGTCGCTAGCGTTGCCTGCGCCACCATCAATTACCGGGAATGGGAACCAACCGAGATCAGCACCGATACCTAAGCCACTCTCGCTGTTGCTCTTTGAAACGGTTGGCGACCACTGTCCCATCAGTTCCATCGCTGCCTGACCATTACCAAAAACTGTTTCCTGGTCGCCATAAGCAGCTGCCAGGAACCCGTCCTGGAAGGCGTTCAGGTCAACCAACTGCTTGAGGTCTGCGAAAGCCTTGACAAAGGGTTCATCGGTAAATGAGCCTTCACGATTATAGGCTTTTAGGAAAGCGTCCTGACCACCTTCACGGGTTGCCAGGTAGCCGTACCAGAAATGACCCGGCCATTTGTCTTTTTCGCCAATCGTGATGGGGGTAATGCCCGCATCTTTGAGTTTTTGAACAGTATCCAGTAATTCAGCCCAGGTTGTAGGCGGTTTTTCGGGATCAAGGCCAGCCTTTGTGAACAGTGCCTTATTGTAGAACATACCAACCGCACCCCAGGACAGAGGCACACCGTAATATTCACCATTCTGACCGTAAAGTTCCAGCGCCGATGTCGCAGCAAACGAGTCTTTCCAGGCGCCTTTGAGCTCGGGGGCGATATTACGCAATAACCCCGCATCAGCAAATTGCCACAGCTTGCCGCCGCCCCAGCTTTGGAACAAATCCGGCGGTTCGCCCGCTTGCATCACGGTCACGAGCTTCGCTTTGAAGGCTTCATTTTCCAGAACGGTGATGTCAAAGCTGACATTGGGATGTTCTGCCGTATAGGCATCAGCGGCAGCCTGAAAGTATGGTAATCCAGGGTCGCCGGTTGAGATATGCCACCAGTGAATAGTCACTTTGTCCTGCGCGAGGCTTGGTGCAGCCAAAGCTAATGTCAGGAGGACGACAACAAAAATTAAAACGAAACGAGACTTCTTATACATGGATCTGCATCTCCTTTAGAAATTTATCTTTTGAAAACCTAACCCAATATCCAGTTTTCCAGTGTGGATTTGACGAATAGTTGTTCCTCCTTATTGCGTCTTCGATAATGCGGTCAAAATTCAATAAGCAAATAGAGCGACAGGGATAACTATTATGTGGGCACTTGGCCTGTCGATCCTCGGATAATCAATTCAGTTGGCAGTTCACGACGTGGGTTCAACATGGTACGTCCTTGTAAAAGTGTGACCAGCATATCCAAAGCGGTTTCGCCCATGTTTGCCATCGGTTGGCGCACTGTCGTTAGCGGCGGATAGGTTTGCGATGCCATATCAATATCATCAAAACCAACAATCGAAATATCATGTCCAATTGTTAGTCCTTGTGCTTTAGCTGCGTCCATCCCGCCAAATGCCATCACATCATTTGAGGCAATAATCGCCGTCGGCGGCTCTTCCAGTTCCAATAATTCCTGGGTGGCTTGAAAACCCGAAAGCTGTAGGAAATCGCCCTCTCGTACCAGACTCGGATCAAATGGCAAACGTACTTCAGCGAGGCCATCGCGATAACCCTGTAACCGATCATGCGAACAAGCGATTTCCATCCGCCCTGTGATAAAACCGATGCGGCGATGCCCCAATGCCAGCAAATGACGCATCGAATCCAGTACCCCTTTGCGGTTGGTCGCTGTTACACTGGGTTCATCACCTGGATTGCTATGGTGGTCAATGATGACGTATGGCAAATCATGCTGTTTTAAATCATTGACAATTACTTCGTAATCATGCGGGACAACCAGCAACACCCCATCCACCAAACTGCTCCCGAGGATGGAAAGATAGTAACTGGTACGGTTAATGTTGCTAACTGCACCCTGGGTATAGAGCATCAACCCATAATTCAATCGTTCTGCTGCCCCCGAAACCCCCCGCAGGATTTCCCCCATATAGGTCGTGGTGATGTCCGGAACCAGGAGTGCGACCAATTTTGAACCGACAGGACGCAGATTAGGGCCAGAGTTGGGTACATAACCGACCTGCTCAATAACTTCCAATATACGCTGACGGGTTTGCTCCGAAACACCTGGTTGACTGTTCAACACCCGTGAAACACTCATTTTTGAGACATGTGCAATTTGTGCAATATCAGCAATAGTTACGTTTGAGTTAGCCATGAGTTCTCCTGTAACGTTATCCAACGTTACAGTAACGTTGGAGGTATCTTAACGTGATACGATAACCTTGTCAAGCGATCAATTTGAAATGATAGAAGCCGGCTGAGGTCTATGCAATAAGCGAGGCTTCAGGAAGATTATTTATCAAGTATGGTAAAGCTGACAGAAGACAAGAGGATTTCACTGCTACTATGGAATATCTGTGGAGAAAATCGCTATAAATTTTTCATGAGTCACCACATAGAAGCAGTTGTTAATCCGGCATGACAAATCGGTAGCCCACACCCGGTTCGTTGAGGATATAGCGCACATCCCGCGCCGGATTTTCGCGCAGTTTTTTGCGTATCTGGTTGACAAAAACACGCACATAATGATCCATGTCGCTGTATTCCGGGCCCCATACCTCGGCTAGTATAGAACGGTGAGTCATAACTTTTCCGGGATGGGTTGCCAACAAGCGCAGCAAATCATATTCTTTAGGCGTGAGATGTACGTCATCACCTTCCACAAATACACGACGGTTGACCAAATCAATCAACAAATCGCCAACTTTGATCTCAGCGTTCGCGCTGGTGGCAGGCTCAACTGCAATGCGGCGCAGCACTGCTTGAATACGGGCGCGGAGTTCCTCGATACCGAACGGCTTGGTGAGATAATCGTCTGCGCCTGCATCCAGCGCAGTCACTTTGGTTTTTTCTTCGCCATGTACCGACAGCATAATTACAGGCACTTTTGACCATTCGCGCAACCGACGGCACACTTCGAGTCCATCCGGCGGTGAACCCAGGGAAATATCCAAAACAACCACATCCGGTGTTTTTTGGGCAACCGTAACCAAAGCCTCTTGACCGTTAGCGGCGGTCATCACCTGATAGCCGTAGCCAGACAGACCGGTTCGGAGCAACCGGCGAATTTGCGGTTCGTCATCCACGACCAGAATTTTCATCCACTTTCACACTTTCTGAGCTACCAGGCAGCGCAAACAAAAAAGTTGCCCCACCACTCGGCGTATCTTCTACCCACAGACGCCCATGATGCGCTTCAATGATACCTCTGGCAATTGGCAATCCCAATCCAACGTGACCGTCCTTTCCGTGAAAAAACGGTTCCATAATCTGGGCGCGTTCTTCGGTTGTTATCGTCGGGCCATGATTGACGATGGCAATCCGCGCTTCGTTCGCGATCATACTGCCCTGAATAACCACCTTTGAATTCACAGGTTCGTAGCGCAGGGCATTATCGACCAGATTGGTCAGCGCCTGCAAAATGAGGCCGTAGTCAAATGGCACCAGTGGCATATCATCGCGGAACACAATCTGGATACGTTCCTCGTGCATTAACTGCCAGACACGGGCAGCGACATCGCCGGCGACTTCTTCCAACGCATTTAGACTGCGGTTGAGTTGCAACGCTCCTGCCTGCAAGCGTGACATATCGAGCAAATTACCAACCATTTTATTAAGATGATCAGCCTCGTTTTGAATAGACTTGAAGGTTTCGATACGCTCATCTTCAGGCAAAGTCGCATACAGATTGAGCAAATTGCTTGCAGACGTTTTGATAATAGTGATAGGCGTCCGCAAATCGTGGGAAACGGCACGCAGCAGCGCCGTCTTCAAGCGGTCGGCCTGCTCGAAGGTTTCGCTTTGAAGGGCTAGTTCGGTTAACTCAATACGATGCAAAGCCATTGCCGCCTGTGCTACACAGGTATTCACCAAACGAGATTGCAATGGAGATGGTGACTTGTCGAATGCAACGCAAAGTGTTCCATAAATGTTGTTACTCGCGCGCAGCAGCAAATAAATTGCAGTCTGGTCAGATGGAAAAGTTTCGCTCGTACCGGGTAATAAGTGAACATATCGCGCGGATAAGTCGTGTTCCAGAACGTGGGTTAAAGCATTGTTGACTTCCTGATGGGTGGTAATCTGATTGAAGGTACTGGTCAACTTATAGAGAATATCCTGTTCGTAGGCGCGTTCACGGGCCACATCCGCTTCGTGGCGGGCGCTCGCGGCGAGCTGGCCGGTAACCACCGCCACAATAAAAAAGATGATGAGGTCAAGAATCTCGCGTGGATCAGCGACGGCAAAGGTGTACAAGGGCTTAATCAGGAAAAAATTAAAACACAAAAAACTGACTACCGCTGTGAGTATTGACGCCCGAATGCCCTGACGCATCGCAATCAGCAGCACCAACAGCAAATAAATGAGCGAGAAGTTGGCAGGTGTAAGAATATCGCGCAGCAGCCACAAAAGCAGGGTAGTGGCAAATGCATAAAGCAGTGGAACACCATATTTTGTCATGCGATTCCTGGGCATTTCGCGCATAAGACATAATCCGACTAAGTAAATTGTTTTAGTATAGCCCTGGAAAGATAGGATGTCTTCAGGCGACTTGGGTTTTCCTGACAGGGCGAGAGGGCCAAAAGACTTTCGCCGTCATTCCCTTGTCAGCCCCTTCACTTTCTATATGAATACTGCCTCCGTAGGCTTCAATTATGGATTTTACCAGCGCTAAACCAAGCCCAGTACCCGGTATATCGCGTGAACGAGCCTTATCGACACGATAAAAACGCTCAAATAAATAAGGCAAGTGAACTGCATCCACGCCGCGTCCGGTATCCCAAATGATATTGCAAACCCCATTGTTAGTTGGTGTAACCTCCCAGGTAATTTCACCGCCTTCCGGGGTGTATTTAATCGCGTTATCCAGCAAATTCCGGAACACAACGGTAAGGTGATTGATACTCGCGCTCACGGGTACAGGCACTTCCGGCAATTGGAGCGTTATGCGAATATTTTTGTCCCTGGCTGACAGGGACATTTGATGCTGCATACTTGACGCAAACCGCAGCATATCGACCTGATCCTGACCAAGTTCCGCGCGCCCTGCATCGAACCGTGACAATAAGGTCAAATCCTGGACAAGATTGCCGAGACGAATAATTTCGTCATCAATTTCTTCAATGTATTGTTTGGCGATATTTTGATCTAATCCTGAATCGTAGCGTAATGCTTCAGTCCGTAATCGGATGGTTGTTAGCGGTGTGCGTAGTTCGTGAGATGTATTGCTGGCAAAAGCACGCTGTTCTTCCAACATACTTTCAACCTGACCGGCCATTTCGTTGAAGGCTTGCGCGACTTCACCAATCTCATCTTTTCGCGTATAAGCCACGCGGTGCGAAAAATCTCCGGTTGACAGCTTAAGTGCAGACTCGCGCAGCTTATACAGCGGTTGAATGATAGATCGCGATAACCATAATGCAGCAATCAGAGCCAATCCGGTGACGGTAGCGAACACCAGAACCAACTCCAACCAGCGCTGTGTGACCATATCCTGAAGATTGCGGGTTGGCACACTCAACTGAAGGAGACCGTGCAAAATTTTGTTGTGGTATACAGGTGCAGCCGTATAGAAAGTGTTTTCACCGCCTTCGTTTGCCCGTTCAACCAGAATAACCTGCCCACGCATTGCCGTGTCCAATTCAAGCATTTCATGAGAGGAGTTGCGTGAACCAGGAGCCGAAATATCATCTGATGTAAACAGAGTCAGCGTCCCATTCGCCTGACTTTCATAGGTTTTGAGGGCTGCATCAAGGAGCGTCCGATCAGTCGTCCGCCCGTCCACATAATCATCAACCAGGGGGCTGACACCCTGTGCAATCAGGCTGATTTCATTTTGCAAGCGTTGGGTGTAGTCAGCCTGTGCAGCCGATGAAATCTGCCCGCCCGCCACAAGCGTCAACCCGGCAAACCCCACCACAATAATGCTCACGAATGCTACCAACAAGCGGGTTCGAATACTGGAGGCTTTTGGCATCAGTTTCATGCTTTTTCTCCGGCTATAAATCGGTAGCCCACACTGCGTACAGTCTGGATATAACGGGGATTGCTAGGGTCATCCTCGATTTTTTCCCGGAGCCAGCGGATATGGACATCCAAAGTCCGCATATCACCAAGCCAATCTGTCCCCCATACCTTGTCAAAAATTTCCGCCCGCGTGATGACCTCGCCCGCATTGGTCACTAAAAGGCTCAATAATTCAAATTCTTTGAAGCGTAATTGCAACTCCTGATCGCCCTTAAATACCTGGCGTCTTTCCAGATCAATCCGAATGTTGTCAATGGTGACGACATCACTCTGAGCGGTGCGATTCATATCAAATTCGACACGCCGCAGCAGCGCCTTGATGCGGGCCATGAGTTCGCGGGTACTAAACGGCTTCGTCAGATAATCATCTGCACCCAGTTCCAGCCCCAGAATGCGATCAATTTCTTCACTCAGCGCTGTAAGCATCAAAATGGGGACGACGCTTTTCTGGCGTATTGCTTTGCAAACTTCCCAACCATCCATTTCGGGCAGCATAATATCCAATATCACCAGATCAACCGGATTCGACAGCGCCATATCCAGGCCTTTTGCGCCATCCAATGCATTCAGAACGGTATAACCAAGCCCCCGTAATGCGCGAATGACGGGTTCAACAATCAGTCGATCATCTTCAACCAGTAGAATGGTTGCCATTTCAATTTTCCTTAATACGCTACCGTCAGTATCGCACGGTTTGAGCGTGATAATCAATTCATTTAAGATAGATTTAAGGATATTTGAGATACCGATAACCTCGAT
>JBDTNB010000051.1:0-39111 GCA_039933955.1 Chloroflexota bacterium
GCGACACGCTCAAATGGAACAACCTGCGTACCGGCGCGGACAGCAGCATCAAACCGCGCGCGGGCATGATGCGTGACCGCGAACAAGCCTTGTTGCAAGCCTGGAAAGAACACGCTTAAGCGGTGAACTGATGATGTTGAGTGTGCTGGGCTGCCCGGTTTCTGAAATGCTTCTCGCCCAATGGAGCAGTTTGTTCCTTTGCGACGCTGCTCCATATTTCTTCACCGATGATTTGACCTTACCCAATGAAACCCTGGTCTTAAGCCGCAAAGCCCTTTCAGAAAATCAATTTGACCTCTCGTATACCGACTCGTATGCCGTTTACGCGGTGAGTCCAGATGCGAAGTGGGTTGCCTTCCTGACACCGGCTGAATTCGATGCCCTAGCGCCAGCTACCCAGCGATCCCTGTTGGCAGCCCAACATGAATTGAGGCGTAGGCAGGTCTATCTGTGGGAGCAGGTCGAGCATTTCTTACGACCCTGTATCGAGCAGGCCGAATCCCGCTGCATCACGGTATCCGGCGAAAAATACCTCGTCCTGGATACGAAAATCTGGCGCTTGCTCACCGATGAGTTGCGCCAACGCTGGTTAATCGAGTTCATCACGAAGGACAATCGGCTGGATTGTTTGGCTTCAACTTTATCTGAAGCCGAGTGGTCACAGATTGAATATCCGTCTATTCGATCCTTAGCGGGGACGTTTGCATTCCGTAGTGGGCCAAATTGTTTTTCAACGACCCTGGCGGCGATTACGCAACAGCAAGCCACTGCCGAAACGATTGCTAATTTTTGGCTGCATCAAGAGACGTTCTTTCAGGGGTTAGCCCAGCGTGGCTATCGCTTAAGTGTGGGTGACACGATTCTCAATCCTGACCTTCAAGACGTAGTTCTGGTTTGGCAGGATCAGCACGGCACAGCCCAGCACGCCTGCTATGTGATCGGCAACAATCTAGTCCTCAATAAAAATTCTCAATCCTGGTTTACCCCGCGACAACTGCTCCATTTAGATACTTTGCTCGACGATTGGAAAGATGAGCCTTTCGAGATTGTCGTATATAGGCGAGATCAGGAAACGTTATTCCACACTTAGATGAAAAGATTGGTGGCATTTTATGGCTGATGTGCCTGAAAAAGACAAACGGATTCGAGTGCTGTCAATTAGCGATAAGTTTACGCGAGAACTTATCAGCACTTTAGAGGCACATAAAGATGAAGTTGAATTCATCGGGAATACAGAAAGCGGGCGGGAAGGGCTTGAGAAAGCCAAATTCGCTTCGCCCGATGTCGTTCTTGTCAGCGCATTTGTGCCTGATATGGATGCTATTGAAGTTATCCGCGTTCTGCGTACCAAAAGTACAAGACTTCACATCATCAGCGCCTCATTGTCCAATAATCCTGAATGGATTTGGGAAAGTCTTCAAGCTGGTGCGAATGATTACCTTTCCCTAGGAGTTACCAGTGATGGGTTGTTTCACCTGATTCAACGGTTTCATTATCGCAGAGTCCTTTTAGAAAAATATCATGGGCGAGATAAGCAGGGCTAAATTGGCAACTTAGCTTTATTCTTTGTAACTGGCGACTGAAAAATTGGAGCGATTTTGCGGGCTGTTATCGGTTTCGATGCGTGCCTTCACAAAGCCCATTTGAGTCAGTAAATTTTGCATTTTCGCGCCGGAATAAGGGGTAAAGGTCGGTGTGGGTGCGGGTTCTTCCAGGCTTGCGGATTGCCAGCGTTCCGTCGGCAAAAAGGTGACGACCAACATCCCGCCCGGTTTCAGAACCCGCAAAATGTGTTTCAATGCAGCCTGTGCATCCGGCCAGAAATAAATGCTGTGGATACTAAAGGCTTTGTCGAAACTGTTGTCGGGAAAGGGAAGCTGCGCGGCATCGCCTTCAACCAATTTCACCCGTCCAGCCTGAACCGCTTTAGCGCTGCGTTGGCTCGCCGCTTGCACCATCGCGGCGGAAAAATCGACTCCGCTCACCTGCCCGTTGACGAGGCGTTTAGCAATTTCCTGAATGGCGAACCCCGCACCAAATCCGACCTCCAGAATTTGATCGTCGGGTTTTACGTCCAATAGGCCAATCGTCCACAGATTTTCAGGTTGATGCTGCTGCACCATCTTGCGCCCGATCCAGCGCCCGACAATGCCGCGCGGACGGCGATACTGGCTGTCGATATATTTCTGGAACACGGTTCCCCCTGAAATTTGCAGATAACCTAGAACGTCCGTTCATTTTACCGTGTCGCGGCGTGTGTGGGTAGGGGCACGACATGTCGTGCCCACAATTTTACGATGACGATGAATTTTCCTCTGTTGATTCTGTCCGCCGCCCGCGCGGGAGACCGATCAGCAGCGCAATCGGGCCGATGAGTAAAAACCACATCGCCGAACCGAGTCCGATGCGCTCCGCCAGCAAACCCACCGCCGTCGGAATCAAGCCGCCGACCAGCCCAAAGACATTACTGATGGTCAGCACCGCGCCGCTCTGTCCCGGCATGGCTGAATAGAGCTTCCCTTGCAGAATCGAGTACCAACCGGAGTTGAAAAAACCGAGCGCGCCCAAAATGATGAGCTTGAGTACCACATTAGGCACAAGCAGGAAAGCCGTGAACAGCACCAATTCCAGGGCGGCGCTAATCCGCAGATAATCCAGGCCGCGCACCCGTTCCAACAGCGGGATCAGCAGCAAATCGCCCAGCAGACCGACCACCGTCCACACCGCGACGGCGATCCCGGCCTCGGCCTCGCTCATACCGACGACATCGACAAAGTACAGCGCCAGATAGCCCAGCAAAATGTCGAGCATCAGATTCGAGCATTCCAGCAGCGTCAGCCAGCGCAGGACATCCTTACGCCGCAGCGCGCCAAAGGCATTTTTCATACTCTGCCTAAAACTGATAGATTCTTCGCTCTCAGCCTGCACGTTGGCGAACGAAAAACGCCGCGCGATAAACGTCAGCACAAAAGCCGCGATGCCCAACGCCAAAAACAACTCGCGCCAACCACCTAATCCGAGGCCAATCAGTGCACCCAGCGACAGCGAACCGATGACCACGCCCAGCGATCCGGCGAATGTCCAGCGCGCCATATTCTGCTCGTGGCGCGCGGGATCATGATCCATCAATGCGCCTTGCGACAAACTGACGAACGCGCCCGACGCCGGATAAAACACGATGAACGAGGCCATCAACAGACCGAAACTGTGGCTCATGCCCGACAGCAGCATCGCCACACCGAAGCAGATGCCGCCGCCCAGAATCAACATGCGGCGGCGTCCCATATCGCTGAAGATGCCGAAAAAGGGTTCGATCAAACTCGCCAGAATCGCAGGGACGCCCAACAGCAAACCGATTTGGGCGTAGCTCAATCCCAGGTCGTCGCGGATGAGCGGCCACGCCGCCTCGCGCACGCCGAACACCAATTCGTCCAGCAGTTCAATCGCCAGCAGGGTCAGCACGAAAATACTGGCTTGTCGCAGACGGCGCATGACAATCGAATACATATCAATTTCTCCTTTGAATGGTATGGATGAGGATGGGAAAAATGGCAAGCGTATGGGCATGAAATTGCCCCCTCTCTACGTGTGGAGAGGGGGTTGGAGGTGAGGTTAGAATCAAAAATGGCGACCTGCGACGGGGCAGCTCACCGGAGTAAACATTATGCGGTTGATTACAGGTTACGAACTAACGGGGGGGCGAAAGCACAGCACGCACTCCTACGTCTTACCGATAGAGTCATTATACAAAGGTTATGGGGTTTTGGTGATGAGTCTTTGGTTTTACAGAAAAAATTTATGCGCTTACAAATCGCAGGCGTGTTTAAGTAGAGTGCGAGATACAACTTGCCTTTGCCCAAACAAAATTTTGGTGCACGGGATTATTGTCATGCCCGGTAGATATAGAAACTGCTGCGACACACTACCGAACAGATCGATTGAGGACAAAGGGCTTTCTCGCGAGCGAAACCCTGAAATGTAAGAATCACCGCCGTGATCGCTTCAGACAACCATTCGCAGCATGTCAACAACCAAATGAGGGAGACGCATGTCACCATTAATTATCGGTATGGGGGTGATCGCCATTGTATTCATGGTGTCGGCGCTGGCGTCTGGCCTGGTGGAACGCGCGCCGATTTCGTTTCCCATCATTTTCCTGGGATTGGGCTTTTTGTTAGGCGGTGGCGGCTTGAAGGTGATCGAAATTGACGCTCACCATCCGCTGCTGGAAATCGTCGCGATTGTCAGTCTGGCACTGGTACTGTTTCTCGATGCCGTAAAACTGCAAATCGACGAACTCCGCGCCGATTGGCATGTCCCGTTTTTGACGCTCGGCCCCGGCACGATTATGGCGGTGGTGCTGCTGGCGTGCGTGGCTTATTTACTGGTCGGCACAACGCCGATTCAATCGCTGCTGCTGGGCGCGATTTTAGCCTCAACCGACGCGGTTGTCCTGCGTGACATCATCCGTGACGAGCGTATTCCCCGTTCCGTGCGGCGGGCGCTCGGCCTCGAAGCTGGGATGAACGACATTGTGGTGCTGCCGATTGTGCTGGTGTTGATCGCCCTGCTGACGGCCAAACCGGGTCAGCAAATGGATTGGGGCAGCTTCCTCGTCCGCATTTTGATTCTCAGCCCATTGGTCGGGTTGGCTGTCGGCGGCATTGGCGCAAATCTGATGGGGCGTGCGGATAAGCGCTATGGTATCCGCAGCGAATATCAGGCACTTTATGGAATCGGCCTCGTGTTAGCGTCGTTCGCTGCCGGTCAGGTCATCGACGGTGATGGCTTTCTGTCGGCCTTTTTCGCCGGACTGGCGGTCACGCTGTTCAACGAATCCTTGTGTGACTGCTTCATGGAATATGGCGAAGTCACCGCCGAAATGATGATGCTCCTGGCCTTCGTGCTGTTCGGCGCGCTGCTGTCAACCCTGCTTGGTACGGTTGCCGTGATTCCGGCGCTGGCATTGGCGGTGGTTGGTTTAGGCTTCATTCGTCCGGCCTATATTTGGCTGATCCTCCAACGTGCGAAAATGAGCAATGCCGCGCGCCTGTTCATGGGCTGGTTTGGCCCGCGCGGGCTGACCTCCTTGCTGCTGGCCCTGCTGGTGGTGCAGGCCGGTGTACCCGGCGCTGAAAATTTGATGGGCATCGTCGGCGTGGTGGTCGTGGTATCGGTACTGGCGCACGGCATCACCGCGACGCCGCTGTCGTCATTGTATGCGCGCAGAGTCGCCGCCGCCCAACAAACAATGGCCGAGGAACGCGAAAGCACCTTCGTCGGGTTGTTCGAGCCGGACGCGAACGAAATTCAGCGTATTTCGCCGGAAGCACTCGCTGCACAGTTGACGAGTGATAAACCGCCGGTTGTTTTGGATGTCCGTTCCCGTGCCCATTATGAAAACGATGCTGGACAAATTCCCGGCAGCATCCGCGTCCTGCCGGATTTAATTGGCGATTGGGCAGCCAGCGCGCCCCAGGATCGCCCGGTAGTCGCTTACTGCACCTGCCCGGATGAAGCCTCCAGCGGACGAGTCGCGCGCTATCTGAAATCCCAGGGATTCGAGGCGTCGGCGCTGCGCGGCGGTTATAAAGCCTGGGAAGCGCTCTATCCGGTTGATCCCAAAGGCTTGGTCGCCATCCCATCCATCGGGTAGACTCTAGCAGATATGGAAATTGGCTTTTCAGACTCGTTCGCAAATTGAATGGCGAACTTCTCCCGCATTTGCTCCCCGCTCCACATGTGGAGCGGGGCCGGTGGTGAGGTTCAGGAGGGCAACAATCCCAATGACTCAACAAAACGTAGGCATCCTGAACCCCGGCGACATGGGCATTTCGGTAGCCGCCACGCTAAAAAACAGTGGTCACGCCGTCTATTGGGCATCCGAAGGCCGCAGCTCTCAAACCCGCGCCCGCGCCGAACAACATGGCCTGATCGATGCCGATTCGCTGACGAAAATATGCGAAACCTGTGCGGTGATTGTCAGCGTGGTTCCGCCCGATTCTGCCGAGACCCTTGCCGCCCAGGTTATATCACACGGCTTCAAGGGACTTTTCATCGACGCCAACGCCATTTCCCCGCAAAAGGCACAGCAAATCGGCGAGGTCATGAACGCGGCAGGCGCATCGTTTGTCGATGGCGGTATCATCGGTGGCCCCGCCTGGAAACCCAACACCACCTGGTTGTATCTGTCCGGCGAAAGGGCGGATCAGGCCGCTGACTATTTCGCGGCTGGCCCGCTGGAAACCCGCGTGATCGGCGACTCTATCGGCAAAGCCTCGGCGCTCAAAATATGTTTCGCCGCCTATACCAAAGGCACAACGGCCTTGTTATCCGCCGTCCTCGCGGCTGCCGAGAGCCTGGATGTCCGCGCCGAACTCGAAGGGCAGTGGTCGCAGAACGGTTCTAATTTTGCCGAACAATCCGCCAACTCCGTCCGCAACGTGACCGCCAAAGCATGGCGCTTCGTGGGTGAAATGGACGAAATCGCCGCGACTTTCGCGGACGCTGGCCTACCCGACGAATTTCACCGCGCCGCCGCCGACATTTACCGCCGCATGGCTGACTTCAAAAACGCGCCCGAAACGCCTTCGCTCGACGCCGTTTTAGCCGCTTTGCTTAACACCGAAAAACATCCTAACTAACCTCAGTTTTGGATAGGTAATTTTGGTTTGATTTACATTTCTCACCCTCGTCTCTCAAGTAGAAGGGGGGCAATTGGTTCACAACGGTTTTTTTAAGTCCCTCGCCCTGAGGGAGAGGGATTTAGGGTGAGGGTAAAAAAGCGATCCGAAACTCAGGTTGACTAAAAATCTTCCTCGTTCGTAGCTCACATTACAAAACTGTGTTTCTCAAACATTCCAGTCTTGTTCCCGCTCCGTACACGGCTGAGGGGCTAGGGGAGGGGTTTCTTCTTTACCCATCTTCACAAATTTTTCATAACTTATAACGGAATAGATACCGACTTTTGGGTGTAACATGGGTACACTGCTTTACATGCTGAACTAGTACCGTAGCACTATTCGATCAAACGTTAATGTCCATTACGATGGACTCTGGCGCACAATAACAGATGTGTGGTTACACACGCCCGAAGCAAGTCGTTGGGAAGGGATGCCAGGGATTATGGCAAATAAATCTGACCTTGAAACTCGCCATCTGAACCTGCCAGATAATGAGCGGCCCAGGTCGCTGCGCGCCACCACTGGCCCCCTGGAAGAAGAACTTCCCTGGGTGATCGAATTCCGCGTGGTCGGTACGGCGGCGATGATCCAGGCGCAGGTACACGAGGCTATGATTATCGGGCGCAGCGATCCCTTGACCGGCGTTTACCCCGATGTTGATCTCGGCCCGCATGGTGCGCAGTCCAACGGCGTCTCGCGCCAGCACGCGGCGGTCATCGCCAAAGATAATCGCATCAAAATTAAAGACCTCGGCAGTATCAACGGCACAAAACTCAACGGCTTCGCCCTGGAGGCCAATCAGGAATATCGTTTGCGGCATGGCGACTCAATCGAAATCGGCCAGTTGAAACTTCAGGTGCGTTTTGCCGTCGTCCCCACGATTGAACAGGTCGCCCCGGAAACCAAATCCGATCATGCCTCGATTCCCATTTTAGGCACAGGCCAGCATATCCTGATCGTCGAAGATGACGCCGATGTCGGCAAAGTGTTCGATATGACCCTGGCGCACGCCGGTTTCCGCATTACGGTGGTTGAAAGTGCCGTAGCGGCGCTGGGTTTAATCACCCACGAAATGCCCGACGCGATTGTCCTCGATTTGATGCTGCCGGACATGAACGGCCTCGATCTCGTGCGCTACGTCCGCAAGCAGGAAAACGGCCAGGATGTCCCCATGATTGTCTGCTCTGGCTCAACCGGCGGATTCCATGCCAACAAGGCCAAAGACGCGGGCGCAAATATGTTCCTCGGCAAACCCATCAGCGTCGAAGAGTTGGTGAAAGCTATCGGCTCGGTCATCAAACCCACCGCTGACGCCGTTTCGCTGTAACGGCGGTCAAATTTCCGATTTTGAGGCGCTCCTGTGGGGGCGCTTTTTGATTCTATCCGTCGCTTCGCCAACGATCACCCGACGCATAATTTAGAGTCGCACATTATCCGGCTACAATCGAAAAAAGAAGGGTAGTTATGGGGGATGAATCGCATGTCAAAACGAATAGTCACCATGTTGCTGGCGTTGGTTACAGTCAGTTTTTTAATTGCCAACGTCACTGCTAAGTTATCCGCCGCGATTCCGGTGTCGGTTGTGCAGACCGGGGCAACCGCGACCCCTGAGCCATCGCGCACGCCGCGCCCTCGACCCCAGGCCAGCGCCACCTTGAGCGACATACTGGTCATCATCGAGCACGACACGCAGCTTTTTGCGCAGCCCGATAACACGTCTGAGATACTTTCTCCTTTGCCAGCCGAAATCGGGGGATTGATCCGCCTGTTAGCCGTTACCCGTGACCAGCGCTGGTATCAGATTCAAATTGGCACTACGACAGGTTGGGTTTCCAGCGCCGCCGCCCGCATCATTGGAGATCGTTTTGGGGTCTACGACTACGCCACCCAGCCTCCAACACCATCCCCCCTCGCAGTCACCCCGACGATTGCGCCCATCGCGACAGAACGCATGGTTGGCTCCTATCCAACCGTGCTTATTCGGAATCGCCGCGAGGTATTTCCAGGAACGAGTATTTACTATCCGTCCATCGGCGTTATTATGCCGGGGCAGACTGCGGAAATTTTAGCAATGGCTTCGGGTCAATTTGATTGGTATTTAGTTCGTTACGAAAATGGTGCGGGCTGGACACCGGGACAGCTAGAGCGCGATATTCAGGGTGATGTGAGCCAGTTGCCGCATCTATCTGCGCCGCCGGAACCAACTCTAGACTACAGCCGCATTATTTCTCAGCCTCCCGGCGATATTGTGCCGTTTCTCGCCTCGGCTACGCCATCACCAGAGGTTGAAATTGCGCCTACCCAGGCTGGCGGGCCGGGGCGCGTGGCTGATTTTATCGACATCCTTCTCGAACCCAAAGTCCCAGAAGGTTCCTTCACGCCGGAGCAACTTACTGCCGCCTCTGACACCCTGCGCGTGCGCATTGGGCAGTATCCCATCACCGATTATTCTGTCGAGGTGGACACGGTTGCGAATACCCTCCACGTCCGTTTCGCTGACAATTATTATCGCGAAGAGATCATTAGCGTTGTCCAGCAGGAAGGTTTGTTTGAGGCCGTGAACTTCACCGACCAATCCGTCGAACTACGTGCCGCACTGCTGCACCAGACCATCATGACCAGCGGCTACGGCAAGCGCCAATCGCAACTTATTCGCCAGATGACCGAAACCTACAACATCACTAGCTCGGTTGATCTCGCAGCGCTGGGCTACATTCCCAGCACCCGCCGCCCCAATATCCTGAATGATAATAAGGCCTTTGGCACGGTTTTCGACGATCAATCTGTCACCGGAGCCTCAATGGTACCGGGTCGTCACTTGTGGGATGTGAGTCTGACCTTGAACGAAGATGCTATGGAAAATTATCAGCATTACCCACTCAACAGCTTTATTGCCTTTACCCTGGACGGTGCGATTCTCGCGATTCCGCTGGCGAGTGATGTCGTCCACTCACCGTTCACATTGACCCTCCACTATGAAGAAAATCAGGCCAGAATGTTGGTGGTCTTGCTGCGCTCCGGGTCACTGCCCTTCGCCATGCGGGCAAAACAGATCACCTATGTGAATAACAGCTAATCGGCTCGTTTGAAATGGGGCACGATTACACCTCGTGCCCCCTGCGTTTTTCACTCAATTGTCTGTGTCTTACGCTTGCTTTTTACTCATCCCTCATCCCTTCTTCTAAATATCCCGCCGACCCACTTCCACAATCCCGAAAAGCGTAACGATCACGCTCCCCACGATGCTCAAGGTCAAAATCAGCGGCACGTTCGCGGCCAACGTCGGATCAGGTGCGGTGACCAGTATCGGCATCGACCAGGGATAATACTGCGCCAGATCGCTGTTGATGATGAAAAAATTAGCAACCGTCGCCGCCATGCCCACGCCAATCGCCACCGTAAAACTGGCCCAGCGGATGCTCACCCAGGTATGCACGGCGATGATGAGCCATGACGCTAGATACATCGCCGCCAATTGCGACAAAATTTGCGCCCAATCCACCATGCCATAGTTGACCGTAATGTGCGGCAGCAGCACCGGGATAATCAGCCCAACCGCCACCAGCAAAACCAGCAGCGCCACCAGACTCGCCGCGATCACCACCATGATGAGCAGGTATTTCGCCAGATAAATTGACCAGCGCGGCACGGGCAGCGCGCCCAGATGCTTCCAGGTATTGGCGCTGTGTTCCAGTCCAGCCATCAGTGCGGTTTCCAGCGTCACGAACAACGGCAGGGCTAGTAATCCCCACAGCGAAACACCGTTGCGGATCATCGTGTCCCAGATTTCGATGCCGGGATTGAGCGATACAGACCGCAGCATGACCATCAGCGCCAGGAGTGCAACCGTTCCCGGCGCGATCACGATCATCGCCAGCGCCAGTGTGCGGTTAAGTTTGAGTCGTTCGGCGTTCAGTGCCCGCAGTAAATAAGTCATGATTGTGCTCCTTCGGCGGTCAGTTGCAGGAAAATATCTTCGAGTGAACGCCGTTCCAGGCTCAGGTGATAAACATCTTTGGACTGCTTGACCAGCGTGGCATTGATGCGTGCTGCTTCTTCCCGACGCGCTGCCGACACAATCAGCCGCTTTTCGTCGTCCATATGTACCTGATACCCAGCGCTTTGCAGCAGTACCAGCGCCCCTTCCGGCTCAAACGCACCCAAGCGCACATGATCCTCGCGCATATTTTCCAGCGAGGCCATCGTCCCCTGATAAATCAATTTGCCCTGGTTGATGATCCCCAGATGGGTGGCGATTTGTTCAACCTCACCTAGCAAATGACTCGACAGAAAAACCGTGATGCCAAATTCTGTCGGCAGCCGCCGTAATAACTCGCGGATTTCATGGATGCCCGCCGGGTCGAGGCCGTTGGTCGGTTCATCCAGCATGAGTAATTCGGGTTCGTTCAGCAGCGCCAGCGCGATGCCGAGCCGCTGTTTCATCCCCAGTGAATAATTTTTGACGAGTTTCCCGCCCACATCCTGCAAATTGACTATTTTGAGTGCCCGTTCAATCTGCGCCGATTTTGCATCCAGCAAGCGCCGCGTCACTTCCAGATTTTCGCGTCCGGTCAGGTTGGGATACAACGATGGCGTTTCCACCAGCGCACCCACCTTGCCCAATAATTTCCGCTGGAACGGCTGCCCAAACAACATCACCTGTCCGGCATTCGGGCGGATCAACCCCAACAGCGTGCGGATGGTCGTCGTTTTCCCGGCTCCATTCGGCCCCAAAAATCCATACATACTCCCGCGCGGCACTTGCAGCGACAGCTTATCCACCGCCACCACCGCCCCATACTGCCGCGTCAATCCCTGCGTCTCAATCGCAAATTCGGTCATCAAAAATATCCTTTCGTTCGCCAATCCATATGAATTTTGCGTTTCTATTACGGAGATGTGCCTTGTCCGCCTATCCGCAACATTTCGCAAAACCCATACAGATTGTCGTGACTCTGACCCTTTTTCTGACACCCGAATCAAAAACCACCCGATTTCTCGGATGGTTTTTGTTTTGCTTCAATAATGGTTTAACCGCCAGATGAAGCCGACTTTTACGGCACGCCCCACACATCAATCGTCCCATTCGACGATGAAGCCGCCAGCAATTTACCGTCGTGCGAGAAGGCCAGATCGCTCGATCCCAGCGGATCATTCAGCGTGGCAAGCGGCTGGTCGCTGGCCGTTTGCATATCCCATACCCGCAGCACATTGACCTGATTGGTCTGGTCGAATTCCGCCGTCACCAGCAGCGATCCATCCGGCGACAATGCCAGCACGCCTACCGGGTTGCCACTTTCGATCATCCGCGCCGGTTTCCCGGTGGCGGCATCCCACAACTGTACCGTGTTATCGTTTCCGGCTGTTGCCAGGAATTTCCCGTCTGGGGTATAGACGAGGCGCACAATCGGTGCGGTCTGATCCGCGATGCTGAACACAACCTGACTTTTGTCGATGTCCCACCCATCCACGCGGTAGGTCGGCGTTTGGCCTTCAGGTTGGGGAAAGGTGTTCACATTGGGAACAACCGAAAACGCGATTTGCTTTCCGTCCGGGCTAAAGGCCGCATCTTGCAGCGCTAGCCCATCGTCCACCGAATAGGTGTTCAATACATTTCCCGTTGCACGATCCCACACATAAGCTTTTGTGCCGTTCGTAGAACCCGATACCATTTGCTTGCCATCGCTGCTGTATTTGAGGAAGCTGAAGTAGATATAATTCAAGTTTGGATCAGATGGGTTTTCCCATATAAGACTGGCTTGAGCCGAATCCATATCCCACAATTGAATCCCGTTTGAGGTCAGGGCTGCCAGTGTATTGGGCTGATTTGGATCGAAACTCAATTCCTGGAAGCCATAAATCTGATTTTCCACCACAGGCTTCAGACGCAGCGGCGCTTTCACATCGTTCAGGTCGCTCACATCCCAGACATGAATGGTCGCATCATCGGTATAAGCCGCCAGCCGTGTATTGTCGGCGTTGAAATCCACATCTATGATGCCGCGAATATCATATTGATCCAACCGCGCAATTTCCTTGCCGGTTTCCACATTCACGATGCGTAGCAGACCATTGGTATCGACCTGTGCCATTTGTGTCCAATCGGCGTTGAAAGCCACCGAAGTCGCAAAATTATTCGGTTCCGGCCCCAGCAAGGTGCGCGCTTCGCCAGTTTCCACATTCCATAAGCGGATCGACTCGTCGATGGTCACAACCTGCTTGCCATCCGGGCTAAAGGTCAGGTCGCCGCCACCGCCCTTGCTGCCACCACCACCGCCACCCCCGCCGCCGCCAGAGCCATAGACATTACTCCCCGGAGGCAGTGGCTCGGATGTAGGAGCTGCCTCAACTGGCGGGACAGTATGCAGCACGGTCTTGACATCGGTGGTCGCCGTGTCCCACAGATAAATATCCGTGCCGACACGCGCCGTCAGCAGCGACCCATCTTGATTGAAATGCAGGCTCCACGTCCCCGCTTCAGATTGCTGCGTATTCGCCTGGAATACCCTCGGTTCGCCTTCAAAATTGTCCCATGTGCCGCTGGGATCATCCAGCACCAACACCGGCAAATTACTGCCCGTGAAAGCGATCCGTTTGCCATCTGGGCTGAAATCGACTTCCATGATGGGGTTCGATGCATATTTCAGCGAAAACTGGGTTTTTACAGCGCCACTTTTGAGGTCAACGACGGTCAGGTTGCCTTTGAAGTCGCCCAGTGCCACCAGCGTGCCATCCGGGCTGATGTCCATGCCGATATGGTCGGCCAGGGTGTTGGGCAGCGGCGTTTCCTGCTGCGTCGCGATGTCCCATATCGCCACACCCATATAATCCGAAATGACTAGATGTTGGCTGTCGTCGGTGAATTGGGCTGCCAAACTGTAACCCACGTCGTTGGGGATCAGCGTCATTGGCTTGCTCAGGTCGTCCGCCTTATACAGCCATATGCCGGTTGTCCCCGGCAGCGCGATCAGCTTGCCGTCCGGCGACCACGCCACGCTCGTGATCGTTCCGCTGCCGATGGTCGTTAACTTGGTGAGCTGAGCGGCGTTCTGGGTGGAAATCGCTTCGCCAATCACCGCCGGAATCACATCCGACGAAGGCCGGTTGAACCAGAACAGCAGGCTGCCCAACAGCGCCACCGCGACCAGCGCCGCGATCAGCACCGCCCGTTGATCCCACACTGAACGTCGCGCAGCACGGGGCACATGCGTCCCGTTAACCGAAAAAGGTGTCGATACGGTTGAAATTTCGAGCATAGAATCTCCATTTTCCTGGGAAATTTTCGTGTACAGCTTTCGGGCAAATTCCGGGCGCGGCGTTTTGCGGTATTGATTCAGGAAGTCGTCGTCACGTTGAGGTTGATTATTCATTGGACGCCTACTTCCCACTCGGCACGCAGCCGCGTCACCACCCGGTGCAAAATGGTGCCGACGTTGGACTCGCTCAGGCCGGTGAGTTCGGCGATGGCGCGGTTCGTCAACCCGGCTCCGTATTTGAGCGCGACCAATTCGCGCTCGCGGGCTTCAAGGTGTGTCAACAGAGCGGACAACCGCGCAAAATCAACTTCCTGCTGAATGGTTTCCTCGACAGGCCGCCCGCTTGCCAGCGTGTGTGCCTCATCGAGTTCGACTTCCGGGTGCTGCTGGCGGAAATAATCGGATGCAATGTTGCGGGCGATGCTGAACAGCCAGGTCGAGAACGCGCCCAGGTCGCTGCGATAGCGTTCCCGGTGCTTCCAGGCTTTCTCGAAGGTCGCCGCCGTCAGGTCTTCTGCCAGCGGCTCATCACCCACCCGGTACAGGAAAAAGTTGAAGATACGCGGTAACTGCTCGTTGTAGACAGCCTCCCAATTAATCTCGTGCGAAGTTATGTGATTCATGTCCCCTGTTTGCGCGCATTCGGATCAACAGAACCGCTAAATATACGCGCTTCCGCCAAACCTATCACACATTGGAGAGGATATAAGGTGTTAACGTGATTGCTAGTCAGAGATTTTGCCTTTATTGACCCCTCCCTAGCCCTCCCCGTGCGAAGCCCCGCGAAGCGGTATTCAGGGAGGGAACAAAACGCCGTGCGTTTTTTAGCCCCTCTCCCTTGAATTCGGGGGAGAGGCTGCCGAAGGCATGGGGTGAGGGGGTAACAATAAGCAGCTACCAATCAAGGTAAGGTATTTTGTAGGGATGCTATGTCCCTATAATGTGCATGGTTGTTAGCAGGTCGCGGTAGAATGGTTCAATCCAAAACTAAGGAGTATGCGATTGCCTGATAACCACACTCCCATGCATATCGTTGCTGTATCTGGATTGGTTCGAGACGCGCTAGGCCGCATTTTAATGGTGAACAGCCCCAAGCGAGGTTGGGAGTTTCCCGGCGGGCAGGTGGAAGAAGGCGAAAGTCTTCCCGAAGCGTTGATCCGCGAAATCCTTGAAGAAACAGGTACAGTGACAACCATCGGTGCGCTGACCGGAATTTATTCCAACGTCAAAATGCCAACAATAGTTATTTTTGGTTTCTTATGCGACTATGTATCCGGTGAACTGACCACCAGCGCTGAAAGTACAATGGTGGAATGGGTTGCGCCAGATATAGCCCTATCGCGCGTGACACATCCCGCCATTCATGAACGTCTGAAGGATATGCTGGCCTTCGACGGGCGCATCATCTACCGCGTCTATCAAACCGAACCCTATACGATGCTGTCCGAACGCTGGCTGTAGTGAAGAACGTCGAAGAATCGGCGCTAATCGTATCCGTTTGGATTTCAGGCGGTGGTATCCATCTCAAATACAATATCCTGTGCGCCCTGCCACAGACACATGCGCCCGACTTCCGCCAGATGTTCCATGCCGTCGATGACCGTCAGAAAATGGTTGCCCGCCAACTGACCGACCTTGCTGGCAAAGCGCGTGCTGCCGTAGGGGAATAAAATTTCCGTCTCGCTGATGCCACCCGGATAAAACAAAATGTCGCCACGTGACGGGTAACTGGTGTGGTTTTCAGAGCTTACGTTGAGTTGAAAATCCCCCAACGGAATCCAGCAGGCTTCCCCGCTCCAACGCGCATGGATTAACTGCTGATGGTAGGGGAGCAGTGCCCGAAACGCGGCGCAGGTTTGCGGCGCAGCCTCGACTTCCATCCGCGCCACAAATGTGAACCCTGCGACCCTGATGCGCAAGTGTTCTGCGGGTTTGCCCGTCTGCGGTTCAGGTGGCATTTCCAGCGTATCAATCAGCAGTTTCGCCAACTCTTTCCGTTCCTGCGGGCTGAGTGTTTTGGCCTGATCGAATATTTCTGAAAAGGTTATCACATAAATTCTCCAAGGCTCTACACCCAATATTATAGGGCATCGGCTGATGCAGGCGCTTATCGAGTCTGATGAAAGCCCCTTTAGCTCGACTTTATCCAATTACGAAACCTCACAAATTTCAATGCCACCGAGGATACCAATTGACCCACAAAGACCTCTTTAGCCCCTTCAGTGGGCTTGTCTGGCACTCTAGCCGGGGCGCTTCAGCCCCCGGCGGCATAACTACGAACCCTTTTAACCCTTACTGACCTTACGAAAATGAAATTGGATAAAGCCCCATCAGACGGTCTGGTCTACACGTCCCATATAAGCCTGATCTGTGTGCCGCGTCCAACCGTACTTTTCAGATTGAAATGTGCGTGAATGCTGTCGGCCCGTTCACGCATGGAGTTGAGGCCAATCCCGCCGGTATGCTGGTGCGTATCAAACCCTTCTCCGTTATCGGTAATCACCAGCGTAACCAGGGTTTCAGTCTGAAGCAGCCGTATCCTGACTTGCGTGGCGTGTCCATGCTTGAGAATGTTATTCAGGCTTTCCTGCGCGATGCGATAAAAGACGATTTGCACCTCAGGCGGAAGCAGTTGTTTGCTTGCGCCGCGAATGACCAGCGACAAGTCCAGGGTCGTTTTTCCATGCAGCGAATATCCAAGCTGAGTCAGCAACTCACTCAGCGGCGTAGTCGTCAGACTTTCCGGGCGAAGTTCGACCAGCAGTACCCGCATTTCGGCTGCTGCGCCGCGCGTCAATTGATGCAGCGTGTTGGTTTGTGCCAGCGCTTTTTCAGGCTGACGTTCCCAGGTGCGCGGCAGTGATTCGGCAATCAGGTTCGCAGAAAAAAGCGTTTGGCTTACCGCATCGTGCAAATCACGGGCGATCCGTTGCCGCTCTTCTAACGCTGCCATTTCGAGTGCTCCCTGATACAACTGGGCATTGCGGATGGCAACGGCAGCCTGGTCGGCAAAGGTTTGCAGACGTTTGCCATCTGCGGCGCTGAAACTGTTGGGTAGCAGGCTGTCAACATTGAGGAATCCCTGGATTTCGCGGTTAATCAATATGGGGACAATCAGCGTCGAACGGATCAGGTCTGGATTGTGAACTTTGATCCATCCCCCATCGGTCAGGGTATCGTCAATAATAGAGGGCTGTCGATGCTCGGCGGCCCACTTGAGATGCGGTGTATCGGCAACCGTAAGGCTAAACCCCTGCATCTCCGATTCCGATGTAACGAACCCGTGTTCGGCATAACGGTGGCTGCGTACAACCCTGGCGACTCGCTCCTCAATCAGCATAATATCGGCCACATCGTGTTTGACCACATGGTCAATATTGCTCAGGATTTGATCAAATACTTCCGACAAATCCCAGGTGCTGCTCAACGCAACAACCGTGTCACGCAAGGCTTCTGCCAAAGACCGTTCCTGCTGTTCGGCTTCGTACAAGCGGGCGCGCTCCAGCGATTGTGCAAACAGATAGGCCAGTGTGGTGAAGAAGGCTGCCTCGTCCGAATTACACGCCTTGTCTACTGGAAAACTAAATGCCATTCCGCCAATAATTTTCTCATCCACCCTAAGCGGCATGGCAATGGTTGAGCGATTCCCTCTGCGTAGGATGGCCGTTTCAAAGTGTGGATAGCGCCTAAGATGATCCTCAAGGGTTTCAATCCACACCATCTGGCCGGTTCGCACCGCATCATTGAGCGGCCCTGAAAAATCCGCCGCTGTCCGCCGATACTGGTTAATAAAATAGGCTGCTGTGCTGCGTAAATTGAGAATCTCCAGCGTGGCTCCGTCTTCGACCAGTGAAGCGACGATCCCAACGGTTGCCCCCAATGACTTTGAAGCCTGTTCAACCATCACTTCGGCTAATTGTTCGGATGTGAGTGCTCGTGAAAAGGCCGTCGTAAGCTCCAAAAGCAGTTTGCTGCGTTGTTCATCGTGTTTGCGCTGGGTGATGTCCTGTGCAATCTTGGATGCGCCAATAATAGTGCCGCTTGCGTCCTGGATCGGTGACAGCGTCACCGAGATGTCAATCCGCTGGCCGTCTTTTCTAACCCGAATCGTTTCATAATGGTCTATATGCTCGCCTCTGGACAGCCGCCGGATGAATTCATCTTCTTCGTGCAGCAGTTCAGGTGGGAACAGAATGCGGATTGATTTGCCGATCATCTCTTCTGCGCTGTAACCAAAAATCCTTTTGGCTCCGGCATTCCAGCTCGCGACGATACCGTCCAGGGTTTTACTGACAATAGCGTCGTCTGAAAACTCAACAATCGCCGACAGCCGCGACTGTATTTCTTCAATTACTTTTCGCTCGCTAATGTCATGTGTAAAGCAGCGGGTGTGGATGAATTGACCATCTTTCCGGTAAACACTGGAATTGATAAGGACGTATTTGATCGAACCATCTTTGCAGCGCAAACGCGCTTCATAACTCTGGAGAAGTTCATCATGAGAGAGTCGCTCCAGAATAACAGTAATCACTGCTTGGTCAGCGTGGAACTCCGCAATGGAATGACCGATATATTCTGCTGGTCGATAGCCCAGCAGATCGAGTTCCGCTTGATTAGCCCATATAATCTGACCCGCTTTATCGACCCAGTGGATGGGCGTTACTGCATTTTCAATCATGTCCTTGAGTTCGATGTCTTTACTATTGAGCGCGGACAGCGTTGCTTGATGTTCGGTGAGTTCCTGCTCAAGCTGCTGGATCGCCGTCTGTGCTGCCTGGGCACTCGCTTCCGCCTGTTTTCGAGCCTTACGGTTTGCTTCGCTGATAACCGCACTGCCGAGGCCGACTCCAAAGAAAATCACCCAGCCCAGGATGTCGGCGGCGCTGCTAATCGCAAATGAATTGCGCGGCGGAATGAACCAGAAGAATACAATCAGTGTGGCGATCACGAGTGCTAACAGAGTTGGCTTGAGTTCCGTCCACCAGGCAATTATCATCACCGCAATAAAAAACACGCCGAAAGGCAAACGATCACCCAGAACCGGATCGAGCCATTGGCGCACAACCAACGCGATGGCGATACCACCAATCGCAATCAGATACGAACGAAAAGAGGCGTGCAACTGTCTCCAAAAAGCGAACATATGCTAAACCTTTACTCATCCCAGAACATGGACAAGTCTACACGGTGACACCAATATTACACGTTGGAATCTTCGAACCCCGATGCCACCGCCGCCCTATGAAAAAATCGGGACTCAATTCCTGATGCCCATTGTCAACTTTTTCAACGGTTCACTGCACCCGCCTTGAAAGCAGCCACAAATTATTTCGATAATATTTCATTGATCTGTGTAATATTGTGTATTTATGAATTGAATCCCCCATGCATAATACACAACTTACTTTTTTCGCTTTGTATTTGGCGTTATCTTGAGCCTTTAACTGTCTATTCCTATCTCATCTTGTCCTTTGCCTGTGCCTCAGCCCTCGGTATCCAGCCCAGGTTGCTATCTTTTACGCATCCATCACACACTGCTTTTCCCTTCCCCTCTGCCTTTCAACTTTCAACTTTTTTGGCTTCCGGGTAAAATCCCGCGCACAACATCGCCAAATTACACTTTTTTACGAGGAAAATTATGACCCAATCTCCGACTCCACCCGCTAAACCGCGCCGCCGTCGTTGGCTGCGCTGGCTCCTCGGCATCCCGCTGCTGTTCATCTGCGTGGTCGCTACGGCTTTCGCCTTCATCCCCGCCCCGGAAGACACGCCCATCCCCCTCGATAAGCAGGGCGGCGGTGCGCGCCAGAACGAAAACGCCACCACCGGTTTACAGGCCGCGTGGCCGCAGCTCGCTACCGTCGATGAAAAACAGGCCGCGCTCGGTAAATTATTGTTTTACGATCCCGTGCTCTCAGCGGATGATGACCGCTCCTGCGCCTCCTGCCATCATCCCGATATGGGCTTCAGCGATGGTCGCGCGGTCTCCGAAGGCGCACACGGCGAAGATTTACGCCGCAATGCCCCTTCGCTCTGGGATGTCGCCTACGCCACCAGCCTGTTCTGGGATGGCCGCGCCAAATCGCTGGAAGCGCAAATGCTCGTCCCGCTGACCAACGAAAACGAGATGGCTGCTGATATGGATCAACTCATCGCCCAACTCGACGCGATTCCCGATTACAAAACCCAGTTTGGAGCGGCCTTCTCTGATGGTGTCACCGCTGCCAATGTCGCGACAGCCATCGCTTCATTTGAGCGCACGCTCATCAGCAACAACTCGCCCTTTGACCGTTTCGCCGCCGGGGATTTCAACGCCCTCACACCCGCCCAACGGCGCGGTTTTGATGTCTTCCGCAGTGCCCAAACCCGCTGTTTTGAGTGCCATTCCTGGCCGACCTTCAGCAATTACACCTTCAATATTCTGGGCGTGCCCGATACCAACCCCAACAATCCTGATCTGGGACAAGTTGAGGTCGTCAACGGCCCGGATTCGACCCGTGCTTTCCGCGTGCCGAGCTTGCGCAATGTCGCGCTGTCCGCGCCCTATATGCACAACGGGGTTTTCAAAACGCTGGAAGAAGTGGTCGATTTTTATGCCAAAGGTGGCGGCCCCGCCTTCGGTGTCGATGTTGAACCCGACGAATTTTTGCAGGGTTTCACGCTCAGTGACCAACAAACCAGCGATTTGGTCGCGTTCCTCTACGCCCTCACTGATGAACCCGCCGATTTAATCACGATTCCCACAGCGGTTCCGTCGGGATTGCCCGTCGTCGAGCACATGGACAATCCCGCGCGCAATCTGGTGGAACATTCGGTGGCGGCTCCCTTTGATCCCGGCGCGCCGCACGATCCGCAGACGATCACCGTGAAGGACGGCGAGTCGATTCAAGCGGCTGTCGATAAAGCGCTCCCCGGCGATACCATCATGGTCGAACCCGGCGTTTATCAACAGACGGTGTACGTCGATACCACCAATATCACCATCAAGGGCGTGGTCGATGGTGACAAGCGTCCCTGGTTGGATGGTCAGAAAACCCTGAGCGATGGCTTCAACACGACGGGCGATAATTTCACATTGGAAGGCTTCGGCATCAAGGATTACATCGGCAACGGCGTGCTGACAACCGGCGCGGAGCATCTGGTTTTCCGTGACCTGATCGTCCAGGACGCAGGTATTTATGGCCTGTATCCGGTTGAAAGCACCGACATCCTGATCGAACACACGGTTGTCAGCGGCATCGCCGACGCCGCCATTTATGTCGGCCAGAGTCGCGGCCCGATTGTCGTGCGGAACAATGAGGTTTTCAACAATGTGACCGGCATCGAGATCGAGAACAGCACCAACGCCGAAGTCTACGACAATTACGCCCACGACAATACCGGCGGAATATTAGTGTTTTTGCTGCCCAATAACCCGTCCAAAGTGGGTTATAACACCCGCGTCTACAACAACCGTATCGAAAACAACAACCACGAAAACTTCGGCAAGCGCAATTCCACCGTCAGCAAAGTGCCGCCCGGTACAGGAATCATGGTGATGACCGCAGACAATACTGAAATTTTCGGCAATAGCATCAGCGGCAACCAGACCTTCGGCGTGGCGCTGACGAGTTTGTATATGCTGTATCCGCCTGATACCGTATTTGATCTCGGCCCGATCCCGGAGAACAACTGGATTCACGACAACACCTATGACCATAACGGCTATGATCCGGCGGGCATGGTCAAGGAATTGGGCTTGCCTGGAGCCGACGTTTTGTGGTCGGGTGAAGGATGGA
This sequence comes from Chloroflexota bacterium, assembly GCA_039933955.1. Classification (GTDB taxonomy): domain Bacteria; phylum Chloroflexota; class Anaerolineae; order Aggregatilineales; family Phototrophicaceae; genus CFX2. The sequence goes on from JBDTNB010000051.1 coordinate 21,718, forward strand.
ACAACAGCTTTGACGAACCCAACGCCAATAAATTTCCGCCGCTTTTACCGGGACGCAACTGGCCTGATCCCGCCAAACGCGCCATCTGGCATCTGTATGACATCGTGATTAAGGCGCTATTGTAGGAGAAGTTGCCAGTTACCAGTTTCCAGTAGGGGACGACCAATGTGTCGTCCCCTTTTTATTGGCTATCCGAGTCAGCCATTTTTGAAGCCGTTTGCGATAATTCAATCAGCCCGTAACCGAAACGCCAACTTGCGTAGAGCGTGTATAGATGGATCACCAGAAAAACAATATATGGGATCATCAAATGTTTTGCGTTTGAGGGAACGGAGAACATACCGAAAGAAGACACTATTAAAAACAGAAACGCAAATACTGTGCGAACAATCCTCTGAAATTGAATAGATTTTAGGGAGGTCTTCTGAAAAAATTCGTCCAGGGATTTATAACCCGATCTATACAACAGATATAATTGGAGAACTGCCCTTTCCTCCACCTTTCCTCTAATAAACAACCATTTTGATGGCGCATTTACCGTGCCCTGAAATTGGTTTTGCAATTCAACTGAAGCATGGGTTTTGAGGATATAATAGGCATATGAAAATGCGGCAATAGCGCCGTATTCTATAATGACCACACCAATATAAAGCAGCAATAAATTGCCTGTAGGGTCTGAGTCCATCACTGCCTCCAATACTTCATTAGATTCATTTTAGCACTGTGGGCAGCTTGGAATCATTCAATCTTTGGGGGTTCGTAGGGGCTTATCGGTGATAAGCCTACTGCAACAAAATTAAACGACTTTTTGTGTCAGATATTTTTGTGCTGCGCATTTCGCTTGTAGTCTACTTCAGTAGCTCTGTTGCAAAGATGGTTTTTCTTATCTTGTGACATCCCATTTTCAAAACGGATTAGGGAAAAGGTGACGTTTTTAAGTCCCTCCCCACTTCGTGTAGAGGGATTTAGGGAGGGGATAGGCGAACCTTGCAACAGAGCAACTTCAGTAGACTTGGCACTTCGGCAGCCGGACGTTTCTGCGTAGCGGGTCTGGCGGCGCAACCAGCCCGTAACTTTGTTCGCAGGGGCTTACAGCCGACAAGCCCCCTACAACTGAATTTGCTTTTAACTTTCAACTCGTAACTCATCACTCGTAACTACTTCTAACTCAACTTCACCGTGAACACCTGCCCTGGGCTGAAATAGCCAGTGCTGCTGTCGGCCCGCAGCGGAGCGACGCGCCAGTAATACACACCTTCCGGCAGGGCGCTGGTGACGTGATGGCTGAGGGTAGTGTTGCCGCTGACCGTCGTGTCATAGACGATGGTTCCCGCCAGGAACGACGGATGTGTCGAAATCTGGATGCGGTAGCCGCTGGCGAAGACAATCCGGCTCCAGGTGAACGTCGGTTGAGCACCTGTGAAATAATTGCGTAGCGGCGCACTGGTCGCCGCTGAATCCACATGGAAGCGCCAGGTATCGGTTCCGGTGGATGCCCCGCCGCTGTAGAGGACCTTCACGTACCAGTAATAATTTTCCATCGGGATGAGCGTCATCGTCACCGGCAGCGTGAAATACGGTGTCGTGCTGGGGACGCTGAAATGAGTCGTCGGCGTATCCGTCAGGCCAAAATACACCTCGTAGCCAATCGCGCCGGGGATGCGCTGCCAGCTTAAAACCGGGTTGACGCTGGTGACAGCGCTGTTGTAAATCGGCGCGATCAAAGACGATTCAACAATTTTATAGGCGTCAGTATACAACCCGCCGGAGTCTGTCGCCCGTACATTGATGCGATACGATAAATGGGCGAGGTCGTGGGGCATCTCCGCAATATCGAACGACCCGATATTCGTGCCGCTGGTAACCGGCAAAATCGGATGGATATGGATGCCCGACAGCGGTGGTTCGTGGATCAAATCCACTGACCAGGTGAGCGAACTGTTGGGTATGGCTCCATCGACAGCATCGGTTGCCGTGATCGTAAAGCTGACGGTATCGCCCAGCAGCCAGGTTCGCCGCGCGGTGCTGCCATTAATCTTCACGCTGATCGAGACCGTTGGCGGTTGATTCAGGACGACGGTCAGCACCGCGTAGGGACTGAAAGATGATCCATTGGCATTCGTGCCCTGGCAGCGGTAGCGCGCGCCGTTATCGCCCGCGATAGTGGTGACCGGTGTGGTATAGCTGGTTCCGGTAGCGCCGCTGATGTTCACAAAATCCGCCGCGCCCGGACTCTGCCGCTGCCATTGATAAGCAATCGGACTCGCGCCCGCAGCCGAGCAGGTGAAGGTCGCTTTTTGACCTGCGGTGACAGTTTTTGAAGTCGGCGGATCGCTAAACGTGGGCGCAGCACTGGGCGCATAATCAATCCGCAGCAAACGCCCGTCCGACGAGCTGGTTCCGCGCGCCAGATAATATAATGAGCCATTCGCCGATACCGCCATTGCCACTGTACTCGGATAGAGATTGGTCGCGAACAAGGTTGATGTCGATGGGCTGGCCGGGTCGATATAACGAATCCAGTTGTTGCAATAATCGTTGAAAAAATATTTACCGGTATAGGCCGCCGGGAAATTGGCGTTGGTCGGATTGTAAAAAGTCCCGCCGGTGATCGCGCAGCCCTGATTATTGGCGGTCTTGCCGTGCGTATAGTAAAAAATCGGGTTGGTATACAACACATTGGTCGGGTTGCACGGCCCTTCGCAGAATTTCCAGCCGTAATGTTTGCCACTCTGCACCTGATCAATTTCTTCGTAAGTGCTTTCGCCCACCTCATTGGCAAAAATGCGCCCCGTCCCCGGTTGAATCGCAAACTGGTACGGGTTGCGGAAGCCCATCGCAAAGGTTCCCTTGCTGATGGTGTTGTCCGCTGTGCTGTACCAGGGATTATCCGCTGGGGCGTCATAGGTTCCATCGGGGTTGATGGTATAGCGCATGAAGCGTCCCCGGAAATCATTGACATGCTGCGCCCGGTCTCCGCCGGTCAAATCATCGCCGATACCGATATATAACTTGCCGTCCAGCGGGCTGAAATGCATCGAGCCGCCGATATGAACCGTGTTGATAATCGACGGAAATTGAATCACCCGTATGCCGCTGTTGGTCTGGGCAACATCGCTGCTGGGCGGGCTGGCCGTATAACGCCAGACCTCGTTGTGCGCGGCCAGACTTGGAGTAGTTGGTTTCGTAAAGAACAGGTACAGATAGCCGTTCACGGTGTAATTGGGATCGAACACGAGGCCGACTAGTCCGTGTTCGCCGCGCAGATCAATATTGTTGATGGTGACAAAGGGTGTCGGCAGCAGCGCGCCATTTTTGACCACACGCACATAACCCCGTCCCTCGGTTGCCCCACCGGAAAGCGTGACAGTTTGCTGTTCCAGCACAAAGATGCGGCCATCCGGGGCAATCGCCATATTGGTCGGCGTTTTGAGACCCTGCGCCACCAGCGCCTCGCTGAAACCCACCGGCACAAAATCAACCGCTTGTGCCACAAAACTCGGCGACGCAAACAGGCCGAATAACAGCAGGCCAGCGATCAGGGTCAGGGCAGCTTTAAACTTCATGTCGCTCCATATGTGATGCTTACACGCATTCCGTCCCGCTATTAAACCCTACGTTTCTATGCTAAACATTAGAAACTTGTCTGGAATTGTTAATAGGTTGTTCAGAGCCGCATGTCGCTCCTGCTTGAATTGACCTGATTTGCGATGATATTTGCGAATCAAAAAGGGGACGATTCCCCTGCATCGTCCCCTTCTTTGAAATTTCTCGGTGTCTCGGTGGTTAAACCCTTACACTTCGCCCGTGACGATTTCGAGTTCCAGGCGTTCCTTCGCCCGCAAAACCCCCAACCGCAGCCGGACGCCTTCGCCTTGAACGCCGCCCACTTTGAATTAGCCGTTGGGTTAGTCGGATGCTGGACTTTTGAGTAGGATAAAGGTTTATCAAGCTAGAGGTCTAAGATTTCAGGGATAAACAATTAGGGGTGAGTAATATGAATAACAATGCGAACTGGGATCGAGAAGCAGAGCTAAAAAGACTTTTTGACCCCGACAACTTAAACGAATGGGTCAACTATTCCCCAGAAAGATTTATAGCATTAATGATTAACGAAATTAGGCGAGAAAATGATCTGATAGGAGCTTGGTCAAAATTATTGAATGATAACCCCGAATTTCGCGGTTTGACATTTGATGTGAACGGTCAAAAGATTGACGCATTATTTTTTACTGAAACTATATTACGTGCGACACGAATTACGGCGCGATTACTTGATACGGCGGGGGCGTACAGAGAGTTAGTAAATAAAAAAGACAGTGATAGTTGAGAATTAAGTATGATGCCAGAAAATCTGAACGCGGAATTGGCGCCATCTTATGGATCGGAGGCGCGACGGAGCAATAAAAACGAACGACGCACCATTTTTAGCCGAGAAAACAACCTCTTCAGAGGTTTAAAATCCTTTTGTAGCTGGAGGTTTTGAACCTCCAGCGTCGCAACCAGCGAAAAATGCTTCACGCACAGTTATTTCTTCCGCGCTTTAGCCTTCTCCATGTAAGCAATCGCATCCGGGGTTTTGCAATCAGTCTGCCCGTGATCGACAACCACCTTGCCAATTTTTTGCGCGACGGCAGTGGCTTTTGCTTCCAGCGCGTTGTTACGCAGGCCGATGGCGATGACGGCATTGTTCATCGAATGGCGCACCCGGTTTTTGCTGCTGTGCAGATCGCGCGTGATGCGTTCCAGAAACGGCTCGAAATAACTGTCGGGCAGAGTTTTATCGTCCCGTGCAAGCTGCGCCAACAGGCTCCATCCGGCTTGTCCGACGAATTCATCATCCGATTGTGTCCACTCCTCGATTTTCGCGCGGGCCAATGTTGTTTTGCTGGCATAAGTTGAAAATGCATCGGTGATGACGTAGCTGCTCAGGTCGCGCGCCCATGCATCGAGCATGGCATCGGTTGCCTGCTTGGGATCGGCGATCATCGTCGCCAACACGCGGGCATCATGATTCCCGGTTGCCCATAAATCGAGTGACAGTTGATGGTTAGTTTTGATCTTTTTGACGAGCACCTTCATATCCGCAAAACTGACGCCAAAGGACTCGCCTTGTACGCCGTGATTTTTCCAGATTTTGCGGTACTGTTCTTTGCCCAGCGCCCGCAGTTCCTCATACACCGCCATATCACTAATCATCATCCGCCCCCGTCTAACTCGAATACTTGTTCTGATTATAGTCGATTTTTTCAGAAACGGGAACAACTTGATCCCCCGGTAATGCGGGGTTTCTGTAGGGGCACGACACATCGCGCACTGTTTTATTCCCCCTCTACGAAGTGGGGAGGGGGTTAGGGCTTACAAGGGTAGGTTTTTAATTTCTCACAAAATCGACCAACAAAACGTTCTAAAATGGCCTGCTCTGGCCTTTCTAGCCCCTTCAGTGGGCTTGTCTGACAGTCTAGCCGGGGTGCTTCAGCCCCCGGTGACGCAACCGCACAAACCCATTTCTGAAAAACCTAACCTTGTAAGGGGGTTAGGGGGAGGGGATTACGCCTTTTCCACCGGCCACTGAATCTCGGTGATCGGGCCGGATGGACTATCGGCGCGTGTCAGATAAATTTCGCGCGATACCCCCGCGATCCGGTAGCCATTGTCGGCGATCCACTGGCCGAGCGCCGTGTAGGTCGCTTCAACCGTATCATGGCTGGCGGCATGGATAGCACAGGCCGCCAGTGGAATCGCGGGTAGATCATAGGCGCTCAACTGCCGCCCATCGGTCAGCAGCAGATTCGCATTCACCGACTCGGCTACCGGAATCGCCAGTTCAACATCAATATCACTCGGTTGATAGTCCTCGTCGTGAAAAATCGCGATGGGCGGATGTGCCGGTTGAATCCGGTTGGCGTCCAGCGCGGCAAAGGCGTCGTGCATCAACTTGCCGAGATAAGTCGGGACGGGGATCGTCTCGCGCAATCCCAAAACGTGTTGAATTTCAATGTGTTTGACCACCACTTCTAAAACGGGCATGTGAGTCTCCTGTTCAATCTGTCGTAAACGTGCCGCCACCCGCGCCAAGCGTGCTTGTTCTTCCTGTATCTGCTGCTCGATTTCGGCCTGCTTCAACCGCAGCATCCCCCGGATTTCGTCCGGCGGTAAATTTTCATCGAGCAGCGCCTTGATTTGTTCCAGCGATAACCCCAGGTCACGCAGCGCTAAAATGCGATTCAGGCGCGGAATCTGATCCGCCGTGTAGTAGCGATAACCCGTGAATTTGTCGGTCTGCGCCGGTTCGAGCAAACCCAGATCGGCGTAATAGCGCAGCATTGACGCTGGTACGCGGCACAATTTGGAAAAGTCGCCAATTTTGAACATGTTCGGAACGTCCGTTTTCGAAAACGCTAGCTGCAAACCAGCATACACTTTCAAGCCGCTTGAAAGTCAAGGGGGCAGTTTGGAGGAATCAAAGTGGAGATATTTCGTCTGCACTTTTAATACATCAAATGTTGCTGGAAAAGGCGCGTAGGGGCGTTCAACTGTACGCCATTATCCGCGAAATCATCGCAAACTTCCTTCAAAACCGGAGTAACCATCGTAGGGGCACGACATGTCGTGCCCGTGCTTTTATGGATATTGTGGTCTTAAATGACGTAGGGGCGTTCAGTTGAACGCCCCTCTAAAAAGTCGCGCTGCTTCACGCCGTCGGACTTGCAACCGTCGGTTCCAATCCCATCTGGCGCACAGCGGGCAGCAAAATCGCGAGCAGGCTGATGAGCGCCATCAACAAGCCGCCACCGATGAACAGCACATTCAGGTTGACTTGCAAAATCACCCCGGCCAGCGCGTTCGAGATGGGAGCCAGCCCAACCGAGGAGAAAATGAGCAGGCTCATCACCCGGCCCATCAATTCCTGCGGGACACGCTTTTGCAGCCACGTAAAGAAGTTGATATTGACGTAGCCGTTGGTCACACCAATCAGCAGCATGATGACAGCGATCACTGGGGTAGAGGTGAATAATGGCATCAGCGCCAGACCAATCCCCATAAAGGAAATGATGAGCAGCAGCATCGCCCCTAGACGTTCCGGCTTCAGGTGCGGGAGGGCGCTCGCAAGAATGATGCCCACCAACGCGCCGCCGCCAAAGGCCGACATAATAATCCCGAAAGCTGCCGCGCCTTCTGCCAGCCGTGTCGCCGCCAGCACCGGAATACCGACAATGACCGGCCCCAGGATAAAAAAGTTCATCGCGACCATGAGCAGGAAAAGTGCCCGCAGCGCCGCCTGACTCCACAGGTAAGCAAAACCGGCTTTAATCGACTGAATGACATTTTGTTGTTCAGCCGCTTTCGTGGCTATGCGCGGAATACGCATCAGGCTGAGGCACAGCAGCGACGCGAAAAACGACAGGGTATCTAGGCCAAAAGCGATGCCGATCCCTTGCGTACTCGGCGTATCAGCGCTGGCATTGTGACCCAGCAGCGCGATCAATCCACCCGCCAGCACCGGGCCGAGGAACAGGCTCAATTGCGCCGTACCCTGCACAAAAGTATTCCCGGCCTGTAACTGATCTTCTGCCAGCAGTTGCGGCGTGATGGCGCTCTGCGCGGGGAAGTAAAAGGCATCGGCGAGACCAAACGCCAGCGCGAACCCGTACAGCATCTCGATCCGAATAGTGTTGGTCAGCACCAGTGCCGACAGCAGCGCGACCAGCACCAACCGCGCCAGATTCGACACAATCATGACGGCACGCGGCGAAAAACGATCCACCAACGCCCCGCCGATCAGCATAAATAACGCACGCGGAATGCCCGCCAGCGCCAGCACACCGCCCAGTGCCAGGGCGCTGCCCGTGAGTTGCAGCACCAACCAGGGCAGGGCGATCATATAAAATTGGTCGCCCAGCAGCGAAATGCTTTCGCCAATCCACAAAAGCCGAAAATTACGCACGCTCAAGGGACTGGCTGGTTTTTGAACCTTCGTTTCAGTTATCGTACTCATCATATTCTCCAATGGGTTATTCCCCTCACGGGTATCGTGAAGGTCTGGTAACAGGCAAAGTTAAAGCTAGGGTCGTCCTATTTGCGGACAATCCTCGGTCAAATTGAGACGGATCGGATAAATTGAGCGTGCTTTAGCGTCTTGTTTTATTAAGGCGGTAAACGTCGGGCAATTTAATTTTCGTAGGGACAAGGCACGCCTTGTCCGCCAAATATTGACCCCATTATTTCGTAAAGGTGCATTAGCATATCAAAAGCAGTGAGCCATAATCGACTCTATGAGTCTTTTGACTATCGACTTCTTGGCTTCATTAGATGTCCAAGTCCTCGATCTCCGGCCCTTCCATCGCTTGGCTGACCGCCTGAAACAGGTCACTGGAAACCTGACTTTTGAGGGCTTCGAGCGTCTCAAAGACCTGTAACGAGTAATTGCCGGACTCTTTGAACGTGTCCCAGTCCCAACCGAAGCCCATCAGCTTCCGCCAGAACCCATTGCCCACACCCCAATTCGCCGGATTGCCCCAGTGGTCGGGGTCGCCTTCGGAAAAGTCCCAATCGGGGATGATGCGGGTGTGCAGCGCATAGTGGCGCTTGGCGGTGCGGTAGACGTTCAGGATTTCGGTTCCTTCTGCGTTCTTGGTGGGTTGAAGCCACCGCACCAATAGCTGCCCCATAAAACGCTTACGGCGGTGTGCGCCCTGCCCGTTCACAATCACGGTGATTTCCGCTAATCCCTGCTCGGCAGGCGAATTCACAGCGTTGGATGATGTCGATTGCATGATTTTTATCTCCTTCGTAGACATGAATTAAAATTGGCGGCAGACAAAGTTAAAGCCATGGTCGTCTTATTTGCGGACAATCCTCGGTCAAATTGAGAATGTTGTGGATAGGTGATGCGCTTTAGCGTCGAGCTATTACGGCCTCAGTTTGGGTTAGTCGGCTGGCTTCATCAAATGTCCAAGTCCTCGGTCTCAGGCAAACTCATGACCTGATTAACCACTTTAAACATATCAGGCGGAATGTGAGGCTTGAGTTCCTCAAGAGTCTCGAAGACCTCCAGCGAATAGTCGCCCGATTCCAGGAAGGTCTCCCAGTCATAGCCCCAACTCAGAATCTTCTGCAAAATCCCATTGCCAACGCCCCAGTTTCGGGGATCGCCGGCCAAATCGGGGTCGCCAAATTCTTCTTTCCAATCCGGCAGGATGCGGGTGTGGAGTGCAAAACGTTTCCCGGCGGTGTGGTACACATTCAGTACCTCGACCCCTTTGCCGTTTGACCTTTTCTGGAACCATCGCGCCAGACGAGTCCCCATAAAACGCTTTTGTTTGTGAGCGCCCGTTGTTCCAACCAATACAATGATCTCATCCAGACCGCGCTGCCGGGCTTCTTCAAGCTCGATGAACCGCCGCAGTGCCTTGACGATAGCTGAGGACAGGTTCGCGCCCGCCAATTCCTGAGCGCGCTCAAAAAGTGGCAAATCGTCGTCGGATACGTAGATGGTTTTGTTGGGCATAAGACTCTACTTCCAATCATCATTCAGGTACACGTATAAATATACGTATATTTATACGTAGTGTCAATACCCCAATTTTCTGGAATCAAAAAAGGGACGCAATGTCCCTTTTTTCCGAGGCTCATGTTCAAAACGAGTGATTTTCGTAGGGGACGACCTATGTGTCGTCCCATGCGTACCAAGTTAAGAGATTTGTGTTAGTTTTGACCCACTCTCAGCCTCCCCGTGCGTCAGCCCCGCGAAGCGGTATTCGGGGGAGGAGGAAAACACGCTCTTAATTCCCCCTCCTTGAATTCGGGGAGGGGGTTAGGGGGCGGGGTGAATAAGGCGATTTTTCGCTCTCAATTTCCTTATCTTGGTGCATATGGGGACGACCTATGTGTCGTCCCTGCTGATATAGACTTTTCACTTAACCTGAACAAGAGCCTTAACGGTTATACTCTAACGCTTTTCTTCCCCTCAAACAACGCCGCCTGAATCGTAAACTGATAATCTGGCTGAATATCGAACGCCGCCCGTATATCCTCGGAGGCCGTGTCATACATCCGCCGCAGCATCGCCACATTGAGTTCTGGCGTCGCCATGCGTTTCACCCAATCCTCAAAATTCAGTGGTATCGGCCAGCGCGCGGCGACCTGCACATCAAATCCGGCTTCCTCGAAAAACGCTGTCCACTGTGACTCGCTGTGATCGCGGACGTGTGACGGATCGCGCAGCACTTCTAAGGCCTGCAAAAAGGTATCGAAGGTCGGTTCTTCCGAAGCAACCGAATCGCTCAGGATGAAGCGCCCGCCCGGTTTCAGGGCGCGCGCGATTTCGCTCAATGCCTTGCGCGGATTCGGCCAGTGATGGGCGCTGTAGCGCGAGGTCACGATGTCAAACGTCGCATCTTCAAACGGCAAATTCTCGACATCGGCCTGGCGCGTCTGCACATTGGTCAGCTTTCGTTCGGATGCCAGCCGTTCGACCTGCTCCAACATCTGCGCCGACAAATCAAACGCGATCACCTCTGCGCTGTGTGGTGCAACCTTGATCGCCGTGTGACCCGCGCCGCAGCCCGCATCCAGCACATACGGCGCAGACTCTTTTGCGACCAATTCCGCAATTTTCGCCAGGTCTTCCCCGGCGGCGTGTACCGCGCTCACCCGATACTGCTCGGCAGTTTTGCTGAATTGGTCGTGTACCGCTTGTTTGATGTCGCTCATTTTTGACCCCCTGGGTATTTGCTTTCCGTTTCGCTCCCCTTAAATTTTCTATCTTGTTCCCCTCTCCGTACACGGGGAGGGGCTAGGGGAGGGGTTCGTATTTCCCCATCATATGCGCGATCATATACCAGTACAAGAATAGCAGTTATACTGGTATCCACACTACCAGGATACCCGCCGATGAATCCCCACGAACGCGAATTACTGGGCGAATTTTTACGCACCCGCCGCGCCCGTCTGACGCCCGCCCAGGCTGGATTGCCCGCCGGGAAGCGCCGTCGCACGCCGGGATTGCGCCGCGAAGAAATCGCCCAACTCGCCGGGGTCAGCGTGACCTGGTACACCTGGATCGAGCAGGGGCGCGACATCCATTTTTCTGCCGAGGTGTTGGAAAGTCTGGCGCGGGTCTTATGCCTGCCTGCGCCGGAGAAAACTTATCTGTTCGCGCTGGCCGGGATGCGCCCGCCGCCTGACCTGGAATCGCCCGACACACCCTCGCTGCCCACGCTGGCGCACATCGTCGAGCATCAGGGACATTATCCGGCCTACATCATGGGGCGCTACTGGCATTTATTAGCCTGGAATCACGCGGCAGAAAAATTATTTGGCGATTTCGCTGCCCTGCCCGAATCCGAACGCAATATGTTGTGGTACACCTTCGCCCGCCCCGAAACGCGAACCCTCGTGGTTGATTGGGCGGAACGGGCGCGGCGGCTGATTGCGGAATTCCGCGCCGATTGCAGCGCCTATCTGAACAACCCGGCGTTGGACGATTTTCTGACTCAACTGTCAGCCGCCAGCCCGGAATTTGCCGATTGGTGGGCGGCGCAGGATGTCCTGGCGCGCGATGGAGGCCGCCGCGAATTCGAGCATCCGACTGTTGGGCGCTTGTGCCTGGAACAAACCACGTTTCGCCTCAGCAATCACGCCGACATCAAACTCGTGATTCACGTCCCGCTGCCGGAGTCTGATACTGACGCGAAACTATTGGATTTATGTAAACTCTAATTGTCGGTCAATGACTACCATAACGAACATCTTCCTCTGTTCCCCCTCAATGCGAAGCGGGGAGGGGGCTGGGGGTGAGGTTTTGAGCCATTAAAAGGATGAAACCATGCCTGAATTTATCCCCGGCCTGAAGCTGGGCGACCTGTTTTTTCATGAAGCCGTGAAGCCGATTCTCGACCAGCATTTTCCCGGCCTGCAATACAGCGCCGCGCTCATCGGCAGCGGCTCGGAAATTTTGGGTTTCGATACCGCCATGTCCAGCGACCATCATTGGGGGCCGCGCGCCATGCTGTTCTTGTCGGACGACGATTTTGCAACGAATCGCGATAGCCTGCACAACACCTTCGCTACGCAATTACCCTACACCTTTCGCGGCTATTCGACCCATTTTTCCCCGCCCGATTTGGATGACAATGGCGTCCAGCATTTAAACGTCATCGACAGTGGCCCGATCAACCATCGCATCGAAATCCTGACTCTGCACGATTTTTTCGGCGCGTATCTGGATTTCGATCCCTTTGCTGAAGTTGAAATTGCCGATTGGCTGACCTTCCCCGAACAGAAATTGCGAACGGTCACGGCGGGCGTGGTCTATCACGATGACCTGGGTTTAGAATCCATTCGCGCGAAATTGGCTTATTATCCGCATGATGTGTGGCTGTATTTGCTGGCGGCGGGCTGGACGCGCATCGGCCAGGAAGAACCCTTCGTCGGGCGTACTGCTTATGTCGGTGACGACCTCGGTTCGCAGGTCATCGCCGCGCGCCTCGTCCGCGATATGATGCGTCTGTGTTTCCTGATGGAACGCCAGTACGCGCCCTATTCCAAATGGTTCGGCACGGCTTTTTCAAAATTGGCCGCCGCCGAAAACCTGACTCAACCGCTGCGCTGGGCGATGCTGGCGCAAAATTGGCGTGAGCGCGAAGTCTACCTGTCCGAAGCCTATGAAACCCTGGCCGAGATGCATAACGCCCTGGGCATCACCGAGCCGCTCCCTACCAAAGTATCGCCCTTTTTCGGACGCCCCTTCAAAGTCATTCACGGCGGCGACTTTGCGGCGGCTGTCCGCGCCCAAATTCAAGACCCGGCAGTCAAGCGCATCGCTACCCATATCGGCGCTGTTGACCAATTTTCCGACTCCACCGATTTGCTCGACAACGCTGAACTGCGCCAACGTTTAAAATCACTGTATGAATAACCTCTGTGGATTGTAGGGCTTGTCACCGAAGGCAGATATGTAGGGGTTTGTCGGTGACAAACCCTTGAATCTCAATTATGATTGCAGCCGAATCCGCACCAGCGCCAGCGATTGCGCCACCTGTCGTATTTGTTCCGGGTTCGGTTCCCCATTCGCGCCGCGTTCGATGTGGTACACGCGCATCAGATTCGCCGAATCGTGGATCAATTTTTCGAGAGCTGCAACCGTCGCCTCGTCACCCTGCGATGCATCCGCCGTACCCGCATATTTGTGTCCTTTCAGCCAGACCGTCACCGGGACATTACCCTGTAAATTTTTCCACCAGGGATGCAGCGGGATGACGACTAAGTTGTCGCCCTGATGGTCATAATATCCGACGGGAAACGTGTACTGCTTCCCACTTTTGCGCCCCCGGAACGACAACACAATCGTGCTGCTGCTCAATGCGCCGTGCAGTGGCGAACGCAGCAAACCGCCGATCAGCGCATTCAGCGGCGCGGTAATATAGTTGGGCATGAATTTGCGCTCTGTAACCGATGATTGAGTCGTCATAGTTGATTTCCTTCACTGGATTGCGCCCCGGTTGCATCCTGGGACATCGCTAACTAAAATGCTATGGAAATCAGCCAGCCCGATCAATGTGCAAGCCGCCGATTGTGTGCGTTAGGGAACAAAAGCGTCATTTTGTAAATAATTAAAAATCGATTTCTAATCTTCCCGTTTTCATGCTTGGCAAAATTAGGTAGCTATCCTGAAAATAATCCTTGAAACCTATTTAGATGGCGAGATTAACTTTGCGGCGGACGCTTCCCGGCGGGTTTGAGTCGGTTTCAACCGACTTCCCGCCGGAACAGGTAGCCAGGGGTTTGAACCCCTGGTGGCGTTGCGCTGAGCCTCCTTGTGAGATGGCGGTTCATAATAAAGTTTTCAAACAGGAACGGCAGCGATGGCAACCCCCTCCAAAGATATAGACCGACGCGCGGAACGCACCCACGCCCTGATTCGTGGTGCATTCATCGACCTTGCGCGTGAAAAAAGTCTGTCAGCGATCAGCATCCAGGATATTACGGATCGTGCCAATATCAGTCGCGGCACGTTTTACGCCCACTTTGCCGATAAATATGCGCTCATTGACCTGATTATGCGTGAGGATTTTCAGCGCACCGTCAGCACTTTGTCGCTGGAATCGGGTTGGAATAAAACCACGCTGCAAACGCTCATCCAAATCATCCTGGACTATTTCAAGACCGTCTATCAGCGCCATCACCGCGAACACGATATAGCCCCCTTGATTGAACAGATTGTCCACGAAGAACTCTACACGCTGATTTTGTCCTGGCTGAAAGACAGTAATCGCCCGAACACTCCCGCGCCTATGTCGCCGGAAATGCTGGCGCAAATCATCAGTTGGGCGATTTTCGGCGCGGCCCTCCAATGGAACCAGGAATCCGCACCCCTTCCCGCCGCTCAGACCGCCGCTCAAATCGTGCAGGTCATTATGGACGGCACGGCGAATCAGCTTGACGATTAGAGCTTTCAGGCTTTTCTCATCAGATTCTTTTTTGGCGTTCTGGCAAACCCACGCTATCCTGATACCATAGGGCGAAGTGGCGAGGACGATCATGTTAAACGTACCCCACATCACGATTTCTGAAGCGACATTGGTCGATTTTTGCCAGCGGCATCATATCCGCAAGTTGGCGCTGTTCGGCTCCGTGCTGCGTGACGACTTCACGCCCGACAGCGATATTGATGTGCTGGTGGAGTTCGAGCCGGATTACACGCCGGGACTGGCTTTTTTCGCTATCCAGGAAGAGTTGGCGGAAACTCTGGGACGTGACGTGGATTTATTGACCTTTAAAGAAGTGCTATCCATGGACAATTACATCCGCCGCCGCCATATCCTGAACGCGACGAGGATAATTTATGACATGGCGGGATGACGCTTATTTTCTGGATATGCTGCTCGCAGCAGATCAGCTTATAGAGTTTGCCAACAATTTAAGCCGCGAAGCATTTGACGAGAGTAAATTGCATCAATTGGCGATGGTGCGATTAATCGAAATTATTGGTGAAGCGGCAAAAAATATTTCTGATGAGGCCCGAAATGCCCACCCTGAGATTGAATGGTCGAATATCATTGGGATGCGTAATCGGATTGTTCACAATTACTCAAATGTCGATTTAGATATTGTGTGGGATGTGATAACCATCAAAGCGCCTGAACTTATCCAACAGTTAAAAACGATTGTCCCGCCTGATAAAGATACACCAGAAAATAAATAATCTCTGAACTTCATGCGCTATTCGATAATCCCATTTTTACTTTTGCTCCTCGCCGCGCCCGCGATCCATGCCGATGCGGCGCAAGTGACTGCCCCCTGTGGCGTCGTGGATGCGATTGACTACCCGGTGGACAACCTCGTCCCCGGTTACGACGATTTCACGTTGTATCGCGCCCGTTTTGGCGGCAACCATACCGGTGTGGACATCGCCTTTGACCGCTGGGGTGATCCGGTTCACGCGGCGGCGCGTGGGCGCGTGACCTACTCGAATCCCGAAGGTTGGGACACCGAAAAAGGCGTCGTCATCCTCGAACACACTTTCCCCGATGGCAGCATTGCCTACAGCCTGTATGGGCATGTCGAGCAAACCGACAAGATTTTTTTGCCGCAGGTCGGTAAGTGTGTAGCGCGCGGCGAGATCATCGCGGCGGTGGGCTGGCCGTCGCGTGGGCGTCCCCATCTGCATTTTGAATGGCGCAATTTTATGCCCGACGACGGCGGCCCCGGTTATGTGACCGATAACCCCATGAGTCACGGCTGGTACAATCCGCTCGATTTCACCGCACTGTGGCGCATCAAATTATTACCGGCTTTCATTCGCTCAGTGACATTTGATACCGTGCCGACTCTGCCGCCTGTACGTCTGGAAAGCGGCGGTTATGCCGTCGCTAATGCCGATTCGGTCAACGGCATGTCGCCGGATGGCAAGACTCAATGGCGCGTGACGACTGACGGCGTGGTCACTGGAATCGCCGGTCTCGCTGGGGATCGCGTCGTCGCCCACACCAGCACCGGGCAGGCCATGACCCTGCAAAATGGCCGTTACAATGCTGTCTGGGCATTCCCCGGCGCGGATGATCCTTTCCTGACGTTCGGCGAAAAATTGGTCTTCGCAGGTCAGAACGGCGCGATAGCCGCTTTTGATCCTGCTGGCACACCGTTGTGGTCGCTGCCGGGGAACCTTCCGGGTCGAGTGATTTATTATGGGCGCAATGGCGGTCAGATTGCGTTAGCCGTGCAGGGCGATTCCGGCGTCATCTGGCGCTTGGCCGACGAAAATGGCGCGCTCATCGGCGATACCAACCTGAGCGAATTATCGGCTGCGGCTCCGCTCCCCGATGGCAGTTGGATGCTGCTCGAAGGCCCCAATTTGCATCACCTCAGCGGCGCAAACGATCAGATGGTCGCGGCAGTCAGTCCTCCGCCGGGGCGCAATGCCCGTATCGCGGCGGACGCGGCTGGCGATACCTATATTTATCTGGGCGACAGCGACTCGACGCTGCTGGCCGTCAGCATGGACGGCAGTTTGCGCTGGCGTGTGACATATCCCTATCCCGATAACCCACTTGCCCCGCTGGTCGATGTCGGCGGCGGCTGCCTGCTCTATTCACTGGACGCTGACGGCATAATGAATGTTTTCAGCACGGCGAATGGCAAACTCGTCAATCAGGTGCAGTTGTATGCCGGTGGCGCGCGCAGCAACAGCCCCAACGCCCGCCTCCTGCGCGCTGACCCCCTCGACGGCCTGGAATTCGAGGGTGGCTTCCAATCGATGGTCACGCTCGACGGCGCGAAACTCGGCGGCGATGCCCTCGCAGCCTGCCAACCCGGCTAAAGCACCACATTAAACGGTGGGCGGTCAAAATTTTCACATTTAGCTGTTAAAAATGTGACTATAGTGGTTCACAGAAGGTCATTAAAGCCTCCTCTCCACTTGTGGGAGAGGGGGTTGGGGCTTACAAGGGTAGGTTTTTAATTTTCAACAAAATGCGACATTCCAAAATCCACAAGGTGTACGAAATGGCCTGCTCTGGCCTTTCTAGCCCCTTCAGTGGGCTTGTCTGGCAATCTAGCCGGGGTGCTTCAGCCCCCGGTGACGCAACCGCACAAACCCATTTCTGAAAAACCTACCCTTGTAAGGGGATTGGGGGTGAGGGGATAGTTAGAACCAATTCACATGGCGCATTAACTTCAATGTGCCAGTGCTCAAAAATGGCGTTCGCCGGATTGTTTTATCTTAATTCTCTGCGTTCTTTGCGTCTTTGCGGTTTATTCCACTACCATTTCCCTCACATGTGCGAAAAATCCTTAATGCTTTAGCCGTAAGGTACTATGTATCGCGTCCGACAGTCTTCATGTATAGTAAAAATACGCGCTTTGTTACCAAAGGACTGAGAAAAATGGCTA
>JBDTNB010000052.1:0-38833 GCA_039933955.1 Chloroflexota bacterium
GCTGAGGGGCGGACACCTTTTAATTCCTCCCTCAAAAATTTCTGTATTGCTCCCCTCCTTGCGCAGCGGGGAGGGGTCAGGGGCTTACAAGGGTAGGTTTTTAATTTCTCACAAAATCGACCAACAAAACGTTCTAAAATGGCCTGCTCTGGCCTTTTTAGCCCCTTCAGTGGGCTTGTCTGACAGTCTAGCCGGGGTGCTTCAGCCCCCGGCGTAACAACCGCACCAACCCATTTCTGAAAAACCTACCCTTGTAAGGGGGTGGGGGGTAGGGATACAAGCGAAGTCTTAATTACAGAGGTGGCACACCCCATATACGAACGGTGCCGTCAATTGACCCGCTGGCGATGAAACGACCATCAGGGCTAAATACAGCCGATCTCAGTTCATCTGGATGTTCGCTCAATGCAGCTAATTCATTTCCGTTAGACGCATCCCATATCTTTACGCGCTTATTTGCTGACGCTGTAAGGAATAAGCGGCTGTCTGGGCTGTATGCAACAGCATAGACTACACCTTCAACCCTTTCCAAAAATAGAAGCTGTCCACTGGTCGTATCCCATTTCAAAACCTTTTCGTCACAGCCCCCGTCCAGGATAGAACGCCCATCGGGGCTGTAGGCTACCGCCGTCACACAGTAAGAATCGCCAGTTACTGTGAGTATGGCTTTGCCTGATGCAGCATTCCATATTTTGACCGATGTATCCATTGATCCCGTGACAAAAAATTTCCCATCGCGGCGAAACGCTAAACTGAACGGTTCACCGTTCCGGGAAACTGTCATTTTCATCTTTTGATCCTGAGTAGCAATATCCCATATCTGAAGTTCAGACTTACATGCACCACGCAGGAAATACTGTCCATCTGGACTGTAGGTTACATTACCGCCACAATCGTTTATGAAAGGCCATACCAACTCATTGGTTGCCAGATTCCAGATACGATCAGCATCCAACGATCCGATAGCTAGGTATTTCTGATCGGGACTAAAAGCAACGCTAGCGGCCTGGTTGGAATATCCTTGAATGATGCGCGGCGCGGCAAGCAGATCATTCGCATCATACAATTTGACCCCAACCCCTGTTGCTGCAACTGCTATCAGGCTTCCATCAGGCGACCAGGCAATATTCATCGTTCCGCCTGTAACCACTTTCCCGACTTGAAACGCTCCAATTTGTTGGATTCGACTGGCATTATTAAGGGTGATAACTTCCATATTCGAATTGATTAAACTCTGAACGACAGTCGGTACAGGTGTAGACGTATTTGTCGGTTTCGGTGTACTAAACAGTACAATAGGCGTAGTCGTTGGCGTTGATACATTAAACAGTGAAATAAGTGTAGCGGTTGGCCTGAGGGTTGCAGCCGGAATCGCGGTTGGTAGTTGGGTATCAGCAGTTGGCGACGGGCTTTTCAGCGCTGCCGCAGCCAAAGGCGTTGGCGTGCTGCTGCCTTGCCCTCCCAATTGAGCCACAAACAACGCTCCGCCTACCAGCACGACTACCAGAATGACCGCAATCGCCACCCATTTTACCGGGAAACTGCGTGTGGGTTTCGTTGGCTGCTGCTTATCAAACCAGTTCTCAAGTGTCTCATCAATCGAGTGGGCAACTGTCGCGTCCAGACCGGGCTGCTGGCGGAAACGCTTGAGAAGATAAATCGTGTTGTTGGGCGTCTCCTGACTGAGCAGTAATTCCTTAAACCTGCCAAATAACTGCCATTGTTCGTTGACGCTTAATTCTGGTTGCGTGATCTGGCTTTTTAGCGCAGCGAGTGGGGTGTTGCGCAGCGGGGCTTCAGGCATCAGGATGTCTTGCTGACCAGATTTAATCTGATGTTTCAGATTGTTCAGTGACTTTTTGAGGTTCACCAACCGCTTTTCATTACCCGGCAGATAATCGACATATTGTAACTGCTGTAATTCGCCTGATAGCGCCTGATCCTCAACCTTTTCGAGCATAACCGGTAACATGGGTTTGCCGAGCGCATTTGCATAAGCATATTCAAGCTCACAGGCTAAAGACGCTAACCATTGGGGAGTCAGCGCAAAAATGAAAATATCGCAGCGGCGAATATTTTCGAGAATTTCAGCCCACCACTCATAGCCTCCATGCTCTTTGAGCGCTGGATCATACCAGACATCATAGCCCAGTATATCCGTCACCTCTTCGGCTAATTTGTCGAGCGCAATTTTGGCCTCAGGCGTTTTGCTGCTGTGGCTGATAAAAATAAGCATGATGGAATAAATTCTCGCTGTGCAGTAAATCCGTTGTAAATGTAGTATAGATCATTCGCTTAAGATGCACTGTTTAGATACAAGCAGCATAACCTCTCACTTCTCCGGGTTGCTGTTAATTTTCACTTTCTGAATATGAAGGTTATCGGCGATCAGGTGTTGACTTGCACCTTTTAACAAATTGGTCTGAATTAATCACTCAGCTTACGCAGTGTGCCCTTATCCTAAATTCTTCTCCCTCATGGAGAAAGACTTTCTAACATGCTCAGACTTTTTCTCCCCTCGCCCTGAGGGAGAGGGGTTGGGGGTGAGGGTTGAAAACGACGTTCATGCGTAAGGTGAAGTAATCATCCGAAAGGCGGTGGCTTTCCGTCAGGTAGAAACATAACCTTGTGCTTTACAATCCGAAAGGACACGAATTGGATAGGAGGCTCATCAAATGAACAAACACCGCTTATTTTGGATCACGACTATCCTGGCGCTCACGCTGACTCTGTTCCCCGCCGCCGCCCAGGACACACCCCCCGCGACTCAAGGCGGCTGGACGCAGGGTGCGCCTATGCCCACCCGCCGCTCCGAACTGGCCTCAGCCCTGCTCGACGGCAATATTTACGTCGCGGGCGGCATCGGCGAAAACTGGACGACCCGCACCGAAGTTGAACGCTACTCTATCGCCGCCAATACCTGGAAAACCGTCGCGCCGCTGCCCATCGGCCTGAATCACCTGGGCATGGCCGCGCTGGATGGGCATTTATATGTGACAGGCGGCTATACCGATGTCAATTTCACCGTCGATCAAACCGCGACTTACGCCTACGATCCTTCTGCCAATGCCTGGACGCGCCTCGCTGATATGCCCGCACCCCGCGCCGCTCACGCGATGGTCGCCGCCGACGGGAAATTATACGTCATCGGTGGAGTCGGCCCGCGTGCCACTGAAACCTGGAGTTATGATCCCGCTGCTGATTCCTGGGATGCATCTTTGCCCGCGATGCCCATCCCGCGCGAACATTTGGCATCGGTCAGCTTTGGCGAGTTGTTCTATGGCATTGGCGGGCGCGCTGACGGCAATAATCTCGGCACATTCAGCCAGTACGAAATTCCGTTTAGCCGCTGGTCAGAACCGCTTCCCAATTTGCCCACCCCGCGCGGTGGTCTGACGGCTGCGGCTATCGACGGCATCATCCATGTCACCGGCGGCGAAGCCTTCGATCCGTCCGCCACCTTTGCCCAACATGAAGTCTTCAAATATGGCGAATGGACAACCGCTGAACCCTTACCCATCGCGCGGCATGGCCTGACTTCTGCCGCCTATCAAGGCCGTTGGTATGTGATTGGCGGCGCAGCCGAAGCCAGTGACCGCACCGCCGCAACTGTTACGGATCGCGTTGATATTTATACCGTCCGCGCCGCTTATCCCCAGGCTACCGAGACTGGGATCGCCTCGGTAGACGAACTGATTAAAGCGCGCCTCACCAACGATATTGACGCCCTGAAAAATCAGGTTCAATATCTGACTTTGAATTGCATCGTAAAGGGCGAAGGACTCGGCAGTCCACCGCTCTGTGCCGACGGTGAGGCCGCTGGCACACCGGTTGAAGTTCTACCGATGCTTTCCGGCGAAGGAACATTTGTGCGCCGCGCCGACATCGACTCCCAACTGCAAGCCGCACACTATTCGCTGCTGACCGTCTATAAAGTCGCCGACGATCAGTCCAACGACCCCAATTTCCCTTCCGGCGATTATGGTGTCGTTTTCGTCAACGAGGATCAACCCTTTTTCAACGCCCTCAATTACCGCGTGTCCGATAAAGGCATCGTCCGCATTGACACTGGCGCGTGGCCGGACATGGTGACCGGTTACGGCGTTGGCGACTTCATCCTGCCGCCCCTCGTTCCCCTCTCACCGGCGTAATTCATAACCATTTCCTCGTTTTGTAGGGGCACGTCGCCGACGTGCCCCATATACATAAAGTTAAGGGATCTGAGGGTGAAAACCGCTTCTTCCTAACCAAATTTGTTTGGTGCTGCGCCACATTGGGTTTTGAACCTCAGGCGGCAGATACGACACTTAACTTTGTTAACAGGGGCAACATCACCGACAAACCCTGCTTTGCTCCCCGCTCCGTACACGGGGAGGGGGGTGGGGCTTACAAGGGTAGGTTTTTATTTTTTCGCAAAACGCGACCAACAAAACCTTCTGAAATGACCTACTCTGGCCTTTCTAGCCCCTTTAGTGGGCTTGGCACTTCGGCAGCCGGATCGCTTTAGCGTCTGGCGGGGCAACCGCACAAACCCATTCCTGAAAAATCTACTCTTGTAAGGGGGTTGTGGGGAGGGGTTTCCGTGCTATATTGTCCTTATGCACACCCCGCGACTCCCGCAAATCGCCTCCTTAACCGGCATACTCTGCCTGACGCTCCTCGCCCTGATAAACGGCGCAGACAGCGGCTCGCTGGCGACCATCACCCATCCGCTTCAATTTGCGCTTTTTTACGCCGGACTCGCCTTGATTGTTTGGGGGTTCAGCGGCGGGCGCGCCGGATTCGCCGCCTATCGCCAGCCGGTAGATGACACCCCCTGGACACGCCGCGAAATCGCCCTACTCGCCGGGATTGCCAGTTTTGCGCTCGGCCTGCG
Organism: Chloroflexota bacterium; assembly: GCA_039933955.1. Lineage (GTDB taxonomy): Bacteria > Chloroflexota > Anaerolineae > Aggregatilineales > Phototrophicaceae > CFX2. The sequence goes on from JBDTNB010000052.1 coordinate 4,877, forward strand.
CCTGTGGGCGCTCGAAACCAGCATCCACAGTCTGGTCGATGAACTCAACCCGATCAATGAAATCCTCGCCATGTGGACAAACCCGACTCTTAAAATATTGCAGCCGCTCGACATCTTCACGCCCTATCCCCGCTTGATGGCGTCCTGGCAGGCGGCCTCAACCCTGCTGCTGGGGCGCAATCTGACTGCGTTGCGCTTGCCCAGCGCCGTCCTGGGAACGCTGACTGTGATCGCCGTCTATATGCTGGGGCGGACGCTGTTCAACCGCCGCACCGCCCTGATCGCCGCACTGCTGTTGGCCGTTTTTCCGCCGCATATCCATTTCAGCCGTTTGGGATTAGTCAACATCGCCGATCCGCTTTTCGGGACGCTGGCGCTGGCCTTTTTCGCGCGCGGCTTGCGCTTTGGGAGAAACCTGGATTGGGTGCTGGGCGGCGCTGCCCTGGGTCTGACCCAGTATTTTTACGAAGGCGGGCGGCTGCTTTTTCCTGTCGTGATTGTTTTGTGGTTAGCGCTGTATATGTTCCGCCATCGCGCCGATTTTGCCCGTTTGCGGCGTGGATTGCTGATCGCCGGGATCGTCGCGGCACTCGTCGCGGCGCCGGTTTATTACACCCTGGCACAGATGCACAGCGCGGCGGCGGAACGCATGAATTACATGGCGCTTACGCCTGCATTTTGGGCGCGGGTGCTAGTATCCCCGCCCAATTCGCCGATTTTTGATTTGTTCGTCCGCCACACCGCCGACCCACTGCTGATTTTTATCAACCGTGCCGAACTCAGCACCTATTACGGCGGCGATCAACCGCTGATTCTGGCTTATCTGCTGCCCGCGTTGCTGCTAGGGGCGCTTGTTTCGCTACGGCGCGGCAGACTTTTGATTCTGTGGTTTCTGGCGGTCTGGATGGGTAATTTTCTGCTGGTGGACAGCGCCGTATCGACCCGCTACCTGGTGGTATTTCCGGCAATCGTCCTCATTATGGCGCTGGGGATTGATGCTGTATCCGCGCGTCTCCCGATTGCGCTGCGCCGCTGGCTGATTCCAGCTTATATGGTCATCTGTAGCGTCGGCCAGATTACCTATTATTTTGGCCCGCATCTCGACACTTTCAACCAGCGGATTCGCCTCTCTATCGACACGGATGACGCCATTTTTCGCGCGGCGGCGCTTCCTGCGGGGACACAGGTCTATCTGCTTGGCTCGCATGTTGACCGCACCGCCGACTACGCCCAATCCATGCTGCGCTATCTGGCGGATGACATCCATCTCACATTCCTGCCCTCGCTCGACGGCTTCAATTATGCCCAGCCATCGCATCAATCCTACGCCTTTTTGATCCCACCCGACGACTCAAACTCCGCGCAGCAGTTAGCCTCCCATTTTGCGCTGCCCGCGCCGCAGTTCACGCCTTACGCCGTTCCCCGCGCCCGAACCTACACCCTGTATTTTTTCCCCACCGCGCCTTGAAAATAGCCGCTCATGCCGATGTTTTACTCCCCCTCTCTGCGAAGCGGGGAGGGGGCCGGGGTGCTTACAAGGGTCGGTTTTTAATTTCTCACAAAATGCACCAACAAAACGTTCTAAAATGGCCTGCTCTGGCCTTTTTAGCCCCTTCAGTGGGCTTGTCTGGCGCTCTAGCCGGGGCGCTTCAGCCCCCGGCGGCATAACCACGAACCCTTTGAACTCTTACTGACCTTACGAAAATGTAATTGGATAAAATCGAGTTCAGTGGGCTTATCTGACAGTCTAGCCGGGGCGCTTCAGCCCCCGGCGTAACAACCGCACCAACCCATTTCTGAAAAAACCTACCCTTGTAAGGAGCCGGGGGGAGGGGATAACCTGTACACTTGCCCCTTCATTTCCCCTGCTGTTATAGTTGTCGTGGCGTTTGCCGAACGGAGACTCTTTTTGACTCGATTCCGACTGCCAATCCTGCGGGTGAATCTGGCCGTTTTGGCGACCTTTTTTGTTTGCCTGCTGCTGGCCTATGGCGTGGGCACACTAATTCCCGGCGCGGGCCAGATGACTTTTACTTCCGCCCGCGACAGCGACCAGGATATTTACCTGCTCGACATCAGCCGGGGCCTCGCCTTCAACCTGACCCATTCCGTCACCAACGAATGGCAGGCGGTCTGGTCACCGGCTGGGACGCAAATCGCGTTTGTGTCGGATCGCGACGGCAATTATGATATTTTTACGTTGGCTGTCGGCTGTCCCGGCCTGTTCGCGCCTTGCCCCACGCGGATACAACAAATCACCACCAACCCCGGCAGCGATTTTGACCCGGCCTGGTCGCCCGACGGCCAACATATCGCTTTCACCTCGGATCGTTTTGGTTACGCAGAAATTTTTGTCGCCGATCTGAAAGGGAGCGTCCCCCTGCGGCTGACCAATAACCGTGTCGTGGATGTGAACCCGGCCTGGTCGCCCGACGGTAAAAAAATTGTGTTTTCGTCCAATAGCGCCAATCCAGATGATGTTGATTTGTATATCATGGACGCCGACGGCGGCAATCCACACCGCATCCTGGAAAAGATGGGCAATGAATTTGCGCCTTCCTTCGCGCCGGATGGTCGCCATCTGGTTTACGGCTCATATGTTGGTGGCAGCAATCGCCAGCTTGCCATCCTTGACCTGCAAACCCAGCAATCGACTCTGCTGCTGGATGACCGGGGCAACGACGATACGCCCACTTTCTCGCCTGACGGTCAATCGCTGGCCTTCATGTCGTATGTCGAAAGTTCCAACTCGGAAATTTTCACCGTGCGCCTGGATTGTGCCGGGACGCGCGCCGCCTGTGCCCGCCGCCTGACCTTCAGCCGCTATATGGACATCTATCCGCGCTGGCGTCCACAGAGCCATTAGCGGTTAGTCGTTAGCCAAGCCCATTTCCCCAGAGTTCTTGAGACAAAAATTTTCAAAACGAGGCGTGCTTCCGTAGGGGCACGACATGTCGTGCCCTCTATTTTGTCTTTTAGCTAAAAGCTAATGGCTACCTGCTAATCGCTTCTAAGAATACACCGTCAGCAGTTCGACCTCGAAAATCAGCGTCGAATAGGGCGGAATTTCCCCAGGGATGCCCTGCGCGCCATAGCCCAACTCAAACGGGATGTAAAATTCGTACTGTGATCCGGCGCTCATCAACTGTACGCCTTCCGCCCAGCCAGGGATGACCTGCGCCAGCAAAAACGAAATCGGCTCGCCGCGATCATATGAACTGTCGAACACCGTCCCGTCGATCAGGCTGCCCTTGTAATGCACCTCAACCTCACCCAAAGCTGCTGGTTTTCGGCCTGTGCCTTCACGCAGCACTTTGTATTGCAAGCCGCTGGCTGTCGTCACCACATCCGGCTTTTTCGCGTTCGCCGCCAGAAAATTCCGCCCTGCTTCCATAGATAACCCTTTTTATTTTTCGAATTCGTGTAACCTATAATCATGGATATGCAAGAACCTCACCCCCCAGCACCTTACAAGGGTAGGTTTTTAATTTCTCACAAAATCGACCAACAAAACGTTCTAAAATGGCCTGCTCTGGCCTTTTTAGCCCCTTCAGTGGGCTTGTCTGACAGTCTAGCCGGGGTGCTTCAGCCCCCGGCGTAACAACCCACCAACCCGTTTCTGAAAAACCTACCTTTGAAAGGGGCCGGGGGGTGAGGTTGCCTAAACCTCCGCCTTTTCCGCCAGGGAGGGCATCTGTTCGCTGCTTGTCCAAAAAAAGGACTGACCCTAATTTTTACTAGAGACTTGCAGAAACAAAAGCAATTTTCCCCTCAAAAGTTTTAATTGTCCTCCCCCTCTCTGTACACGGAGGGGGGGCCGGGGGGTGAGGTAAATTTAAACCCCTGCCTTTTCTTTCAACCCGGTCAGTTCCTCGCTGACCGTCCATAAGCGCTGCTGGGCGCTCACATCATACGAGGCGTCGATGGATTTCACGGCCTTGCGCTTGTCCCAGTATTTCCCGGTGATTCCTTCGACTTCCGGCGATGAGGCCAGATAAATAATCGTATCCGCGCCCTGTTCCGGCGTGATCGCGAAGGGCGAGATAATCCGCATGGCGAAGGCCATCAGCCCGCCGTTATTTTTGTTGAATCCCGTTCGCACGAAGCCCGGATGCAGCACATTGGCGGTCACACCTGTGCCCTCCAAACGCCGCGCCAATTCGTAGGTGAACATGATGTTTTCCAGCTTGGAATTGCTGTAGGCGCTCATCCCGGCCATTCCGTAACCATTTTTGGCGTTGAGGTCATCAAAATTGACCTTCCCGCCAGTATGTGCATCCGACGAAACACTCACGATCCGTGACGGGGCGCTGGCCTTGAGCGTATCCAACAGTAAATTCGTCAGCAAAAAATACGCCAGATGATTGAAGGCGAATGTCATCTCGTAACCGTCTGCTGTTTCCTGTCGGCTGCCAAAAATGGCTCCCGCGTTGTTGATGAGCACGTCCAACCGCGCATGTTTAGCCTTAAATGCCTCGGCGACCTTGCGCACCTCAGCCATCGACGACAAATCCGCGATGATACTTTCGATAGTAGTGTTGCCACTCTGCGCCTTGATCTCCGCGACAGTCTCCGCCGTTTTGGCCGGGTTACGCCCGACGATCACCAGCGACGCCCCTTTTTTTGCCAGCGCTATCGCCGCCACCTTGCCGATGCCGTTGGTCGCGCCGGTGATTAAAATCGTTTTTCCGTCCATCTCGCCCATAATTCCCGCTCCCGTTATAACCCTACATTTCTTATAACATTATACGCCGCGCCGCCTTTCCGCTCACACATCTCTCACCAAACCCACAGCCGCGAATCAAAAATGGGCATCCCCTTGAATGCCCATATCCCTGTTTTTTCTCTTCCTCCCCCTCTCCATTTGTGGTTGACCGGGCGACTCTTTTTAGAGGTTGAGGGGAAAATTGAGTTTGTAGGCGCTCGTCGGTGACAAGCCCACAGGCATAAAAACCACTCGCATTTTGAAAATTGTCCTCCCCCTCTCTGTACACGGAGAGGGCTGCCGCAGGCGTGGGGGGTGAGGTTGCCTAAACCCCCGCCTTTTCCGCCAGCGAGGGTATCTGTTCGCTGCTTGTCCAAAAAAAGGACTGACCCTAATTTTTACTAGAGACTTGCAGAAACAAAAGCAATTTTCCCCTCAAAAGTTTTAATTGTCCTCCCCCTCTCTGTACACGGAGGGGGGGCCGGGGGGTGAGGTAAATTTAAACCCCTGCCTTTTCTTTCAACCCGGTCAGTTCCTCGCTGACCGTCCATAAGCGCTGCTGGGCGCTCACATCATACGAGGCGTCGATGGATTTCACGGCCTTGCGCTTGTCCCAGTATTTCCCGGTGATTCCTTCGACTTCCGGCGATGAGGCCAGATAAATAATCGTATCCGCGCCCTGTTCCGGCGTCAGCAAGAACGGCGCAATCAGGCGGATGCCGAAGCCCATCACGCCGCCCACGTCTTTGCCGAATCCCGTGCGCACCACGCCCGGATGCAATACATTAGCCGTCACGCCCGTGCCTTCCAGACGCCGCGCCAATTCGTAGGTGAACATGATGTTCGCCAGTTTGGAGTTGCCGTATGTGCCCATCGTATTGCCATTTTTGCTGTTCAGGTCATCAAAATTGATCTTCCCGTTGCGGTGCGCGCCCGACGAGACGCTCACAATCCGCGCCGGGGCGCTGGCCTTGATTGTGTCCAGCAGTAAATTCGTCAGCAAAAAATACGCCAGATGATTGAAGGCGAAGGTCATTTCATAACCATCCACCGTTTCGATACGCTCCGCAAATACCCCGCCCGCATTATTGATGAGCACATCCAACCGCGCATGTTTGGCCTTGAACGCCTCGGCGACCTTGCGCACCTCAGCCATCGACGACAAATCCGCGATAATACTGTCGATGTTGGTATTCCCACTCTGCGCCTTGATCTCCGCGACAGTCTCGGCGGTTTTAGCCGGATTACGCCCGACAATCGTGACCGATGCGCCCTTTTTTGCTAATGCCAACGCCGCCGCCTTGCCGATGCCGTTGGTCGCGCCCGTGATTAAAACGACTTTTCCATCCATCTCGCCCATATTCACCATTCCCATGTTATCCATCTATGATTTGCCGCATTGTACTCCTCGCTTGCTTTCCCTCACACATCTCTCACCATATCCACACCCGCGAAGCGAACGCCCCAGAGCCTATTATGAATTTCAAAAGTTACAACCTTTTGAGCAGGCAAACGTATACGCTGGAAGCGCTCAAAGGTAAAGAAAGGCTTTAAAATGCTTAACACCCAGACTTCCCTCATGGTGATGGATTGTCAGGTAGATTTTCTCGACAGCGACGGGCGTTATCCCGTGGCAATACATCAGGTCGAGCCACTGCTGATCGCGACGAATCAGCTCATCGCGGCTGCACAATCCAACGGAGCGATGGTGATTTACATCGGCAACGAATACAATCCCCGTGACCTGGCGAATCTTTTCCGTAACAAGGCTGCAATCAAAGGCAGTTCGGGTGCGCAGATCGACCCACGGCTGTCATATATCAACAGTTACTATTTCTCTAAGTCTAAAACCAGCGCGTTCACCAATTCCAAATTAGCGCCTTTTCTGCTCAAATATAATATAAAACATCTGGTGTTGACTGGCGTATATGCGACTGCGTGTGTACGTCACACAGTAGTGGATGCGCTAAAGCATGGTTATCAAGTAAGCATTGTGAGTGATGCTGTCGCAGATAAAAGTGATCAACGTCGAAATGCCGCCTTGAGAGCGTTGGAAAGTAAAGGCGCACATGTTTTGACGAGTACACAGGTACTCGTGGATTATTAGGGCGCATTTGCACAGTTCACCATCGAAATCACGCCCAACTTCCGGTCACACTTGTTTTAGGGATGGAATTTGAGGACGCCGGACGTGAATTTCCCCGATGAGGGCTTTAAAGTTATCTTGTCTCCCCTTCTTGTTTTTTCTCCCCCTCTCTGTACACGGAGGGGGCTGCCGCAGGCGTGGGGATGAGGTTCCTACGGCAGCTTGAACACCTCGATTCGCTCCGGAGTGCTCCACACCGCCTTACCTTTCGCCCGCACTCTCCAGAAATAGGTTCCATTATCCAGGTGAGTCGTCGTCTTAGATAGCTGACCCGCCGGGATCGCCGTATCCGTGAACGAATAGGGCGCACTGAAAGCCGTGTCGCTATCGACCTGAATTTCATAACCGCTGGCGTTACTGATAGCCGTCCAGGTTAAGGTTGGCGTATCAGTGTCATAAAAATTGCGGTTAGCCGCTGCCGTCGGGGCAGACGGTTTGAGCGTGACCTCGTGGACTATATTGCCGTAAAGGTACGCCGCGCCGTTGAATGCGGGGCCGCTTTTCAGGGCGAAACTCAGGAGAATGCTTTGGTCGCTGCTCGGCGGATTGAGCAGAGTGAGGGTCACGGTGGCCGTTGTCTGACCGGGGTTGATCGTCACGGTTTGCATCCGGAATGGGGCATAATCCGTCCCAGCGACTGCCGATCCACCGTTGACCCATATATACGCCGTCACCGCGCTGGCCCCCGTCAATGGCGCGTCCAGCGTCACCGTGACCGGAACGGTGTTCGTCAGACCAACCAGAATACTGCTGCTGGGCGTGGCGAATCCCAGGCTGCGCAGGGGTGCGCCGTATTCAAACGCGCCCACATCGCAAGCGTTAACCCGTGCGCCGCCGCGTTGGTCGGTTAGAGAATTGCTGCAAACCGGGCTGCCGGAGTCAATCGCTGCGCTGCCCACACTCAGCGCGAAGGTTTGGGTCGCGCCTCCATAATACGCCAGCGGCCCCAGGTTGATGCTGCTGCTGTTGGTGAAGCCTGAACATCCAGTGTTATCGTCTGTCAGGCTGAACCCGTCGCCGTTGACCGCGCTGCCCACAGCGCCCGCTATCGTGCCGCAGTTCCCGCCTGTGGAATTTACAATGATACTGTTTCGGACGTTGACCGGTACTGTATTGTCCAGAATCCCACCGCCGCCATAGGTGGGCGCACTGTTTCCCGAAAAAGTGCTGCCGTTAACCGTAAGGCTGTAGGAGTCTCCACCCAGAGCACCAAAATAGATCGCGCCGCCCCCACCCGCCGAATTGCCGGAAAAGGTGCTGTTGCTGACCGTCCCATTTTCGCGGAATAAATAGACCGCACCGCCGTACCAGTTGATGTTCGCCGTATTGTTGCTGAAAGTGCTGCGGTTGATATTTACCGAACCGGCTATAGCGCCGCCATTAAATGCTGACATATTGCCGTAGAAGGTGCTGCCGCTGATATTTACAGTGCTCAGATAGCTGAAAATCGCGCCGCCCGTGCCATCTGTCACGTTTCCCATAAAAACGCTGTCGGTGATTGTCACCGTCCCGGTTGTCGTATAAACAGCACCCCCCTGTTGGCTCGTCGCGTTGATGGCTGCGTTGTAAGAGAACGTACTGTCAATGATCGTCAGGCTTCCGCCCACATTGTTGTAAATGCCGCCGCCGCGAATCGCCTTGTTGAGGGTAAAGGTGCTGTTGACAATCGTCAGCGTGCCTTCGTTGAAAGCACCGCCGCCGCAGGTCTGAAGGAGCGTATTGCAGCCGTTGGCATACGCTATATTGCCCCCGCTGACCGTCAGGTTATATAAGGTTAAATTCCCCCCTGTCGCGATGCGAAAGATGCGGAATACTGGCGCACCCACATCACGCTTGATGGTGTGCCCCTGTCCCTCAATCGTGATTGGCGTCGTGACCGGAGGCAGCCCCGTGCTGCTGTAGGTGTCGCTCGTCTCAGCGTGATTTGTCAGCGTGATATCACTCGTCAGGATAATCGTATCCGCGTCGGGGTTGAGGTTGGCGGCGCTAATTGCCGCGACCAGTTCGTCACCTGTGCCTGCCGTGACCGTCGCCGCGAAAACACTCTGCGCGGGCATCCCCAGCGCCGTAAATATCAATAGGAGGAGTGCGGCAAAGAAGGTGCGTTGTTTCATCAAAAACCTCAATCATAAGCAGCGATGACTCTTAAAATTGAGTGTATTCCCGAATCGTATCACACACCTAAAAGATTCTTGCGGAAAACATTGCTAATCCGTGTTTCACAACAATGTCACATTGCACACACCATCTATAAACCCGCAAAACTTTTGTAGGGACAGGGCGCGCCCTGTCCGTCTTAAAAATGCAGCCCCATAGCTTGCAGATTAGCGGCGGGCGATTCATAATAGTAGAACATCTGTATAAACTTACTCAGGCGTTTAATCTACCTGTGAATATCGAGTTCGAGGGCATAATCTGGTTCTGGCGTGGCCCCGCGCCCTGGTTCTTCGTGACCATCCCCCTGGAGCAGAGCCGCGACCTGAAAGTTGTATCCAACCTCGTGACCTATGGTTGGGGCGTGCTGCCGGTGCAGGTGCGGATCGGCAAAACCCTCTATAAGACCTCCTTGTTCCCCAAAGAGGAATACTACATCGTGCCCATCAAAGCCAGCGTCCGCAAAGCCGAGAATCTTGACGAAGGCGACACCGTGACCGTAGAGGTCATCATTGATCTCTAAACCAATCGCCTGAACACTTGACACAATTATCCTTCGTAGCGGATGACCAATGTGTCATCCCCTTTGCGTCTTTGTGCCTTAGCGCCTTTGCGTTACGCTTTTCTCTTTTTTCTCTGTGTCCTCGGCGTCTCGGTGGTTCATCCCATCTTCGCGTTACCCAAACAACTTACTCGCATCCGCATGGCTGTAGGGATAACGCCCCAACGCATCATACGTGCCCGCGCCGTGCAGTTCTGCCGCGATAGCCTTCGTCAGCCCCATTGTCGCCCGCATAATCGAGCCGCCCACGCTGATCCTTTTTACGCCCAACGCGAATATGTCCGGCGCGGAGGGCGCACCCGGCCCAGCCAGAATATTCAACGGAGCCGCGATGCCCTTCACCAGCAGTTGAATCGTCGGCGCATCCGTTACGCCAGGGACAAAAATGCTGTCCGCCCCGGCTGCCATATACGCCTGCGCCCGGTTCAGCGTATCCGCCATGCGATTTTCCACCGCGCCAATCTGATATAAATACGTGTCGGTGCGGGCATTGATGACCAGATGCACGCCAGTTTCATCCGCCGCTGCCCGCGCCGCCCGGATGCGTTCAGCCTGTATTTCTACCGGATACAACGGCTTGGGATAACCGGTATTGTCTTCCAGGTTCACGCCGACCCCTCCGGCTTCGATCACCATTTTCATGGTTGCCGCGACATCTGCTGGAGTCGAACCATAACCCGCCTCGACATCCGCTGTCACCGGCACTTGTACCGCCTTCGCGATGCGCCCGACAACTTCCAGCATATCCGCGCGGCTGATGAGTTCGCCGTCGGGATAACCCAGCGCGAAGGCCACGCCCGCGCTGGTCGTCGCGATAGCCGGGAATCCCGCTTCCTCGAATATCCGTGCGCTGGCGACATCCCAGGCATTCGGCAGCAGCAAACCTGTCCCGTGATGGAGTTTCAAAAGTTGTGCAGCTTTTTCGACTTGTGTCGGCATGAATTTTTCCTTTTTTTATAATGATAAACTGGTGACTATTTCCCCCTCAAACCCGCGCCATTTACTCCCCCTCCCTGCGAAGCGGGGAGGGGGCTAGGGGGTGGGGATGTGAGACAAATAGAATAGGGTTTGTCACCGACAAACCCCTACCTTCCAACCATTTGCGTCCTTGCGCCTTTGCGTTGAATCTTTTCTCTGTATCTCTGCTTCTCTGAGATACGCTTTTCTCTTTGCCTTTTAACTTTTAACTTTCAACTTCTCTTGCTGGAGAAGCGCCGCCTTGCGCTCCACGCCCCATTTGTAGCCACCCAGGTCGCCGTTCTCGCGCACCACACGATGACACGGGATCACCAGCGCCACTTGATTGCTGGCACAGGCTCCGGCGACGGCGCGCATGGCTTTGGGATTGCCCAACTCCGCCGCGATCTCGCTGTAGGAACGGGTTTCGCCGTAAGGGATAGCCTTCAACGCCTGCCACACCCGCCATTGAAACGCCGTCGCCCGCACATCCAGCGGCAGTTCCAGATGCGGTTCTTCGCCGTTCAGATAATCCAGAATCGCCTCGACCCAAACCGCCAATTGTCCATCGTCGGGCTGGATTTGCGCGGCGGGATAATCGGCGCGCATCTCGGCTTCTAGCACATCGGGTGCATCGCCGAGGCGAACCACACTCACGCCGCATTTGGTGGCCGCGACCAATAAATAACCCAATGAACATTCGGTGATGGTGTAGCGCATATCCATACCTTTGCCTCCTTTGCGGTAGGTCGCCGGGGTCATGCCCAGGTTGCCGTCCGCGCGTTCATATAAGCGGCTGCTCGAACTATAACCGGCGTCGTATAAGGCCGCGCTGACTCGTTCGCCCGCTTTTAAACGATTTTTCAAATCTTCTGTCCGCAGGGCTTCGATATACTGCTTGGGTGTGATGCCCATCGCCCGTTTGAACACCCGCTGAAAATGATGCGGGCTGAGTCCGACGGCTGTGCCCAGTTCGTCCAGCGTCAAACGATCACTCAAATGCGCGTTGATATACTCGCAAATCTGCTGCGTGATCTGGGCTTCAAACGCCTGTTGATCGGGATTGCAGCGTTTGCAGGCGCGGTATCCGGCGGCCTCAGCTTCTTCTGGCGTGGCGTAAAAAGTCACATTTTTGCGGAAAGGTGTGCGCGCGGGGCAGGTGGGGCGGCAGTAAATGCCCGTCGTCCGCACGGCGGTGACGAACTTGCCATCATAGCGGTGGTCGCGCGCCACAACTGCCGCGTAACATTCGTCTTCCGTCAGTGTCATCGTGTGGGTCATTGCTACCATCTTTCGCTCCTCCATCCCAGTCACATCTCAACAGGGTTATGTTTTTGCCCTTGTCTGATTCCCCCTCCTTGAATTCGGGGAGGGGGCTAGGGGGTGGGGTAATGAACACAACACTATCAGGATAGCCCAAACGTTCAGCATCGTCTATCCATTTCTTGTGCTCAATGGTATCGGCGGCGCTTTCTGATAAATCCCTTTCGGCAATCTTCAATGAATTATCGCAAGTGATTTTTTGGAGGTGTTGTATGGAACGACAAAAGACAAGATTCAACCCGAATAAACTTACTTTTGATGAAGGGCTGGAGTTGATCCGTCAACCGATGGAACAACTCGGCGTCAAAACCAAAGGGCGTATTATCACCTCACGCGATGAAGATGTACGCCGCATTACGGAATCCCTGCGCGTCACCAACGTGCCCGATGGATTCACGAAGTGGATGTTGCCGATCTATCTCGAAAGCGCGTCGCAGCTCTACATTACAGTTGCGGAACCCAATGCCTACACCCCTTACCATGCTCACAAGGATGGTGATGGCATCCGCTTCATCGCCAGCGGGTCAATCATCTATGATGATAAGGAACTCACAGCAGGGGACTGGATGTTTGTGCCCGCCGGTTCCGGTTATGAATTTACCGTCGGCAAATTCGGCGCGGTGATGTGCTACTGCTATTGCTGCTGCTGCGCGGGCAGTGCCTCGCCCCTTGACGACATCTCGAATCCGGTGATTAATCCTGGCAACTGATTCCCCTGATCCTGTTGATTTCGTGTAATTGATTTTCATCACTTGCCTCAGGCTCAAACAGCCTGAGGCAGTGCTTTGTAGGTGCTTGGATTTTCCCCGTTATCCCAAATCTACAACCCAATCCCTAACAACCAATCCCTAAAAATCATGCCAAAACACACTGCCACTGCGCCGCCGGGTGGTCTATCATGGACTTATAACGTGCTGACGTCTCACTTTACGATGAGGATACACGCTGTTTGAAAGGAATAGATTATGTCATACCAACATCCAATGATGTTATACGTCGGTGCAGCCGCCCAGGGACGCGCCTTTTTCGATGCCGCCGAGTCGCGCGGATCGTGGGTCTATTTAGCCGAAGACGCCGCCGAAGCCTTAGGTGCATATGTTGCCTATAGCCCCGATGCTGTCATTCTTGATCCGGTGCGGGCGCCAGACATGGCGGCGGACGTGTACCATCATTTGCACTCGGTTGGAGCCAGAGCCTTGTTCATCCTCTCGCCGGATCGCGATTGGGATGTCTCGTTGCGCGAGGACGATGATGTCTACGTGATCCGTCCTGACGCCGCGCCCGATGATCTGTTCGATATGGTTGTCGCCGCCCTCGAACCCATCGAACTCCATCCCGCGTACATGTATTAAATGCCCCATACTCCTGAAAGGCGGTCTTCAGGATCGCCTTTTAACACGCTGACCTATTTTTCTACCCTCTTGTTTTTTTCTGGAAACTCGCGACTTCCATCCAAAAACCGCTCCTCAATACTCCACCCCCTCACTCCGTTAACCTTTTAACTTTCTGCTTTTAACTTTTAACTATCCGTTTTTTCTTCTCCCTCAAAATCGAAACAAATGTTCGAACAAATGTTTCACTAATTACAGAACACATGTGCTAAACTGTTTTCTGTACCGGGATGCAGGTTGCGCGGCGCGGGCGGCCAAACACTATTGCTATTTGCCGCAATCCGCCACCAGCCGGATGGCAAGTCCGCCAACCCGCTCCCCGGTGCGCACCCAACTGTTCATTCGTAGGGACGAGATATATCTCGTCCTTGTCGCTCTAAAAGCTAAATATTATTTCCCTCACATTGCCCCGGCTTACTCCCCCTCTCTGTACACGGAGAGGGGGCTGGGGGGTGAGGTAAATCCAGTCAGCCCGGATGTGCCGCACCCACATTCGTCGCTGGCTTTTGGCGTCTCACATACCGCTACTTATTCAACACTTGATGCCGCAAATAATTTTCATAAACCGCCCAACCCTGTAGGGACGAGGCACGCCTCGTCCGTGCCGACCTAACCGACTCACTCATTCAGACCCGACACTCGCGCATCGTAGGGGCGTTCAATTGAACGCCCTCCAAATCCCCCACAACGTTGGTCTTTATAGCCCCTTTAGTGGGCTTGGCATTTCGGCAGCCGGACGTTTTAACGTCTGGTGACACAACCACAATCATCTTTAGAAAGGAACACACCCATGCCACGTCCCTACCCGCCTGAATTGAAGGAAAAAGTGCTTGAACATTTCATAGCATATCAGGGTGACATCATGCGTACCTGTCGCGAATTTGGCATCTCGGATCGCACGCTCTACAGGTGGAGCAAACGTGCCGGGGTTGTCATCTCGCCGACGCCGCCGACGCCGCCAACCTACGATTCGAACGGTCTCGACACCGTAGGGACAGGGCGCGCCCTGTCCGCTGAATCGCAAGGTGCTAATGCCCTTCCCCCCGACGACCTCCAGGCATTGCGCGAACTCAAAGCGCAAATGCTGGAACTCGCCCGCTACATCATGCTTGACGAGCGCATCAAACGGGCCATCGACGCCGCCCCACTTAATCAACGCATTGCGGCGGCTACCCAGCTTATTGACCGCATTATCAAACTCGGCGCGCAATTACCGGCTGACGAGGAAGATGAAGAAATTATCACCTACGAACGAGGGGAGACTGATGAAGAAGACGATACTGCTGGAGAGACCGCACAAGAAACAACTGACTATTTTGGATAGTGATGCCCGTTTCGTAGTGGTCGCCTGTGGGCGGCGCTTTGGCAAAACCCATGTAGGTAAATGTGCAATCCTTGAGATGGCACGCGAGAAAAAGAAAGCCTGCTGGTGGATCGCCCCCACCTATGGCATGGCCTCCCAGGTTTGGCTTGAACTCAAAGTTGCAGCTCGAAAAGTCAAGCGTAGCCGCATAAATGAGACCGAACGCCGCATCGACTTTCCCGGCGGCGGCTGGCTGGCGATTCGCAGCGCCCATAACCCCGACCACCTGCGCGGTGCAGGCTTGGATTTCGTCGTCCTCGACGAAGCCGCCTTCATGCCGCCCGATGTCTGGCCGGAGGTCGTCCGTCCCATGCTCCTCGAACGCAAAGGCCGCGCCCTCTTTCTCTCATCGCCCAATGGCCTCAACTGGTTTTATAACATCTACCAGTTCGGCCTCCGTCAAAACAGCTCAAACGCCTCTTCCTCCCCCTCTCTGTACACGGAGAGGGGGCCAGGGGGTGAGGTTTCTTCGGCTTCTCCCCCTCTCCATGCAATGGGAGAGGGGCTAGGGGTGAGGGTTGACCGCCGCTCCTGGCGTGCTTTCCATTTCACCTCGGCGGATAACCCCCTCATCGCGCCCGACGAACTCGACTCGATCCGCGCCCAGACACCGGATCGCGTCTACCGCGAGGAATATCTGGCTGAATTTGTCGCCGATGTCGGACGGGTTTTTCGCGGCATCCAGGAAGCGGCTACTGCCCCCTTCAACACTGCCCCCATGCCCGGTGTCCGTTACCTCATGGGTGTCGATTGGGGACGCGATAACGACGCCACCGCCATCGTGGTTATTGATGCTGACTCGCGCCAAATGGTTGCTTTGGATCGCTTCAATCAGATCAGTTGGTCGCTCCAACGCGGACGCTTGGTGTCCATTTACGAACGCTGGAAACCCGCCGTCATTTGGGCAGAAGCCAACAGCATCGGCGCACCCAATATCGAAGCCTTGCAAGACGAAGGCTTGCCCGTGCGTGCCTTCACCACCACCGCCAAATCCAAGCCGCCGCTGATTGAAGACCTCGCGCTGGCGATTGAACGCGCCGACCTCGCCCTCCTGCCCGACGAGGCGCTGCTCTCGGAACTCGCCTCCTACGCGATGGAACGCCTGCCTGCCGGTGGCTATCGCTATAGCGCGCCCCCCGGCCTCCATGACGACCTCGTGATCGCCGCCGCCCTCGCCTGGTACGGTGTCCGTCAATCCGGCCCATCTATCGACTTCGCCTGATCCTTTATCACGCCCTCATACTTTTATCGTTCCGAACACAACGGAATTTCTATCCACCGGCCTATCCGCACCTTTGTTTTGCTCCCCTCTCCACGTGTGGAGAGGGGTTGGGGGTGAGGTAAATTGCTCCCCCTCCCGCGCCGGACTATAATGACTGGACGGATTACAAACGGCCTTATCTGCGGAGTCTGCCCATGACGGATGTATTCATCTCCTATTCGCGCAAGGATGCGGATTTTGTGCGCCGCCTGCACACGGCATTAGCCGCCAGCAAACGCGATACCTGGGTGGATTGGGAAGACATCCCGGCCAGCGCCGATTGGTGGAAAGAAGTCACCGCCGGGATCGAAGCCGCCGATGCCTTTGTGTTCATCATCAGCCCGGACTCGGTGCATTCCGACGTGTGCCGCCGCGAGATCGACCACGCCGTTGAAAATAACAAGCGCATGGTTCCGATTTTATACCGGCCTGTGGACAATCCTGACGACCAGAAATTGATGCACCCCTCGGTGGGGTCGCATAACTGGATTTTTTTCCGCGATACCGACAGTTTTGACACCGCGTTTCAAGCCCTGCTGAACGCGCTCGACACCGATTTGAGTCATGTCCGCCAGCATACGCGGCTGCTCGTCCGCGCTAAAGAATGGGAAGCCAGCGGTAAGAATGACAGCTTTTTGCTGCGCGGCTCGGATTTGAGTCAAGCGGAAGATTGGCTGGCGCAGGGTGTCGCCAAAAAGCCCGCGCCGACAGCCTTGCACGCCGAATATATTAACGCCAGCCGCGATGCCGCTGTCCGCCGCCAGCGGACGCTGCTGGCCGGGGTGACATTCGCGCTGGTGGTGGCGCTGGGTTTAGCCGTGCTGTCGCTGCTGCTGTTCGGTGAATCTAACCGGCAGCGGGGCTTCGCGGATAACAACGCGGCAACGGCAGTGGTCGCCCAGGGGAACGCACAAACTGAGGCGGCCAATGCGCAGACTCAGGCTTTCCGCGCGGAAAATAATGCTGCAACCGCTACCATCGCGCAAGGCCGTGCCCAGATTGAAGCGGACAACGCCCAGACTCAAGCTGCCCGCGCCCAGAATGAAGCCAACAATGCCGCGACCCAGGCCGCGATTGCCCAGAACAACGCCGCTACCGCCACTTATGCCCAGGGCGACGCCCAGATGAAAGCGACGGCGGTTGCCCAGGAACGCAACCGTGCCCAGTCGATTGCTTACGCGGCGCAGGCCCAGCTTGAACTCGCCAGCGATCCGACTCGTTCAGCCTTGATCGGCCTGTACGCGCTGCAAAATTATCCCTACACCTGGCAGGCCGAACGGGCTTTAGGGAATGCCGTGCAAAGCCATTTGGCGCGCGAACGGATTAGCGGCGCGGGAGCCTTTGTCAGCGTGGATTGGTCGCCCGACGGGACAAAATTGGTCGCCTCGGAGGATAACGGGACGATCCTCATCACCGATGTGAGCGGCACTGTTTTGCAGACCCTCAGCCGCCATACCAAAAGTGTCCCGCGCGCGTTGTGGTCACCGGATGGGAACTTTATCGCCAGCGCCAGCCTGGATCAAAGCGCGATCATCTGGGACGCGCAAACCGGGCAGGTCGTGCGTACCTTATCCGGTCATACGGCGGGTGTGTATGCGCTAGCCTGGTCGCCGGATGGGACTCGTCTCGCCACCGCCGGTTCTGATAAAACCGCGATCATCTGGGATGCCCAAACCGGCACGATTATCGCCAAATTATTGGGTCACAGCGCCCCGGTCAACTCGGTTGCGTGGTCGCCCGATGGGACAAAACTGGTCACAGGCAGCGATGATGCGACAGCGCGCGTCTGGGATGCCGACGGCAAGTTGATTTTCGCGCTCACCGGGCATGAGGGCGCGGTCAACCGTGCGGTCTGGTCGCCGGACGGCAAAAATATTTTGACCCTGAGCAGTGATACCACCGGAAAAGTCTGGGATGCCGCGACAGGCAAAGAATCGTTCACCCTCAACGGACATGTGCGGGCGGTGCTGCGCGGCGGGTGGTCATCCACTGGCGGACGTATCGCCACCGTCAGCGAGGATGATACGGCGCGCATCTGGGGTGGACGCAGCGGCGCGGGGCAGTTCACGCTCTACGGGCACACCGATAGTTTGAGCGGCGTGGCGTGGTCGCCGGATGGTGGGCGGGTCGTGACCATCAGCGAGGATCGCACGGCGCAAATCTGGGATGCTTCTACGGGTAATCAAATGCTGGTGCTGACCGGTCATACCGCCCCGTTGTTCAGTGTGGCGTGGTCGCCCGACGGGACGCATATCGCAACTGCCAGCGGCGACAAAACTGTGCGCATCTGGGAAGTGTGGAAAGACAGCCCCAGCCTGATCGCTTTCGCCCAGAATTGCTGCACCTCGCGCCATCTAACCGATGAAGAGAGCAGTAAATTTGGTATTCCGCCTGCACCCAGCGCACCGCCGCCCGCTGAGATCACAAGCTGCCCTGACACCTTGCCGTCGCGCTTGTATCTGGGGACACGCGGGCAGGTCACGCAGGACGACAAAGACAATCTCGCGCTCAATGTGCGTTCACAGCCGGGACGCAATGCCACCCAGCTTGGGCAGATTTCGCCGCGCAAAAATTTCTGGGTGGTGGGCGAGGTCGAATGCGCCGACGGGTTGGCGTGGTTCCCGGTGATTTACGGCGTGAATGCCGCCAGCGGTTGGATTGCTGAGGGCGAAGGGGATGCCTATTTCGTCAAGCCGCTCTCTTAAGTGCAGAGTTAAAAGGGGAAAGTTAAAAGATAGGGATGAGCGGAAACCAGGGCTGAGTTTTGAGGGCTGATAAAAGAAGGGGCGAGGAAACGGTCAATATTTCACCCGTTTGCCCTCGTACAGGTAGATAGCGCTTTACAAAATATTTCCGGCCTGTGCTTCTGACTGAACATGCTAACCCTTCAACGCAGTACCATTGAATCCGGCCCACGTACTTTGATCCAGGATTTCACGTCGAAGACTGAGCTTAACAAGGCTTCCGTTTGCGCTGCATTCAGCCGCTTATGCCGCGGGAATTTGATGTATAAGCCTTTGACTCCACTGTCCCATTCTGTGAATTTAATTTCGGGAGTCGCGACATCGCTTTTTGAAATGATGATAATTTGCCAGATGCCATCTTGAAGCCGAAAACAGCCTTCAACGAATCTCTATGCCTCCTTACTTGCTAAGTTCGTAGGCATCCTTGAGCCACATTAAGAGTTGCTCGTCTACATCACTTTCTCTTTCCAATTTCACCGTATGTTCAAACCGACGAGCAGAAAGCTGTTGCACTCGCGTAATACGAGGATGGTCAATTTTGTAGTCGGTTCGGAATTCTAAATTGAAACAGGTTTTACGTGGATGCACACCTGCAAAACCGCTGTTTTTCTCCAAATGGATAGAGGTCTGTTTTGGAGCGACCCTGATCTCTCCGAACTGGCGCAGTTGGTTCACTAAAAGGTCAAAGGTGGTTCTTAGCTCTTGGGGTTTCCCCTCAAATAAAGGGTCAACGGAATTTGCGTTTGTCATGGTTGTCCCCTTAGGCTGCTCCGGCTAAACGAGTAATGAAGCCGACAACCAGCCCACCGATTATCCCAAGCCCCATGATTGGGGCATAGGATTTCGTGATAATGGCATCCGGCAAACTCAGTAGAACCCCAAGCAATAATCCCCTAACGATTGGATCAATTCCAGGTAGTGCATTGGGAATGAGAAAACCAATTGCAAACCGATTAACAAACGCGCCTATGATTGCTGCTTGTTTGTCGGGAAAGGTCATTTTAAACATGGGAGCAATCGCTACGGTACTGAGAACAATTCCTAAAATAATACCAAGTAGAATACTGCTCATCGTTTGCCCTTTATACGCAATTTGATTTCCAAATAATTCTAGCACATCTGTTCATTTTGCACCCGTAAATCGACCTTTTTTAAGAGGTTGGTTACTTTCTCGACATCGGGATGCTCGGCATACAGCGGCACAAAATCCGCGCCAAAATTCAGGCCGACGATGGCGACATGCAGTTTGCTGTTGAGGGACATAAAAATTCAGCCGACTCCGGCATAAGATCAATCAGATAAAACCCGGTTGAGTTTAGCGTTGCAGCCATCAAAACGCGATGTAAATCAGTTATCTGAGCCAGGATTCGACCAGCGCGTGCTGACTTTCATAAGCCTGCCAGACGATTATTGACCAATCGTGGATGCGCGTCACAAGTGCATCGACATCGCCATCCTGGTGATAAGACCGCATGATTTCAGGGAAGGTGATCGAGCCGCGATTGCTCAGGACAGGCGGGTTAACCAGAGTGGTAGATTGATTCAGAATACGCGCAATCGGTGTATACGGTACAGGATCGCGCGGATGGTGGATGCCATACCACAAGCCGATCAGATGGGCGGCATACGATTTGGCCGACTCACAGTAGGACTCGACGTGCTGCATACAATAAGTATCGAGCGCCAGCCGGTGAACCGCCGCAATGCGCGGTTCAGTCCCCATCGCGTAGGCGATCTCATCAAAAAGTGCCTGACAACCGCCGCGCCCGCCCGCGACTTGTGCGCCGCATTCGGGACAGTGATCGCCACCGCTATCTGCGTGCCGTTTTTCATCCCAATTTTGTGGCATATGGTGTCACCTTTGACAAACGAGGATGGCTAGGCGTTGACCGTTTTCCAGGTTTTTGGACTACTCACGGCGACGGAATGCGGGTTCATGGCGCTATTTCCTGGTTCTATGTATGTCCCGGCGTACTATTTCGCGAGGTTTTGAACCCGTTTAATAGCATTCTGCGCGAGGTCAATCACTTCATCGACCCCCATAGGCGATGTTGGCGCATCCTTGAGCCGTTCGAGATCGTGCATGAAACTCTCCAACGGGCCGACGTGCCGGACATGCTGTGCCGCAAGATTAAACTGCCGCTTGGCTTGTTCCAGGTTCCCCAGGACAAGCTGCGCCGAACTCAGATCAAAGCGTGTCCAATAGTCGAAGGGATTAACATCCAGCATACGAGTGGATATGGCCTCCGAGCGCTCGTAGTATTGTTTGGCTTGTTCCAGATCGCCGCGCAGGTAGTATAAGGTTGCCAGGTTGACGACCGGATAAGAATTTTGCGGCGTGACGAGTTCAGCCGCTTTATAGGCTTCAATCGCCTCATCCATGCGGTTCAGGCGTTTGTAGAGGCCGCCCAGTACCGCCTGGAACGATTCTCCATTAATATCGCGCACAGCAGGGTCTTGCGACAGCGCCCGCAGGAACATCTGCTCCGATTCTGCGTAACGCTGCTGCTTCTCTGCGGGATCGGTCATCTTATCGGCCTGTAGGCGCAGGGCGTAAGCCAGCGACGCTTCGGCAGGCGGATATTGTTCATTTTGTATCAGGGCATGTTTCAGGTGTTCAATCCCCTTGTCGATCTGGCGATTCTCGGTATAGAGATAGCCCAGGAAATAATTCGTGGCGGGATTCTCTGGGTCAAGCGCGTAGGCTTCCTGGTAGGTACGCAGTGCCGATTGGATATTCCTGGCCTCTAGCTGCTGTTCTCCAAGTTGGAGCAGCGACAGCGCGCGGATGGCAAGCAAGGTATCATGATCGCTTTGAGCGCGGGCATCGTTGGCTGCGGCCTGCACATTTTGCCCGACGATGATGATCGGCAGCAGCACCAATTGCAAGAAGGTCTGCGCGATCCAACTTACAATGATGATCGCATTACCGGAGCTGATGGCCGCTGGTAACGAGACGAGACTAATCAGGGCGAACACATAGGCACACCACATGGAGCCAACCGATTTGGTAATGAGTACGGCGAGGCGGCTGTTAAAACGACCAATGGGGTGTTCGCCATGCACTGCTTTGCGATTATCCTGGTTTAAGACCAGCTTGGAAGCGTGGGGTTTTGATTGGGCGATTGGTGATTCGTTTTCCATAATCCCATCTTTTAGGTTACAAGGTTCAACGAACAATTCGTGAGCATTGGCACACGCATCCCCTATTATAGAGCGGAAACGACAGTTGAGTCGGATTCGTGCCAACAGCCGCCGCACTTCTGGCGGAGAGCAGACCAAAACAGAATAAACCGCCAAGCCGCAGAGAAAGCCAAGAGAATAGAGATAAAAAGGACAGCTATATTAAAAAAGTCGAACCCTATTTGGTCAGCAGATTCCCAAAATTCTGATTTCTCTCTGCGAACTTGGCGTCTGTGCGAAGCCTTCCTGTGGGATGGCGGTTCAATCTTTGCTTTTTAATTTTGGTTCGATTGCACTGTAGGGAGGGATGTTATTGGCTCAGTAAAATTATCAGCAGCAAAGATCAGGGATTTATGGGTGCAAGGATCGACTCGACAGCTTCGGCGAGTTGGTCTTTGATAAAGGGCTTGAGGAGGAAACCGTTTGCGCCGCTGGTCATGGCGCTGTTAATCCATTCGGGGCGTCCGTGAACGCTGGTCATTAAGACTGGTATGGCGGGGTAATGATTTTTGACTTCACCCAACAGGATCAGTCCATCCATGGGGGCCATACGTACATCGCTGATGACTAAATCATAGTGGGAATCGTGCGCAAGAAGATCGAGTGCAGCCTGTCCGTTCGCTGCCTCGGTGGTGGCGTAGCCTAAGCGTTGCAGGATACGTGCAATCAAATTACGGGTACTGTCATCATCTTCGACGACCAGTATGCGGGACATCATATTTTCCTGCTTGGGATCGGTCATTGTGCGCGCCAAGTATGCATTAGACATCAGATCGGGAAATTGTGCAATAAGCAGTTAATGAAAAACGTAAGTATCATAAACCCGACGCCGTAAGATTTGCAACGGATTTGACCAACGATTTACCAACTCTTTATATTTCCATCTAACGAAACTATGATGTAAAATTACGTGTCAAAATTAGAATCGTTATAATAATCGGAATTGGAAGACTGTTTTTAGTTTTTGGTGATGAGTTGTTAGCACGTCGGAAAGCTGCTGCAAATTTTCCCTTCTAAAACCCAAGTCTTTGAAACCCCGGTTACTATCTATCAATAAGGAGTATCTGCAATGGCAGAGACTTTTAGTTTTCAAGCGGAAATTCAGCAGTTACTGGACATTCTGGTACATTCACTCTACACCGAGCGTGACATTTTCCTGCGCGAACTCATCTCCAACGCCTCGGACTCATTGAGCCGCCTGCAATATGTGACGCTGACCGATCACGATATTCTTGATCCCGAAGCCGAACTCGCCATCGAAATCAAGGCAGATGAAGCCGCCGGAACGCTGACAATCAGCGACACCGGCATCGGCATGACGCGCGACGAACTGGCAAGCAATCTGGGCGTGATCGCCCGCAGCGGCGCGAAAGCCTTTTTACAAGCGATGCAGGAAGCCAAAAACGGCGCAGGCCAGGATGTGATCGGACAGTTCGGCGTGGGTTTTTACTCAGTATTCATGGTGGCGGATAAGGTGCGCGTGATTTCGCGCTCCTATAAAAAGGATGAGCAGGCTTACGCCTGGGAATCTGACGGTAGTTCAACCTACACGCTGGAACCCGCTGAACGGGAAGCGCGCGGCACAGACATCATTATCACCTTGAAAGAAGATGCCAAAGAATATCTGTCCTCGTGGAAGCTGAAGGACATCATCCGCAAACATTCGGATTACATCGCTTTCCCGATTTATGTGGACGACGAAGAAGAAGCCACCAACAAGCAGACAGCCATCTGGCGGCAAGACCCCAAAGAAGTCACTGACGAACAGTACAACGACTTCTATAAGATGATGACGATGGATTGGGAAGCGCCGCTGCATCGCATCCACATGCGCGCCGATGTGCCGCTGCAATTTTATGCGCTGCTGTATATCCCCAGCAACACGCGCGAAAACATCCTCAGCCCACGCAAAGAACCGGGTCTGAAATTGTACGCGCGCAAGGTGTTGATTCAGGAATACAGCAAAGATTTGCTGCCGGAATACCTGCAATTTGTGCAGGGCGTCGTGGACAGCGAGGATTTGCCGCTGAGTGTCAGCCGTGAGAGCGTGCAGGCCACCAAAATTATGGCGAACCTGAAAAAGACGCTCACTGGAAAAGTCCTGAGCGAACTCAAACGCCTGGTGCAGAAGGACAAGGAAAAATACTTCCAGATTTACGAGCAGTTTGGGCGCTTCATCCGCCAGGGGATCGCCGTCAGTCCAGGGGATCGGGCGGACATCGAGCCGCTGTTGTTTTTCCCCAGCAGCCAGAGCGCCAACGACGCCGAATTATTCTCGCTGGACGAGTACGTCGGGCGCATGGTCGCCAACCAGGAGGATATTTACTATATCCTGGGTGACGATTACGCCGGAGCCGCCCGCAGCCCGCATCTGGATGCCTTCCGCAGTCGCGGCATTGAAGTGTTTTACATGACCGATCCGGTTGATCCGTTCATGATGATGAGCCTGCCGGATTACAAAGGTCACAAATTCCGCAGCGTGGACGAGGCCAACATTGATTTGAGCAATGTGGGCGAGGCCAAAGCCGACGAGACCCCCGCGCAGGAAAGCCTGCCCGAAGACAGCTTTGGAACGTTGAAGCAAAAATTCAGCGACATTCTGGGCGAACGGGTGCGTGAGGTGCGCGAGAGCAAGACGCTGACCGGCAGTCCGGCGCGGTTGGTTAGCGACGAGAACAACCCCGGACGGAATATGTTCCGCATTAACCGTTTGCTGGATCGCGAGTTTGAACTGCCGGTCAAGATTCTGGAACTCAATCCGCGCCATCCGCTGATGCACAACCTGAGCCAGATGATCGCCGCGACACCCGACAATCCACTCATCAGCGATGTGACCGAGCAGGTGTTTGAGACGGCGCTGCTGCAAGATGGCATCCATCCTGATCCGGCGTCGATGGCGGATCGGCTGACGAAATTGATGGAAGCCGCGACTCGTGCGCCCGCTGTTCAGACGAGTAGTTCTGCGAGTGTCGAGTCCAAACCTGACGCAGAAGCCAAAACCGAGGCTGCACCCGCGCCGAAAAAGAAGTCGTCGGCTAAGAAAAAATCCACCTAAGGGAAACCGAACTTAATTGGGACGCAGCACCGCTGCGTCCTTCCAAAACAGGATGTTTTCTGGCGTGCGGTTTGTTGAAGATAGCCGGGACATGATCTACCCTGGTTGTTTTTGCTGGGCGGCGCGCTCGTGCAAAAAGAGGGTGAAGTCAATCTCGCCCGGTGATTGCCCGTAGATCGTGAGCAGGTTGGCGGCCTCGCTGCGGTGCTGCATCCCATGATTGACGACGTGAAAGAGGATTTGCCACAAGAGCCGTTCGCGCACTGCGCCCGCATCCCCGTGATAACGCAGGATACCGTTTAAATCTTCATCGTGCAGGCTGTCGATATACGCCCACATGGCTTGTTCTTCGGCCTGCCAGCGTTCCTGAAGGACATCTACATTGGGAAAATCGGCTGCTTGCATCGACGGCGGAAAACCCTGTCCCTGCATCACAAGCCGCCAGCTCAATTCCACATCGAGGGTGTGGACGAGCGTAGCCTGTAAGCTGCTGAAACTGTGTGCTGACGGCGCGACAAACTGCTCCGGTGTGACTTTCGCTGCCGCGTTCAAGAGGCGGTGGTTCGCCCAATAATTGTAGTTATACATATCGCGGATTTCCTGAATGTTCATGTGCATCCTCTCCTTCATCGTCTCAACAGACCGTAGGCTTCGTCCAGCCAGTTTATTGTAACCCATCTAGAATAAATGATCTAAGTTTGTGCTATAATCAGCGGATTATTGGGCACTATTGTAGGTCAACGGGTGGAGGTTTACATGGCAAAAGTGATGGTCGGCATGACCATGTCGCTGGATGGGTTTGTTCAGGATCAGAATGGGAGCGTGGGGCGGTTGTATCCCGATCTCGCGGATTTACGGACAAGCGAACTGCTGCAAGACGCGATGAAGGCGACGGGCGCGGTAGCGATGGGGCGGCAGACCTATGACATGGCGCAGGGCGATTTCACGGGTTACGAATATCAAGTGCCGATTTTTGTGCTGACGCATGAGGCTCCCAAAACAGTCGCTAAAGGCGAGAACGATAAGTTGAAATTTTCGTTCGTCACGGACGGAATTGAAAGTGTGATTCAAAAAGCGAAGGCCGCCGCCGGGAGCAAAGATGTGACGGTGGTCGGTGGCGCGAATTTTGTGCAGGAACTACTCAAAGCAGGGCTGGTCGATCAACTCGAAGTGGGTATTATTCCGGTGTTTTTTGGAAGCGGGCTGCGCTTCTTCGAAAATCTGGCAGATGAACAGGTCAAGCTGGAAAAAGTGAAGGTCATTGAAACGGGCGCGCGCACCGATCTCATTTTCCGGGTGGTGAAATAAGTTTTCGAGGTGCGGGTAGGGGGTTTATCGGCGATAAACCCCTACAGAATGTTGATTTTCGGGGTGATTACGAACCGACGGTTGACCACTCGCCCGTCGCCAGGGTTGGGTTGTTGCGGGTGGCGTGGTGGCCGAACAGCGCATGACGCAGCACCCGCACCAGGATGGCGGGGCGCATCATACTGGTGGGTGGGCGCAGCAGCGTCATCGACTCGAAGAACGATGTGGTTACGGCGTTGTCGTAAGGCATGGCGCGCGCCACCAGATCAAAATATTTCTGGCTGAAGCGGATCGTCAAATCCGGTTTCGAGCCTTCAACATTGGGGTAACGCAGGTCTTCGGAGGCGGCCATCAGCCAGGGTTCGCTGGCGATTTTGGCGCTGCGTTTCTGGAAGGCAGCGGCGAAACCAACCAAACCCTCACCGCTCAGTCCCCTCTCCCTCAAGGCGAGGGGAAGCCATTTGGACATCATTTGCCCTAAAGCTTCAGCCTCGAGGGCGGCTTTGGTCATGCCCTGGCCGTAAATCGGATTCAGGGCGCAGGCGGCGTCGCCCATGACGATGAAATTTTCAGGTCGGCGTGCCATGCGTTCGTAATGGCGCTGGCGATTTTCCAGGCGGCGGTAGCCCACAATCGCCGAAATCGGTTTGGCGTCCTTTATCATGTTGTAGATAGCTGGCGACGGCAGGCTTTTGGCATAGTCCATGAATTCGGCCTCTGTCGTCGGCGGATAGTCGGCGTTCGCGCCCAGGAGCGTCACCGCCCAGCGTCCACCCTCAACTTCGAGCACTGCGCCGCCGCGATAATTCTTCTCGGCAGGGCGTGGCTGTATGCCAACCGCTAATGGAAATTCGCCCTGGGGGCGTTCGTACCAGCGCGTGGCGTAACCGTTGTGGGCATTGATGACGGTTTCGGCGGGGCGTTGGTAGCCCAGTTCAGCCAACCATTCGGGGGTTTTGGAACTGCGCCCGCTGGCATCCACGACCAAATCGGCAAACAGCGTTTCGGTGCTGTGATCGATGCGCGATTCAATCTGTACGCCAGTCACAACCGAATGATTGTCGTTGGCGATCAGGCCGAGGACATCGCGTTCGGTCAGAAATTGAATGGTGCTGATCGCGTAGACCCGGCGGCGCACCAGCCATTCCAACTCCGCGCGGGAGCAGACGTTGCTGATGAGGCCGCTGTCAAAAACCTGCGTCCAACCGCCGGATGTATAGAAGCGATTGTCGCGGCCCCAGACCGCGGCGGGCGCTCCGGCTTCGACCAAATCATTGGTGAAGCCGGGGAACAGGTTATCCATGATGCGCTGACCGCGTATCAACAGGGTATGGAGATGGCGGGCCTGCGGCACACCGCTGCGGTACGCGCCTTCGTCGGGCAGGCGGTCGCGCTCAATCACGGTGATGTGGTCAAAATGGTCGCTCAGGACACGCGCGGCCAGTAATCCGGCGATGCTGCCCCCGATGATAATAGCGTTGGACGGGTTGGTGTTCATGATTATCCCCTTTTTCATACGATCCGTTCTATGTCGGATCATAATAGTACGGTTCGTAATAACGATATGACGATTCGTAATCGGTGTCAAGTAGGTCTTTAGGCGGAGATTGTCAAGTCGATGTTAGCTTCTCACTTTCAGGATGTCTTTGAAGTCTGAGTCGTGACTTGCATCGCGGCTGTTGATCCGTTATAGTGATGGTGTTCGTAATATATCGGATCGACTGTAGGACATGGCTTATGAGCAAAAATCAGCGCGACTTAACGCTGTTGGAATATGTGGTGCTGGGGTTAATCAGTGTGCAGCCACAGTCGGGCTACGGCATCATCAACTTTTTTCAGCCTGAGGGGATGTATAGCTGGAGCGCCAGCCCGGGCACTATTTACCCGATTTTGAAGCGCCTGGAGCAGCAGGACATCATCCGGGGCGAATTGGAGATGGAACACGAAACCCGCCCGCGCAAAGTCTATACCCTATCGGCCACTGGCGAGGAATTCTTAAACGAATGGCTGCAAATCGTACCGCAAATTCTGCCGTTGTATCAGGAACGCGAGATCGCGATGTGGCGCTTTCAATTCATGGAGGGCCGCCTGAGCAAGACTGAAATCCTGACGTGGATTCATGATTATCTGGATTCGATCCGCATCTACGACGCGGGGCGGAAGATGTGGACGGAAGGCACGCTGGCCGGGATGGCCGAAATCGGCAAGGTATCGATACACGGACAACTGATCCTCGAAGCGGGTATGATGGAGATGAATTCGCTGCGGACGTGGCTGGAAATGGCGCAGTCACGCATCATGGGGATGCCGGAAGAAACGGGATGAGGTACGAGTGATGCATTCAAGAACGTTTTGGGTTGGCCGGAATACTGACCATTGATTAATCGGCAGCCTATTGAAAGGTAGAAATGCAGCGGTGATGTCGGCAAACGTCCATTTTCACATGCGATTATGACTATGATGATCCGATCATAACACACCAAGCCAGATGCCCCAATAAAACGCCCTGACAAATTTGCCAGGGCGTTTTGACTGCTCAGTATACGGTCAGGACGTTAGCTGCGCTTCCAGATGAGCGGGGAGACGAGCAGCTCAAGCTGGAAAAAGTGAAGGTCATTGAAACGGGCGCGCGCACCGATCTCATTTTCCGGGTGGTGAAATAAGTTTTCGAACTTCACATCAACGCCTTCGACAGCCTGTTCATGTGTGGCTGACTGGATGACGTGTTTGAGGGCATAAAACAAATTCGGCTAAACCTTTCTCCCCCAGCCTCCTCATCCACTTCCTAGAGAGGAGGTGCAAAACCAGAGTCCTGGATTTGGGTTATCATGGACGCGAATGTCCGTCATAGTAACAATGCTCTCCGTAATATTTACCTGATTCTTAATACTTCTACCCGGTTTGTTGCGGGTTAAATTACACTTTTCAGGATAATAGGACGAAAGTACGCTGTTTAGAAAGTGTGTTACTTATAGGTGGCTCAAGAATTTGAATTTTTCCGAAATTTTGGGTCGGAAAGGCTTGCATTGCGCACAAAAAACAATTAAAGTGAATTCATGATCTTCATTTTTCATTAATTGTTGGGTTGAGGGAGTCAAAAAATGGCATACTATTTTCAGGGCGATCATCTGGCTTTAGTCAAAGAAAATGGACAAAGCGTTAATGCCAGCGCCGATTTACAGCACGCTTACAGTAAATTTTTTGACCTCCACACCGCCATTTATCCGCGCGTCCGCAATCACAATCTCGATCTGCATCCCCGTTGGCAAAAATCATCGGTTGTCTCGCAGGAATCGGCGGCTTGCCTGGAGCAGTCCTCGACGCTGGTGCTGACCTACTTCCGTTCGCGGGAACAGGCGGAACTGGTCGAGCGCAAGATGGGTAAAGAAGCGGGCAACCAGATGGGCGAGGTTGATACCTACCGCCATCCCGTGATTGAGCTGCGGCTGACGCCCGATCAATTCGCAATCGAACTGATTCTGTCACCTTATGCGTGGCTGGATCAACAAAATCTCATCGGCAAATTGGAACTGCCGCACCATCGCACGGCCTTCCGCAACCTGCTGCGCTCGATGCCAGGGGATTATCGCTTCGGTTTCTGGAACGGTCTGCACCTGGGTGAGATGAACCTGTCGGTCTCCGAACTGCTGCGCGGGCGCATCCTGGACGAGTGGATGGACACCTTCGCTGACGGCCAGGATTGGCTGCGTGTCGGCAAGTGGTATGCTCCCGAAGACCCGGCGCTGGACACAAGCTGCATTCTGCCCGAAATTTTCAACACCCTGAAATCCCTGCACAGCCTGTACAACTTCATCCTGTGGTCGAGCAACAACAACTTCGGCGATTTCTATGACAAACGCCAGCGCGTAACCCGCCGCGCGTATGCGTAGGGCGTAAGTCAACTCACATCAGCAAAATAAGGGGCGAACAGCCCCTTTTTTGTTTTCCAGGTTAGCGAGTCATTGGGCAGGCGAGGGAAGTCGATATGGGTAGGGACGCAGCCCGCTGCGTCCCAATGGAAATAGATGGGGTTAAAACGATCTATTTTTTCTCTTTGCCGGAGGGCATGTTGCCGGGTTTGCCCTTTTCGTTGGACATCTTGCCCAGCTTATCCGGTTTTTCGTGAACGGCGTCGGACATTTTATGCATGGCGTCGCCGATGCTGCCGTAATCTTTTTTGTCACTGCCCCCTGGCGTGCCCTGTCCCAACTGAGCGCCACTTGGAGAGGAAGGTTGATGCCCGGATTGTTGATGGCCGACATCCTGCGGGGAGTAGAATGTGCCGCCGCCACCCTGGCTGGGCTGCTGCGATTGCTGTGGGGCTGCGCCGCCGCCGAGCAAACTACCCAACAATCCTGATATATCGCCGTTCTGTGCGCCCTGCTGTCCACCTGCGCCGCCGACGAGTCCACCCAGCAGCCCCAGTAAATCCCCAGCGCCGCCGCCTTGCTGCGCGGGTTGGCTTTGTCCGCCACCGCCCATTAAACCACCGAGCAAGCTGCCGAGGGGATTGCTGGTTTGATGACCGGGCTGCCCACCGAGCAGACCGTTCAATACGCCGCCCAGATCAGCGCCGGAGCCACCCTGGCTGGGATGATTGGATGCGCCGCCAATTAAATCGCTGACAATAGACATAATATCAGCGCCACCGCTTTGCTGGCCGGATTGCTGCCCGCCAAGCAAACCGCCGACCAGCCCGCCTAATCCACCGCCGCTTTGCTGACCGGAATGTCCGCCCAGTAAGCTGCCCGCGATGCCCAACAGATCGCCTGCGTCAATCCCGCGCGTATCGGCAGTTTTCATCGCCGTCGGTGGGACGCCGCCTGACCCTGGCAAACTCGCGCCGCTGATGAGTCCACCGCGTGGGGTGATGTCGCCGGTTTGCCGTTTATGTTCGGCTGCGACCAGCACCCCTAAGACTTTTTTCGCGTCTTCGTCAGAAACATTATATTTGGCTTTGATGGCGTCAATTGCCTGCTGCATGTTCTATCCTCCATACTCCATAAGTGTCCCAACCGTTCGTGCCAGTTCGAATTCATCATACTGCAAGGGCGCGGGTTTTGCATGAGGCTGACATGACAAATTACCGGTAAACGGCGACGTTGTTTACTGCCTGCCGCCCATGCAGCATGTTAAAGTTGGTTAATGGCAGCCTGTTCAGGAGTTCCAGATGACCGCCCACGACTCGATTTCCGTGCCGGGATGCGATCCCCAATGGAATTGGATTTTTAAGCTGGGCGGTATTGCAGCTTGGTTCGGGGTCGCCATCATTCCCATCCAGATCATGATTTATGTCATTTCGCCGCCGCCGTCTTTGATAAATGAGTGGTTCATCCTCTTTCACAATAATCCAGTGTTGGGACTGCTCAATCTGGATATGCTGTATCTCATCAACAACCTACTGCTCATCCCCATGTATCTGGCTTTCTACCTCGCTTTGAAGCCGATCCGTGAATCAATCGTCAGCGTGGCATTGATTTTGGGACTGGTGGGTATTGCTGCCTACATTCCATCGAACACAGCCTTCGAGATGCTTAAACTCAGCCAACAATACACCGTTGGCATGACTGAGGCACAGCAATCCATTGTGATGGGAGCAGGGCAGGCATTGATCGTACAAAATTCGGGCACGGCATTCCTGGTGTACTATATTCTCAATGCGCTTGCACTCCTGCTTTTTGCCGCTGTGATGCTGCGCAGCAAGGTCTTTAGCCGAAATACCGCTTATGCCGGACTCACTGCGGGCATTCTGATGCTTGTGCCATCCACGTTCGGCGGCATCGGCCTTCTGTTTTCGTTGCTATCGCTGTTGCCCTGGGCGATCTTTTCCATTTTGATCGCGCGCAGACTGTTTCAAGTTGGGCACGCTGACCAGAACGCTGAAACTGAAACCCGCCTGAAGCACTGAAATCTCCGCTCAACAACTTGTCATCAGCATGAGGCTAACCACCGTCTGAACCTGACCGTATGCAAGCCACACATTTTGCGTGCCATGCTCGTTCAACATAAAATCAGCACACTTATTGGATTAAATTGAATTGAGAAAACCGATGGTCGCAAAACAGCTTGGCGAGGTAGTGCTGCGCACCCCGAACGTGCAAAAAATGGCGGCATTTTACCGCGATGTCATTGAGTTGGAGCCTTACATCGCGATGGGAACCATGCAATTTTTCAAGATTGCAGTGGGCATCAATGGGCAGGCACAAGCCATTGGCATATTTGATCTGAAAGAAGTTTCCGATGTCGATGATACGCCGTTTGCGGGTCAGGATGTGGGCAAAACGCCGCTGCATCATTTTGCTTTTATCATCGACGTAAAAGATTACTACGACGAGTTGAAACGCATCGCTGCATTGGGCTATACCATACGGACGATGGAGCATCCGATCAAACAGTCGCGTTCCTTCTATCTGTATGATCCCGACGGCAATACGGTTGAATTCGTGTGCTTCGATCCGAGTATTCCACAGTCAGGCTAAAAATTCGACACAGGCGGCGATGATCTCCGGCAGGACGGCGAGCGATGCGTGCCAATCGTCGGGGACTTCCAACGAGTGATTGAGTCCTTCAAACACGCGCCATTGTAGGTTAGGTCTGGTCGGTACAATGTCAGGTGCGGCTTGCGCATGGAGCGCATCTGCCGTGCCGATGATCGCCAATGTGGGGGACGCATGGGCCATCTGCACCGATCCCGATAACGGCGTGAGCAAAATCAGGTCAATTTGCTTGGCGGAAAGACATTCAGCTAGAGCAACCGCAAGTATTGTGCCTAAGGATTTCCCGGCGATGCAGATATGCTGGTACTTCTGGGGGCTTAGAGAGGCAACCGCCTTTTTTACCTCGTCTAGTAGGTCGAGAACATTGTTCATATCAAAATTTGTGTAGGCAGCCTGGAAACTGTACTCGACACTCAACACATCGTAACCCAATTCAAGCGCGGCCTTGCGTAGATAATACAAGACTGGAAAATCGTTGTTGTATCCATATCCAGGCAGGATGACGAGTAGTTTATCCGAACCGTCGGCCTGTTTTGCGAATGTGTGATGAGCAGGTGGCACACCGATGTGTGATCCCATCGCGATAGTTTGAAATTTGACACTCATGAAACTCTCCCCGTTTCAATCCAATGGGCGCGATCCGGGCGGCCAAAAGCGCGTGCTCTGGCGGCGGGGATGCTCCAATCATAGGCCACACAAACGGATTCAACATCCCAGAAATGATCGCGGCGAGTCAGGATCGCATATCGGGCGTGCGGGCTGCCGGACTCCATAATATGAAACATCGGCACATCATCGTCATAGGCCGGGATGCCGACGCTGCCCGGATTGACGACGAGCCGATTTCCCGGCAGCCAGACGACGCGCGGGACGTGGCTGTGTCCGCATAAAATCAGTTTGGCGTCGATATTTTCCAGGCGCGACAAAATGGTGGCGGTGTCGCTCAAAAATACGCCATGCTCGGTGACGGTTTCCAGCAGATAAGTTTCGTCGGAATGGGGCGTGCCGTGACACAACAAAATATCGTCTACGGTATAGGTTGGGGGGCAGGCCGCCAGCCACGCGACTTGTACGGCGTTCAATTCGGCGCTGACGAAAGCATAATCGCGTGAAGCCCGCATCACATCGTTGGGCGCAAAGGCATCGCGATCCTGGTTGCCCATGACGCTCAGGATGTTGGCGTCCATCAAACGCGCAGCCGTCCCGGCGGGATCGAGGCAGTTGAATACGCTGTCGCCCAGATTGAAAATGGTGTCGATTCCCCGGCGGCGGATGTCAGCTAAAACGGCATCCAGCGCCCAGGTGTTG